>JAHEAR010000051.1 GCA_024642665.1 Bacteroidota bacterium
TTTTAAATAAGTCTGGCACAATCTGAATCTGTAGCTACACAATAAATTATGGTATGATGAACTGGGGACATAAAATAGGGATTGTTATTGTTTTATTTGTCACTGGCATGCTTGGCTTAGTTTTTTATGCCTCGCAACAAACCAATGAAATGATTGATGACAATTATTACCAGAAGGAATTAGCTTACCAGGACGTGATCGACGCAAAGCAAAATTTGTATGATCTGACTTCTGACAACCTTATACATCAAAATGTAAATGAGGTTTTTATCATCCTGCCCAATGGTGCGTTTGAAAAGCTAGAGAAAGGGCAAATTGAATTTTTAAGAACAGATTCAAAAGCAAAGGATATTCATCTACCCATCATTCCTAACGGATCCAATCGCCGTTCCATCATGAAAACAGCGTTAAGTAAGGGCATTTATAAAGGAAGAATTAGTTGGACGAACAATGGGAAAGCGTATTATAAAGAGGAAAGTATTTTTGTCGAATAGTAATGATTAGTGTTATAAATCAACAACGCACTTTGAAACTAAAATGAGTGACTTAATTTTTTCCATTATCACCGGTCTTTCAATAGGATTTTTGGGTAGTTTTCATTGCATCGGAATGTGTGGACCCATTGCACTGACATTACCGGTGCATCACTTTACTAATCGACAAAAATACCTCAGCATATTTCTTTACAACATTGGTCGGGCACTCACGTATGCCGGTCTTGGGCTGATTTTTGGATTTCTTGGAAATCAATTCAGATTTTGGGGTCTTCAACAAGCTGTATCAATTGGTGCCGGAATATTTCTTCTGGTTTTCATATTTTCCAGTTTATCCGTCAGTTCGCGGATTCCGCTGGTACAAAAATTCAATAACCGGGTACAGACCGGTCTGGGAAAGCTACTCGCTGCTGTTAATAGTCCGGCATCTCTATTTTCAGTTGGGCTGTTAAACGGGCTCCTTCCCTGTGGTCTCGTGTACGTTGGAATCACCGCATCATTGGCTACCATGAATGCAGGATACGGGGCTCTTCTGATGTTTACTTTTGGCATTGGTACGATTCCGGTTATGGCCGGTTTAATGTTATTCGGGCATCTCGTTTCTTTCCGGATCAGACAAAGGCTTAATAAAGCAGTGCCCTATGTCGTGGGACTCATGGCGATCATCCTTATCATCAGGGGCATGAACCTTGGCGTTCCTTTTTTAAGCCCTAAAATGGCCAAAGAATCTGCTAAAATTGAAACCTGTCATTAGCTTCCATACTAGTATACCTATCAGTATATTAACCTTTTTCCTTATATGTACTTCTTTTCTTCACGAATCTGCGGGTTCCATTCCACTCTCCGTCGAAAAGTCTAAAATTAACTTTGGTTAATTCTTAACTTGTGCCTATATTTATGAGAGCGAGCCTAACACCCCGTGAAAGAACTTATAGATAGCATACAATCCATTCATCCTTTGTCGTCCTCATCCCTGAGCGCATTGCTTGCCATATGCAAGTCGGTATCTTATAAAAAAAATTCAATTATTCAGCCGATTGGGACTAAGTCACGCTCGTTGTTTTTTATCAAAAAAGGTATTCTGCGCGCCTTTTATATTAAAGGAAAAAAAGAAATCACCGATCGACTGGCATTTGAAAGTGAGTTTTTCGCCAATGTGCAGAGCATGGTACCTGAAATAGCGTCCAAAAAAGGAATGATGGCCATAGAAGATTGTGAGCTCATTGTGATTGATGTAGACCTACTTGGTAAGTTATATGATGAGCACAGAGATATTGAGCGTCTGTTTACTAAAGTGTTGATCAGCTCATTTATTAAAGCGCTTAATAGAATAGACAGTTTGCAATTTTTTTCCGCAGAAACGAGATATATCAATCTCACCAAAGAGCATCCGGATATGATAAAGCGCATACAGCTCAAGTACATCGCTTCCTATCTGGGAATCACTCAGGTCAGTTTAAGTCGCATCCGTGCAAAATATTAAGGATCCCGTGTTAATCCATGAGCTTCACTCAATCTATGATCCATTAATACCTCCAAAATCGTAAGCCTCCGGATTTTAGCCTAATTTCGACTCTTAATCAGCGACCTTTTAACGAATCTATGTATGAATAGAATTGTGCTCTTACTGCTCACCCTTTCAGGTATCATGTCCTGCCGGGCGGATCAACAATCTTCCAATGAAAATGCTAAAGGGGCTAATGAAAATATCCAGAATCAATCAGTTATTACCGGCAACTGGGTGAATGAGAAATATTATAAAAGCATTGCAAGTGATCAATCCCCGCGCCAAGCACAAAAAACATGCGAATTCTGTTTTCTTAACATTCCCTCCAATACGAACAAACCTGCGAAAGCTATTTATAACTTTCATGAAGCTCTTGACTATTTCATTGTTAAAAAGACCGATGGAACATTTGATTTATGGTCAGAAGAAAACAACCAACCAAAGAATAAGATTGATGCCATCAACATAAAATCCGGTGAGCAAATTAAAATTGGAGTGAATACATTTTTACGTATCCATTGTGAAGAAGAAGATGGCCGGTTTAAAATTCTTGAACAACTTTTATTTAAAGGATCTTATCTGAACGAAGAGGAGGCTACTGTTACGTTTAAAAATAATGGTGAAGTGAATGGCCTTGGAGAATACAAATACTATGCTCCATTAACAGACTACAATGATGCCGGGCTAAATATTGATCAACTGCAACTAGGTAAAACTAAAGATGACCTGAACGCATTTGGCTTTAAGTTTAAAAAGAAAAAGTTGGAAATCTTTGTGCTGGA
This sequence comes from Bacteroidota bacterium, assembly GCA_024642665.1. Lineage (GTDB taxonomy): Bacteria > Bacteroidota > Bacteroidia > Chitinophagales > Saprospiraceae > Opimibacter. Next base: position 2,784 of record JAHEAR010000051.1, read on the forward strand.
TTGTAAAACCAAAGACGACCAAGGCAATTGTGTTGAGGTAGCCTTTGGTCAAAAACTATTTAATTTGAAAAAATCAAAATAACATTCATCCATGCGTCATCTTCTGGAAGTTGTCAATTCGAAAGCTATTCATGCATCTGTGGAAGAGGTATGGGATGCACTCACAAATCCCAGGAAAACAAGGATCTATATGTTTGGTTGTGCAGCTAAATCGGATTGGAAACCTGGCAGCCCCCTATCCTGGGAGGCTGAAATTGATGGGAATACAAGGATCTTTGTAACGGGAAAAGTATTGGCCTTTCAAATACCACACCTGCTTCAATATACGGTCTTTGACCCTAATAGTGACATGGAAGATATTCCTGAAAATCATCTTAGAGTAACTTATCAATTGACAGAAGCAGAAGGTCTGACAATGCTTACGATCAGACAGGATGGTTTTGAAAATGCTGCCCGGGGCCAGGAACGATATGAGGAGGTTTACAATAAAGGTATAGGATGGGAGCCTATCCTGAATCAAATCGCAGCAATGTTAGAAGGCGAAAAAAGTTAATTTTGCTCTGATCATGGAAACAATCAAAGGAAATAATTCGTTTTAAAGATATCACACACCGTCAGGTAAAATGATTTGAAATCATTTCTGGGGAAGTCAATTTTTACAATACTGAACAATAAAAACAAAATGAGCAGAGAAACCACAAAGGAGGCAATACTTAAGGTATGCCTTGCAAAGCAGCAGGAACTGATTGATCACTTTAATACACGCATTGAAGATGCCAAAGTCGAGGTAACCAGTCATCCGGAATCGCCCAGTCAGTCTACAGAAGGATCGAATTCTGCAGAGGATGTATTGCATGTCATGGAGCAAGAATTAGCTTTCGTAAAATATGAAATGGATATCCTTAAATCGCTGGACCCTCATCATCATTCTGATCACGTCGAAAGAGGTGCAGTCGTGTATACAGATCAACGGGATTTTTTTATTGCTGTTTCTAGTGAAGAAGTTGACGTAAATGGTAAAAAAATATTTGGCATGTCCGAGAAGGCACCATTGTATGCCCAAATGCGCGGGCTAAAATCAGGGGATTTGTTTCAATTCAATGAAACGAAATATAAAATACTGGATGTCTTTTAAGTCCTTCCCTTGGTCGAGGTATGGAGGTTGAGCTTATTTCTTCTTTAAGTACATGGTTTTAATCACCAGCATACTACCTTCTACTTTGCCTTCAATGGCCTCAGGATCATCTGTCAGGCGAATATTCTTGACTACCGCACCCCTTTTGAGTCCTTTATTGAATCCTTTTACCTTGAGGTCCTTTGTCAGCAACACGGAATCTCCGGAGGAGAGTATGTTTCCATTACTATCTTTCGTTTCTACAAAATCTGACATATCTTTTTGTTTATGTTGCAAAGTTACTCTTTTATCGTAACGGGCTCATCAGAATATGATATCTTTCGATAGTCGGACCAACCGTGCTGATCATGAAGAAATCCTTTTCAAAACAGCTCAATGCCCTTGCGGCGCATGCCCATCAGAAAGATGGAGATTCCAATGCTTTAAAGTATGTCTGCCTTCTTGAAATAGCCGGCATGCCATTGCCTAAATCAAGTTTCCTGATAACTTACTTTGAAGCTTTACTTTATTTACTGGCCTACCCTTCAAGCCCCGTTGAGCATGCGCTTGTAGAAAAAGAAATACGCCGGATCAAAAGTTTTCTTCGACGAGAACAAAATAACCTTTCAAAGCTGTTGCAAAATACGGGCTTACCTTATGGCACAATCCTTACACATTTCTCTCATGATACGAGTAGGTGGTTACTGAGTCATGCCGATTTAAAAACAGAAATTGATTCCTTCGCTGAGACGAAAATAAATCTTTCTGAGTTGCTGTTTATGACCTTGCCAACGACTGAAAAACATATCGCTGAGAGCGGGCTGGAAAGTCATGAAATAATGGACACCCTTCTGGTTTCCAAAAAAAACCGACTGGCATTTATCCTCAAAGAATTTTCACGCCTTGACCAACAGCCACAGGTTAAAGACACCCTTTTTGATCAGCTTGGTATCTATCTTAAAGTCAATCCTAAAGGACCCGGCTTCTCAAAAGCATCAAACAGACTTGCCGGGGGACAGATTTATTATCATAATGAATTACTGAGTCGATTTGATCATCAACAACTGATACAAACTCCTCTTTCGAAACCAAAAAAATTAACTGATTCTGAAAGAACTCAGGCTATTCAGGTTGTAAAAAATTCAATGCTTTTGACCGTCCGCGAAACGGATCCAACGACTCATTTGCAACCCGGTTCGTTTAGGATTTATGCGCTGGATAGAGGCATTGCCATAGCACTTTATGGCATGGAAGCCTCACGGCAGCTTCCCTTTGAATCCTATGTCGGCTACACTGTTTTTAAAAATGGTCTGCCTGTCTCCTATGGGGGATCCTGGATTTTTGGCGAAAGGGCAATTTTCGGTATTAACATATTTGAGCCATTCCGAAAAGGCGAGTCCGGCTACATTATGACCCAATTACTCCGCGTCTATAAAAATGTATTTGATGTCAACTATTTTGAAGTGGAACCGTATCAGTATGGTCTTGACAACCCTGAAGGAATAACTTCAGGCGCTTTCTGGTTTTATTACAAATATGGTTTCAGACCGGTAGATAAAATATTATATAAAAAAGCCGAAAGGGAGAGAGAAAAAATTAAAAAGAATACAGGGTATCGAACAGGTGTGAAGACGCTTGTTGAATTTACCGAAAGTAACATATGCCTCAAACTTGGCAACAAAGTACCACCATCCGTTCCATCTGTCACTTCCAAAATCACACGCATGATTCAGCGATCTTTTAACGGAGATCGGGCTCGTGCAGAGAGAGAATCTATTGCTGAGTTCAAGTTAAAAACAGGCATTAAACGGGTCAGTGAACCAACTTCCTATGCCCTGAATGAAACAGCTCTTTGGGCCAAAGCACTAAACATTTCAGATCAGAAAAGATTATCGGTCATGGCGAAAATGGTGAATGCCAAATCGAGGGATATGTATGCCTATCAGAAGCTTCTGCTAAAGCTCTTAACAAAACTATAATTCTAATGCAATGCATAATTCCGGGCTGAAAAGGAGTAAAAAAATGCAACACATTTCCTTCCACAGTGTGGAAGAATTTCTGGAATATCTCCCGAAAGAGGAACTTGAAATAGTTGAAAGAATCAGGGGACTAATTTATCAGGCGATCCCTGATATCTGCGAAAAACTTTCTTATAATGTTCCTTTCTTTAAACGAAATTCAACTATCTGTTTTATCTGGCCGCCTTCGGTTCCATGGGGAAGTAAAACCTACCCATTTGTCCGAATGGGATTCTCCAAAGGGTATATGATTGAGGATGCTATCGGTTATCTCGAAAAAGGGGATCGACAGCAAGTCTACTGTCGAGATTTCACTTCCGCAGATCAAATAGATGAAATTACGATGCTGACCTACCTTACGAAGGCGCTGATAATAGATGAACAATTTTAGCTTAATTTATAAAGGCAGGAAGAGAATCCCGAAGTTCGCGGTGGAATAGCATTGAACGATGCACTTATATTTGGGATGGGGTTGGTACAAATACCTTCCTTCCTGTAAGGCACATATATTAAAATCAATTCGTTTTCACTCATTAGGAGGGTACCAATCAAAGAAGGATTTATATATTCATTTCAAAAAAGAATACTATCTCCGTTGCACCATTGAATAAGCATTGATTCACCTTAGCATAAACTGAATAAGAAGTTAAACCCCTGTGAAACTCCCCTATTGCCCTGAATAAATCCTTTAAAATTCCTACATTCAATTTCTAATTTTAGAAAGATACGTCTTTAGATGAGCGAAATACTTGATTATCAGCTTTTACAGTTTGGAAAGGTTTCCATAAAAGTGCACAATTTGCTGGGGATTTTTATAATCATGATCCTGGCTTATATCGCCCTTCGCCTGCTGTCCCGTTGGATAAAAAACAATAAAAAGAATGATGAAGGCGCTAAATACTCCCTGAATCAACTGGCTCGTTATGCCATCTTTATTATTGCCGTTATTTTAGGCATACTGGCCCTTGGGTTTAACCTTTCGGGTTTCTTTGTCGGGTCCGCTGCGCTGTTGGTGGGTATCGGTTTTGGTCTCCAACACTTATTCAATGATTTTATTTCCGGGATCATCATTTTATTTGACGGAACGATCAAAGTACAAGATGTCATCGAAGTGGATGGCATTGTCAGCCGGGTTAAAGAAATCAAGCTCAGGACAACCACTGTAGTAACAAGAGAGGATAAATATATTATTCTACCCAATTCTGTGATCACGCAAAGCAACGTAGTCAACTGGACTTATAATCCGACAATATCTCGATTTGAAGTTTCTGTTGGTCTCGCTTATGACGAAGATATTCCGGAGGCTATGAAGCTATTGAAGGAGGTGGCTCTGCAACATCCGGCCGTAGGCAGACATCCCGAACCTTCTATTCGCCTCACCGAATTTGCAGATTCCGGTATAACCATTACCGTGATGTTCTGGTGCTCTGAAGTGTTTCGCGTTGAAAATATAAAAAGCGAGATTCGTGTCGCCATTTTTAAAGCGCTTCGTGAGCATAACATTACCATTCCATTTCCACAACGTGTATTGCATATTGCGGATGCCAAAAATATTATTCCTCCTGTAGCGCCTAAGGCTTAATTGACCAAATAATATCGCCGTGTTTCACCCTATTGAATTGCTTAAGCATTGAAGGAAAATTTAATATTGCTACATGGGGCGCTTGGCAGTCAGGCTCAATTTTCCAATCTAAAGCGTATACTGTCAGACACTTTCGAGGTTTTTGCTTTCAACTTCGAGGGGCATGGTGGCTTACCGATTAAAGGTCCTTTTCGTATTGATCGTTTTGTCAGGAATACCCTTGATTTTATGGAGGTGCATCGTATCCAATCTGCCCATTTCTTTGGCTATAGCATGGGTGGTTATGTGGCTCTCCAATTGGCTCATGATCACCCGGAACATGTAAACAAAATAGTAACACTAGGTACAAAGTTTTACTGGACACCTGAGTCCGCAGAAAAAGAAGTACGGATGATGAATCCGGAGGTCATTGAAAAAAAGATTCCTGCCTTTGCAATCTCTCTGACAGAACGTCACCATCCAGAAGATTGGAAGGACATAATGCTTCGCACAGGAGAGATGATGACGCAATTGGGAAATGGTGCAGCCATGATGGCAAACCATTTTGGTGAAATTGAAAATGAGGTCCTGGTTTGTATAGGCACATCTGATCACATGGTTTCCCTCGAAGAATCTGAAGCTACTGCGCAGCAATTAAAAAGCGGACGACTTCAAACCATCAATGGCTTCAAGCATCCACTTGAAGCCATTGATCAAAATCTTATGGCTGAGATTTGCACTGGATTCTTTTACGCGTAAATGCTAATCACCTTCCTCCAGTATAAAAATTTCCTCTACTGGTTTTGAAAATTCTCTGGCAATTTTTAAAGCCAACACCGTTGATGGTACATACTTATTGGCTTCCATCGCATTGATGGTTTGTCGACTTACTGAAATACGTTTAGCAAGCTCTTCCTGTGTCAAACTATGAATAGCGCGTTCTACTTTTATTCTATTTGTCATCAGCCATAGTTTTTGAGCTTCGCCATAAAAGGTAATTGAAGCGGATGATAAATATGATGAGTACTGTGAACATATTGTAAACCATCACATTGAAAAAGGACATACCGTAAACAAATAAGAAAGCAAGAAACAAGAGTACATAACTGACCCAAACGGACCAAAGCAAAGAGGATAAGCGCAGGTTGGCAATAAATTCGTCTTCCCTTTTTTCTTTTGAAAAACTAACCATCATCGCCCCAATGATAAAAAGAACGCCGATAAGCGTAAGCGTGACATTGGTCGTGATGAATCTGAAGTTTCCGGTTTGCTCCGAGCTTCCCAGAAAATTCTCATCATTAAAAAAAGCAAAAACTTTCAGTTCGAGCCAATTGACTTCAAAACCATCCGTCATGGCAATGATCCCAAGAATTGTAATGGGAATAAGAATGATCCAACCGATTGTTTTAAACCTGTTGGGTAAAAGGAGTTTGTTGGTCATAACAAATTGATTTGTTGATTAAATGATGATGAATGATTAACGATACAAATATATAGCATGTTTTACATTAAGTCATGTTTATTTTACTTTTTGTAAAACTTACTTTGCTATATATTTGTGATATGGCATAGTAAAAGGAAGGCTAAAACTCTCATTGTAAGGCAGATGTGTAGCTTTTGAGACAAAAGTTTTCCCTCCAATCAAATTACCTTTGTCAACAGAGAAAATTTCGAAAATATGAACATTCAAGGGTATTGGAACACATTTGTCAATGGGTATACAGGCTATGCAAATTACCTGTGGCATGAAATCACGCACCCTTCGCTGACCAATTATTTCTATTGGCTGATCGCCGTATCGCTGTTTTTCTTCCTGCTGGAATATGTCAAGCCTTGGCGTAAAGAGCAAGGGGCATTGAAGTCGGATTTCTGGCTGGATATCTTCTATATGTTTTTCAATTTCTTCCTGTTCTCCTTAATTGGGTACAATGCGGTGTCTAATGTGTTTGTTGAAGCATTTAACAACTTCCTTTCCTCCACCTTTGGCATAACTAATCTTGTTGCTATTCAGATTGGTTCGTGGCCGGTGTGGGGGCAGTTACTCGCCATGTTTATTATTAGAGATTTTATTCAATGGAATATCCATCGACTATTACACCGCGTTCCATTCCTTTGGCAGTTTCACAAAGTTCATCACTCCGCGAAGCAATTAGGTTTTGCGACCCACTTACGCTATCACTGGATGGAAAATATCGTTTACCGAACCATTGAATACATTCCGCTGGGGATGATTGGTTTTGGGATTCAGGAATTTTTTATCGTGCACATTATTGCCTTGAGTATCGGACACTTCAACCATTCCAATATTAAAGTAAATCTGGGCTTCCTCAAATACATTTTCAATAATCCACAGATGCATACGTGGCATCATGCTAAGGAATTCCCTGCCAAATTTGGTTATGGCATCAACTATGGCATCTCTTTAAGTCTATGGGATTATCTCTTCGGCACTGTTCACTTTCCGAACAGTGGTGAGCACATTGAACTTGGGTATAAAGGAGAGGAGGAAATGCCTTCTACCTTTCTTGGGCAAGCCACTTTTGGGTTTGGAAAGGGGAAAACTTAATTACTCCGCATGTCTCATTCCGAGCGCCACCTTGAAGATGTGCAGCACAAAAGGAAAAAGAGCATCCATTGTTTCTTCCGCTCCACGGGTAGATCCCGGAAGAGTCAGAATTAACGTATTCCCTTTCAGGCCGGCCACACTTCGAGAGAGCATCGCATAAGGCATATGCTGTTGACCGAAATTTCGGGCAGCCTCCGCAATTCCGGGGATTTCTCTATCCAGTAGAGGTCGCACCGCCTCCGGAGTAACATCACGCGGTGAAAGACCGGTTCCCCCACAAAGAATAACCATATCATATCTATCCGCATACAGGGCTAATACTTTTTCCTGAATACTTTCCACCTCATCGCGAATGATCGTGTAATCATTTACCTCCACTTGATGCCCCTTGAGCCCATCAATGATTGCCTTTCCGGCGAGATCTTTTTTTGTTCCCGAAGAAATACTGTCCGAGCATACGACCACTGCCGTTTTAATTTCGCGATCTAATCTATCCCGGTATTGCTCAGCCCCACCTTTATTTTTAATCAGCTTAATATTTCTGATCTCCACTTCTTTATCCACCGGCTTGAGCAGATCATAAACCGTTAGGGCAGCCACTGAAGCACCATACATCGCCTCGGAAGATATTCCTACACGACTGAGTGCCTGCACCTCCACTTCAATCACTATATCCAATCCATCTACAGCATGGCGCACCTCACAAAAGTCAATTGGAATATTATGCGCATCAGGTAGCACTTCACTTGTTCGCTTTACGGCAAACATCCCGGCTACCCTGCTGACTTCAAATACATCTCCTTTCCCAACCTTCTTGTGGTTTATCGAATCAATGGTCTCCTGCTTACTGACCTTAACGGTTGCCTGTGCAATCGCTGTGCGGTGAGTGGTTACGGAGTTAGCAGTATTTTTCATAGGGAAAGGGTAAACGGTCAACGGTTAACGGTTAACGGTGACAGGCAGATATTTATAGATGAGTGATGGGTGATATGTTTAATTAAATGTTTCAACACAACAGAGTTGCCGGAGCAAACTCCGTGCAACGGCAATTTATTTAAATAGCCATTACACTTTATTACATTCAGCGTAACTGAAAATTTGGCATCCAGCAAATCAAACGCCATGCAGATATACCACACTTTACTACCCTTCACCCTTGGCCTTTAACCTTTCTATCAAACCGGTACACCGTTTTTAGCTTCTGCCTCCGCCTTGTATTTTCCTTTGCTTTTTCTGATACGCACAGAAACTACTTTATACTCAGGACACATCGCTTCTGAATCATGTGTATCGGACGTAAGATTATTGACCATGATCTCCGGAAAATGGAAAGTTGTACTCAGGACACCGGGTCTGACATCTTCAGTCAGTCGTGCCTTAATGTCTACCTTTCCGCGTGGCGATTCAATACAAACCATATCACCATCCGAGATGCCATTGTTTTTTGCGTCAATCGGATTGACCATTAAAGAGTCTTCCGTTAAAATTTCAACGTTGCCCGTTCTGCGGGTCATAGCGCCACAATTGTAATGCTCCAGTTCTCTATTGGTGGTGAGGATGTAAGGATAATCTTTTCCATGCTTAACAATCTCCTCCGTCTCGCGGAAAGGATTGAACTCGAAAGCACCAAGCCCTCTTTTAAATGTTTCTGTATGCAGAATCTTAGTATCCGTTCCATCAGGTGCAACAGGCCATTGCTTACCATTCTTTCCTAATTCAGCCCATTTAATACCTGCAAAGAATGGTACGATCTGAGAAATTTCTTCCAGCATGCCATCCGGTGTGTAGTCTGCTTGTGCATATCCCATTCTGTTCATGATATCTACGATGATCTGACCATCAGGCTTGGATCCCGGTATCGGCTCTACCACTTGATTGACGCGCTGTACTCTTCGCTCACCATTCGTAAATGTTCCACTCTTTTCGAGGAAAGAAGATCCCGGCAAAATTACATCTGCATATTTAGCCGTCTCCGTCATAAAGAGCTCCTGAACGACTACCAGGTCAGTGGCTTCAAGTGCTCTGATTACTTTTTGTGTATTTGGATCTGTTTGTACGACATCTTCACCGATGATCCAAAGTGCTTTTAGTTTCCCCTGAATTGCCGCATCAAACATTTCAGGGATCTTCAGTCCTACATACATCGGCAACTTCGCGCCATAAAACTCTTCATATTTTTTATGATTTTCGGGCTTGGTGACATCAAAATAACCGGCACCCTGGTGTGGTTGTACACCCATATCAGCACTACCCTGCACATTGTTTTGTCCACGTAATGGATTCACCCCAACACCTCTTCTACCAATGTTTCCTGTCAATAGCGCCAGATCAGCAATCTGCATTACCGTGAATGTTCCCTGAGAATGCTCAGTCACCCCTAATCCATGAAAACTCATTGCGTTTGGCGCCGTAGCATACGCAATAGCCGCCTCCCGAATTATCGCTCGATCAACTCCGCAAATTTTCTCCATCTCATCCAGATCAAGATTTTTGATATGGTTGACAAAATCTTCATATCCCTCAGTCCTGTCCTTAATAAATGCCTGATCTACCAAACCGGCTTCAATGATAAAATACATCATCATGTTGAGCACCGCCACATTGGTTCCGGGTCTCAGCGGTATATGATGCGTTGCATATTTAGCTAACTCCGTTGTTCTTGGATCAATGACAATGGAAACATTATTTGTCTTCATCGCAAACTGCTTCAACTTGGCTCCGGTGACCGGATGACCATCCGTTGGGTTGGCGCCGATAACCATAATGCAGTTTGTGTCTTTCAGATCATCGATTGAATTCGTAGCAGCACCGGTTCCGAAGGTCCGCTGCATCCCAAGAGCTGTTGGTGAGTGGCATACTCTGGCACATCCATCAATATTATTCGTGCCAATCACCGCTCGAATAAATTTCTGCATGATGTAATTCTCTTCGTTCGTACAACGGGAAGAAGAAATTCCGCCAATACTATCCGCACCAAAATTCTCTTTATAATCGGTGAGCTTTTCAGCAATGTAATCGTAGGCTTCATCCCAACTCACATTTTCAAAAACGCCATT
>JAHEAR010000026.1 GCA_024642665.1 Bacteroidota bacterium
TTAGGGGTTGGGGGCTAAGGGCAATGCAAAAATTAAGAATTACGAAACTAAATTTTATATACGCTTCCGTGCTTTCTGACTTTATCTAGGCCGTAAAACTACTTTGATTTATAAAAGAAGAATTCAACTTTGCGGCTTTGCGAGTATCCATTTTTTTATACCCGATCAACTATAAAAAAAAATCCACAGGCCTTGGCCGATGCAAGGTGAGCCTAAAAGAACTATCAGAAAACTAATCCCACTAAACAACAAGTGCCAAAGGTACTGCGTGCCAAAACCCTCTCAACACAAAGACAAAAAAAAGGCTTGCAGGAATATCCCACAAGCCTTTGATCATTTCACAAGCATTGCTGCTTATCCTTTTGCTTTCTTATAACGATCCGCCACTTCATTCCAATTCACCACATTCCAGAAAGCGGTGACATAGTCAGGACGACGATTTTGATAATTCAGATAATACGCATGTTCCCAAACATCCAATCCAAGGATCGGCGTTCCTTTCAAAGGGCTGATATCCATCAAAGGATTATCCTGATTGGCAGTATTGGTAACTGCAAGCTCTCCTGCTGCATCAACCATCAGCCAGGCCCAACCCGATCCAAATTGTGTCGTGGCGGCTGTTCCGAAAGCGGCTTTAAATTCATTGAAACTACCGAAGCGGGCATTGATAGCTGCAGCCAGATCGCCTGTTGGCTCCCCACCACCATCCGGGGACATGATTTCCCAGAACAAACTATGATTGTAATATCCTCCTCCGTTATTCCTCACGGCCGGACTTTGTTTGGAAACCTGCCCAAGAATCTCTTCAATTGATTTGCCCTCAAGCGCTGATCCTGCAATTGCTGCATTCAGGTTGGTAGTGTATCCTGCATGGTGCTTATCGTGATGAATTTCCATGGTTTTTGCATCGATATGGGGCTCCAGTGCGTTAAAGCTATACTTAAGGGGAGGAAGTTGAAATGCCATAATGTATTGTATTTGTAAAGTGAAAAATTGAAATGTAATAATACAATATGAACCACACATTTTCGAAAAGGTTTTAATTTCCCTCCCTGTAGTGCCTATTTAGATCGGGCAATATCTTTATATTTACTTGCGTGAAAAACTATCCACACGGAAGGAGGACATTTTGCCCCCTCCACCTATCACCTTAAAACCAATAATTATGAAAATTCAAATATTCAACAAATATGCCGGACTCCTATTCGCGTTGGCCATGTTCAGCTTAATCAGTTGTGGTGATCTGGAGCAAAACCTTGTCATCAATCCGGATGGCTCCGGCACGCTTGAAACCAGCATGGAACTCGGAGAGATGATGACTATGATGAAGGGGATGGGCGATATGGGTGATATGATGAATGAAGATGTGACCATTTCGATGGATACGGAAATTGAATTAAAGGAAATTGACTCGACCACCATTGTTGAAGAAATGGAGCCGGAACCTCCAAAGGATCCTATGCAGGTCATTATGGATAGAGTCACCAATCCTGACTATCATCAGAATTTTGATACCCTGATCGCCATTAGTTCCATCATGCCGGACAGCGTTAAAGCAAAACAAACCCGTCCTGACTTATTAGAGAAAGTCAACTTGCGCATACAATCACCTGCCAGCAGTTCTTCGCTAACCATGGGGATCGTAATGAATTTTGATGACCAGGTGCAACTACGCGAGATTATTAATGAGGTCAGTGCGATGAACGGCGAATCTTCTTCAGGAATGTTATCGGGTGCCGGGCCGGGAGGAGGTTTAAATCCTGAATCCTACCTTGTTTTTGATGCGGATATGAAAGCCGGATGGATTCGATTTGACAGTATTGATTACAGTGGCTTTGCTAACAATATGGGCATGGCCGGTGATAGTTCGGAGCAAAGTGAGAATTTGGCTATGCTCGAAATGATGTTTGGCAACAGCAAAATAAAATCAATTATTCATGTCCCGGGGGATGTCACTTCCTGCACAAATGATGAAGCTATTCTGACCAAAGACAACAAAGTAATTGTGGAGTATGGCTTTATGGACGTCATCAAGAAGGGCAAGGTCCCCGGTTATACGATTTACTTTACACCGAAGAAGGGGTGATGGGCGATGAGCGATGGGCGATGGGGAGAATAAGTGATGGTGTAATGGGCCGATAAAAATTAAAAAGCCTATGCTTTTTTCTAACCGTAAATAGTCTAAAAAGTAAAGTAATTCGGTACCCTTTTTTGTTCGCCAATCACGATATCGATAATATCAGGACGGATAACGGCTCCGAATGCTCTTCGCTTTTTCAGCCATAGTCCCTAAGACAAATCTCAGAAATTATATAACCTTCATCACCAAATCACTCATCACCCATCACCAAATAACCCAATCACTCAATCTCCCCATTCACAAAATCAGCCATTGTGGTATGGTATTTGATACATTATAGTTTATCACCATATGTATTAAACCTATAGCCATGTTATTATTCCTTATTTTATGTATGATATTGCTTTGTCTGGGAACGGAATACCTATCTCGTCCGGAATCATCAAAGCACTAAAAAGGAGTCAAAACACTCTTTATCTCTGATAAATGAACTATCGTGTAATCCGGACCGGGATCAACATTACAAGATAGATTTTGGGGGTTGTACCAGCATGCCTTGTAGCCAAACGATGTCGCCCCGCTTATATCTGCTGTAAGGCTATCGCCAATGACCAGCACTTCGCCAGGATCAGGTGAACCAATCATTTCATGGACATGTTGAAAGTAGGCCTGGTGGGGCTTTGAATGTCCTATCTCACCGGCGATCACAATGACATCAAATCTCTTATCCCAGCCGATCATCTCCATGCGTGGTCTCTGCACCTGCGCGAGTCCATTAGTGATGTAGCCCAAACCAACATTTCCTTTCAAATAAGTCATTACCTCATCAGCGCCCGGCATCAGGTATGGTTTTGAGCCCAGCAGGTGCAAATACTTTTCCTGAGTTTCTACCGGATCTAAATCCAAGTTTCGAAACTTAAAATATCTGCTAAAGCGCTCATACACCAATGTGTCTCTGTCGATCAATCCCTGTTCATGTTCATGCCAGCATTGTGTATTGATGCGTTTGTAATCCGCATACATACCTTCATTCCAGACATCCCCATTTTGCCTCAACACGTCAGATAAGGCCTCTTCACTGGCCTTGTCAAAATCGAAAAGTGTGTGGTCTGCGTCAAATAGCACCCATTTGAATTTCTTCATAAAAGGCAAAGATACCCTTGGCCTATGTGTATCTTTGCATTATGCGCGAAACTGTTTTCTTCTTTTTAATTTTTTTCACTTTTTCATTGCAAGGACAACATAGTTTTCCACTGCCCTTTATAGGCATCCCTGTGGAAGTATTAAACTTTGGAGGGGATACGTCTGATGTACTGCTATTTAATATGCATGACAATGAAAACACATCTGCTTTGGCAGGCAGAGTATTTGGAGAAAAATATGACGGGAGTTACTACGAATTGATGCATACCGGCAAACGGAATATTTCATTTCTATTGGGCGAAGATTCTATTCATATCGATCCCAATCGAATTTTTACCGATAAAGGAGTTTGGTTGCAGCTGAAAAAAAATAAATTGAAGGATAGCCTGATTTTTCAGACCATCGTCACCTGGCGAGATAGCTTACTGACAGCCCTAAAGATTGAAAGCAGGAGTCTGGTCATCGCATTGCACAACAACACGGCATACAACTATGGTTTCAAAAGCTATAAGCCCGGGGAGGAATATGCTGATGAAGCGCAGGCTATTTCAAGAGGAGCTATTTGGGATAAGGATGACTTCTTTTTTGTGACAGATAAAGATCAATATGAAAAACTCGCCACCGGCAAATACAGCGTGGTACTCCAATCGACAACGACCCTGACCGATGACGGTAGCTTGTCTGTGTATTGCGGACAGCTGGGGATACCTTATATCAATATAGAAGCACAGCATGGACACCTGCCGAGACAAATAAAAATGTTGATTTTCGCCTATCGGGCGTTAGTGGAAGGAGGTGATTCAGGCGGTCAGGAAAAAAGAAACCGGCACCAACAAAAGAAGGAATTGCGGGCCCTAATCAGAGCAAGTAAATCTTAGTGCTCCGCCGGGGCTTTAATTGCTTTTACCATCTGCTCGATGTCCTCAAGTGAAAAAGAGGTCATCACGCCTGATTGAAAAATCAACTGTTTGTCTCCTAAATATTCTACAAGTCTGAAGTCATAGTCGATCGATGTGCTATCCAGTTTTTTGCTGTACACAAAGCCATTGTCATACTCTTTAAGGATTTCAAGGAATTTTGGGCTTTTCTTCATGGCAGTCATTTGTCTTTGCTTTTCACTGACCGGATCATTGTGGTTAGATTCCAGCTCGAACAATTCGATATGAAAATGCTCATCCTTCCGGATGTTAATATTGCGCATAAACGGGTATTCTTTTATGCTGACTTCGGTACTATCCGGCGCTAAAATGCTCATTGGAAGGCCATATGGCGTTAAATCCAGAGGTTTCATACCCTTCTCCTCTTCCCGGCAGGCTATCATGAAAAATAGAGAAACGAAAAAACTTATGGCTATAAATCGCATAAAATCAAAGATATACAAATCCAAAAAAGTGGTTTCGTCATCAATTTCGTGATTTTCATCGACTTTTTCAGCCGGGTAATGAAAAAATAGAATCAAGCATGATATATTTGTGATATCATTTTAATATCAAATACTAAAAACATGGAAAAATCATATCACCCGAAGTCAGGATATCTCTTCCTGCTCGTTTTTGGCGCACTGCTTTTACTTGGCATTGTGTCCATTCCCAATCAATGGCATCCGGCCATTATCCTTCTTTCCTTTCTGTCCGCCATTCTGATCGGTATAGGCTTTTTCTACATCGATCCGAACAGCTCCAGAGTCATCACCCTTTTTGGAAAATATATAGGCACCGTTAAGGACAATGGATTCTTTTGGGCCAATCCATTTTTTGCCAAAAAGAAAATATCCCTGCGCGCCAGAAATTTTGAAAGTGACCGTATCAAAGTCAATGACAAACGAGGCAATCCAATCCTCATCAGTGTGATCACCGTATGGCGTGTAGAAAATGCCTACAAAGCTGCTTTTGAGGTAGATGATTATGCAAGTTTTGTCAAACTGCAAAGTGACGCCGCTGTCAGAAGTCTGGTGGGCCAGTATTCCTACGACAATTTCGACGACCACCAAACAGAGATCACCCTTCGTTCAGGCTTACAGGAAATTAACCATTCACTGGAATCTGCACTGGCTGAAAGACTCGCTATCGCCGGTATCCAAATTATGGAAGCGCGCATTGGGTATCTCGCGTATGCTGAAGAAATCGCCAGTGCCATGCTTAAGCGTCAGCAGGCAGAAGCGATCGTGGCAGCCAGATTTAAGATTGTAGAAGGCGCTGTAAGCATGGTGGACATGGCTATCAAGGATCTTTCCACACAAGGCATCATTGAACTGGATCCGGAACGCAAAGCTTCGATGATCAGCAATTTAATGATTGTGCTTTGCAGTGATAAAGAAGTTGCACCAGTAATCAATGCCGGAACACTCTATCATTAAACCCGGCAAGTGGTAACGCCAATGTAAGTGTATGACATTGAATTCGATCAATATATTATTAAGGCATCCTTTGGGCGCTACCCTTCTTGAAAAAGATATGCTAGCAGGGTTCGAACCGAAAGATGCTTTTTTCATTGACAACATCTTAGCATCATGAAAAAAAAGTTTGTTCTCCGAATCGATGAAGATGTATACGAAGCGCTCGAAAAATGGGCCGCTGATGAGTTTCGAAGTGCTAACGGGCAGATCGAATGGATTCTGACCCATCATTTGAAATTAAACGGGCGCTATAAAAGTGTAAAGCATCCGGGGCTGCAGGATGATCCGCCCGGGGAGGAGTGATGAATAATGGGTGATGAGTGATGCGGAATCATGGACGTCAGTTAAATCAAAAAGGACCTGAGACTTGTAGACCTTGGACCTAAGACTTTTCGATGCGCGATGCGCGACACGCGATTTTTTAGTTCGTAAAAAAATAACTCGTGAACCCTTCTGCTTTTCCGCCCTTCTGCCTCAATAGACCTAAGACTTTTCGACATGCGATGCGCGACACGCAACACGTGATACGCGATACGCAACACGCTATTTAATCTGGTTCACATCAATCCCCCAAATAACCCCTATAACCTTCTTAACCCACATAAACTCAAAAGAGGCCTGAGACTTTTCGACATGCGATACACGATAAACGATTTTTTACCCGGGCGGGAAAATCCCCACCTCATAGCCGAGGCAAGGAGTTTGCTTCTGCATCCGTGTATCTAAAGATTCCTTAAAAGAAACCAAATGGACTTGGGACTTGTGGACCTGAGATATTAAGACCTGAGACGCGAGACTAATCTTCCTCAATTCATACCCTTGATAGCCACCTTAACCATTCTTTGTTCGCCATAGCTCTGTCCAGAGGTGTTTGCTCTAAACCCTTCGCTATATGCCCTATGCCTCTTAGCTCTTCACCTTTATCGTACAACCAATCGCCTTGGTTTCTGATGGATCAGGATTATTACCGGATTGTAAAGCCTTAATAGCATCCTGCACATAATTTACCGTAACGGCTGAGGCATCCTGCGCATTATCATCAATAGCTCCAATGTAGCGAACATATCGATTGGCATCCAGTAAAAAAACATGCGGAGTTCTGGTCGCACCAAAGGCAGGAAAAACTTCCTGTTTCTCATCCATTAAATAATTAAATGGAAAGTTCTTTTCCTTTGCTCTGACTTTCATGTCTGCATAGCTATCTCCCGGTTTTACATCAGGATCATTTGGATTGATAGCAATGACCGGATAGCCTTGCGGTGCATATTTATTATGCAATTCGATGATGCGATCCTCATACATAACGGCATAAGGACAAGTATTGCATGTAAATACAACAATGTACCCTTTCACCCCTTTCATACTTGATAAGGAGACCATCTTTCCATCCACATTTTTTAAGGAAAAATCAATGGCCTGATCGCCAACTTTATACGAATCTACCACCGGTGGTGTGGCACTGATCAGAGCGATAGTAAAAAGAGTGAGCATCAATTTACCGATTAGGTGTTTCATAGTTAATTTTTTAAAAATGGTTTGATGATATCATTTAATTCATCCACATGATGAAATGTTCTTTCGAAAAATTTTCTGCGCGCGCCATTAAACACAAGCGTCGCCGGTATGGCCCCTGACCAGGATGGATCTATATCGTCTATCCAGTAATTAGCGCGATTATCTTCAAGCACTAAAACGTAGTCTTCTAATCCCCTCTCCTTCACAAAAGGCATGAGTTTTTGGACATAATCTCTCTTAAAATCCAGACTCACCAGGACCAACTTAAAAGGAGCGTTCGAATATATAGAATCTATTTGTACAAAGTAAGGGATTTCCTTCACACAAGGTGCACACCAGGTCGCCCAAAAATTAACCACATAGGTGGTATCATTGTTTTGATTCAGTAACGGCTTGAACTGATCATAGTTCATCACGCGCACCGTCATGGAATCCATCGCTATATCGTATTCATTATCAGGCAATTCCTGATATGAAAATAAACCTGACAGCAGGTAAAAGATTAGTGTGTATACCATTCCTCAATCATAACCTTTCGACTGGGATTATAGATGTTAACGACTTGATCTATAACATTATTTTAACATTTGAACGATGCACGACAAAACACTACTAATTCCCAAAAAACATCTGGTCCATATGCCAGTGGTGTCAAAACCCCTCCTGAATAATTCATGCTACCTGTGGGGAAAATCGAGTAATACATCCACGGTTTCATGTAGCTTTTTCTACTCACCCGCTTTAACAGGAAACTTACCTGATCTCAATTCTTACATAAAAGATTCTAACCGCCTCATAAAACGCAGAGAAAAACCGAATCCAAAACAAGTTTAATTCAATTTGTACTTGATGCCAAGTTCATTGAGATGCTCGATCATCTCGCTGGTGGCTTTCACCCTATTGGTTTTGGAAATCATCCCAAGAATAAAATCATCCTCGCGATCATAGACCTGGAGTTTGAACTTGTGTCGCCCCTTATGTTCCTCACATATTTTATCCAGACTGTCCAGTAAAAACTGATCCAATTGATCAATGGCAATTTTCACTGTGATCGACTTGGTCATTTCTTCCCCAATACTAGCCAGCATTCTGGCAGACGTAATTCTAAATTCATGATCCTGCCCCTTCCAACTTAATTGATAAAACCCTTCAATAAACAATGACTCCCCAATTGTAAATAATTCTCTGTACTTTTTATAATCTTCATTAAAAAGTTTTATCTCCAGCGAACCTCTGAAATCCTGAATAGTAAATATTCCCCAACCGGTACCTTTTTTTGACACACGATGATCCGCCGACGTTACAATACCGGCTACCTTGAGATGTTTGTCCTTATAATTCATCACCAGGTCAAGCGGACAATTGGTGAAATGCTCAATCTCAAGTCTGTAATCATCCAGCGGATGACCCGTCATAAATATGCCGGTGATCTCTTTCTCTTTGGTTAATTTTTCAATCAACGTCCATTCCGGAACATTGGGAAATGCAGGTTCCTGAAACATATCAGCGGTGCTATCGCCAAACAAACTAAGTTGTGTCCGGGCCGATTGTGATTGAACAGCCTGACCGTATTTAATAGCGTGCTCGATCATCGTATCATAACTATCGGTGGGTGCAAAATACTGTGCTCTGAATACGCCTTCGAAACAATCCATACCGCCACTCATGACCAGTGCTTCCAGTGCTTTTTTATTCACAGATTTAAGATTGACTCTGGAGGTCATATCGAATATACTGGTAAACGGTCCATTAGCTTTACGCTCCGCGATGATATCATCCCCCGAACCTGTTCCCATATTTTTTAATGCCGAAAGCCCAAATCGAATCGCTCCTTTTGCATTGACCGTAAAGTTGATATTACTTTCATTGACATCCGGTGGTAACACGGCAATATTCATTCGCTTACACTCGCGCAGGAAGAAATTAAGTTTTGTGATATCGTTTTTATTATGTGTCAATACAGCCGCCATAAACTCCGCCGGATAATTTGCTTTTAGCCAGGCCGTTTGTACTGAAAGGACCGTATAGGCTGCACTATGCGAACGATTGAAACCATAGCTGGCAAACTTGGACATGATTTCAAAAATCTCTTTCGCTTGTTCTTCCGGCACGCCTTTCGCCACTGCCCCATCTACAAATATTTTGTTGTGCCGCTCCATCTCCGACACCTTCTTTTTACCCATCGCACGTCGAAGCATATCCGCAGCGCCGAGACTATACCCTGCCATGATCTGTGCGGCCTGCATAATTTGTTCCTGATACACCATAATCCCATAGGTTGGCTTCAACAAATCAGTCAACCATTCGTGGGGATACACCACCGGCTCTCTGCCATGTTTTCGATTGACAAAAATAGGTATGTAGTTCATCGGACCCGGGCGATACAAAGCATTCATCGCGATCAGATCTTCGATATCAGTGGGAACAAGTTCACGCAAGTATTTTTGCATGCCTGCGGATTCAAACTGGAAAATACCAATGGTCTCTCCTTTTTGAAACAACGAATACGTAGCCGGATCATCCAGCGGTATATTATCCGGATCAATTAATTCTGTTTCTCCTTTTCGTTCAGCGATGATCTTAACAGCATCCTTCACGATGGACAAAGTCTTCAGTCCCAGAAAGTCCATCTTTAGCATTCCTGCGGCTTCGACCACACCACCCTCAAACTGTGTCACCAGTAAGTCTGTCTCCGAAGAGGTACAAACGGGAATATATTGCATGATATCTCCCGGAGCAATAATCACTCCGGCCGCATGGATACCGGTGTTTCTGACGGTTCCTTCAACTTGTTGCGCAAGCTTTAAAATTTGTCCCTCGTTTGTCGATTGCTTTTCGATTTCCCGCAACTTGCGGATATTTTCGAGGTCTCTTGATTGGGCATCTTTTTCTGCATCATTTCCGGCTTTAAATATTTTTGCCAATGAAGTGCCCGGAGCCATTGGTATCATTTTAGCCAATCGATCCGTATCCGGTAAAGGCAATTCTAATACTCGTCCGACATCCCTGATCGATGATTTGGCAGCCATCGTACCAAAAGTTACGATTTGTGCTACTTGATTTCGTCCATATTTATTAACGACATAATCAATCACGCGTTGTCGCCCTTCATCATCAAAGTCAATATCAAAATCCGGCATAGACACCCTTTCCGGGTTGAGGAAACGCTCAAAGAGTAGATTGTAACGCAACGGATCGATATTGGTGATCGTCAAACAATACGCCACTGCTGATCCTGCACCGGATCCACGACCCGGACCAACACTCACATCCATATTTCGTGCGGCATGAATGAAATCCTGAACGATCAGGAAGTAGCCTGCAAAACCCATTTTGTCAATCACACTTAACTCCCAATCGAGCCGCTCCTGGACGATTTGGGTGATCGTACCATATCTCGCTTTTGCTCCTTTGAATACAAGATCTCTTAGAAAATTCTTCTGATCTTTAAAGCCTTCCGGTACCGGAAAGTTGGGCAGTAATACATCACGGTTTAAATTGGGCGCCGTGATCTTATCAAAAATTTCATTGGTATTGTCTATCGCTTCAGGAATATCTGAAAAAATCAAATTCATTTCTTCCTGGGTTTTGAAATAGAAATCAGTACTTGGAAATTTAAATCTTCCTTCCTCTGACATCTTCTTTCCGGTGTTGACACAGAGAATTATATCATGTGCTTTCGCATCGGTTTCATCGATATAGTGCGCATCATTGGTGGCGATGACTTTTACATTGTACTTTTTGGCAAAGCCTATTAAAATCTGATTGACATCTTCCTGACTCTTACCGGTATCATCAATGGATTCAAGTCCTTTGTGACGCTGTAATTCGATATAAAAATCTTCTCCAAAAATATCCAGCCACCACTTGAGTTTATTTTCAGCATCCGCAACATCGCCTTTCAGAATCGTTTGAGGGATCTCCGCGCCAATGCAACAACTGGTGGCAATCAGTCCTTCGTGATACTGCAGTAATAATTCTTTATCAATTCTGGGAAAGCCACTATAGATGCCTTCGATATAACCCAGCGAACAAAGTTTTGAGAGATTCTCGTAGCCCGCCTGATTTTTTGCCAATAACAATTGGTGATAACGATTATCTCGTTCGCCTTTGGACTTCTGAAATTGTTGTTTGTGCCGGTCTTCTACCAGATAAAATTCACAACCTACCAGCGCTTTTAGATTTCTTTTTTTTGCTTCGGAGACAAACTCAAATGCACCGAACATATTACCATGATCTGTCAGTGCGATTCCTTTCTGACCATCCGCCACGGCCTTGTCCATAAGTCGGGGAATGTGAGAGGCTCCATCCAGTAAAGAGTAGTGCGTGTGGTTGTGTAAATGAACAAATTCAGGCATAGCACAAGATAAGTGAAAAGTGAAGAGTGAAAAGTGAAAAGTGAGGTTGATTATACTTTTCAAAAGCCCTAATTTTCATTTTCAGCTAAAAACTAGTTTAAATATGAAATCTAGCCTATTGAAAGACAAGGCTTTCGCATTTGCCGTATAGATTGTAAGGCTCTCTCAACAGCTGCGATCAGAAAAAAAAGAATTTGTACTCAGTAAGCAAATCTTAAGATCCGGGACAGCTCCGGGAGCCAGTATACGAGAAGCTGAATTTGGACAGAGCAAAAAAGATTTCATCAATAAAATGAGCATTGCTCTGAAGGAAGCCAATGAGACCGAGTATTTTCTAGAGCTCCTATTTGAGACAGATTACTTAATTGAAACAGAATTCAACACTTTACATCAACGGTGCGGTGAGATCAAAGGCAAGCTTATTTCCACTGTTCGCACAGCCAAAGCCAATGAATTAGCAAGATAATCTTGCGCTATCTACTTTTCACTCTTAACTCTTCACTTTTCACTTTTCACTTAAAAGAAACGCCGAAAAGCCCGTATGCACATTTGCTCCGGGCTTTTTCGACTAAGGTCTCAAAATAAGAAAACTACTTCTTTATGATGGGCAGTGGATACTGCATATCGAGGTTATTCTAATATTCATATAACGATGGCCAGCCGTCAAAAGTTTACAACATATAGAAAAAACTTTTATACCTGACTAACTCATGCTGTATGATATAAAGGTAAGTCATCCCCAACTAAAAACCTCAAATCATGGCCTTGTTTTTCCAATAAAACCTACAAATTCCTATACATAAGGCTTAATCCTCTACAATAAAAGATTATATATATTTAATATTAATTTAATGTATAATGTATTTATTTTCAAGGTAAAAATGCCTTAGTGCCCGATTTTTAGGGAATTCCTCATGATAACGATCGAAATACAGAATACGTGAAAATCGAGAAAACTTACATACCCATTCATTGACCAGATAATCTTCCGATCGCAACTTAGAGGCATATATTTCAACGCTTCCACCCAATCTTATCTGCAGATACAGCTACCAAATGCAGCGTTCAAAAGCTTCGAAGATACCTTTGCTAAAAGCATAGTACCGGGCTTTGACTGAGCTTCGTTTTTCACTCACGCCCCGCGGACGGGATCTACGCTGCGCTCCGATTTTCTCTTTCAACTTTTAACTTTTAACTTATCTTTGCCGCCCATTCTGTACCGCCCGGGTGCTGAAATTGGTAGACAGGCATGTTTGAGGGACATGTGTACTACGTACGTGCGGGTTCGAGTCCCGCTCCGGGCACTTCAGGGAAAAACAAGAGAGGCCGTTGTCATCAGCGGCTTCTTTTTTTATGCGTGCAGATCTCTGACCTTTTGGAGGAAAGGGGAAGCAAAAACAAAATCCTGCAACACCTTATTATTGGACGTAAGCACCTGATCATTACTCCCTTCCCAGGCTAACTGCCCATTATGCAACAGCGCAATATTGTCTCCAATCTCCATGACGGAGTTCATATCATGTGTATTGATGATCGTGGTGATATTATTTTCAATCGTAATTTCATGAATCAACTGATCAATCACCATACTCGTCTTTGGATCCAGCCCTGAATTAGGTTCATCACAAAAGAGATACTTCGGCTTCAACACAATAGCCCTGGCAATACCCACTCTTTTCTGCATTCCTCCACTCAATTGTGAAGGATATTTATCTAATACACCGGTCAAATCCACCCTTTCAAGGCAAAAATTGACCCGATCTATTTTTTCCTTAGCGGTCTGATTAGTAAACATATCCATAGGGAAACGAATATTTTCTTCTACCGTCATGGAATCAAATAATGCAGTGCCTTGAAAGAGCATCCCAACCTGCATCCGAATATCCCGAATACTTTTCTTGTCAAGTGACGTAAAATCAACATCATTGTACCAAACTTTTCCCTTCGTGGGCGGATACAACCCAACTAATATTTTAAGCAGTACCGTTTTACCGGCACCGCTCCGGCCAATGATTAGATTTGTCTGACCTGCTTTAAAAGTAAGGCTAATATCTTCCAGGATATTTTGCGTACCAAATGATTTAAAAATATTTTCTGCCCTGATCATGATGTAAGAAGTACTGCGATGAGATAATCCGCAATCAGTATGGCGATGTTACTCATTACCACTGCGGCTGTACTGGCCCGACCCAATTCGATGCTCCCCCCTTTGACAAAATAGCCCTGATAACATGAGATAGAAGCAAGGATAAATCCAAAAACAACTGCTTTAACGTACATGATAAAGACATTCCAAGGCTCCAGAAAAACACGAATACCTTCGATATATTCAGCTGAGGTGAATAGCCCTGTGGGAACAGCTGCCAGATAAGCACCAAGTATACTCACTATTGCTGCAAGGGAGACTAAAACCGGTACTACGAGAACAGCCGCCAGTATTTTAGGCATCACCAGGAAAGCAGATGTATTGACACCCATAATTTCCATGGCATCTATATGCTCTTTCTGGCGCATTCCTCCTATCTCGGCTGCCATATTAGATCCCACCTTGCCGGCCAAAACCAAACAAGTGATCGTCGGTGCTAATTCGATAATGGTAATATCGCGCACCAGATACCCTACATAATACCGGGGAATGAACTGACCGCCAAGCTGATAACTGATTTGTACGGCCATGACCGCTCCCATAAAGGTGGAGATCAGCACAACGATAATCAGTGATCCAATACCGATATCATTCATTTGCCGCATCGTCTCACGCCAGTACATGCTCATTTTCTCCGGTTTAGAGAAAACCTGCTTCATCCAGATGAGAAACTTCCCGAAATGCTCTATAAACTTAATATTCATCTATTGATGGCTTAACGGGGGTAAAAGTAACGCATACTTTATTATGAGGCGAATATTCTGATGCCTAAGTCACAATAACTATCCTGATCACCGTATAAAACCTACTGATTAATGCTGAATGATTAAAAGCACTATTTTTAGCCAATAAATAGTTGATCATGAATGCAATCATTACAGGTGCAACAAAAGGAATCGGAAAAGCGGTGCTCATGGCACTCGCCAGAGAAGGATGGAATGTTGCTGCTACCAGCCGAAATCAGAAAGACCTGGATGACTTGCAAACCGACTTCAGGAAAGAATTCCCTGATCAGGATTGCCTGATTGATTGTGTCGATTTCAGCCTGAAATTAGAAACAAAAAAGTATGGTGATCGAATCACGCAACGATGGTCACAAATTGATCTGCTGGTTAATAATGCCGGAATATTTTTACCCGGGGCCGTACATTCAGAGCCTGAAGGTGTGCTCGAAAAAACGATTGACCTGAATCTTTACGGTCCATACCATCTGACCAGAAGTATCCTGCCGACGATGTTAGAAAATAAAAAAGGCCATATTATTAATATGTGTTCTATTGCCAGCCTGATGTCTTATGCAAATGGTGGTGCCTACACGATCAGCAAATTTGCCCTTCTCGGATTTACCAAAGCCTTGCGAGAAGAAATGAAACCCTATGGCATCAAAGTTACCTCCATCATGCCGGGCGCTACCTGGTCTGCTTCCTGGGAAGGCGCAACTTTCCCGGCAGATAGATTGATGCCACCGGAAGATGTTGCAGAAGCAGTGGTTTCCTGCACGCGCATGGGATCGTCTTCCGTGGTCGAAGAAATTGTGATCCGGCCACAGTTAGGTGATCTCTAAAATCGCCGGCACACTATGGAAAGAAATCTGAAGCTAATTGCCATCATCCCGCCTGAGCCTGTGTTTTCTGAAATCAGAAAGGAACAGGAATACATTGCTGATACCTGGGGACCGGAACGCGCACTGCGAACTCCGCCTCACATCACCATCATTCCTCCAATGTTGCTGACAGCTGATGAAGTGGGATGGCTTTATGGTATCGCCTATGCCATCGCCGGTACACAGAATCGTTTTACAATTCAATTAAAAGATTACGACTCTTTTAAACCAAGAGTGATTTTTATAGCACCGATCATTTCCCCTGCATTTTCGAACCTGCATGATATCTGGCATCAGGCGATCATCACAAAAATGCCTCACGTGCTGTCAAAGTATCCTGAGCGGCCCTATCACCCTCACCTTACACTGGCGCATAAAGATGTAACACATCCCCAATTTGATATGATGTGGAAATATTTTCAAGTAAAAAAATACCAGGCTTCCTTCACTGTGGATCGGTTCTGTATTTTGACCCACACCGATAGTGGATGGACAGTGGACAAGGACTATATATTTCTGTAATTGCTTATTTTGTCTTTTCGAAAGATAAATGACTTCTTTTTTTCAGTTATTCCGGTTTACGCATAATCGGTGTATGAAAAAAACTATCGTCCTATGCCAAAGAAAACGCTAGTCAACGCAGAAACAAAAGAAAGTGTAACCACTTTTATTAACGCGGTTGAAAATCCACAACGAAGAGCAGATAGCAAAATTTTGCTCAGTGTACTTGAGGGTATCACAAAACATAAACCAAAAATGTGGGGCAAAAACTTAATTGGTTTTGGAAAATATAGTTATCAACGCAAAAACGGAGATGAATTTGAATGGTTTACAGTTGGGTTTTCTCCGGGAAAAGCCCACCTGAGCGTTTATCTCATGTTTGATCTCGATAAGGCTCCGGAGTGGCGTGACCATCTTGGTCCTCATAAAAAAGGAAAAGGCTGTCTCTATATCAAACGACTGGAAGACATAGACATGGAGATCCTGAAAAAAATATTGCAAAAAGCATATGCTAATCATAAATCCGATTGAGTATAAAATTATTTATAATGCCAATGGCCACCCATAAGTTTCAATTAATCTACATCATGAAATACCTCTTTATCTTTTTGATTTCAGGGCTCTGCTTTGGATCTGTCCAGAGTCAAACTACTAACCCCAACTATGATGAGGATCTGGCGGCGAAATTAGGGGCTGATGATTACGGGATGAAATCCTATGTTTTTGTGATGTTAAAAACCGGCCCTAACGAATCCACAGATAAGGTGGCAAGAGACAGTTGCTTTTCCGGCCATATGAGCAATATCAAACGATTAGTCCTGGAAGATAAGCTTATTGTTGCGGGACCGATTGGAAAAAATGAAAATTCGTACCGAGGAATTTTTATTCTGAATGTCCCCACTTTAGAAGAAGCTAGCGAACTTCTTCAATCAGATCCTGCCATACATACCGGATACCTGGCCGCTGATCTATATCCATGGTATGGGTCGGCAGCGCTACCTTTATATCGAGAAGCGTCAGACAAGATATGGAGAATAGGATTTTAATAATCCCGATGTCCAAAGTTTATCCCCTTGAAGTTTGTATCAATAAAAAAACTCATCATGATTATTCAAGTCATCAAATTCAAATCGAATCTTACAGAAGAAAATCTTCTGCGAACAGCCCATGAACGTGTACCTCAATTCAAAGCACTTTCAGGCCTCCTGCAGAAGTATTACTTTAAAACAAATCAACCCGGAGAGTATGGCGGCATTTATGTGTGGGATTCAGCGGAATCCCTTCAGACCTACCGTATATCTGATCTCGCAGCCAGTATTCCGGGGGCTTATGAGGTTGTTGGCACTCCAAATATTGAACTAATGGAGGTGCTATTTACTTTACGAAGTTGACTTAAGCTGCGCCTCTGCGTGATTCCAACTTTAATGATTATTGAGTAGCTATTCGTGCGCCAGGAAAATTTTATTGCTAGTCTCCCTTTTAATCTTTTCTCTTTTGCCCAATGCTCCTGATTCCTATTGTTTTGGATCGTGATTGCTTAGGCAAGTCACTTTCCATTCAATGGTAAAAATCAAATATCCTCTTAACCTTCACAACCTCAATACTATCGGTTCAACGATCACAAAAGACACCTTACATGTTTCTACGATACTGCCCACCTACCTCGTATAAGGCGTGCGTCACTTGTCCCAAAGAGCATGTCTTAACTACTTCCATCAGGGCATCAAAAGTATTTTTGTTTTCAATCGCGACGGTCTGAAGTTGCTTCAAGGCATCAGATGCTTTGTTTTCATTTGCTTTTTGTAATTCCTGCAGTCTGCGGATTTGCGTTTCCTTTTCTTCTGTATTTGCACGGATCACTTCTTTTGGCAGAACCGTCGGTGAACCATCTGCAGATAGAAAGGTATTCACACCAATGATTGGAAATTCACCCGAATGCTTAAGCGTCTCATAGTAAAGACTTTCTTCCTGAATTTTACTTCGTTGATACATAGTCTCCATTGCTCCCAGTACACCACCACGCTCAGTGATACGATCGAATTCGGCCAACACCGCCTCCTCAACCAGATGGGTCAGCTCTTCAATAATAAAAGCCCCCTGAAGTGGATTCTCATTTTTTGCCAGCCCAAGTTCATGATTGATGATCAGCTGTATCGCCATAGCCCGTCGTACACTCTCTTCTGTAGGTGTGGTGATGGCTTCATCATAGGCATTGGTGTGAAGACTATTGCAATTGTCATAAATGGCATACAGCGCCTGCAGCGTGGTTCGGATATCGTTAAACGAAATCTCCTGTGCGTGCAGTGAACGACCGCTGGTCTGAATATGATATTTTAGTTTTTGTGATCGTTCGTTTGCTCCGTATTTATATTTAAGTGCCTTCGACCAGATACGCCGGGCTACTCTGCCGATCACAGCATACTCCGGATCTATTCCATTTGAAAAGAAGAATGACAAATTGGGTGCAAAATCATCTATGGCCAAACCTCTTGATAAATAGTATTCAACAAACGTAAATCCATTGGACAATGTAAAGGCCAGTTGCGTTATTGGATTTGCGCCGGCTTCAGCAATATGATAACCGGAAATAGACACTGAATAAAAGTTACGGATATTGCGATCAATAAAATCCGCTTGCATATCCCCCATCAGACGCAAAGAAAATTCCGTAGAAAAGATGCAGGTGTTTTGTGCCTGATCTTCTTTTAGTATATCTGCCTGCACTGTTCCCCGGACAGAACTAAGTGCTTTTGCCTTTAGGGTATTATAAATGTCAGACGGAAGGATTTCATCCCCTGTCATGCCGAGCAACATCAGTCCTAATCCGTTATTCCCTTCAGGAATTTCCTGATCATATCGAGGTCTTGGGAATCCCTTTTGATCATATTTCTCAACAAAAGCTTTCTCAACTTTATCTTCAAGTTTATGCTCTTTGATATAAAGCTCGCATTGCTGATCAATCGCAGCATTCATAAAGAAAGCACAAATCGTGGCAGCAGGGCCATTGATGGTCATCGAAACGGAGGTCTTGGGATCACACAGATCAAAACCGGAATACAACCGCTTAGCATCATCCAGCGAACAAATACTAACACCGGCATTTCCAATTTTTCCATAGATATCCGGGCGATAATCCGGATCCTCTCCATATAATGTCACACTATCAAAAGCTGTCGACAATCGAATAGCCGGCATGCCTTTAGAGACATAATGAAATCTTTTGTTTGTTCTTTCGGGTCCACCTTCTCCGGCAAACATTCTGGTTGGATCTTCCCCTTTTCTTTTAAACGGATAGATCCCTGCAGTATAAGGAAATCGTCCCGGAAGATTTTCCTGGGTCACCCAATTGACCAGCGTTCCCCAATCTTTGTAAGGAGGCAAAGCCACTACCGGTATCTTTGTCCCGGATAAAGATTTTGTGTAGGTATCCACCTTGAATATTTTGTCACGAACCTTGTAGGAGTAATCATTGTCAATATACTGATGGCGGATGTTTGGCCATTCTTCGATCCATCGCCAGATATCACCATCCAGATCCTGCTTTAACCTTTCGAACTCCTGTTGTAAATTTTCTTTAGTGGCTGATTCACCTTTATCTTCGAAATGTTGTCCTGATGCTTTTAAGGCATACAGGATCGCTGCTTTTTCTGCTTCTTCACTCGCCCAGGCGTCATACTTTCGATTACTGTCAGCGATCTCGGAAAGATATCTGATTCGCTTAGGTGGGATGATGTAGATCTTCTCACTATCTCCTGTGATAAACTCCACCGAACTATTAAAAGCTGATTTTGTACGTGTCTGCAGAACGGAAATTATTCTCTTGTATAAAGCATTCGTGCCCGGATCATTAAATTGAGAAGCAATGGTCCCGTACACAGGAATGTCCTCTTCCTTTGCCTCCCACATTTCATGATTGCGCTTGTACTGCTTTCGTACATCTCTAAGAGCATCCTGTGCACCTCGTTTATCAAACTTATTAATGGCGATGACATCCGCAAAATCGAGCATATCTATTTTCTCTAATTGGGATGCAGCACCAAATTCAGGTGTCATGATATACAAGGACATATCTGCATGATCGACGATCTCTGTGTCAGACTGACCGATACCGGAAGTTTCTAAAATGATCAGATCAAATTCTGCTGCTTTCAAAATATCAACCGCCTGTTGGATATGTTTTGACAAGGCCAGATTAGCCTGACGTGTAGCCAGAGACCGCATATACACACGTGGCGATACCAGTGCATTCATTCGAATGCGATCACCCAGTAATGCTCCACCGGTTTTACGCTTACTCGGGTCGACGGAAATGACAGCAAGCTCCTTGTCCGGAAAATCAAGCAGAAACCGCCGAATAATCTCATCAATCATACTGGATTTTCCGGCACCACCCGTCCCTGTAATTCCAAGCACCGGCACCGTAGAATTCTTCACTGAATCAGACAAAGCGGCTATCCACTGCTCACTTTCTTTTGGAAAGTTTTCTACGGCGGTGATGAGTCTTGAGATAGAAAGATGATCTTTTTTGGAAAGCTTTTTGACTTCCCCATTTAAGTGTTCTCCCAAAGGAAAATCGCATTTTTCAAGCACATCGTTGATCATGCCCTGAAGACCCATGTGGCGTCCATCGTCAGGAGAATAGATTCTGGCTATGCCATAGGCCTCAAGGTCCTCAATTTCTTTGGGTAAAATCGTTCCGCCACCACCCCCGAAAATTTTAACATGCGCTGCGCCTCTTTCCTTGAGCAAGTCATAGATATATTTAAAATACTCATTATGTCCTCCCTGATAGGACGTCAGAGCGATACCCTGTGCATCTTCCTGGATAGCGGTGTCTACTATTTCTTTCGCACTGCGGTTATGGCCAAGATGAATAATTTCGGCACCGGATCGTTGCATAATGCGACGCATGATATTAATGGCGGCATCATGTCCGTCAAACAGCGATGCTGCTGTGACGATTCGAATATGATGCTTAGGCTGGTAAACTGTTGTTTGATTCTCTTCCATGTAAGCTCACAAAATACGGAAATGCTCCCTCTCTGCTATAATTCTAACGGGAGAATGTCCAGGAATTCATTCAGAATCATTGCTGTAGCTCCCCAAATCGTATGGCCATCGACTTGAAAGGAGGGTACGTGGTTCAGGACAATTCCTTCGGACAACCTGATTTTAGTCTCTTGTTTTGCGTTTTCTTGTAAAAATAAAGACAATGGGATCTCAAGAATCTCTTCCACTTCACTGATTTGCGGACTCAGAATTGGTTGCTTCCAGGAATAGGCCAGGTAAGGATGCACTAAAAACTTACTGACGGTAATGTAGAGCGGTGATAAGGAGCCCAGCACATCAATTCCCGTCAAATCAATTGAGATTTCTTCTTCCGCTTCGCGCAAAGCAGTATACATGAGATCCGGATCAGTGACTTCAGCTTTCCCGCCAGGAAAACTAATTTGGCCGGCATGCTTATCCCTTTTATGCGAGGAACCCCGTCGAATAAAAATAATATGCCAGTCGTTGGGATTTTTTTCAAACAGAGTTAAAAGAACAGCTGCATTTCTTGTCGTCAATGGATCAGGATGGGGATCAGCTCTTCGCACTGCATGCGCCATCCTGGCATGTGCTTCACTGCCGGGAAGTGACCCTTTCGAAAATTGGGTCTGTAAAGATTCTATGAATGCTGGTCTTGAAGTACTTATCATCCTCATCACAAACAATGCGAAGGGTCAATATGTTGCTGCCGATAATAATTGAAAAAATACTACTTATTGGATTCTTCCAAATAAGCTTCCAGTGCCATAGACATGGAAGTCATGCCCGGTGATGGTACCTTTACATCCACGCGAACATTTTTATCTTCAGCAGCTTTTGCCGTAATATCTCCAAAGACCGCTATGCGTGTGTTATTTTGTTTGAAATCAGGAAAATTTTCAAACAAAGACTCAATTCCCTGAGGAGAAAAGAAGATCAGCATGTCATAGAAAATATCCCGCAAATCGGAAAGATCACTGGAAACCGTTTTATACATTACTGCGGTTTCAAAATCCATTTCTTTGTCTTTGAAAAAGGCCACCACATCTTCTTTCCCAAGATTAGAACAGGGTAATAAAAATTTGGTTGTCGCTTTATGTTTCTGAAGTGCAGTGGCAAGATCCAGAACAGATCGTTGGCCAACAAAAACTTTGCGTTTTCGGTATTGAATAAATTTTTGAAGATAATGGGCAACTGCTTCTGAGCTGCAGAAATACTTCATATCCGGATGAACCTTAATCCTCATTTCTTCGCATAAACGAAAATAATGATCAATGCTGTTCTTACTGGTCATCACAACCGCCTGAAACTCATCTGGTCGAATTCTATTCTTCCGGAAATCTTTTTCCGTTACCGGCTGGACGTGATTAAAAGGCCTCCAATCGATTTGAACGCCAAATCTTTTTTCAATATCATAGTAGGGTGATCGCTCTGGCTTGGGCTGCGAGACTAATATCGTCTTCACTTGCAACTTTGTACTTGACTTTGTACTTTCTTTGATACTGTTTGTACCCATTCGACAGGTTTTAATGGATCAATCGCTTACCAGAAAATCTTTGAAATTGTCCACAGGGGTAGAATTTCAACGGCACAAAGATAAATAAAAAAGAGAAACAGACTATTTACTATTAAACGACGGGATACAAATAACCAACGAATCTGTCGCATGAGATAGGCCGCCCCTATTACAACTAATCCTATGATTACCAAGGCATTGTAAAAAGTGTCCGGGCCAAAAACAAGCAAGATATTGATGGGCAGCAGAATCAGGCCCACCATGGTATTAAAGATACTGATGTCAAAGGAAAAAAGAGATAGTTCTTTTTCATTATTAAATAGCCATTTCAGGAATCGAATCACCCCATGCCGAACAAGGTAAACACCTAACACTACGCCAATTGAGACCCAAATGCTGGACAACGCCGAATCCGTCAAAGGATATATTTGAAGCCCTTGATTGATGAATAATCCAGCCTGAAAAATAAAAATAAGATACCCCATCAGCAATAATATCTGCCGCATCGTATTTCGCTGGTTACGATGATGAAGAGAGCTATAATTTTCATTGGATATCACCCGCCAGAGATCCCTGATAAAACTCCTTTCCACATTGACAATAAAAATAAGGAAGAGAATACTCAGCAGCAGGAAAAAAGTTTGAAAACCTCTGGATACATATTGCTTTCCGGGCACCGGTTGAACCGGGTCGCTCTTTTCTTCATTTGTTTCAGCTGCACTACCGGATTGGTTTACAGTGATGGTATCGGATGTTCCTGCAGTCTCAAAGGGATTTTGCTGGTTCAATTCAGTATCCTCGATGTCCTCGAGAATACGCTTTTCCGGAGATTCAGGCACCACTGCATCTGTCTCCTTTGGCGTGTGCGCAGCAGAATCGAAAGTCAAGCTTTCTTTTAGTGTATCTCGTTGAAGTACAGACTGCTTCTGCTCCCTGACGACGGGAGATTTTGCCTTGCGATATTTGAGATCAAACGGATTCTGATTGGCCTGACCCCATACGCTATTGCCCAAAAAGACCAATAAGGTGATTCTCAGGAAGTGGTTCATAGCCGCAAAGGTAGCCAGCCTGAGCGAATTCCGTTAGCTTCTCCATTTTTCAGTTTCAAGAATAGCTGTTTCCCCTGCTACTTCAAGACCGGCAGACGTTCCATAACCTTCCCAAATCACGGTTCCATCCTTACTCAATTTCAATGCAAGTTGTGCTTGCAGGCTTTCATTGACTTTTCCGGTCATTTGCCCTGAAATGGGAGACCGCAAAGTTGCCGCAGGACCTTTAACCGCCTTCAACTGAAGATGATAACGGCCCCTCTTAAATTCAAGGTTTACTTCTTTGGTGTCAACGCTGCATCTCATTTTTGACCCATTATAGGTGGCAAATCTATATTCGTCCTCCGCAATCCGAAGGACAACAATAAAGCCCGGAAAAAATCTTCCCATCCATGGGATGTGGGCCACTGATGCCATGATCGAGGCCTTTGACGTTGTTTTAAAATTGTTGCTATGTACCCAAATCCAGCATTTAGGAAAAGACGTTCCCCAATCCTTTTCAATATACCCTGTACCTCCTTGCCAATCAATTGACCCTAAGGATCCTTCAGTCTCTCCGGACAGTTCATGGTGCATACTGACGATGGCATGGTAGCATTGCATCTTTGGCATAAATGAATACCATCCCATAATGCCCGGACTGAGGATTGATTTAATAATCGGGGTTGTCTCCTTAAAGGATATCAAACCCTTTAATTCCGGCAAATCAAGGTCAACCAGCTTATCAGAAAAAAAGTTTTTTCCGATTTTGAATGATGGCCTTCTTGCATCTGCAATAAAAGCACTTAACCTAAACTTATAATAGCTCACCTCCTGTCCTACACCATCAATCACCTGAATAAAGACGTGTTGATCAGATGCATCATATAATGCAATTCCCGGAATAATGGCTAACGCATGTTGCTCGTCTTTAGAAACGAACTTAAAATACCATCCTTCAAAATATTTTTCTTTTCCAGGATGACCTTGAAATATTTCAGGATGGTAAAGTTTGTAGATAAAATTGGTCAAAAAAATAAGTTTTTTGGTTTGAATAACTGACTCAATGTTTACGTGTATTCGCTTTTGGGATTGTTGAATAATTCAATAATGAAATGGATGTCCTGCCATTCGGAGTTACGCCGAGACAGGACTAAAGATATAGACTAGAAATGAGAGGATCCGGCATTATCTTATGTTCCAGCTTGAAACTCTCTTCTGCATTGTATCTTTACATGAACCCTCCTTGGGAATTAAATAAAAAAAACATTCCTGCATTGAAAAGAATAGAAGATCTGCGCAAATCATACCATTTTGGTGAATTAACGAAAGAGGATTTGACCTCAGACCCAATGGAGATGTTTTCCATTTGGTGGCAACACACGCTTGATGCCGAAATTGAAGAGCCAAATGCAATGACCCTTGCCACCTGTAATAAAGCAGGTCAACCTTCCGCAAGAATTGTTTTGCTAAAGGGCATCATTGATGAGGGGTTTGAATTCTTTACCAATTATGACAGTCATAAAGCAACAGATCTGGAAGAAAACCCAAATGTTGCATTGCTCTTCTTTTGGCAAAAATTGCAAAGACAAGTGCGGATAGAAGGTCATGCCGAAAAAGTTGATCCTGCGAGATCAGAAACTTATTTTCAATCAAGGCCTTTGGGTAGTCAGATAGGTGCGTGGGCTTCTCCCCAAAGCAAGGTAATTGCCAACCGCGCTGTCATTGAAAACAATATCAAATCCATTGAGGAAAAATATAAGGACATGAATCCATTACCTGTTCCACCGCATTGGGGAGGCTACCTTGTCAAGCCGGTTTCCATAGAGTTTTGGCAAGGCAGGGCGGACCGATTGCATGACAGGTTTCGATATCGAAAAAATGCTGATGGGCTTTGGGAAGTTGAGCGGCTGGCGCCTTAGGGCTTTGGGGCGAAGGGCATGGAGCATGGAGCATGGAGCATGGAGCATGGGGCGAAGGGCATGGGGCGAAGGGCATGGGGCGAAGGGCATGGGGCGAAGGGCATGGAGCGAAGGGCATGGAGCATGGGGCGTAGGGCATGGGGCGTAGGGCATGGGGCGTAGGGCGAGTAGCTGAAGGCGGGAAGCTGGAAACTATAACCCTCTTAACCTTTTAACCTCTTAACCTTATAACCTTTTAGCATTATACCCCCTTTGCGAGAAAAATAAGATACGAGACGCGAGACTATAACCTTATAACCTCTTAACCTCTTAACCCCCACAACCTTCTAACCTCTTTTCAAATCAGAATTTCAAGAAATCCCTAAATAGAAAAATGGGACTCAAGAAAGTTGAATCCCATTTTTTAACCTGTTTCAAAACTATCTGAATCACAGACATAAAGTGCCGGATTCATTTCATTGATGGTGAATTAAATCACTAGTTCTTTCTCCTCAATGAGTTTGCGGATATTGATCAGGGCATAACGCATACGACCAAGCGCTGTATTGATACTAACGTCTGTGAGACAGGCTATTTCTTTAAAAGACATATCTGCATAATGTCTAAGGATGACTACTTCACGCTGCTCAGAAGGTAGCATATCTACCAATGCTCTGACGCGGTGATGCGTTTGATCGCGAATCATGGTAGTCTCGCAATTTGGATCTTCACTTTCCAGAATATCAAAAATGTCGAAGGTTTCAGTGGCAGAAACTTTTGAACGACGCTTTGAGCGTCTGAACTGATCGACACACATATTGTATGAAATCCTGAGTGCCCACTGAAGGAATTTGCCCTCGTGATTATATTTTCCCTTGCGAAGGGTATCGATTATTTTGATAAAAACGTCCTGAAACAGGTCATCTGCCAACTCGCGATCTTTGGTAAACATATAGATCGAAGAGTAAATCTTTGCTTTGTGGCGATGTAAAAGTGCTGAAAAGGCGGCCTCGTCTCCGGCCAGATAGGACTGTATTAATTGGTGGTCGTCATGAGCTTGTAATTGCATACTACACGTGTTTTGACAGTTAAGAAATAGGCGGATTTTAAAGCAAATCCTTGTCTTAAAAACAGTGTAGAGTACTTTCTATAGCTTAAATTTTTCGGTGACCTTTAATTAATTATGACGCTAAACTAAGGGAATTCCTTTCTTTGTACCAAATTTTTATTAAAATAAAATTCTTTTAACAAGAACTTAACGGTTCCTCAGATGGTTAATCTGCCGGGCAAAATACCCATTTAATTCTAACAGTAAGCAGCTGCAAAAAGTGCGCCAAAACCATAAATCATGGCTGTAAAGCCCAAAACTACAACAAAGAAAGCACCGGAATCTCCCCATAAATTAAGGCAAATTGAGATCGTCGGAGCCCGAAGTAATAACCTTAAAAATGTAACGGTAGCTATCCCCAAGCACCAGCTGGTGGTGGTCACCGGTCTCTCCGGGTCCGGTAAGTCCTCCCTGATCATGGACACCTTATATGCTGAAGGACAACGCCGATATGTTGAAAGTCTTAGTTCATACGCCCGGCAGTTCCTCAACCGAATGAAAAAGCCTGATGTGGACCATATCCGGGGGATTTGCCCTGCCATTGCCATTGAGCAACGGGTGACCGGCGGAAATGCACGAAGTACTGTAGGCTCAATGACCGAAATATATGATTACATGCGGTTGTTATATGCGCGTGTCGGACAAACCATCAGTCCAATTTCAGGAGAAAAAGTTCGAAAACACAGTGTTACCGATGTGGTCAATTTCATTTTCAGCCTGAAAGAAGGTACCCGAATCATGATCATCGCTCCCCTACTGATCGAAGATCAAAAAAGAACGATTGAAAAAGAATGTCAGCTTCTGCTACAAAAAGGATATACCCGAATTCAATGGAAAGGTGAAACCTTACGGATCGATGATTTCCTGGATGATCACAAGAAAATAGTTAAACAAAAAGCAAGTGCACTTGCGAAAGGTGATCTAAGTCTTGTCGTCGACAGGTTTCCCTTATCGCTTGAGGAGGATTTTAAAAAACGAATTGCAGATAGTACACAGACTGCCTTTTACGAGGCGCATGGCGAGTGCCTGATCGAAACAGAAGAGGGTATCCAGACCGGATTTAATAATCGATTTGAAATGGACGGTCTGACCTTTATCGAGCCGGAACCGAAACTATTTAATTACAATAATCCGGTGGGTGCTTGCCCACGTTGTGAAGGCTTCGGACGCATCATTGGAATAGACGAAGAAAAGGTTATTCCTGATCCTTCATTAAGTGTTTTTGAAGGAACTGTAGCGCCATGGTCCGGTGAGAAGTCTTCTTTGTGGAAAAAAGAATTTATAAAAAAGAGCAATAAAATTGACTTCCCTAATCATCGGGCCTATCGCGATCTATCCAAGGAAGAACGAAAAATCCTGTGGGATGGAACAAAAGACATCAATGGGATTTATGCGTTTTTCGACGAACTGGAATCAGCAAGTTATAAAATTCAAAATCGCGTCATGTTGGCACGCTATCGTGGGCGAACGACATGCACGGATTGTGGTGGTGGAAGATTAAGACCAGAAGCTACGTATGTCAAAGTCAATGGTAAATCACTTCCTGAATTAGCGAATATGTCTATTCGTGATCTGCGGCTGTTTTTTGAAAATATTTCTTTAACGGCCAATGAAGAAAAGACGGCTGCCAGAATCCTTTTTGAAATCCGAAATCGACTGCGCACGATGAGTGACGTTGGCCTTGGTTACTTACATTTAGAACGCATATCCTCCACATTGAGTGGTGGGGAGACTCAACGCATACATCTCACCAGAAACCTAGGGAGTAATCTCACCAGTTCATTGTATATCCTCGACGAACCAAGTATTGGGCTTCACCCAAAAGATACCGGACAGTTGCTTAAGGTGCTGCATCAGTTGCGCGATCTTGGCAATACGGTTGTAGTTGTGGAACATGAAGAAGAAATCATGCGCCAGGCGGATTATGTGATTGATGTCGGCCCAGGTGCAGGGGTGTTTGGCGGAGAAATAGTTTATGCTGGAACCTATTCAGATTTCATTAAAAACAAGGATGGTCAATTCAACAGCCTGACGCAACAATATCTCACCGGTGTTAAAAAAGTAGAGACGCCAAAAAAGCGAAGAACTTCTTCCAATAAAATACTGATCAATGGGGCACGTCTGCACAATCTTCATGATGTAAGCATACAAATCCCACTCTTTTGTCTCACGGTGGTCACCGGCGTAAGTGGTTCAGGGAAGACGACTTTAATCCGGCATATTCTTGAGCCTGCACTATCCAATGCTATCGGTGTCACCAATGGATCCAATGCCAATCTATTAAAATCTATTGGCGGAGATTTTCAACGTGTCGAGGGAATCGAGGTGATAGGTCAGCAGGCTTTGGGGCGTAGTTCAAGATCGAATCCGATCACTTATATCAAAGCATATGATGCGATACGAAAATTGATGACGGATCAGCACCTTTCAAAAGTTAATGGCTTCAAACCAAAACACTTTTCATTTAATGTGGAAGGTGGGCGTTGCGAAACTTGCAAAGGGGATGGAGAGATCATTGTGGAAATGCAGTTTCTCGCGGATGTCAAACTGGTTTGTGATGAATGTGGAGGCAAGCGATTCCAAAAGCCGATTTTGGATGTCAAATATCATGGCAAAAATATTTATGATATTCTTGAAAGCAGTGTTGACGAAGCCATTGAATTTTTCGAAGACGAACCGGATATTGTGGAGCGATTGAGACCATTGCATGATGTTGGTCTGGGCTATATCAAACTTGGACAAGCATCCAGTACGCTTTCAGGTGGAGAGGCACAGCGCGTTAAACTTGCTTCTTTTCTTGGAAAAGAAAAAGACTATCGGCACTTACTATTCATCTTTGATGAGCCGACGACCGGTCTTCACTTTCACGACATTAACATCCTGCTCAAAGCTATTAACGCATTAGTTGAACGTGGTCATTCTGTCATCATCATTGAGCACAATCTTGAAGTCATCAAGACAGCTGATTGGGTGATTGACCTCGGACCCGGCGGTGGAGATGAAGGTGGAAAATTAGTGGTGCAGGGTACGCCTGAAAAAGTGGCGGAATGTAAGGAGAGTGTGACGGGGGCTTATTTGAAGGACAAACTCTAGGGTTAACGGAAATTACGAATTACGAATTTCAAACTTACCCGACCTAGCACGCCGTCGCTGTAGCTTTGGCGCAAGAGACCAATGCGGGGAGTTTGCTCCTGCATCTCTGCTTCAAAGGATTAACCCGTAGACTATAAATTAGTTGGTGTAAACACCATCTCGACTATAGTCGGGAAGCAGATAGAGATCGTAATTTGAAATTCGTAATTCGTAATTAATTCCTCTTAAATTCTCTTCAGATTTCCGGCAGTGTGGACTGATACCGGCGTCAGCGTATATCCTTCTTTTCGAAGAAGTTTAATCACTCCATTTTCACCGGCGAGGTGGCCGGCACCGACTGCAAAAAACACAGATCTTTTTGACATTTGTTTCGCCATGACGGGGATCCAGTTGTGGTTGCGATTGTTGAGCAGGATATCTTCATAGCCACCGAGATCACCTTGCTCTGCATCGCCCACCATAGCGACCATGGACTCAATCTTTTGTTGCTTATACAAGGTCACCGTTTCTTCAAACATATCGCTTTCGAGATCTGTGCTGCGAACAGCATCGAGCAACATCAAAGCCTGATCCTTGTATGCAATGCTATCAAAAATGGACATTTGGTAGGCCATTGTTTCAAGGCCTCCTACATCCTTGGAGGATGCATTGGCTCTATCATACATATCCATCTCATAAGAGACAATATCATCCGATTGCATGGCCGATGGATCCATATTAACTTCTGCCAGCATCGAAAGAAACATCGGTTTGATGGATCCAAGCATCACCATCGGAAGACCCATTTCCTCAAAGTAATCAGCGACCTCTTTATACTCCTCAGGCGACAAAAGATCGGAAAGCGTCACGCCATCCTTCATCATCAGATTTCCCATCAATCCCATTAAAGCCCCCATATCGTTCATCTCATCAAGGTCGATTTCAAAGACTACCTTTTGACAAGATTCAAAAGCTTCATCAAAACCAAAAGGCTCGAAATAATCTTCCTTTGGAATCATATGAATGGTCCCAAATAAATAAGATGGGGCACTGAGATCCTTGCGCTCTATTTTCCACAATAACGCATCCGGCAAGGTATCGGCTCCCTGCGCAACAGCCTTTGGACCTTTGCAAGAGAAGAGGAAAAAGGAAGCGATGACCGACAGCACCAGTAGTGAAAAATTGTTTCTGCAAACTTGAGATTTGGATAACAT
Organism: Bacteroidota bacterium; assembly: GCA_024642665.1. GTDB lineage: Bacteria > Bacteroidota > Bacteroidia > Chitinophagales > Saprospiraceae > Opimibacter. The sequence continues at coordinate 30,609 of JAHEAR010000026.1, forward strand.
AGTCATTGGGTGATTGAGTGATGTGTGATAAGTAATAGGTGAGTTAGTGATGGAGTGATTTAGTGATGGGTGATAAGTGATAGGTGATGAAAATTAAACTTAATAATCGAAATGCCTCCTGCCCCATGCCATTCGCACTAAGCACTCGCACCAATTGACTGTGATCTACACTGCGCTCCGATTTTCGTAATTCGTAATTTTTAATTTGCTCCCTGCCCCATGCCCTATGCTCTTTGCCCTACTTGCTTCTTTGACGTTGGGCTTCATAGAGAATAATCCCGGCGGCTACGGAAACATTTAAAGAATCCAACTGTCCTGCCTGTGGAATAAATAATATGTGATCCACCAGTCGCAATAATTCCGGAGCTATGCCCTCCCCTTCTGATCCCATGATAAAGGCTACCGGTTCGGTGAGATCGATTTCACTTAAAGGGGATCTTCCTTTTTCATCGGCGGCGATCACGGTATACCCGCTATCCTTCAGATATCTGACGGTGGTCACCAGATCTCTGACTCTGCATAGCGGTATACGCAACAAAGCACCGGCCGAACGCTTGATGGCATCGCCATTGATTTGGGCTGATTCTCTTGATGGAAAAATCACGGCATCAGCTCCAAGTACTTCCGCAGAACGGCTAATGGAGCCAAAATTTCCTACATCTGTGATCCTATCCAGGATGACCAAAAGAGGGACACTGCCCGATTCAAATAAGTGAGGAACCAGATTTTCGAGGTCGGTATACTCTACTCTGGAGCGATATGCAGCCACTCCCTGATGATTTGTGCCTAATTTATCCAACTTTTCTTTGGGCACTTTTTGCATTGGAACATCGAGAATTTTGCATTTCTCTGTGAGTTCCGGAAAGTTTGACATCCTGTCAACCAGCACTTTATCAATGGTTTGACCTGTTTCCAGGGCTTCCATAACGGTGTGTTTGCCGATGATTACCTGTGTAGCTTTCTTTGTCATATAGACTGCCAAGATAAAGAAGAATACAACCATACTGCTACGGAGTATGTTGGATTGCTTAAATTTGAACCCGACCATATACTTACAAATTCTAATATGAAAAAACTTCTTTTACTTCTGACAGTATGTATACTGTCCTCTTCGCTCCTATCCAATGTCTTTGGACAGCGTATTGACTACCTGAAATCAGCTTATTCGCATATTTCGGAAAAATATGAACTCCCACAATCTGCCATTGGCGAATTGAAGATTCAGCGACAATATCAAACAAAGCACAATCAGGTAGAGCATGTGATCATGGTGCAGACCTTTAAGGATGTCGAAATCTTTGGCACACAGATTAATCTGGCTTTTCTGCCGGATGGAAAAGTGATTAGTATTGGACATAATCTTATCCGTTTAGATAAGACTTCCATTCCCACTGCCAAACCACAAATTTCAGGTGGAGAGGCCATTCATGCTGCCGCGATGTCCATGGGCATGACGAATCGATCAACGCCATCTTTGAAAAATGTATCCGATGATGGCGCAGAAATATATGAAAAAGCAGATGTCAGTCTTCAGGATATTCCGGTGAGGATCGGTTATATGAAGACGGAAGATGATTCCTACAAACTTGTGTACAGCATGGAAATCGAATCTTCCAGCCATGGCAAACTATTCCAATCTTTTGTGGATGCAATCACCGGAGAATCTCTTGGCAATGAATCATTGACGATCAGTTGTCACTTTGACGACAACTACCTGTTACCTGAAGCAGATTGCGATCAAACCTTTACACCTGCGATGACCTTATCGCCACCAGTTACCAGTGGCGTCAACGGCACGTACCGTGTCATCCCTGTGACCGTTGAAAGTCCCAGTCATGGAAATTTCGAATTATTGACGGATGTAAATGATCCTGTTGCTTCTCCTCTTGGTTGGCATGACTCAGATGGCATCGCCGGTGCTGACCATATCAATACACAAGGCAATAATGTGCATGCCTTTCTTGATCGCAATTGGGATTATTTTCCTGACCTGAATGTCACTGGTGGAAATGATTTAATTTTTGATTTCCCATATGATAACAATGCAGAGCCGGTCGTCAATCAAAATGTGGCCGTAACAAATTTATTTTACTGGAATAATATTATGCATGACTTCACTTATCAATACGGATTTGATGAAGCCGCAGGAAATTTTCAGGCTACCAATTATTCAGGACAAGGAAATGAAGGTGATGATGTACAAGCGCATGCACAGTTTGGCGATGATGATCACGCACAGTGCGGTGCCCAGGCTAATAATAATGTGGACTGTGTCAACAATGCTGATTTCTCTACGCCATCAGATGGAGGCAATGGTCGTATGCGGATGTTTACCTGGAACAGGGATAACAGCAGTAAGTACCTTGATGTATTAGAACCGTTGGAACTTGCCGGTAAGATTTTAACCGGTCTTCCTGAATTTGGTCCGGATCTAACCACTACCCCGATCACGGCAGAAGTAGTAGAAGTCAATGACGGAAGTTTTGATCCTACAAAAGCATGCATACCCATTGACCAACCCGATCTGACCGGCAAAATTGCTTTTATCGATCGGGGTGTTTGTGATTTTAGTTTGAAAGTTTATAATGCACAGCAAGCCGGTGCCATTGCGGCTATCGTAGCTAATTTTGAAGATGTTGTGATCGCCATGGGTAATGGAGAAATGGCCGCAAATGTGACCATTCCTTCTGTTTTCATAAGTAGTGTAGAGGCAAGCAGAATTCGCACATCGATTGGACAGGGTCTTGTAGTTTCCCTGGTCAAACCGCAGACGGGCGGTCCTGTACTAAGAGACGGATCACTTGATGCCAGTGTGATTTCGCATGAATACGGGCATGGTATTTCCGGTCGACTCACCGGTGGTCCGGGTTCAAATAACTGTCTGAATAATGAAGAACAAATGGGTGAAGGATGGAGTGACTTTTTTGCTTTAATCACAACCGTGCAACCCGGTGACACAGGTGAAAAAAGAAGAGGTATAGGCACCTATGCTAATAAAGAAGCCACTAATGGACGTGGCATACGCTCCTATCCCTACTCTACAGACATGAGTATCAATCCGCATACTTATGATGACATCCTCGGAGAATCAGTACCGCATGGTGTAGGTTCAGTTTGGTGTGCGATGCTTTGGGATCTGTACTGGGCATTTAGTGATACCTATGGTTGGGATCCGGATTTATACAATGGTACCGGAGGAAACAATATGGCGATTCAGTTGGTGATTGATGGGCTAAAGCTCCAACCTTGCAGACCCGGATTTATCGAAGGGCGTGATGCTATCCTTGAAGCCGATATGATTAATCATGGGGGCGCAAATCAATGTTTGATTTGGGATGTGTTTGCCCGGCGAGGACTTGGCATCAATGCTGATGGCGGCAGTAGTTCTTCCAGGTCAGACGGCAAAGAAGGCTTTGATCGTCCGATAGTTTGTCTGGATGAATTAAGATTTGCAAAAACGATGACTCCTGAAATAATCGCAGGCGATAATATTGAAGTGACGATTACGATAAAAAATTATAAAGATTTTGAATTGACGAATGTCTTTGTGGAGGATATCATTCCGGATGGTTGTACCTATATAGCCGGCTCTGCTAATATACAACCGGTGGTAGGTAGTACTTTAGTTTGGTCTATTACAACAATGCAGCAGGATGAAGAAATTACCATCACTTATTTGTTAGCCACCGATCCAGCTAAAAACTCCACGCAATTGTATTATGATGATATCGAAGGATTTGCTGATGAGCGATGGGATATTGACTTTGACCCTACCGGTGAACTTTTTAATTTCTGGACACAACAAGACTCTATCTCCAGAAGTGGTGTTTCTTCCTACCGTGTAGGTGATCCGCCGGCAGAATCTGAGCATTTTCTGCAGAACCTGGATCCCTATACCATTTCCGGTGCAAACCCTGTTTACAGATTCTATACTTATTACAATACTGAAACAGGTGCTGATGGCGGCTTCCTTGAAATTTCAACAGCTTCAAATCCTGCATGGGTACCGCTCGCCGATAACATATTCAGAAATAAATATCCGCGCAAACTGCAATACGGTACTTTCGCTATTCCTAATCTGGAAGCATATTCCGGTCGTAACACGACTGACAATTCGATGGAAGCTGTTTATGCTGACCTAAGCGACTACCTCGGTGAAGATGTAAAAATCAGATTCCGATTTGGCACCGATGATAATATTGGAGGTGATGGGTGGTATGTAGATGACATGGAGGTCATGGATGCGATCCTTTATAATTCAGAGGCATGTCTTTCCAGTGATCAGACACCAATGACCTGTGCAGAAGCTCCGTTTCGAGGTACTATCGTTGATTCGCAAGTGACTACCAGCGTTGCTGATGCACAATCAGGAACAGCCTTTGCCATCAGTCCTAATCCTGCAGGCAATCTTATTCAAATTGGCATGTCCTCAGAAGTCAATGAAACTGCCGAGGTACGTATCTACAACCTGACCGGTCTATTGCTTACGACTGAATCCTGGGGAATTACTACCGGTAAAAACCAGAAAACTATCGACCTATCAAAAATGGCAACAGGCATGTATGTCATGCAGGTACAAACCAGTGCCGGTCTGCGTGCTGAGAAATTTGTGAAAGAATAATCGTTTACTAACAAGACGTAAAAAGGGGCTGCGATTGTGCGCCCCTTTTTTGTTTTTCCGTAAATACCTGTTCAGTATTAAATCAATTGCTTCTTTATTCTGAGCACCGAATAAGGAACAACCAATATCGATGTTTGAATCTTTATGCATCTTCTCCTTCCTTAGATAAATCTGAAATCGTAATTCCGATGCAGCGAAAGATGTGCCTTGTTCTTCAGTCAAATCCCATGCCGGACGATTCTGTTAAAAACTGAGATAGAAAACAAATCAGGATTTACTCTACTCTATTTGGGCATTGGTCCATTTTAAGAAATCAAAAAACTCGAATGCATGATTTTTATCGGGATCAAGTCGAATAGGAGTCAGGCGTTTACTTAAAACAATCAGCAGACGCCCCTTCTGTTCCGGCGTTTTAGCCACTTTCCTAAAAAACTGGATAAAGACCGAAGCTAATTCATCATACTTTTGTTTCCTTTTCAGATCCTTACATATAGATTCTACTTCATTGTTAATCAGATCAAACCACCCAAGTTCCATATGCGTAATCAACAAAAATAGTTTTGCATGGATCAAGGTATAATCCAACACGCCCGTCGTAAACCAAAAATTTAACCAATCGATCGTATCGGAAAACCGTTGGGTTATAATTCCAGCTCGGGAAAGTTCCAGCATCGTTCGATTAATCTGGGTTGCACCCATTTTAATATGATTTTCCTGTACGAACTGCCAGGTACTGTCAATAAGTGCGTTGAAAGAGTTCGTATCATTAGTACGGTAAGATAATTCAAGTTGCCTTACGTATTTAATATAGCTGATATAAATCTGATCCAGCAGTTGATCTTTTTCAAGCACCACAAGTTTTGAAAGTGTTGCGGAAAAGGTTTTAGAATCTCCCAGTAATGCGGAGAAAAATAAATAATTACTAAGCGTTGAAAGGATTTTTGATTTCTTAAAAAGTTCGGGATTTGTTTCTAGAAAGTGTAAATATTCTGCCGAATACTTTTGGCCATCTTTATAATTTCTCGTTATATAATGAATAAACTCCCGTATGTAAAACCAGTGCTCCTTAGCCGTTAAGCTCAGTACCTGATGCTCATTTTTAATCAAGGGATGATTGAATATCTCCGGATACTGCTTTTTGTCATTGATAAACATCGCAGAGAATTGCAATTCCCTGACTTGTTCACGTAAAAGGCGTAATTCATTCAGGTTCTGGATCTGCTTGTAAATGTGATTCCGTTCCAATTGAAGATCCGCAAGTTGCCTGGTAAACCCAAGGATACCTTCATTGAAAAGTATTTCCTCTTCAAGTTGAATCAACTTTAGGATAATCGTAAAATCCTCTTGTTTATAGGCGAGTGTTTTAGCTTTTAACAAGATTTTTAACGCCTGTTTTCGAAAGTCCTTATCAATTAAAACATCAATAAACAGCAGTGTTTTCTGCAATTTCAGATAAGGTGTGCTATCTAATGTATAATTGATCAGACTCTTTAATATCAGCTCCTGCAAGTAATTGAGTTCAGAGCTAAGATGCTTGCCCATCGCTTCGTCACGAAACTTGTCATGTAATATGCGGGCATCATACGATTCCAGTTGCGTCAGAAATTCATATAATCTCAGGTAATTCTTGCTATCGTCTCCTCCGTATAATTTCGTAAACCTTTTGAAATATGCTTTTTCCCTGGTGGTCAGGCTATGAACGAGATTATAGACAAAAGCACTCATTTGAGTTCCATTTTTATGCAAGTAAAGTAGCCAATTTTTATAAGCAAACAGTTATTAAATCGTCGATTATAACAATCCGCGCCCAGGAATCGGGGCAAAGATAAAGGCTTTTCAAAAAGATTAATTCAGGCATATAATCAACATATATATTCTATTAAATTGATTATATGCTATATACACATTAATATTTTTTCATATACTAATTTTTGTATAAAAAGGCCTGAACACCAAAACAGTACAAATTAACGCCGCTGGTAAAAAAGAAATCCTAAAAAACAGGAGAAACGTCAGAAAAAGCAAGTTCCACAAATTCTGAAATTTATCCTGACCAGGACTATTTCAAATAATTACTTTCATCCACCGATTATTTCTAAATCTAATTTTTTAAAGCATGAAAGCATTCTTTACTCTTCTTTTTACAATTCTAATCAATTGCGTAGCAGGATTAGCTCAACTTCCGGATGGAACCCTTGTGCCGGATTTTACTGCTACCGACATTAATGGCAATACCTGGAATCTCTACGATCTTCTTGACGAGGGAAAAACAGTTGTGCTTGATGTTTCAGCGACATGGTGTGGTCCTTGCTGGAGTTACCACACTTCCGGTGCATTGGAAGAACTCTATACTTTATATGGTCCTGATGGTACTGATGAAATGATGGTTTTCATGATTGAAGGGGATCCTTCTACCAATTTAGATTGTTTGTATGACTTGCCGGGCTGTAACAGCACTACACTTGGTGACTGGACAGACGGAATAGAGTATCCCATCATTAATAATGACACGTTGGCTGACTTACTGGAAATCAATTATTATCCGACACTTTATCATATCTGCCCAAGTCGCTATTTAACTGAACTTCCTCAAACAGGAGCTGCTGAAATTTATTCGATGAATGCATCATGTCCATCCATACTGGGTGAAAACAATGCCTCTGTTGTTGCTTATACAGGTTTTTCGGGAGACTTCTGCGGAGATGTATCATTCTCTCCTTCTATAAAAATCCAAAACCTTGGCAACCAATCACTGACAAACGCAACGGCTGAATTCCTCCTTAATGGAATGCTTGAGCAAACCATTGAGTGGACCGGAAATCTGGAAACCTTTGGAGTGGCTGATATCGTATTTGAAACCATCACCATTTCAAGTGATGCCGCTATCCAAATAAATATCACTTCTGTAAACAACACAACAGATGATGATAACACAAATAACATGACATCAGCACAGGCAACTGCTTCTGATATTGCTACGGACCAAAACTTTCTTACACTCGAACTAAAAACAGATAAATACCCAACAGAAACGTATTGGGAATTTAGGAATTCCGATGGGAATGTTTTATATGCCGGAGGGAATGGAACAGTTGCCGGTGGTCAGAGTAGTATTGGAGCCTATACCGAAACGAATTATGTCTATACCATCGAAATTCCATTGCCTGGTGATGATTGTTATAATTTCAAAATTTATGACGCATACGGAGATGGGATTTGTTGTACAGAAGGTGACGGTTATTACAAGATTTCAGACCAATTGAATAATATCCTTCAGGAAGGTGGTGCCTTCGGCTATGAGGAAGTCAAATATTTTAGTCTGTTGAATGCCGATACCATAAAAAACAATGCTGCGATAACAAGGTATAGTGGAGAATCCGGTTCTTTTTGTTTTGAATATGAATACTCCCCGGAACTTATCATATTAAACCAAGGGACCCAGACTATCACTACAGCTACCATTGAAATCTCCAATAATGAAGGTGTACTTGCAACCGAAGAATGGATCGGAAATATCCTTTCCGGAAGGTTAGGAAAAATCACACTTAGCCCGCTGTCAATTAATGAATCAACTGATCTTACTTTTACAATTATAAATATTAATGACGAGCCGGATACCCTGAATTACCAAAACAGCATTTCCACCAGTTTCTATAATTACTATACAGAATCCAGTCAATTGGAATTAGAGTTACAGATACATACGTATGCGTATGAAATTTATTGGCAATTTACAGACTCCGAAGGAACCATACTGGCCTCCGGGGGAAATGAACTTGTCGGTCCAAATGGAGGTGGTCTGCGAGTGGCTAAGGAAAATGATCCGGGTGCTTATCCAAATGAGCAACTTGTTCAAGAGACCATTACTATTCCATCAAAATCCAGCGACTGTTATGAATTACTTATAGTAGATGACTGGGGGGATGGCCTGGTTGAGGGGATGGGAGGCTATGTAAAAATTTCGGACAACGAAGGAAACATTCTGTTTGACCGGAATTTGGATAATATTCGCTTTATCGTTGATCAGACTTATGTTGAAGGAAATACAAATACTACGGCTACCTTAAATCCTGAAGATTTAAACAAATTTAATATGTACCCAAATCCCGCAAATGATAAGGTATATATTTCATCCAACGCTTTTATGCAAGGTGTCGAAATAAGAAATTCTTCGAATCAGGTAGTCTATTCATTTGATCCAAATGCTGATCGATGTTCAATAGACATTTCCTGGTTATCCTCGGGGATATATTTTGTAACGACGCTATCAGATGATTGTGTTACGACTAAAAAATTAGTTGTCGACTAACTGGTATATGGGTAGCATTTTCCAGGAGGATAACTTTTCTGACATCCTTCTGGAAATCGATGCTAAAAAATCCAAGCCACCAGAGCGTTGATAAACCAGTCTACCATACTGGCAATAATAAAAAAGGGTTCACATGAGTGAACCCTTTTTTATTATCATCTGATGTTGTTTCGTCAACTCTCCTTACCATCTTTCTGATCCTCTTCGCCTTCTTTCATATCAGACTTCACCTGTTCAAATTTTTCTTTCATCTCCTCCGCCAGATGCTTTGCTCCTTCTTTTATAGTCTCAAATTTCTCCTTGGCATCTTTCTTTAACTCTTCTACTATCTCTCCCAGATCCTCTATTTTTTCGTCCGTCTGCTCCTTAAGATGATGCAGCTTTTCTTTGGTCTTTTCACTTAACCCAAGTGTTTCATCCATATGCGATGCTTTTTCTTTCGCTTCATCCGCCAGATGACTAGCTTTCTCCTTCAATTTTTCAGCCAGATGCTTTGCACTTTCTTTCAGCTCATTGGCCTTTTCTTTTGCCTCTCCTGCGCCTTCTTTAAAGGATTCTTCGATATGATCTCCTACCACTGAAGCTACCGCACCAATACTGTCGGCAAGATCAGTCAGCGATTCCCCCATTGTCTCGCGAATGGCATCCATCATGGACTCCTTCGGTTTCTTCTTAGCCGATTTAGCTTTCTGCTCTGCAATCGCCTGAGCTGCTTTTTCAAGTGATTCGGCATCGACCTGATCTGCCTGCTCACTGATCGTATCTGCTATTTTCTGCTTGACGGTTTCCTTTGCCTCTTTAATCTCTTCTTTGCGCTGCTTTTCCTTGAGTTGCTCTTCCTGGAATTTCTTTTCACGTTCTATGCGGCTTTCCAGGTCAGTCTTTGTCTTCAACATTTCTGCTAACTTCTCATTCTTAGAATTGACCCTTTCGTCGATCATTTTGATCTTGGCCATGCGAATCTGTGCTTCCAGTTGCCCTTCAGTATGTGCGATACGATTATCCTGAAAAATTTTGTCTTTATTATCGCGATTGATCGATTTCTCCATTTTATCAATAGCAGAAAGCAAGCCCTGATACCGCCTGTCCAGTCGATCGAGTGTAGACGTATCTTTTGTGCTTTTTTCCCCAAAGCGTTTTTCTTTTACAGCCTTAAAAGCATTGTCAATGCGCTTCCAGATTTTGGATCTGTCTGCTCTGGACAATTGCGCTTCTTTAAATTCCTGTTGAAGTCGTTTGAGATCATTAAATAAGGGTTGCAATCCCATCCCTCCTTTTATTTTTTCCTCAACGGCATCTAATTTATTATTAAACGTATTGGCAAACTCATTCGATACTTTATCGGTTTCATTGTCAAGACTCTTTCGCAGGTTTTTTAGTTGCGTAAAAATATCATTCGTCATTTCGCGCAGTTCCTGCCCATGATCACGCATTAGGGTCTTATCAAAAATATTCTTTTGTACCCGCTCCCATACCTGCTTCATTTCTTCCCAGAGATGGTTGCTATAGTTATCAGCATTTTTGAGTTTCTCGCTGATTTCTTTTAATTCAGAATGAAACGATTGGTACAACCTGTTGGACAAAACCACAAAATGCCATTCGGTTTGCGCCCGCTGGATGATGTCCATACGATCCACTTTCAGATTATCCGGCAACAGGGAATCTACAGCGGTCAGCGGTCTTACAAGATGTACATATCCTTCAGGAAATGGCACCTCATGTTCTTCGCGCCATTCATTAAGCATCAGGTTATAAAATTCTTCCGTGGTGGATTCAAAGGGAAAAGTAAAAACATCTACTTCGTTAGCATCTGCCCTTAGCCCAATGGCGATTAGCACCTTCTTGTTTTCTTCTGCGGTTCCCCACATGACAATTCTCGTCTTCATTGCGTTCGTTTTTTAATAGTACAATTGTATCGTTCAATCATTTAGACTGGTGTTTCGCACCGTCCTTTACATATCTGGTATTTCTCTTTACTATATGTTGAATGTTGTAAAGTTCCTCTTTATTGTCCTGATTCGGCGAGAAAGCCTTCTTTTTCTGCCTTTAAAATACCCCTCTCTACCAGGACTTCTGCTATTTGAACAGCGTTTGTAGCTGCCCCTTTCCTTAAATTGTCGGCCACAACGAATAAATTCCAGCATCGCTCACGGGATTCATCTTTGCGAATTCTGCCTACCCAAACAACATCTCTGCCATCCGCCAAAGCGGGCATTGGATATTGATTAGCGGCCGGATCATCATAAAGCTTTATCCCCGGTGCATCGGCAAGGATTTGTTTGATTTCTGAAGCCTGTGTCTCGGAATCCAACTCAATATTGACAGCCTCACTGTGTCCGGCAATCACCGGCACGCGCACTGCGGTGGCCGTCACCGGCATATCCGCTACACCCATAATTTTCCGTGTCTCGTATACCAGCTTCATCTCTTCGCGCGTATAATCATTGTCCAGAAATACATCGCAATGCGGTATGCAATTAGCATAAATCTGATGTGGATACACCATAGCAACATCACTTGCACCTCTTGCTTCCTCATAAAATTGTTGCACAGCTTTCATGCCAGTGCCGGAAACAGCCTGATAGGTGGAAACTATAATTCGTTTGATCCCAAACTTCTGATGAATTGGATTCAGGGCCACCACCAATTGGATGGTGCTGCAATTGGGATTGGCTATAATCTTGTCATTTTCGGTCAGCACGTGTGCATTCACTTCCGGCACCACGAGCGGAACACCTTCCTCCATCCGCCAGGCGGATGAATTATCTATGACGGTGCAGCCTGTTTTTGCAAACTCAGGAGCCCATTCTTTAGAGACACTCCCCCCGGCGGAAAACAATGCGATATCAGGATTGGCCGCGATACCATCCGCCATAGAAACGATAGGATATTCAATTCCGCGAAATGTAACTTTCTTGCCTACCGAATGACTGGAGGCGACTGGAATTAATACAGAAACAGGAAAAGCCCTTTCCTCAAGGACTTTAAGCATCATTTGCCCAACCAGGCCTGTAGCGCCTACAACGGCTATTTTCATTTGATTGATTGATTTTCGTGAATTACAAAGGTAATGAGTCTATTTTTAAAACCAACTTGCTCAATGACAACTGCTTATCCCTAATTTATACCAGTAATTTACTAAAAAAACCCCACGTGCTTTTGATTTTGGAGTACCTTCGAAACATGAAATTGCGTTTACTGTTTTATTTATCTGTATGGTTGATTTCAATCCCGGTTTTTGGTCAATTCTCTACTGATTTTTCTGAAGGAAATCTGGACATTTGGCAAGGAGACCAAGCCAATTTCATCATCAATACAAGTGAGCAACTGCAATTAAATGCGCCTGAAGGTTCCACCGCTTCTTGGTTATACACCCCTGTCACCTACGTTGACAGCATGGTTTGGGAGTTTTATGTTAATCTTACGTTTGCCCCTTCCACCAGCAATCAGCTCAAAATATACCTCGGGGTCACCTCCGCTGATCTGGCCACTGCTTCCGGATATTTTCTGGAAATCGGCGCCAGTGGGGACCAGGATCCATTAGAGCTCAAATACTTAAATAACGGAATCAGTGAATCGCTTGCTGCCTCTTCCCCCGGACTGGTTGGTTCCGACCCTGTCGAACTGGTGATACGAGTGGTCAAAAAAGAAAATGGTGTTTGGCAAGTGTATAAGGTAAATGGAATCTCGGCAGATCTTCTATTCTCGACGATGCATAACATACTTCCACTAAGTCAAATGTTTGTTTTTGGATTTGATTGTAAATACACCAGCACGCGTCGGGACAAATTTTTCTTTGATGATATTTCTATTTTACCCCTTGTCGCCGATACTGTCCGACCGACCTGCCAAAGTTTGAGTGTATTAAATGCTAAATCAGTAGCACTCACCTTCGACGAATTACTTGATGAAAACACAGCTCTCACCTCGTCTAATTATATTCTTTCGCCGGGCAATGTACCACCGAATGACGTAGAAATAAATCAACCGCAAGTGATACTCACCTGGCAGGATGACTTTGTGAGTCAACAAGAATATACAATAGTTGTACAAGGTGTTGCGGATCAAGTCGGGAATACTATATTACCAGTTGAGAAAAGCTTCACGTACGTAAAAATTGATGCAGCCGAGGCCAATGAAATTCTAATCACCGAAATCATGGCGGACCCCACTCCCGCTATCGGACTGCCGGAAGATGAATATTTAGAAATTTACAATTCCAGTGATCATGTCTTCAGGCTTTCGGACTATTCGCTTCAGGTTGGCTCAAGCAAACGATCACTACCGGATGAATTACTCCAGCGTGGCGAATATGTGATTCTTTGTGATGAGGATAATGTCTCAGTCTTTGAAAGTTATGGACGCACCCTTGGCATGGTAAGTTTTCCGGGACTTACCAATTCAGGGACATCTGTTTCGCTGATAAACAGTGCCGATGATATCTTATATGAAGTTACCTATTCTATTTCATGGTATGGCGACCCCGCAAAATCTGATGGCGGCTGGTCTCTCGAGATGAAAAATCCGGAACACATTTGCAGTGCTATTGACAACTGGCAGGCATCTAAAAATCTCTCCGGCGGCACACCGGGTGTAGTCAATTCGCAATGGGAGATATCCCCTGATGCACAAGGACCGGAACTCGTTTCGTTCTATAGCAACTCCCCACAATCTGTCTTACTCCGATTCAATGAAAGCCTGGATCCTGTTTTGATGGAAAATTCATCTGCCTATTCAATCGATCCCGACATAAATATTATTTCTGCACTTCTCATCGATCCTAAAACGCTTGAAATAACACTGGCCACGCCATTGGAAGAAAATGTGATATACCAATTTCTACCTTTTGATGCTTTTGATTGTTTAGGAAATGTGTCTGTACATACGGACACGCTTCTTTTTGGATTATCTGCGGACATTGCTCCCGGGGATGTTCTGATTAATGAAATTTTATTTAATCCTTCCAGCGGAGGAAGTCGATTTATTGAGTTCGTCAATGTCAGTCGAAAGTTTATTGCCCTCAATAAACTTTCGATCGGACGAATAAGCAGTACGCATCAGGATATTTTTGCTACCGGTGTGAATGAAATACTTAACCCGGGGCAGTTGGCTGTTTTCACACCTGACCCATCGGATATTCTGTCGCGCTATACTGTACCGAATCCCAATCTCCTGTTTTATGCGGCCTTACCGTCATGGAATGATCGCACAGACAATGTTTCCCTACTTTCCGATGGGGAGATTATAGATTCATTTACGTATTCATCTTCGTGGCATCTCCCGGTGATAGCCGACCAAAATGGTGTAAGTCTTGAACGCATAGCTCCAGGCTTATCCTCTGTACTCGCCTCCACCTGGCATAGTGCCTCTTCTGTAAGTGGTTACGCCACTCCGACCAGCACTAATTCGCAGCAAACAAACCTCGAAGTTGAAGCTGAATCGCCTTATACCATTACGAACAGTGTATTTTCACCTGACGATGATGGTTTTAAAGATTTTCTGGCACTAAATTTTCTATTAGAGACAGGGGACTATATCGGATCGGTATGGGTCTATGACCTTGAAGGCAGAGATATCATCCAGCTTCTATCTAATGAATCTCTTGGGTCCTCTTCTGTGGTTCAATGGGATGGAAGAAATCAGGAGCAACACCTGGCTGATATGGGTATATACGTTTTGTTTATTCAATTATGGGATGCTTCCGGCGATGTGAAACAATATAAAGAAACCTGTGCGCTGGTGAAGCGCTAATCGATTGATTCCATTTTAGGAATCCGGATAATTATGAGGAACAAGCAAATAGCATGAGTTTAAAAACGGCCTTACGATATGGTATGGCATCACTGCTTGTGGGCCTAACGTTGGTTTGCATATTGAGTCCAGCTTTACTCTTTTTCAAACAAGTATCTTCCTACACGTTATATATCATGCTTGCTTTTTTTATCATTGGCATGTGTGCTTTCGTGATTGATGAGAGAAAGCTTATGATGGTCAGTTTACTGTGTTGTTGCGTACTCAATCTTCACCTCAAAGAATCTTCAAATAAGCAAATGCGGCTAGCTGCTGTGACAGCTAAACCATCCTTAAGGATATCGCATATTAGTCTTGGCAATGCGGAAAGTGATTATGATTCCGTGATCGATTATCTTTTAGGCGTAGATATGGACTTTTTAAGCTTCCAGGAATTAACACCAGACTGGAATGCACATCTGATCGACAGGCTCTCCCCAACATACAATTATGTCCAAACGCTCACGAGGCTGGATCAATACGGCATGGGATTTTTCTCTAAATTTCCTTTTCAAAAAATAGACACCATCATGGTCGATCAAATACCAAATCTGATCGGCACGATCGAATTATCCGGTCATGAAAATTGTAATATCATAAGTTGTCAGGTTGAACCACCTGTGAGTCAGGCTGCTTTTGAGGCTATCAATCAACAGTTTGATTCGATCACCCGATATATTGCCGGACTGGAAGGATCTAAAGTCGTATTGGGGGATTTTCATCTTCCCCCCTGGTCGGCAGAAGTTCAAAAATTTAAGGTTACCAGTCAACTCCAGGATGGTCGAAGAGACATACATCCGCGTAACATCGATGGTTCGTTATCGCTTCCAAAAATACCAGTTGAACATATATTATTTAGTACGGATATGGAGTGCACTTCTTTTTCAGAAATTGGCAACTCCATCATTGGAAGAATTGGCATCACGGGCACCTATCAACTGTTGACAGACTATGAAGAAATGGTTCAATAGTTTTGGTCATGCGCTTGACGGGATCATCTTCTTTTTCAAGACAGAGCGAAATGCGCGAATTGAATTATTTTTTTCCTGCATAGCCATTAGCTTAAGTTTATGGCTTCAAATATCCCATGTCGAATTTTGCATTATTTTACTTTGCATTGCTGCCGTACTTTCAGCTGAGGCTTTTAACAGTGCCATTGAACGATTGGCAGATATACATCATCCTGGTTATGACTCACGTGTCAAAAAAGTGAAAGATGTTGCTGCCGGAGCAGTTTTACTCTTTTCCTTTATTGCCCTCCTGATTGGCTCACTAATTTTAGGCCCTGAGATACTTTTAGCATTTGATTTCTGATAAAAACTTATTCGTTTAGAATTAATTTTAATAGAAAAGAGCCTTCTGTCTTACTTATTCAGATTGACCACACCTCTCATCTCCAGACTTCCGGAAGGAGCAACCGTAAGGGATCTTTGCGTTCCATTCTGAAAGTTATTGACTAAAATTATATCCTCTAGGATCAGATCACCTTCTGTAAACACAGCTCCACCATTCGTAATTTCCGCAGCATTCTTAAGCGTCATATTTGAGATACTGAATGTATTACCGGCCTGGACCTGAAATATTCGAGCATTCAAGTTTCCTGAAATCTTGGTATTATTCATTCCAAGCCCAGTCAACGTAAGGTCTTTATCAATGACAATCTGACCACTTGTCAGTACAATATCCTGACCCATCAATGTTGGCGAAATCGAAATCACTGTTCCCGCCGGCGCACAATCAATTACATCGCGCAAAGAGCCTGCTCCGCTATCATTTGTATTTGTGACGATATAGGATTGAACTAAAATAGTCTGAATCTGAGTTGGTGCGGGATTGCCACAGTTATCGACAAGACTCCATGTCCGCGAAATAATATAACTACAACCACAGGAACCACTCACTACATTATCTACATAGGTTGCATTGAGCGAGGAAGAACAGTTATCACTTTCATCCGTTACATCACCAGTGATGCCTGTTCCGGCATTATAGGTACAGTCTTCATTGGCAGAAATCATTATATCCGGCGGTCTGGTAAATGAAGGGGCATCCTTATCACTACCGGAAATAACCATTTGCTGACCCGTCAGGGCATTATTGCATTCATCAATTACACTAAATGTATAAATAACGGCCCATGCACAATCATTACCTACGACCATCGTATTGGTCAGATTGATTACAATAGCTTCCCCGCAATTATCCGAATAGCCTGCTCCTGCAATACCACTATCAAAAGGGAAGTTATTTATCGCTTGCGATTTACAGGCGCTATTGCCAAGTGAAGTCGCCGGTGGTGTGCCCGTAGGTGCAGTTTGGTCACTTCCGGTATGCGTAATGGTTTTACCCGCAAGGACATTTCCGCAAATGTCCAAAACGTTGTAGGTATATATTAATACCCAACCACAATTATCTCCAATCAATAACGTATCTGTTGGAATAGCAAAAACCTGAGCACTACAATTATCAGTGAAATGAGTGGCAATTTGAACAGCATTAAATGGAACAGTGGCTATTGCCATAGCTACACAAAGGTTATTTCCAAATGTACCGATGGGAGCTGTACCTGTTGGTGGCGTAGAGTCAATTATATTAATAACCTCAACCGTCGTAGCAGAATTTCCACAGTTGTCAGCAATCGCATACGTTCTGGTAATCGTAATTGGACATGTTCCGGAAATGACCTGACTATTTGTCAAGGTAAGTTCAGAATTATCTGTACAATCATCTGAGATAAATACCCCTAGATTCTCCAATCCGGTTATCGTCGTTACAGCCGCCGGAGCATTACCGGCGGAGCATCCCTGGATATTTTTTACCGGAATTGCTCCGAAAAGATCAGGAGGCGTTTCGTCAATGACACTTATTGTTTCTGCATTTGTTGAGCTGTTTCCACAAGCATCTGTGGCTGTCCAAATTCGTGTAGCCGTATAAGTGCCGTCGCATGCACCGGGAATGATTACATCTTCATACGTTAAGGTAAAGCTGCTACCGCAATTGTCTGTTGCCATAGCGACTGCAAAAACAGGAACATCAGGACAATTGATGTATGATGGCTCTGGTAATGGATCAATCACCGGTGCATCTGTATCAATAACTTCAATGGTTTGTGAAGAGGTAGAAATATTATTACAAGCATCCGTTGCCGTCCAGGTGCGCGTCACACTATATTCACCGGCACAGGCTCCATTTGTTGTCACATCTGAATATGTCAGGGTGAATGCACTACCACAGACATCTGTGGCCGTAGCAACTGCAAAATCTGGTGTGGCAGGACAGTTTATTATGGTAAGACCAGGCAAAGCATCTATCACCGGTGCATCTGTATCAATCACGTTTATAGTTTGAGATGATGTTGATGCATTTCCACACCCATCTGTCGCCGTCCACGTCCGTGTCACACCATACTCACCTGCACATCCACCGTTTGTTGTTATATCAGTATACGTTAAGGTAAAGGAACTACCACAAGCATCCGTTGCCGTCGCTACCTCAAAAACAGGTGTCGCCGGACAATTTATGATGGATTCACCCGGAAGTGGACCTATCACAGGAGCATCCGTATCGATTATATCTATCGTTTGCGATGAGGTCGATGCATTGCCACATGCATCCGTTGCCGTCCAGGTCCGTGTCACACTGAACTCACCGGCACATGTACCGGTTGTCGTCACATCTGTATAGGTTAAAGTGAACGCACTTCCACAGGCATCTGTCGCTGTGGCAACTGAAAACACAGGTGTCGCCGGACAGTTTATCGTCGTAAGACCGGGAAGTGCATCTATCACCGGTGCATCCGTATCAATGACATTTATGGTTTGTGAGGATGTTGATGAATTACCACAAGCATCTGTCGCCGTCCACGTCCGTGTCACACCATACTCTCCTGCACAGGCACCGTTTGTTGTTACATCAGTATACGTTAAGATAAAGGCACTGCCACATACATCCGTCGCGGTAGCAATGGCAAACACCGGAGTAGCAGGGCAGTTTATCGTGGTTAATCCCGGAAGCGCGTCAAATACAGGAGCATCTGTATCAATCACATTTATCGTTTGGGAAGAAGTCGATGAATTATTACAAGCATCTGTTGCCGTCCAGGTCCGCGTAATAGTGTACTCCCCTGCACAGGTACCATTAGTTGTTACATCCGCATACGTTAAGGTAAAGGCACTGCCACACGCATCCGTTGCTGTCGCTATGGCAAACACCGGTGTGGCTGGGCAGTTGATCGTTGTCAGACCAGGCAAAGCATCTATCACCGGTGCATCCGTATCGATTACATCAATGGTCTGAGTAGACGTCGAAGAATTGCCACACGCATCTGTCGCGGTCCACGTGCGTGTCACACTATACTCGCCGGCACATCCACCATTTGTGGTCACATCAGCGTACGTTATGGTAAAGGCACTACCACACGCATCCGTTGCCGTTGCAATGGCAAAATCTGGTGTTGCAGGGCAGTTTATCGTTGTAAGACCAGGCAAAGCATCTATCACCGGTGCATCCGTATCAAT
>JAHEAR010000068.1 GCA_024642665.1 Bacteroidota bacterium
GCACTGCATGTCGTGGTGTCAATAGCGATCTGTACGGCAGGCAGTATGGTGATATGGGTGGTCACGAAGCTATCACAGCCGTCAAAGGTCTGCAGCATGTTTTCGTAGGTGCCGGCCTCTGTCTCCCAGAAGTATCCCAACCAGATACTATCTCCATCACAAAGAGAAGTATCTACCTCAAAGATGTAGGACGGAAACACCTCAACTGTATGTACCGAATCTGACAAGGTGATACATGCCGGTTGGGAAGAAGTCACAGAGGTGATTGTATAGGTCGTTTCTTCTGTCGGAAGATCAACAAACGTAAAGTCATCAGTAACATCATTAAATACAAAGGAGCTACCCGGATTGGCCTGGATTTCGATATCCAAAGAAAAGGGTGTATCGGTCTGTAGGATTAGTGTGACGGATTGATTGTCGCAGATGTAGGGGTCCCCTGTGAGTACTACATCGATATTGGGTAGTACATCCACGATGACCGTATCCTGATTTGGACAATTGACACCATCACTAACGGTAACGATATACAGACCGGACTGATCCACGGTGATGGTTTGCGTATGATCACCAGTTGACCATTCGAACATGGCACCGGGGTTTCCGGCATCAAGGGTTGTACTGGTGCCTTCACATGCTTCCAGGTCGGAGCCCAGGTCGAGTGGGATCAGTGGGATCTCGCTTACGTCAATGAGGTAGGTAGCTATATCACTCATTGCACCGGATGCTGTGGTGAACTGAACTTCTATCGTTCGTAGTCCTCCCGTTGGATTCGCAGAAAGGTTGTTGTAAACAATGAGCTGGAGTGCATCCTTATAATCCTGAATCGTAGCTCCACCGGCATTTGTAAGTGTCAGCATACTTGTACCAGAACCGGTATCATCAATATTAGGGATTGATCCGGTCATGATCAGTATTTCTTCAGGAGCATCAAATATGGGAGTGGCGATGGTGATCGTCATATTCGTCAACCAGTCATCTGCAAAAAGTGCTATATCAGTATCGGTGATATTGACACCATTGATATCAAGGCAATCAAATTCAACAATGACATTACTATCATCACAGTCAAGATCAAGAAGGAGTTCGCAAGGGACTGGATTACTAAATTCAAGCATAGAAGCGATCCATAAGAAACTATTATTAGGATCACATATTGGTGTTACTGTGCCATCATTGATATTAATTAACACAATTGAATTGTAACCAACATGATCTACCATAGCTATTAGATTTTGACAAAATGTTGATGCTGAAATTCCATAATAAACCAAGTCAGGTACAGTCGTTACAACGATACTGTTTGATGGGTTTGAAATATTTAGTTTTACCAAATTGGTTCCAGATATATAATAAATTTCACCGTTATAAAAGGTTAACTCGCTGTTATTATAATATCCTGTTGCACCAATGTTTGTAAGGGTGCCTGCAGTGACATCTATTAGATAAACTGAGCTTCCTATTTCTGGGGCATCCATAGAATAGAATACCCCACCTCCAATGGAAGTTAAACCTTTCATAGCTAGTGGTGAACCAGGGGGTGGTATAAAATACCATTCCCAAATGCCAGTCACCGGATCAATCTTAAAAATGGGTGGCACCCCCCCAAACAAATCCCCTTCCGGGCTATAGGTAAGTCCACCATCGGGACTCCCGGTAGAAGCATAAGAATTCACATTGCAACTGCATGACTCATTAATTTGTACATCCCATAATTGCATCATACCAACGGCAGTGTAGGATTGACTTATTAAATGGCCATAGGGTAATAATTCCAAAATTAGTCCAAACAAAAAAAATCTCAATTGCAATCTCATGTCCACTTAATTTAAATCGATATCATATTTTGAATTCAATCATGGCGTTAAGAATTCGGCTACTCATTACTTCGATCTTTTAATTTGAAAAAGACAAGCCTTTTAGTTTTCTTCTACTCATGGCTTGTCAATTTCCGGAACTCAATTCATTTGTCTATAAATGATACTATGGACATTCACTCACTTCACAATCACTATTTACTTCGAAATATTTCGACCCCGGACCGGTAAATGTAATCTGGATTGTTTGCGGATTAGTCTGATCGGTTTGACAGGTCAGTGTCAAAACTACTGTTCCTGCAGTCACACTTTTCAACAAAAACCCACTTATTTCCGCCATGCAGAAGTGTACGGTAGGCTCGCTAGTGGATAGTTCAAAAGTTGAATTCCACTTTCCGCTTATAGTTTCACACCCCATTGGAGTCTCCGTGTCACAAGTGCTGGCATCGCCATCCGTTGTGCCACATGTTTGGAACATAACAGCATTACTGGTTAACAATGTTAATGTACAACAGCAATCATCCATATTCGGACATTCCTCACACTCATCCACCACGCGTTTAGTGATTTTTTCATTACCACTTGGTGTAGTTTTCTGTGTTTCAGCCGTTTCACAACTGCTGGTCATAAAGACGAGCATAAGACTGAGGATGTTTAGGCTAATAATTTTATTTATAGACATGATTTGTAAATTTAAAAAAAGCATATAAATTAAGGTCTTTCCGGCAGGTCTTTCCACCTGCCAGATATTTGGTTTTCCCATGACTGGGAGGTGCCAATTCAGTATGCTTTCATCACGTACGGATAAAAGCAGTTCTTTTTTCGGGTATCGTGTTATGCTCGATACGCTTCAAGACCTTTTGGTGCTCTTGTGTTGTTCCCATCCCGTGCGCGTATAATACCACGAGACGGGACGCTTGTCTCCGATCAGGACAGGTAAGTTACGCTTTTCAAAGAAGTATTTATCCATCCCCATGTGCTGTTCTGGATAGGATGGGCTATGGCTGTATAATAAATAGCCTGACTGAATGAAACAAGTATAGAAAATCCGGAAAAAGTAAAGGATAGCTTCAATGAGCCAATGAGCCAATGCGCCGAAAAGCCGAAGAGCCGAAGAGAATGAATCATCCTTCTTTTATTTAAAAAGCTATCTACTAACAAATATTCGCCAAAGAAGCCGGTTTGTCAAGTGTTGTGGTGTTAAAGATTTAATCTGGGAGGTAAATTAATGACGAATTACCCACTAAAAAAAGTTGAACCGAGATGGGGTGAGGAATGAGAGGTGAGGTGGTTAAAGGTGTAACTGTTTAAAAGTTTATATAACTTTTCTGTGTCATCACGATTTAACGCGAACTATTTTTCTGCGTAGTCCCGACCCGATCGATCAGGAACGGGTAACTTTTCTTGATGACTTGGGTCTTTGCACTCTGCTCTAAGCTCTTCGCCCTATGCATCCTGCCGTTCACCTTTAATTGTCTTTTCTCGCAGAAGCCTTGGCGAAAGCGAGTCTGTTTACCGGATTAAGGTTAC
>JAHEAR010000069.1 GCA_024642665.1 Bacteroidota bacterium
ATTAGATTAATGAGTTATAGAGTTGTGTAAATTATTAATGCAAATATTTACGCTTCTCAGATCGCGAGATATCTCGCTCCCGATTGACATTGCGAAGCAGAAAAAAATGCAATATTCTTGCCGATACCTGGCTCTATTGAAATTATTCCCCACATAACCTCATAACCCTTATAACCAATTCCAGATTGATATTTCAATCATTCGTAATTATTTTCACTTCCGCCCTTCCGCCTTTTCCGCCCCTATCGCCTCACCTCTCCGGGTCAAAAGAAAAAGCCCTCCGAATGGTATTTCGGAAGGCCCTAACATGTTCTTAATCTTTATGTTGAAACGTCTATGACAAAATTGCGTCCAGTTTGCCGCTCAATACTTGTTTACTGGTGGCACCAACCTGTTTGTCTACAATCTCACCGTTTTTAAGATATAGTACGGTAGGAATGCTGCGCACACCGTATTTCAGTGATATTTCAGGATTGCTGTCTACATCCACCTTTGCGATTAATGCTTTGCCATCGTAATCCTTTGCCATTTCTTCAATGATGGGACCGATCATTCTGCATGGACCACACCATTCGGCCCAAAAATCGACTACGGCAACACCTTCTGTGTCTAAAACCTTCTCTTTGAAGTTGCTATCTGTAAGTTCAAATGCCATTTTGTATAAAATTATAATTTAGTTAAGTTGAAAATATGCAATTTACACGGATAAACACCCGAAGTGGCCGCAAAGTTGCGAAATTATTCCTAGGTCTTTCTGTATGCCCATTTTTAAGAAAAACATAACATTTAATAGGAGGGAATCGATGATTCCTTTGAGCCGTTTTCACCGGAGGTCGATTGTGTGGATCGGTCTGACTGTATCGGTGATTTTGCTGTCAGGAATACTCCCGGCTCAGGTTTGGGAGTATATGTACTACAAAGGCTTATTCCCTTTATTCAGAGTGATTTATGATTATACCTTCGGATGGTCACCGGTGCCGATGGTATATGTGATCGTCCTGATTGTTTTGATTCGAACGATCCAATGGATCCGACAAATGGACAAGGGACTTGGGTTTCAACTGTCCAGGGCCATTGGTGGCGTAGGAGCCCTCATCACCTTGTTTTACCTCCTTTGGGGGTTTAATTACGGGCAGGAAAATTTCCATCGGCGCCTTGGAATGGAGAACATGAATATGACAGCAGAGGAAATGAATAGTGAATTTGACAGGGCCACCAAAATACTTCAAAAAGAGGCTTCTGAGTTGCCGGCTTTGCTGACGACTGCCGAGGCACTGGAATCCAAACCTATTAGTGATAATGATTTGAGGGCTGATCTGAAAGCAGCTTTAACCCGGATGAATCTGCCGCATACCGGACGCGTCAGAATCAGGCAGTTATGGCCCAATGGATTCCTGATGCGATGGAGTACAGCCGGCATTTATATTCCGCAAACCGGTGAGGGACATATCGACCGGGGATTGCTGGCCGTGCAAAAACCATATACTATTGCGCACGAGATGGCACATGGATACGGGGTGACCGATGAAGGAGCTTGTAACTTCATAGCCTGGCTAGCGTGTAGTCAATCGGCCGACCCCTGGATAAGATTTGGAGGGGCCTTGAGTTACTGGCGGTCGGCAGCTTCTAATATGCCGGACACAGCAGTCATCGCTGCTTTAAAAGCATTGCCTCCTGTCGTACCACTGGCGATAGATTTGGTTAGAAAAAACAATGCAAAGTATCCTGATTTATTGCCAGCCGTGCGGAATGCCATTTATTCCTCGTATCTCAAACGACATGGCATAAAAAGCGGATTGAGAAGTTATAACGAAGTAGTGGTGATGGTGCATCATTACCTGCAAACGCATTCAATCGAGCCTGCTTTGGAATAGATTGTCCATATCAAATTTTGATTTTTCCAACCATTGAATTACAGTATAATTGAGTTGCTCTACAGCCAGCGGAATATTCCATTTCGAGGTATCCCTTGCTTCAACAAAATTTGAAATCGATCTAAAGCTTAGAAATGGAATTTCTTTAATCAGACTGATGTAAAAAAATAGAGCGCCCTCCATGTTTTCAATCTGACCGTGCATTTGTTTTTTTAAACTATCAATTGCCTTTGCTTCACCATGCGCATAGAAAGTAGTCATTCCTGTGGCAAGTGCCGAAGAGGAGCGATAAGGACATTCCAGTAAGCCGTTGGTAAATGGACTTTGATTTGGATCTTGCCAACCCATGGCAAATGGATCAAGCAGCCGACCATCCTTTTGTTCAGCACCTTCACCGGAGATCATTTCACTTTTGATTTGAAACACATCTCCAATAGACAGAGAAGTATCCAATGCACCTCCAATACCGATTTGAACCCAACCATCAGGATGACCTTTGTGCAGGTATTCCATCAGCGCATACGTTGTAAGCATTGTGCCGATACCGGTGTACAGTAATTCGATTTGAAGATTATGTATTTCAAACTGATTTGGTGAAATCAAAGCACCATTTGCCTGCAGATAATCTAGCAGAGGCTTAATTTCTTTTTCAGTCGCAGAAACGATAACAAGTTTTCTGCTCATTTGATTTGATATTGAGATAAGGAGGCACTCAGCGTACTACCCAATCTGGAATGATATCGCCAACCTCCGCTGATCGCCATATTATTGAGAATCGCCCACGTAATTCCGGCATGCACTAAAGATGGTTGAGTGCCAATACCCCAACGAATGATCATACGTTCATCAAGTTGATAATTCATGCCCACTTTAAATCGCAGGGCTTCCCGCCAGTCTTTTTCAGTTTCGATTGCCACCCCAACTTTCGCAGAGGGAGCATAAAGCAATCCAATGCGTATCAGGGAAGGAAGATTTAAGTCGCTTTCCGTACCCAATGGATTATAGATAAAAGCAGATAGCGACAATTGATCCATCAATGGCGCATAGAAGGAAACCGACCAGGAAGGGACCATGATATTGTCATATTCCTCGGCTACATTTTGATTAAGATCAAATTGGACCGCAGCACTTAGTTTGTCAAAAAGTCGTCGGGCATAACTAAAAGTGAATCGTTGTTCTGAATAGCCATCGATTCCGGTGTATTGTATGCCAAAGGCAATTTGATCTTCCCAAGGCAGGACCAGATGAGCGGTTCCTGCAAGCTCGTTGAGGTCATTTAGGCCGCCTATGCGCGCTGCAGCAATGGACCAGCCACCATGTGTTCTATCGGCTAATAATGCCGGCAGGACAATCCCTGCTTCTGCACCTTCGGTTAGAATACCGATCTGGCCATTACCGAGAAAGCCGGTGCCGGAAAACATATAAGGACCTGATTGGGCA
>JAHEAR010000007.1:0-37841 GCA_024642665.1 Bacteroidota bacterium
CGCTTTTTAGTCGCCATAGTCCCGAAAGACCATGGCTGTAAATCTTACCAAAACGCATCATCTCAATCCTCCTCAGATTCAGATTTTACGTCCTGCCAACCTGTCAATGAACTTCTTTTTTATATCCCTTTTTATTTCCAAAAAGACGATGGAATCCACAGCCTGCTTGAAATGGGGAGACAAAGATATTATTCTTAACCACCTAAGCCAAATGTTTTTAAAAAAAATACACTTGAATTGACCAGCCCTAAAATCCGGTTTTTCCGTTCAAAAGAAGGAATAGGAAATTTTGCCTGAGAATAAATGCTTATAAATTGATTTGCAGTCTTTTAGATATTGAAATACACCCTCAGAGACACAAAAAAAGCGCCTCGTTTTGACAAGGCGCTTTTTGATCATTTCATTATGTAAAGAAGCTTACACTCTGCCTCCATGTAATTCATCTTTCAATTTCTGTAATTCATCCATCTTTCCGTCCGCCGCTAATTGTGCTTGTGCCGGCCATGTTTCCGGATCAAACATTTTGTAGCGACTTCCTTGCTCCAGAAGGATTTCTCTGATTTCATCAGGTTGCTTTGCAGCTACCTTTGCAAAAGTATCCAGTCCTGCACTGCTAAGGATTTCAGCAATTTTAGGTCCAACGCCCTCAATTAATTTAAGATCATCGCCTTCAGCATCTTTCGCCTTAGAAGCCTTAGCTGAAGGAGCTTTTACCGCTTCTGTAGCCGGAGCCTCTTCAGCTTTCGCCACAGGCGCTTCCTTTGCTTTTGCTTCAGCAGGAGCAGTTGCTTTTTCAGCCTTAGGAGCAGGAGCTGCAGGTTGATTGTCTGCCAATTGTTCCTTCAACTGAGAGAACATCGCCATATCACCTAGAGTGGTTGGCTCATACTTTGACTGCTGCTCTTTTACCGCACGCTTGACCTCTTTCGTTTCCTTCTGACGCTCTTCTTCTACCACGCCTTCAGCTTCACGCTGGATATCCTCGAGGTAGCGAAGGTGAGAAACCATGATACGCTTATCATCGCGATTGAATTCAATCACTTTGAATGTCAATGCCTCATCCACATCAGCCATTTTGCCATCTTCCTTACGGAGGTGACGGGAAGGTGAGAAAGCCTCAAGGCCATATGGAAGCTGAACAATAGCTCCTTTGTCATCACGCTTGATAATTGTTGCCTCATGGTAAGAACCAACAGGGAATACATTTTCAAAAGTATCCCATGGATTTTCCTCTACATGTTTGTGTCCAAGAGAAAGTTTTCTGTTATCCAGATCAATATCCAGAATCTGAACCTGCAGTGTATCTCCAATCTTTGTAAACTCAGATGGATGCGCAAATCGCTTAGTCCATGAAAGATCAGAGATGTGCACCATACCACCAATTCCCTGCTCTAACTCGACAAAAACACCATATGGGGTAAGGTTCTGGACCTTGCCTTCATGCTTACTTCCAACAGGGTATTTGATACCAATTTCACCCCATGGATCATCCGTGAGTTGTTTTAAGGAAAGAGACATCTTACGATCTTCGTGATCGATCGTTACCACTTTGCACTCATACTCATTGCCAACGGTAAAGAAGTCTCTGGCGTGGATCGGCTGGTTGCTCCAGCTAACCTCTGATACGTGAATTAAACCTTCTACACCAGGAGTGATTTCAAGGAATGCACCGTAATCTTCTACATTAACAATTTTTCCTTTGACTATGCTGCCTTCTTTAATTGTATCGCCCACAACATCCCATGGATGAGGTTGCAATTGTTTAAGGCCAAGTGAAATTCGTTTTTTGTTTTCATCAAAATCAAGAACCACAACATGTACTTTCTGGTTGATGGAAAGTACTTCAGATGGGTGGTTGATTCTGCCCCAACTGATATCGGTTATATAGAGCAAGCCGTCAACACCACCAAGGTCCATAAAGGCGCCAAAGTCAGTGATGTTTTTCACAATTCCTTCTAATACCTGACCTTTTTCAAGGCCGGAGATAATGAGTTCGCGCTGCTCTGCAAGATCACTTTCAATCAGTGCCTTGTGAGATACCACTGCATTTTTAATATTCTCATTGATCTTTACCACTTTAAACTCCATGGTCTTACCCACATATTGGTCATAGTCAATGATCTGTTTGATATCAATTTGTGAACCGGGTAAGAACGTTTCGAGGCCGGCTGCATCAACGATCAAACCACCTTTGGTTTTGCTGATCACTGTACCATTGATAATCGTACCGTTATTGAATGAATCAACCAGGCTTTCCCAGGCTTTTAGCAATTTCGCTTTACGGCGGGAGAGAACCAATTGTCCTTTTTCATCTTCCTGAAGCTCTACATATACATCAACTTCATCACCGATCTTCAGTCCTTCAATGTCTTTAAATTCAGACATGGCGACAAGACCATCAGATTTGAAATTGATATCCAATACAGCATCGCCACCGGTGATTTGGTGAACTTTTGCTTTGATCACTTCATTTTCGAATACTGCACCAAGGGTTGACTCATAAGAAGCCTCTAGTCTGTCTCGCTCTTCCTGAGAATAGACAGGCTGATTTCTGTTTGAAATAGACCAGTTAAAATCGTCGTGAGCTGTTTCGGGTTCTTTTGGAGCAGGTGCTGCCTTGACAGGCGCTTCAGTTTTTTCTTCCTGGACCGATACTTCGGTTGCCTGGACTTCAGTTGCTACAGTTTCTGTAGCTTCCGGATTTGGAGTCTGATCAGACTCGGTTGGATTGTTTGTTTCTTCTGACATTTCAGAATGCTTGTTGTGTTTGTACGTCCCTAATCTATTGAGAATCAGGGCCGGAGGTTAAATAATGTATTAAAAATGGGTCGCAAAGATAACTAAATAAGTGGAAAGTGAATAGTTAAGAGTGAAAATCGGAGGGCTGTGGTCACTTTGGGGAAGGGGCTAAAAGGTTAAGGGGTTAAAGGATTATGTGTTTAAATGTTTAGTTGGATTATCAATGGTTATATGGGTTTTAAGGTTATAAGGTGAAGAAGATTGGGACAATTAACAGGATAGGACATTTAAAACTCAGGTCCCCTGAACTACCTCCTTCGTCGGAGCACATCCGCCTCAGGCGGACGCTGCGCTTCGATCAGGTTTAAAAATCTCAAGTCCGGAAGTCTCCAAAAAAGGAATAAGAAAAGCCTTACATTGGTATTCATAATACACCGATAAAAAAGACTAACGAATGGATGCAAGGCCCTGGCTAAAAAATTACCCTAAAGGACTACCCGCCAATATTGATGTCGATAAGTACCCAAATCTGAATGCCTATCTGAAAGAAGCTTTGGAGAAATATGCCAAACAGCCTGCATTTTATAGTATGGGAAAATCACTGACCTACGGTGAGATTGATAAAATGGCAGAACAATTAGGCGCATACCTCCATTCCCGCGGCTTAAAGCCGGGGGATAAAGTGGCGATCATGATGCCTAATTTATTACAGTATCCAATTGCATTGTTTGCCTGCATCCGGGCCGGTCTTGTGGTTGTCAATACGAATCCACTATACACACCCCGTGAAATGTTACACCAGTTTAATGACAGTGGGGTGAAAGGAATAATTATCGTTGAAAATTTTGCTTCTCATCTTCAGGAGATTCTTGGAAAAACGGAAATCAATACCATTTTACTTACCAGCATAGGAGAAATGTTGGGACCCATCAAAGGATCCGTCATCAATTTTGTTGTCAGAAGTATTAAACGAATGGTGCCGAAATATGACTTGCCAAATACAATTAGTTTCAAAGAGGCACTTCAGGAAGGAAAGAAGTTTACGATAAATTCTTTTGATGATCATCCGGACCGAGTAGTATCGCTTCAGTACACAGGAGGTACTACGGGAATTGCTAAAGGTGCTATGTTGACCAATAAAAATTTATTGGCCAATATGTTGCAAATGAAAGCATGTCTTGATACTCTGATGAAAGAAGGAGAGGAAGTTACTCTTTGTCCGCTTCCATTGTACCACATCTTTGCTTTCGTCGTCAATTGTCTTGCCGTCATGTCATACGGCTCGATGAATGTGCTGGTCGTCAATGCCCGAGATTTGAAATCAGTGATTAAGGAATTTAAAAATCACAAAATCACTTTGATCAGTGGCGTCAATACTTTATTTAATGCATTGCTTCATGACAAGGAGTTTCAATCCCTTGACTTTAGTCATCTGAAGCTTTCTGTCGGGGGAGCTATGGCGATACAAAGATCCGTTAATGATCGATGGAAAGAAGTCACCGGAAAGGATCTTATTGAAGGGTATGGCATGACGGAAGCTTCCCCAGCTGTTTCAGTCAATCCAATTGATGGGACAGGAAGAATAGGTACGATAGGAATGCCGATTCCCTCTACGGATGTTCGAATTGTGGATAATGATGGGAATGTTTTACCACCGGGGCAGGAAGGCGAGCTTCAGGTAAAAGGTCCACAAGTGATGCTTGGATATTATAACCAACCAGAAGAAACAGCCAAAGTCATACGTGACGGATGGCTATGTACGGGAGATATTGGGTTGATGGAGGAGGATGGCTACTTCAGAATTGTGGATCGCAAAAAAGATATGATTCTTGTCTCCGGATTTAATGTATACCCAAATGAGATTGAAGATGTAGTCTCCGCGCTTCCCAAGGTGCTTGAGTGTGCAGCCATTGGTGTTCCAAACGAAAGAACCGGTGAGCGTGTCAAGCTTTTTGTAGTGAAAAAAGATAAATCACTCACCGAAGACGAGATTATGGAATACTGTCGTCAAAATCTTACGCAGTATAAACTTCCAAAAGAAATTGAATTCAGAGAGACGCTGCCAAAATCAAATGTGGGCAAAATCCTGAGAAGAGAATTGAGGGAAGTAAAATAATCGTTTCGGAAGCAGACCTCAGAAATCCAGAGGGGAAGAATATTAAGCGCTTATTATTTTCGTTTAGCCACCCAATTCTCCATCCATTTGGAAGTCATTGATTTTGGTCTTTCCAATGGCAACTGCATCACACGACTCCAGCAAAGAGAAGCTAATACACCAAGCGCTCTGGAAACGGCAAAAAGCACTGTGTAAAACTGATATTCTTTAAGCCCGTAATGCACCAGAATGGCTCCTGAATGGGCATCTACATTTGGCCATGGATTGCTCACTTTGCCCATCGAACCAAGGACTTTGGGGGCTACATCAAAGATCTTCCAGACAATGTTGACGATGTCATCATCTTTCATGTGTTCCATGGCAAAAGCATGTTGTGCCATAAACCTTGGATCCGGTTTGCGTAGGACAGCATGACCATATCCCGGAATGACTTTGCCATCCGCTATTGTGTCTTCGATATATTTTCTGATCTGTTCAGTGGTTGGTTTTGTTGTACCAATTTCTTCCACCATGCTAAATATCCACTTAATCACTTCCTGGTTGGCCAGTCCATGTAATGGTCCGGCTAGCGCATTTACGCCACCCACCAGGGAATAATACGAATCACTCAAGGTGGATCCCACTAAATGAACTGCATGTGCACTGGCATTACCTCCTTCGTGGTCAGCATGGATCGTCATGTACAAACGCATCAGACTACTGAAATTTGGATCATCACTGACACCGAGCATATGAGCAAAATTGGCCGACCAGTCGAGGTTGTCATTGGGGGCAATATGTTCACTATTTTTAAAAGACTTACGGTAGATAAAGGCAGCTAACTGAGGCAGGCATGCAATCAGGTTCATCGCATCTTCATACGTGGCATCCCAGTAGTCTTTCTTATTTAAGCCTTCGGCATAACGACTGGCAAAAACACTTTTTTGTTGTAAGGATAAAATACCGATACCCAGCTGGGTCATGGGATGTGTATCAGGTTCGAGGCTATTGAGGACATCCCAGGTACTCTTTGGAATCTGACGGCGGCGTTCCCACTCATCACTTAGCCACTGCACATCTTCTTCCGTGGGTAATTCATTCGTCAGCATCAACCAGAATAATCCTTCAGGAAGTGGTTGGCCACCTTTTAATGGAAGTTTTAGACTTAGCTCCGGAATGGTATATCCACGAAATCGGATCCCTTCTTCCGGGTCGAGATAGGAAGTTTCCCAAACCATACTTTTAATGCCGCGCATGCCACCAAATACCTGACCAATAGTTACCTGATCAATGATGGTGTCCTGATTCTCTTGTAGAAATGGTTTTATCTCAGCTATGGCGGCCACAGCTTTTTCGTAAAACTTTGATTTTAATCTGTCCATGGGTATGGTCAAAAACGTATAATAAAAATGAGTCGCAAGTTAGTGTTTAATTGGGAATGCTACTTGATATAACGATAACAAAGCGGAATAGTTGTCGAAAATTCAGACCAGACAAGTCATTTTTCGCTACTAAATTCCTTAATACCTTTACGGGATGATAGTCATAGATGATGTATTGATCAGTGATGATATAGTTACAAAGCATTTCGTTTGCGATCTGGACGCTTGTCTGGGTGCCTGCTGCTGGGAAGGTGAGTGGGGCGCCCCGCTCCTGGCGGAGGAGGAAGGCATCATCAAAAATGTGTGGGAAAAAGTAGCGCCCTATTTAACGGAAGAAAGCAAGGAAGCGGTGCGTATCCAAGGCTATGGAACGACTGATGATGGTAAAGAAAATTTAGCGACACCCTTAATCAAAAACGGGGCATGTGCGTATCTGATATGGGATGGTAAAGGCATAGGCAAATGTGCATTTGAGGTAGCCCATGCAGAAGGTAAAATTGATTGGCCTAAACCCTTGTCCTGTCATCTTTATCCCATTCGGGTGCAATATCTGAATAATGGTACAGAAGCCTGGAATTATAGCAAATGGAGTGTTTGTGCCCCTGCCTGTAAAAAGGGAAAGCAGTTGGAAGTCCCTATCTATAAATTTCTGAAGGGGCCGATCATTCGTGCGAAAGGTGAGGCGTTTTATGCGCAATTGGAGGCTTGTGCGGAGGCGTTGGAAGAGTAGGAACTGATCTGAAATAGCCAGGATGATTAAATACACCGAGGCCATTGCCCCTTTTACCCCCTTTGCCCCCTTAAAGGGGGTGCCAAAAAAACAAGCTATTCATTTTCACCTTTTTATTCATAGTGCAGTTGAGTTTAGTGAGAAGAATAGAATTCTCAATCCCTGCCAGATTCGTTTTACCCACTTGCCCCCTGAAAGGGGGTCGGATAGTAATGGGTTCACTCCATTCCGGATTCCTTTTCAGGGGGCAAAGGGAGTCGGTCAGTAAAGGATCCAATCCATTCCGGATTCGCTTTTTGAGGGCAAAGGGGGTTAAGTTAGAAAGGTCACTGCACCAAACCAAACCCTTGTTTTCTTTTGCATTACAGCTATTTTGAAAAGGAGTTAGGAGTAAAAGGAGCAATTACGAAATATTGTAATCCAATTCAACAAAACCATTTTTTCAGAAAGCTGAAGGATTTGATAAAACAGAGTTTTACTCTGGCTGTATTTTTTCCTTCATCAAAACTACTTTTCCTGACCCATGTTTCCTTAAAGAAATGTAAGCTATCACAGCGCTGATCATCATCAAAAAACTTCCCAGAAAAAAAGGTGCACCCGGTAAGTAAATAGGATTTCCGGGACGGATCGCCCAAGCAAATAAATTAGTCATCAAAGGAGGTCCGACCACAGAGGTTGCACTCATCAAACTTGTTAGCGCCCCCTGAAGTTCACCTTGCTCCCTGACATTGACCTTGCTGGTAATCGTAGCTTGCAATGCCGGACTTGCAATGCCACCCAGACAATAGGGGATTAAAAAAATCAGCATCATCCATCCTGCCGTCGCAAGACCAAATAAAAGCATTCCAACGGCATATAAAATCATACCAATGAGGATACTTCTGGCATTGCCTAACCTTGGATTGATCACGCGTGTCAGCCCACCCTGAACACTGCCAACTAACAAGCCAACGATACCGAGAGAAACTCCAATCATGCCCTCGCTCCAACTGAATCGTTCGATGGTATAGAATGCCCAGTTGCTCTGTACCGCATGAGAAGCAAGATAGACCAGCGTCATAGCCACCAGCAAGTAGCCGAGGTCAGGATATTTTCTAAGGTGTAGCAGTGACCCGACAGGGTTAGCTCTTTTCCAATCCATGGATCTTCGATGTTCCTTGTCCAGCGATTCGGGTAAAATAAAATAGCCCCACAGCCAGTTTAGAAAACACAAACCCGCAGCAGCAATAAAAGGAACGCGAGGACCAAAAGAACCTAATAGTCCACCTATGACCGGTCCCAAAATAAATCCAAGCCCAAATGCCGCACCAATCATTCCAAAGTTTTGCGCTCTGTTTTCATCTGTACTGATATCTGCGATATAAGCAGACGCAGTAGTAAAACTTGCACCTGTGATTCCTGCAATGATTCTTCCTGCAAACAACCATTCGATGCTGGGGGCCCAACTCATCAGGACATAATCTAGTCCAAAGCCAAAAAGTGATACCAGCAGAATAGGTCTTCGCCCATATTTATCACTCAGATTGCCGATCAGCGGCGCAAACACAAATTGGGTCATGGAAAAGGCAAACAACATCCAGCCATTTAGGCTTGCGGCTGTGCCGGTATCCACATGCTCCAGATGCGTAATCAATCCGGGCATGACCGGAATAATGATACCCCAACCTATAACATCGATGAGCAGGGTCACGAAAATAAATCCTATAGCAGCTTTCCTTTGGCTCAATGATCGATGTGTATAGTGTTTACAATATTGAATTCCTGCAAGTCATGGCTCGAGGTCTTTCTCTTTTGAGGTCAAAATCAACGGCGGCTCAAAAGTAATGCATTAGGAGACTTTACTGAGATGAATTTATGCGTAGGATTTGGGGCTTGATAGCGTAATGAGGGGAATCTGTTGATGCATATTTGATAATCCATGGTTAACATTGTACTTTTGCATGACTTTTTTGGAAAGAACCTGCTAAATCGGGCTAAAATTCCTTTCAAAATGGTCTTATTAAATTGATTTACAAAAATATACATATATAGAATTTATATTATGGCTTTAATTGGAAAAATTCGAAACAACAGCTGGATTATCATTGTAATGCTTGCTTTAGGTCTGGGAGGATTTATTGTGATGGATATGGTCAGTGCAGGATCAAAATCAGGTGGTAATCAATTTACCATCGGTGAAGTGAACGGGGAGAAGCTGGATTGGAACGAATTTCAGCGCACAGAACGCATACTTTACCCGAATTCAACAGGCGATACCTATGGTCAACGAAATTATATCTGGGATTATATGGTGGAAGACCAGCTGCTTAGAGAGGAAGGAGAAGAACTTGGTCTTCATGTAGGCGAAGATGAATTGGAGGAGTTGGAATTCGGTACAAAGGTGAGTCCAATCATCCAGCGTAATTTCCGTGATCCTAATACGGGGCAAATGGATAGAGCATCCTTAGATCAAATCAAAGCCAATCTGGGTACAGGAAATCTGCAACCACAGTTGGAAGAGTTTTGGAAGTTTCAGCATGAAGAGATTATCAAAGATCGTCTTCAAAGCAAATTGTCCAACCTGATTAAGAAGACAATCTACACGCCTACCTGGATGGCACAGCAACTGCAGGCAGAACAGGGATCTTCCATTGATTTTGAATATGTGCTTGTCCCATATGATATGATGGATGACGCAGAGGTTGAACTGACGGATGATGATTATAAAACATGGATGAAGGAAAATGCGAGGGCTATTGATTTGAAAGAAGAGATAAGACATGTAGACTTTGTTGTTTTTAATGTCATCCCTACCTCAGAAGACTCCATGGTTATCCGTGATGAAATTACGGAAACCATCGCCGCTTTCAGAACTGCAGAAAATGATTCTCAGTTTGTTGATAACAACTACGGTACGCTTGATGCAGTGTATTTCAAGAAAGATGATCTGGCAGAATCCATTGCAGATACTGCCTTCCATATGTCGAAAGGAGAAGTATACGGACCATATATTGAAGGTGCTGCTTACCGTGGATTTAAAGTCATCGACCGAAAGACCATTCCGGATTCTGTTGAGTCCCGTCATATCCT
The DNA here is from genome assembly GCA_024642665.1 of Bacteroidota bacterium. Lineage (GTDB taxonomy): Bacteria > Bacteroidota > Bacteroidia > Chitinophagales > Saprospiraceae > Opimibacter. The sequence continues at coordinate 10,016 of JAHEAR010000007.1, forward strand.
GATTCGCGCGAGCAATCAGAATGAAGCTATTGCTGCTTTAACAAAGATTGATAGTATTAAAACAGTCATTGAAGCAGGCATCACACCATTTGATTCCATGGCGATGAAAATCAGTCAGGATGGTAGTGGACCTACAGGTGGAGATCTTGGCTGGTCAGCGCCAGGTCGAATGGTGAAGCCTTTTAACGATCTGTTATTTTATACTGCTGAGCCGGGAGAGTTAAACATCATTACAACACAATTTGGTGTGCATCTCGTGGAAGTCACAGGACGCAAATATATTGACAATGAAGTGGGTGTGAGATTGGCTTATCTCGATGCACCGATTGTTCCTTCTGAAGAGACACAAGCTGAAATTTATGATGATGCATTGGAGTTTAGTGGTCAGAACAGAACCCTTGAAGCACTCAAAGCTGAGCTGGCGAATAAGCCTGAATTAAGTCTTGAATCTGCTCAGGGTTTGACTGCCAACGGGTACCAATTTTCTACGTTGGGTAGTGGTGGTACATCAAGAGATATCATTCGTTGGGCATTTGAGCCCGGAGTAAAACCTGGTATGGTTTCGCCGGATGTTTACGTATATGATGAACCTACCTTGTTTTATAATGCACGATATGTTGTACCGGCCTTGAGAACAATTATTAAAGCTGGTGTTCAAACGTTGGAAGGAGTTAAGGAGACTTATAAGAACCAGGTCGCTGCGAAGAAGAAAGGTCAAATACTTGCTGCCAAAATAACCAGTCAGGATTTAAATGCCGTGGCATCACAGTTTGGTGTGGAAGTAGATACATTTAATAATGTAAACTTCAACATGTCCTATCTTCAGGGACTTGGTAATGAAAATAATGTTATCGGCAAGGTAACCTCACTTTCTGAAGGAGCTGTAGCTGGACCAATCGTTGGTGCAAGTGGGGTATATATGGTGAAAGTGATTCAAAGAACAGAAGCCAGTCTTTCAACCGATATTATGGCTTTCCGTGGGCAACTAACAGCTACCTCCAGAAATAGTGTGGATAGTCGATTGATCGAAGCGATAAAGAGCACTGCCGAAATTGAGGACTTTAGATATAACTTCTACTAGAACCAGTAAGACATCATTTAATAAATTGCCTGGGAAGTCTGATGATTCCCGGGCAATTTCATTTTAAGTGTATCGTTCTGTATGTAGCATGATCAATTCAAATACACTACTTCTGTTGATCCCATTGACGATGCTGGCTTGTAACGGAGTCGTCACCGAGCAGGATATAAACCCTGATCTGGGCTATATCACCACCTACCAAATCGATAAAAAGACCGGAAAGCATAATGGATTATACACCGTCACGGATTCTACCGGATTGGTCATGGAGAGAGGTATCTTAAACCAGGGGGTGGCAAATGGATTCCGGGAGCTTCTTTATCCGGATGGGACTATAAAAGTCAGAGAACGATATAATCAGGGGCAGCTTGATGATCTCTACGAATTTTTCTATCCGAATGGAAAAATTGAGCTCATGGGGTATTATGTTCAAGGGGCCATGTATGGCCAATGGCGAAAGTATACCGAAAACGGGGAGCTGATGGAGCAAGTAACCATGGCAAACAATGAAGAAATGGGTCCATTCACGGAATATCACCCAAATGGGAAAATACAAGCAGAAGGCACTTATCTTCATGGCCCGTATGAAGAAGGCACATTAAAACTTTATGATGAATCGGGACAGCTACAAAAAGAAATGTTCTGCAAGGCTGGAAGGTGTACTACCGTTTGGGAAAAAGAGTAGCTGTGTACTGCTGATTTTTCTTTTTTTAGGTCCACTGGCTTTTGGTCAGCGGGGAGGAGAACGCCTGTTTGAGTTTGTCAACTTACCTACCTCCGCTAGGTCAACAGCCTTAGGTGGAAGTCAGATAGCAGCGATCACTAATGATTATGGTCTTGTCGGTGGAAATCCGGCCATGTTAAATGCTTCCATGGATCAGACCCTGATATTTCAACACAATTTTCATTTTGCAGGTATTGATAATGGCTTTGCCGGGTTTGCGAAACATATCGAAGGCATTAAATCTACCATCCATGGAGGCGTGCAATACTTGTCCTATGGTCCGTTTACAGCAGCAGATGAACAAGGAAATATTCTTGGTGAATTTAAGGCGAAAGACATATCACTTCATGCCGGAATATCCCGTGAGTTGAATGAGCGTATGTCGGGAGGTATTCAGTTACAGTTTGTGCAATCCTCTTTGGAGACGTATACAGCCACAGGCTTACTAATGGATGTTGGTATAACGTATCGCAGTGAAAATGAGCTCACCAATTATGCCTTTGTGATTCGTGGGATGGGGGTCCAGTTTTCAAAATATTACGAAGAGGCTAAAGCCGGTAAAATGCCTGTTGATGTGCAGTTTGGAATTTCAAAACGCATTGAGCATGTACCTTTCAGATTGACTGTTTTGTTTCATGACCTGAATCGTTGGGACCTCGATTATGATAGTCCATTTAAGGATGATAGTAGTCAGGGGCTGGATGGCACTGAGTCAAAGAAGCAAAGCAGTTTTGGGAATAGTGTGGATAACTTCTTCCGGCATGTTACGTTTGGCGGAGAGTTTTTGATTGGGAAAAAAGAAAATTTCATGTTGCGCCTTGGGTATGATTACCGGCAGCACAAGGAATTATCTGTGGTTAATCTTCGAAGTCTTGCCGGTTTCTCTGCCGGGGTGGGGATTAATGTAAAAAGTTTTATTCTCGACTATGGCTTTGCCGTGTACCATCAGGCGGGAAGCAGCAAGCATCTTGGTATACGTGTAAACCTAAATGACCTTAAGCGAAAAACAATCGTCGATTAAGGACCGTATGATTTTATGTTTTCGTTGGTTTTAAGGAATTGATGGTATACAACGGAAGATCTGCTGCTTTTCCTTTCATCGAAAGTTCGCCCTTATATTCAGTTTCGAGATAAGAATCTTTCCAATTCAGAATATTTTTAAGGTCTTCAGAAATCAACAGGTTGACTTCGTAATGATTGCATTTGGACTGGATTCTGGCAGCCGTTCCGACGACTTCTCCTGAAAATGCAATATCTCTTTTGACAACACCGATTTCACCCACCATCACGTGGCCATAGTGCATGCCCGCTTTAAAATCAGGAACGACGCCATATCGTGCAGTATAATACGATGAACGATGATTGAATATCCTTCTGACCTCCATGAGACATCGGATACAATTTAGCTTCTCCCGTCCTTGATGCATCCTCCAGCTAACGGTAATTTCATCTCCGACATATTGATAGATTCTGCCTTTGTATTTTAATATAATCGGCGTAGCATCCTGTATAACGTCTTTTATAAAATAAAAATATTGCTGTTCACCAAGCACCTGTGCGATATAGGTAGAACTTCTCAAATCAAGGAACATAAAAATTCGTTCTTCCCGAACCGGTCTGAAATAACGGCCCAATAAAAAACTGCGCAGGTTGCCCGGGCCATATTTATCATTGATCATAAAAGCCATGATGGTACTCATCATGATAAATTGCCAAAAAAGATAGTCTTTCAAAAAGTGCAGACTCTGAACATGTGTCAGAAAAAATTGCGCTAAATCAGACTGAAAGAGATCACCACCGGAGAAAATCACCCGGATAAAAAATGAAACGACGGTGATAAAGAAAATGACCAGCGTGAAGGCCATGAGAGTCAGCAAAAGTGCTACGCCATAGGGCATGGTGCGCAACCATCTTTGTAAATAGCCTACCATGATAGCTCCGCCCAGGAGTCCTGCAAAAGCTGTTGCTATCGCATTGATCAATAAATTAGAAATAAACAACTCCGCATTGGGAGTTATGTCAACGGTCAATATCACCAGATAATCATAAAGTGACTGACTCAACGAAAAGAAGGTCCAAATACCGGAGATCCACAGAATTTTCTGTAGCTCGCTTCGGGAAGTGAACAACTCAAAAAAATGAGCAGGTTCAAATGGCGGCTTGGGATATTCGTTCACTAGCAGATGATGTGGTTCAATTCGTACCACAAAAGTAGAACAAGGATTGATACTAATGGCGTTTAATTCTCTTTTACAACTAAATTGACGATATGAATTTTTAGTTAAATCATTTCTTATTTGTATTGGCTTAAGACATTCTTCCAGTTGTTTCCTTAAAAGCGTATGATGCGTTTCAGGAATCAAAGTGGAACCGAACCCCACGGCGATTTCTATGAAGTCATCACGTTTCCGGTCAAAACTTCTCTTATTTTGTTTAAACGGGCTTAGAAAAATTTTGTTAGTAGAGGGTAGCATGCCCCGTGAATATTGACTTCTGGCAGATTTTGAGATTAATTTTGAATAAATTGGGCATAAAACAAATTAAAATTATTTATAATATGATTTTCTTGGTATATTTGCTTTAGTTCTATAGGTCTCACTATGATCCGACAACAATTTTCACAGAAGCTTCTCCAAAAGCTTTCCCCCCAGCAGATTCAGTTGATGAAGTTACTGCAGATTCCAACGTCATCGCTGGAGCAGCGCATCAAAGAGGAACTGGAAGCAAATCCTGCGCTGGAGGAACCGGATAATTTCAGTGAAACAGCAGGTGAAAATGGTCAGGAAGAGAAAGATAAGGAGTCCGAAAAAGAATCGGATGATGACTATGATATCGATGATTACATAAGTGATTATATCGAGGATGATCCGGTCAGTTATCATACCACCGAGTCTGCAAGTGAACAAAGAGAAAAAAGTTTGCCGGCCGTCGTAGCGAATACCTTCCATGATTATTTAGAGCAGCAATTAGGCATGCTCAATATTGACTCCGAGGTTCAGAAAATCATTGCGGAGCAAATTGTCGGCAGTATTGATGAGACAGGTTATTTGCGAAGAGAGATTTCTTCTCTGATTGACGATATACTTTTTGCTCATAATATCGAAGTGACACCGGCACAAATTACGGATGTGCTGAGTATGATTCAACGATTTGATCCACCTGGCGTAGGGGCAAGGGACTTGCGCGAGACGTTGATCATCCAATTGCAACAACGGCTGAGCACCGCAGAAAAGGCAGGTGAAAAAGAAGTAATTCCGGCACTCAAATTAGGCTTACTGATCCTGAAAAAGCAATTTGAAGCATTTTCAAAAAAGCATTACAGCCGACTTCAGCGAAATCTTGAAATCAATGAAGAAGAATTAAAAGCTGCACTGGATGAAATTCTAAAGCTTAATCCAAAACCCGCCAGCGGATATACCAGTCAGTTTGATACACAGACGCAGACCATTATTCCTGATTTCCTTACCTCTAACAGAGATGGGATCCTCGATCTGACCATGGATGTGCGCAATGCCCCTGATCTGAGGATCAATGATCAGTATATTGATATGCTCAAAGCCTATCAGATTAAGAAAGACAACAACAACGTAAAGAAGGAAAATAAAGAGGCTATCCTTTTTATCAAACAAAAAATAGATTCTGCCAAGTGGTTTATTGATGCCATCAAACAGCGTCAGAACACATTGAAGCAAACCATGTATGCAATCATGCAATTTCAAAAAGAGTATTTCCTGACGGGAGACTCTACGAAATTGAAACCCATGATCCTGAAAGATATTGCAGAGATCACCGGACTGGATATCTCTACAGTCTCCAGAGTGGCCAGCAGTAAGTTTGTACAAACGGAGTTTGGCACCAAGCGTCTGAAAGATTTCTTTTCCGAATCCATCGTCAATACAGAAGGGGATGAAGTCTCCACACAAGAAGTCAAATCTATCCTTGGCGAGATCATCGCCGGAGAAAGCAAGCGCAAACCATTGTCCGATGAAAAACTGCGCTTAATGCTTGAAGCCAAAGGATACAGCATCGCTCGACGCACCGTGGCCAAGTATCGCGAGCAACTTAATATTCCTGTGGCAAGGTTGCGGAAGGAACTGTAATCATTTTTCAAATAATCGTTTTTGGAAAATGGAGCTTATTGCACATTCAAAGCTCGACTCATCTTCTCACAAACAACCTCCACCTCTTCATCTGTAATAATAATCGGCGGTGCAAAACGCACGGATCGGTCATTAAATAAAAACCAATCCACAAGCAAGCCTTGTGCCTTACAATCATTCACGGAGGTAAGTAATTGGTTCGGATTTTTTAAGTCTATGGCCAGCATCAAACCTCTGCCTCGCACTTCGCATATCGCAGGATGCCCTGTTAGTTTTGCCCTGATTTTTTCTCCCTGACGAGCTGCATTTTCAACAAGGTTTTCTTCTTCAATGATATCGAAAGCAGCCAGGCTGGCAGCGCAACTTAATGGATGACCACCAAAAGTAGTGAGATGGCCCAGGATAGGATCATGCGAAAGCACTTGCATGATTTCTTTACTTGAAATAAATGCACCTAATGGTAATCCTCCTCCAAAAGCTTTTGCCAACAAAAGAATATCCGGAACAACATCTTCATGTTCAAACGCCCACATCTTTCCGGTGCGACCCATGCCGGTTTGTATCTCATCGATAATCAACAAGGTTCCTGTTTTATTACATCGATCTCTAAGCGCCTGAAAATATCCAACAATGGGTAGAATCACCCCAGCTTCTCCCTGAATTGGTTCAATGATTACCGCAGCCGTTTTTTCTGTAATACATTCTAAATCATCAAACACACTAAAATCAATGTGTTTAACTCCTGGTACGAGTGGTCTCATCGCCGCCAAATGATCCAGGTCACTGCGCAAACTTTCAGCACCCGCCGTACTACCATGATAAGCATTACGGCATGCAAAGATTTCATAACGCGATGTATATTTTCTGGCTAGTTTCAGGGCACCCTCAACAGCTTCTGTTCCTGAATTGGTGAAATAGGTACAATTTAGATGGTTTGGCAGTAGCCTTGCAATTTTTTCAGCCAGTACAACCTGTGGTCTTTGAATGTGTTCTCCATAAACAGAAGTATGCAGATGCAGATCCAATTGTTTTTTAATGGCTTCCGTAATCTTTGGATGACCGTGGCCTAAAGCAGATACCGCAATGCCTGAGATGCAATCAATAAAGGCGTTACCCTCCGGATCAAAAAGATATATACCTTTTCCATGACCTACTTCAAAACCATCCGGTTCAGGCGCAGTTTGCGCTACATACCTGAAAAAAGATGTTCGCAAAGGAGTGGGCATAGTCAATGGCTATTGGAAAAAATATTTTTGGATGTTGTTCGCGAAATTATTCACCCAGTTTCAACGCAGCTTTTATTTTGTCAAAAATCGCGGTGTTTTCATAGATACCTCTGAAAGCCTCTGCCCCCGGACCCATGGCAAATACCGGAATCATCAGTGCGGTATGACTTTTAGTTGTAAAAGCGACTTGTATATCATTGAGTTTTGATCCTGGTTGAACTGCAAACCCACCCGTTTCGTGATCCGCGGTAACTATCACAAGCGTGTTTCCATCTTTTGCGGCATAATCCAAGGCAGCAGCAATTACTTTTTCAAATTCGTGTAATTCGGTTACGACATAATTTGCATCATTGGCATGACCGCCCCAATCAATCTGCGATCCTTCAATCATGATGAAAAATCCATTTTCAGATCGCTTGTCCAGAAAACTTAATGCTTTTTTAGTCGCAGGTACCAGATAGTCGCGACCTTCAGAATAGGGCAGTGGTTCTGCATTTGCTGTAAAGTATCCGATGTTATGCCCTGATTTAATGTTGAGTCTCCCAATATCGCCATCATCGAAAAAATTAGAGATCTGATACCCTTTAGCTTTAAGTTCTGCTACTAAATCCCGATCATCTGCCTTTCTCCTGGCGAAATAATCCATGCCACCACCAATAAAAATATCTATATCTGAATCGATAAAACCCAGTGCAATACCATCCATGTCTTGCCGGGATGCAACGTGGCCTATAAATGCGCCCGGTGTCGCATGCGTGATGGAGCTTGTAGCCACCAGACCGGTAGCCATGTGTTTTTCTTCAGCCAATTCCAGCAAGGTAGGTACAGGCTCTTTCTTTGCATTGACACCTACTGCACCATTATACGTTTTAACACCGGAAGCAAATGCGGTGGCACCGGCAGCACTATCTGTCACCAGATTGTCAGCTGATTGCGTTTTATGAAATCCAATATTTTTAAATTGCTCAAAGATGGTTTTGTTGTCATTCATATACATCGCTCCGGTAATCTGTGGCAATCCCATGCCATCACCTATTAGCAAAATAACATTTTTGGGATGTGCCAATTCACCGGTATAACCGACCGGAACAGCAGCTGCTTGTTGCGTTGGGGTGCATGAACTAATGACCACCATCAATACAGCAAACAGGATACCGATAATGTGTTTATCCGATGGCAACAAATTTTTTGCCCGGGATAGATTTAATGGCTCCTTTGAATTCGAGTGTGAGTAATATGGCTGCAAGTTCACCTGGAGTGGATTTTGAATGAAAAGCTAAGGTATCAATATCTTTTTCCTCATTATCTATGATGAGGCGGTATATTTTCTGTTCATCTGGTGACATTTCTGCAAACAAGTCTGTCTGAAAGGTTTGCTGACGTGTATTTCTGTGCCATGACATGAGCTCAATAAGGTCTTCCCCGGATTCAATCAGATGGGCTTGCTGTCGTTTGATGAGGTGATTGCATCCGGCTGAATTTTTATCAGTTTTTCTGCCCGGAACAGCCATAACATCTTTGTTGTAATCATTTGCGAGGTTGGCCGTAATCATAGATCCACCTTTTATCGCTGACTCAATAACAACGAGTACATCACTCAATCCGGCCACTATCCTGTTTCGCATTGGAAAATTTACGGCATCAGGACCGGTATCATAAGCAAATTCAGTGATAATGCCCCCGTTTGTCATCATCTGATGCGCTGTTTCGACATGATGATCAGGATAAATAGTTCCCATACCACTGCCCATCACACCGATCGTGGGTATTTCATGTTGAAGGCAAAGTCTGTGGGCTGTTATATCAATTCCATAAGCCAGACCACTTACTACCGTGACATCATATGGTTTGAGTGTCTCAATCAATTCTTCAGTAATCGCTTTGCCATAGGCGGTTGGTTTTCGAGTGCCAATGATCGCCACGCTCCGTTGTGGTTGTAAATTCATCCGGCCTTTCGTATATAAAAGTAATGGAGCATCAGGGACATGAAATAAGCGTGTCGGATAGTCTGTATCATAGTAGAAAACATAGTGTATGTTTTCCGTTGTCATGTGCGAAAGTTCGTATGCTGCAGCATCCATTAGACTTGATGCATTTGAAATTTGCGAAGCGATTTCCTCTCCGATCCCCGGAATTGTTTTTAATATCCTTTTACTTTCTGTAAATACGGCTTCAATACTACCACAGTAAGTGATCAGTTGTCGACCCATGACAGGTCCGACCCGAGGAATCATCGTAAAGGCGATTTCCTCGAGTATCATTTGTTTTGTCTTCATCTGGAATTTCGAAATTAGGGGATTTTCGAATACGAGTGCGGATAAAAAGGGTTAACGGCTAATGGCAGGAGGCAAAGAGCATAGAGCGCAGAGCAAAGGGAGCTAATTAGTGGGTGCGTATAGGAAGGCATGAAACTGGAGGCACAAGCGCTGAAGGCGCTATTGGTAGAATAGGGGTTTAGCCCTTTTTGAGTGTGCATTATAACAAGATCAAACAGGAAAATTTAGCGCAAAGATGTGCAAAGTCGCAAAGCACCCAAATTTCGTAATCCCCAATTTTTAATTCGTAATTTTGCCCTACGCCCTACGCCCTACGCATTTCGCTAATTCAAATCTCTAAGCGCCGGATTGATGCTATAGGCTTTTTCGAGATATTGTTTTCCCTGGACCTGATCCCCACCGTTGTACAATGATTTGCCCAGACCAAAAAGAATACGTGAATCGTTTGGTGCAATCTGTTCTCCTAATTTAAGATAGGTGATTGCCAGGGGATACATGCCTTTTTGTTTTGCCAAAAGCTCATAGCCAACATTATAATAAAAGTCAGCCAGTTTTTCTTTATCCTCCCGACCATTGAGATATTCCATGTATTGCTGAATATATTGCACCTGCGGTTTGTTGTTCAGTATCTCAGTAAATTCTTTCAGGAGCTTACCTAATTTTTTATGCTGTTGATAGCGCAAAGCCACAAGTCCTGATTTAATCTGATTGGCGCTTAAATATTGAGGATATATCGCCAGAGATCGGTCCGCATAGAATTCAGCTTCTTCATAGGCTTTCAGTTGTTCTTCTTTGTCTTCCAAACCACTTCCATATTCATAAAGTGCAGTGGCCATAAAACAATTACTACGAGCGCTCTTTGGGGATACCATGACTGCCGATCCGTTCAACGTAAATGCACTTTCCCATGCAGGCACACGGGTATAGGTTTTGAACGTATATCCCGAAGCTAGAAGAACGATAACCGCTAAAGCCCCCCACTTAAAGAGCGGCTTTTCAGAATGCCAGCCATGTGTGATAAGTCCGTAGGCACAAACCAGTGAAAAGGCAATCGAAGGGATAAAAATGAATCGTTCATTCATAAAGGTACCTACCGGAAAAACCAAATTTGAAACAATGGATATCGTGATCACAAAGAACCCAATACTCCAGGCATAAATACTTTTTGATTTCCAAAACTTAAAAAACACGTAGGCTAACCCAATATAAAGTGCTAGTGAAATAAGCGTGCCCGGTTTACCAAAATTCATAATTGGAATATGATAGGGATAGTAGTCATGCGTCAGGGGATGTGGGATCACTAACAATCGGAGATATTCGCCAAGAGTATAAATGATGGTAGCCAGTTTCTCCACAGCATTCATTTGAACAAATGGATCATTCATCAGGTCGGTGATGACCTTGCCACTGCTTAATACATACCCGATGACATTGGTTCGGATCACCATATAGAGTATGGCAGCGATCAAAGAAGGGGTAAGTGCCACCAGATATTCTTTGCTTTTGGCGTTGGTGAAAAAATACATTGTCAGTGGGATCACGGCAAGAAAAGTTATTGCATTTTCTTTGGACATCAAACCGAGAAACATGGCCACACCACTGATGATCAGGTAGAGATTATTTTTGGTGCTCAGGTAGCGTAGTACAAAATAGAGCGCTCCCATCGCGCCAAGGGCTGTCATAATTTCATCACGTCCTTTCACATTGGCGACTACTTCAGAATGCACCGGATGAAGTATATAAAGGGCCGCAGCAAGAAAAGGTATGCTCAGTAGCCAGGGTGTATTTTTTTTATCAGGCACCAGAATAGACAATATGCGAAATATAAGCAGGCCACAAAGTCCATACAAAAAGATGTTTCCGAAGTGCCGGATAAATGCGTTGTTACCGAATATCTCCTGTTCGATGGCAAAGGTGACGATCGATAGTGGGCGATATCTTGCGCCGGCCACGAGATCTTTTTGGGATCCAAAATACCCGGTAAAACTCTCCGTGCTCAGGATATCCAAGATACCCGAGAAGCCTTCCTTGGTAAATTGGTTATCCGTGATGACTATCTGATCATCAAGGACATAGCCAAAAGAAAGACTCATCCAATACAAAGCAAAAGCTAAAAAAGGGATAATAATTGCCTCCTTCCAATGGCCTAACCAGAAGCCGGGAGTGAAATCTAAAGTGGAAAAGGAAGTCTGCTTTGCTTTAGATTTCCCGGATTTTTTTTTCGGAGTGTTCTTCGCCATGATGGCTAAAGATACTAGTATGATTATTTAAGAACAAAATGTGGTTTTGAATTTATAGCCTATAGACCTATCTTTCCACTTCATGAACCGTGTATCTGCCTGCCTCAAAGTATCTGTTTTTTCCTTGTTAGTTGCTATTGGATCCCTGTCAGGCAATTTAATAGCTCAGGTCAATATAAAAGCAGGATATAATTTCTCTGTATTAACTGATCCGGGGCTGAACCAGGTGATCAGTACATTTAATAATTCTCAGCAGTATAGCAGGTCTTTCAGGCAAGTAAATTGGCTTCATGGTTTTGAGGGAGGTCTTCGGTTCAAATCAGACATTCATGCTTTTGAATTGAGCTATCAAAGTGCTTATCAGGCGATGTCAGCGGAAGGTCATTTACTACCTGAATTAGATTCTTTGACCGATAAGATTAATATTTCCGTAAATACACTTGCTGCAGGCTACCAGGTTAGCACTGGCCTTATGGGTGTGGGTGTCGATGTGCTGTATCAATTTTATAATTCAAGGGTTCGTTTATCAGGAAAGGATCAGTTTAAAGACAGGCAGGAGATGTGGGGAATGAAATTTTATCTGATGTTTACACTGGAGGGAAGTGGATATATTGATGCTGCGATTCAGCCTTATTTTGTGCTTCCTTTGGATACCTATAATAATGACCCGGTGAGCCAATACCTGAATCAGGAAGCTGGTCCACCGGCTGATAAATGGACCCGGATAGGTATTTCGATCATTTTTTATAACGGAAATAAATAATTCCTGATCCCTGATCATTTTTTGTTAATAAGTGTTGAAGTTGTATTGATATAGAAATTCTTTTGATTAGAAAAATTATATGGCCTTTAAATTAACCTCAGAATTCCAACCGACCGGTGATCAGCCGGAAGCGATTCGCCAGATAGTCCGAGGCGTAGAGCAAGGCGAAAAGTCCCAGGTGTTATTAGGGGTTACCGGTTCAGGGAAGACATTCACCATGGCCAATGTGATTCAGGAAGCACAAAGACCGACGCTGGTATTAACCCATAACAAAACATTGACGGCACAATTATATGGGGAGTTTAAGGAGTTTTTCCCGGACAATGCCGTAGAGTATTTTGTTTCCTACTATGATTATTATCAACCGGAAGCCTACTTATCTGTATCGGATACCTTTATCGAAAAAGATCTCGCGATCAATGAAGAAGTAGATAAGCTCAGATTGCGTGCTACTTCCAATCTTCTTTCAGGTCGTCGGGATATCATTGTAGTCGCATCGGTCTCCTGCATTTTTGGTATGGGAAATCCGGAGGATTACAAAGCTGGTATTATTCGAATTCAGAAAGGAGAGACCATAGCAAGAAATTCATTTTTATATCGGTTGGTCGAAAGTCTTTATAGCCGCACAGAGGGAACATTGGAGCGAAGTAATTTCAGAGTCAAAGGAGATACCGTGGATATCAACCTGCCTTATGTGGATTATGGCTATCGGATTAGTTTTTATGGAGATGTCATTGAAGAGATTGATATCATCGATGTTCATTCCGGACAGCGCCAGGAACCATTGGAGCATGCGGCTATATTTCCTGCTAATCTATATGTTGCGCCCAAAGATCGGTTGAAGTTTGTAATACGTGATATTGAAAATGAGTTGTTTGCGCAAACAGAATTTTTTACGAAGGAAAAAAAATATCTGGAGGCAAAACGCATTCAGGAACGTACATCATTTGATCTGGAGATGATACGTGAGTTGGGGTATTGCAGTGGGGTGGAAAACTATAGCCGGTTTTTTGATGGTCGGGCGCAAGGCACACGTCCGTTTTGCTTACTGGATTATTTCCCGGATGATTATCTGATGATTGTGGATGAAAGCCATGCTACGTTGCCTCAGGTAAGAGGTATGTGGGGTGGAGACCGGGCCAGAAAATTAAACCTTGTCAATTTTGGTTTCAGACTTCCCTCAGCGATTGATAATCGCCCTCTCAATTTCACAGAATTTGAAGGGTTGATTAATCAGGTCGTTTATGTTAGTGCAACACCGGCGGATTACGAATTAGAGCAAACTGGTGGAGTTGTTGTAGAGCAAATAGTAAGACCAACCGGCCTTCTCGATCCACCTATTGAAATTCGCCCCAGTCTAAACCAGATTGATGATTTAATGGAGGAAGTGTCTGAAAGGATAAAAGCAGGTGAGCGCGTACTGGTCACCACACTGACCAAGCGAATGGCTGAAGAGTTGAGTAAGTATTTTCTAAAGCTCAATATCAAATGTAAGTACATACACTCCGAAGTCGAGACGATGGAGCGTGTCGAAATTCTGAGAGATCTCAGGCTTGGTGATTTTGATGTTTTAGTGGGTGTGAATTTGCTGAGAGAGGGACTAGATCTACCGGAAGTTTCTTTAGTGGCTATTCTGGATGCTGACAAAGAAGGTTTTTTGAGAAATGAAAGATCACTGACGCAGACGGCCGGACGTGCCGCCAGAAACTCAAATGGACTGGTCATTTTCTATGCTGATAAGGTAACCGCCTCGATGCAAAAAACCATTGACGAGACACAGCGACGCAGATCTATTCAAATGGCCTATAACGATGCACATGGTATCACTCCGCAAACGATTTCACGCACCAGAGAGCAGATCCTTGCCAAGAATTCCATTCTGGATATTCGGGAAGGAAACAAGAAGGCTTATGTGGAGCAGCCACTAGAACCAACATTGGCTGCCGATCCGGTATTGGCTTTTATGTCAAGGGATCAGATTGAACGCATGATAAGTGAAACGGAAAAAAAGATGAAGGATGCTGCGAAGGATTTGGATTTTATCACGGCTGCGCAGCATCGGGATGAGATGCTGGCGTTGAAAAAAAGGCTAAAATAGCTATTGAAAATGCCAGTGTGGCACACCTAGGTGTGCCACACCTCCTACGGTTATTTTATCAATTTTCCAAATTTTCAATCAAGCAATTCCAAAAATTCCACCTCAGTAAGGATTTGGATCGTTCCGATTTTTCTGGCCTTGTCCAGTTTTGATCCGGCATTCTCCCCGACCACCAGAATATCAAGTTTTTTACTCACAGCACTAATGTTTTTTGCGCCGGCATCTTCCGCTTTATTTTGTGCTTCCTTACGCCCCATTTGTGTCAGCGTGCCGGTAAAAAGAATTGTCTTGCCGGAAAAAACACCATCGGTGATTAATTCTTTTGGTTTGTCCAGTTCAGTTTGATGCAGATTGACTCCGGCAGCTTCCATCTCTTGAAGCATGTCAATATTCTTTTCAATGGCAAACCATCTACTTGTGTTTTCTGCCACTACCGGACCAATATCCTTGATTGAAATATATTCCTCAATGGACCAATTTGTGAGGTCTAAAACATGCGAAATTTTTTCGGCAATCAATTTGGAAGCCCGTTGGCCAAGATGATGTATACTCAGGCTGTGTAGTAATCGGTGAATCGGATTCGATTTTGCTTTTTCAACAGCACTTCTAATTTTCTCAGCTGATTTTTCACCAAAGCCTTCCAGACCCGCGATTTTATTATAATCCAGACGATAGATATCTGCCATGGTTTTTATCCAACCAAGTTCATAAAACCGAATAATATATTTTTCACCAAAACCATCTATATCCATAGCATCTTTGGAAACATGAAAAATTAATCGTTGTAAGATTTGTGCTTTGCAGTCCAGATTGGTACACCGCCAGGCTGCTTCATCTTCTTCGCGTACGAGAAGTGTATGACAGGAAGGACAATGCGTCGGATATTCTACCGCTTGCTCATCACCGGTGCGGAGTTCGGGGAGTGATTTTACGATATACGGGATGACATCTCCGGCTCGCTCGATCAATACCTGATCTCCAATCCGAAGATCTTTTGATTTGATAAAATCTTCATTATGAAGGGAGATCGATGAAATCGTGACACCGGCTAGTGACACCGGCGCTACCTTAGCCACTGGGGTGAGTGATCCGATTTTCCCGATCTGATATTCAATGTCCAATAGTTTAGTGGTAGCTTGTTTTGCCTGAAACTTAAAGGCGATGGCCCATCTCGGATGGTGGCTTGTGTATCCGCATATATCCTGTAAGTCAAAGTTGTCCACTTTGATCACCATCCCATCGATCTCATAGGGATAATCATCCCGGATCGTGGCCCAATGGTTGCATTGCTCAATGACTTCTTCGATACCATAGCAAAGTTTCTTTTCTCCTTTGGATACTTTGAAACCAATATTTCCAAGAAAATCTATGGCATCGTGATGGGATTTAATGGAGGGCAACATATCATTCCCGTTTTCATCTTCAGCAAATCCCAGTTGAAAGATGAACGCATCGAGTTGCCGACGGGATGTTTCTGCAGGATCTTTTGTCCGTAAACCACCGGTGGCACTATTCCGGGAATTGGCTAGAAGGGTAAGGCCTTCTTCAGCCCGATACGTATTTATAGCGTTAAACCTTTCTTTTGAAATCACGGCTTCACCACGAAGCTCAGCACGATAGATTCCTTTTGATAAAAAATCAGCCTCTAAAGGCAGTGATTTTATTGTTCTTGATTGAGCAGTGATTTCTTCTCCTTCTTCGCCATTTCCTCGGGTGGCTGTTCGAATGAGCTGATTGTTTTCATAAATTATTGCGATACTCCCACCGTCAAATTTCGGCTCAACTGTGTAAATAATATTATTCCTTTCTGTGAGTTTCTTTACTTGCGTATCAAATTTGATCAGGTCATCGGCATTATATGAATTGTCGAGTGATAGCATTGGGATAAGATGTTTTACAGAAGCAAAATCACCTGCAAGATCACTGCCGACGCGTTTTGTCGGGGAGTTTGGAGAGGAAGCGTCAGGGTATTTTTTCTCGATGGCTTCGAGTAATTTATAGAGTAGATCATACTCATAATCACTGACTAAAGGTTCATCCAGCACATAATAACGGTATTCATGAAATCTAACGAGATCTTCCAATAGAGGAACATCTTTCGGTGTCAACGTATGCAGGTCAGTATAGGACAAATATTTCTTAGATGTATCGTAGAATGCCTGTTGCTGCTTAGTGGTGTACCGCATAAATCCTGATCGTGGTTTAGGGTATAAAGGTACATGGAAATTGAGTGTAGTGCGTTGCGTAATCGTACCTTTGATGCGTTTGTTCAGAAAGTTTTATTTTTTAGCCGGTAACTATTTTATAATCTATGCACTGATCGTATGAAGGATATTGACTCTATTATTGCACAGCCATTAAGCAGTCGTGCCATAATCCGTTTTCAGGATTGTGATCCTTACGGACACCTCAATAATGGGCGCTATTTGGATTACTTTATGAATGCCCGGGAAGATCAGGTGCTTGGAGCCTATGATTTTGATATTTATCATTACAGCAGGACTTCCGGTTTTGGTTGGGTAGTAGCACAAAATCATATCGCCTACCTCAAACCTGCATTATTGATGGAGGAAGTAAACATTCAGAGTCAATTGCTTGTCTCAAAGCCAAAGTTTATTCAATTGGAAATGCGGATGTTTGATCAAAAGGACCGACTAAAGTCTTTGCTTTGGGCTCAATTTGTTCATGTCGATATCCGACAAGCGAAAAGCGTTCCGCATAGTGAAGAACTGCAAAAAATATTTGATAAGGTGTGTATACCCGTGGAGGAGAAGGATTTTAATGAAAGGCTTGCTAAGCTAAACGCTATGGGTTAAGTATTCTTAATTAGATATTTATCTGTTTGTCAGGGTTAGATAGTTATCCTGATAATGAATTATTTTTTCGTAATTCTTAATTTTTTCCACTCACGGTCACCACTCACCACTCACTCTGCTTCCTGTAATACTATTTTCCGGGACAGCTCCTTTCACATCCCTGAAAATAGTCCAAAGCATGTCCAGATCCTTTTCTGCATCTTCCGTTGGAACAAATGGCTTCATAAAGTGTACCGTCTTGTGTTCAAAGTCAAATAAACAGGGAATAATGGGAACATTCGCTGCTTTGGCCATGTAGTAAAAACCACTTTTAAAGTTGCTGACTTTTTTCCTTGTGCCTTCAATCGCCAGGGCGATAGCAAAAGTCTCATTTTCAGCAAAATGCCGGGCGACCTCCTGCACAAGGCCCGAACTCTGTTTGCGATCAACAGGTTTGCCTCCTGTCCATTTAAAAAGAAATCCAAACGGACTATCAAAAAGCTCTTTTTTCCCTAAATAATAAATACGTCGGTCCATCGCCGATCGTATCAACAATCCTATAGGAAAATCCTTCCAGCTTGTATGGGGTGCTACAGCAACGATATACTGCTTTAGGCCCGGCGGGATGTCTATAATTAGATGCCAGCCAATTAGTTTTAGCAGGAGCCTCGCAACGATTTTCATTAGCTAAAGATATGCTCTGTCAGCCTTAGTAGTATTTTAAAAAGTTATATTCTGAGGAAGGAAGCCCAGGGGCACAAAGTATTTGCAGGAATATCCTTTTGTGAATCATTATTTCTTTTCATGGATACCTGCAACAGAAATATCACAACAGGGTATTTAATGCAAGTAACATTTTATTTTATGGGACTTTACAAGAGCTGTAAAAACTCTTCCTCCTCGAATAAGCAGATGTTTGAACTATAAAGAATAACAGTGCAGAATAATGAAGAATCCAGACGTGCAAACAGACCGTTTTTTTTAATTTGATTTTTGAAATTGTCCGCCCCAAAATCATCCAATCTGTTTTACTCCATGCATGTTTTTTGTATTACCAAATTGGAAAAAACCTATTTTTTTTTTAGTTAACGCCTTCCTTTTTTCTTGAAAATGAATTTTTTTTTATTTTTTTTCAGGGAGCTATAAGTTCAAGTGTAGATACATACTATTGTGTATTAGAGGGATTTATCTATAATGCAAAATTTAGGTATGAAAAGGCACATTCATAAGGGGCTATGAATGTGAATATTACAGATGCATTCGGTCTTCATGTATGCATGTCGTAAAAGCATACAATTGTCAATGGTTATCGTATGTTTGAGACCGTTTTGGTTATATTTACTGAAACGAATTTTATAATCCCGTACAGTTTAAATTGAATGGAGTACAGAACGAAACCCAACCTGTCTCTTCCCGAGTTTGTATCCGAGTTTGAGAATATGATACTTCACGGGAATACCTCCCACTGGGACGAGAAGGACTATCTTACCCTCATCCAATATTACATCTCAGAATCCCTCACTGAGAAAGCGATGGAAGCACTCGACTATGCGTTGCAGTTTTCCAGCCATCATGCAGAATTCTATGTAATAAAAATCAGACTCCTGATGCAGGAAGAAGATTTTAAGGATGCCAAGGAAACACTCAGTATTGCCCTTAACTTATATCCTCATCACCCTGAACTTCAGTTAATGAAGATCAAGGTGACCGCTCAGTTGGGTGATTATGACGAAGCCTTTACCCTGGTCGATCATTGCAGCGACCAGATGACTCTCAACTCATGCGTAGATATCTACCTCGCCGAGGCCTATATCTATGAATGCATGCGCAACTATAATGAGATGTATAACAAACTCAGAGATGTGCTGACCATTGATCCTAAAAATGAGGAAGCCTTGGAGCATATCTGGTTGTGCATTGAATGGTCCCGCCTGTATAAGGAAAGCATTGAGTTTCATAACGGTCTGCTAGATCAGGACGCCTATAATTATCTGGCCTGGTATAATCTGGGACATGCCTATAGTTGCGAAGGCGATTACAAAAATGCCATTCGCTCGCTCGAGTATAGCTTTATTGTCAATCCGGCTTTTGAAAATGGATATCTGGACTGTGCTGAATTGTGCAGTCAGGAAAAGGACTATAAAAAAGCGCTTGGCATCTATCAGGAACTGCTGCAGCGTTTTGGTCACCAGCAGGATTATCTTGTTCCGGCAGCTGAGTGCATGCTGAAACTAAGAAAGTATGCGATGGCCAAAGAATGTCTGATTGAAGCGCTGAAATTGGATCAGTACATCGATGATGTATACTACCTGTTAGGCATCTGCTATGCACGGGAAGGTTTATATGCCAATGCGATCAGTTCATTGATAAAGGCAATCCGCCTGGATGACCGACGTGAAGAATATTATGCCGAACTGGCCTATTGCTACGAGAAGACCAAGCAGTATGGAAAAGCTGATTTCTACTATCACAAAGCTACTGAAGCAGGTCCCGAAGAAGAAACCTACTGGTTGGCTCACGTTAAGTTTTTGATGCGGCGAAATAAGCTGACCAAAGCACTCGATGTGCTGGAGGAAGCCGATGAGCACACAGTGGGTGCGAGACTGTCTTATTGTAAGGCAGCATGCCTGTATCGAAAAGGAAAAAAGAAGGAAGCTATCGAATGTCTTGATGAAATACTCCCGGAGGATTTTAATTCACATAAATTGTTCTTTAAGATGGCCCCAAAAGGCAAAACGGATAAGAACATCCTTTCGATGATCCGATATTATTCTCTGGAGGATATGTAATCGCATAACCTTTTTTTAAAAATAAATGCCCCATAGGATGACTACGGGGCATTTATTATTTGCCGACTAAATATTTCAGTGCAATATCATTTCAATCGGCGCTTCCAACTGAAGGACCACCCAACTGTTTGAAAGCATTTAATCCACATTCAAGGAAAGATTCATAAGCCTCCACATCGGGGTCATACCCTCGTGGTGCTGTCAGCACGGTTTCATCAGGGCTCATCAACACATACAAGGGTTGTGAATTTTGCTCAAAGTTGACTACTTGAAAGTCTGTCCATTTTTGCCCCACTGTGCGGATACGCTCATTGGTGACAGCGGAACGAAGCACAGGATCTAAAGCATTTTTATCATCCACATATAAAGAGATAAGGACAAAATCTTCATTTATTTTATTGCGTATAGCATCCACGGACCATATATGTTCTTCTGTCTTACGACAGTTGACACATCCATATCCGGTAAAATCCAAAAGGATTGGTTTTTTCTTTTCTTTGGCATAGGCAAGCCCTTCATAGTAATCGTGAAAGCAATCAAAATTATTGGCGCATTTCGATAAAGACACATATTTTCCTTCGAACTCCTGATCTACTTCACCCAGTGGCTTGAAAAAATTGTAATGCGCCGGCGGAGCCAGACCACTCATCAACCCGAGAGAATTATAGGTACCTGTCTTTTCGCTTCCAAATAATCCTGTAGCAAGGTATACGCCTACAATGACAAAGAATACAGCAATGATCCCGGTGACCGGTGTGATTTTTCGATTCGGACGGTCATGAGGAAAATTAATCAGGCCAAACATATAGACTGCCATGGCCAGTGCGATGATCACCCAAAATCCCATAAATAATTCATATCGCAAAAAGCCCCAATGAGCCGTCATATCCGCAATAGATAAAAACTTTAAGGCCAATGCCAATTCAGCAAATCCCAACATGACCTTAACACTATTCATCCAGCCCCCGGACTTAGGAAGAGAGTTGAGCCACGCAGGGAAGGCAGCGAAAAGACTAAATGGAATAGCCAGCGCTAAAGAAAATCCCCCCATGACTACCAAGGGGCCTAGAAAGCCTTCAGAGGAAGCCTCTACCAAGGCAGTTCCGATCAATGGGCCTGTGCAGGAAAAAGAAACAATGGCCAGGGTAGCGGCCATAAAAAAGATCCCAATCATACCGCCTTTGTCCGCCATGGCATCACTCTTATTACTCCAACTGCTTGGCAAAGTGATTTCATAAAAGCCGAAGAAGGAGAAAGCAAATAAGACGAAAATGACGAAGAATATTGTATTGGCAATTGGATTGGTAGAGAGTTCATTAAGTGAGCCCGCTCCAAAAATAATTGTAATTAATAGCCCAAGAACAACATAAAGCGCGATGATCGAAGCGCCATACCACAGCCCGTTTTCCCAGCCTTTGCGTTTGGTGTCTTTTGTAAAGAAACTAACCGTCAACGGGATCATGGGAAAAACACAAGGTGTCAATAGGGCTATAAATCCATTGATCATTCCAAATATGAACATCCACAAAAGATTTCCCGATTCTTTTTCGGGTGTTTCACCACAATCACTGGCAGGTGATTCGTAGGACGAAATCAATTGTTGATTGCGTTGATCCACCAATCCATTTTCATCAATAGTCAATCCAATTTGTGCGTCTGCCTCTTCCACCATTTTTCCGGTGGCCAGATCAATGTTGATATCGATAAATTCCGGAGCAAGGCATCTCGATTGATTGCATAACATAAATTCCAGAGACCCTACAATAACTTGTGGCTTTACAGCTTTGATGATTTGTGTCAATTTGAGATCATGCTTGAATTTTGTCACATCCATGTCAAAATAAACATCATGACCATCCTCACGATGACTACTTTCCACCGTGATATCTCCTTCCAACGAATAATATTCTCCCGGGGTAATCGAATAGGAAGTGGGTACCGGACCATCCTGAACATATTCCCCTATGCCATAGGTATGCCATCCCTCTTCGATGACCGCTTTAGCAATAATTGCATATCGGTCATCACCTAGCTTTTCGGCATAAAATGTCCATTTGGCAGGATGGAGTATCCCCGGCGTTTCGTTTGCTCCAGATGGTTCCTCAATACCTTTTACAGAAATATTGGAAAAACCGGATGATGATTCAGTCTTAGCTTCTTCGGATGGTTCTTCAGTTATCTTTTTTTTTTCGGCAGGAGATTTACTTCCGGTCTGATCTTTTGAAGCGGGTGTCTCGGTTTTGGCAGACGCAGTCTTTTCTACTTTGGCCGGAGCAGCATCGCCACTGGATCCTCCTGTGGCCATCAGCTCAAATTCAATATCGGTCGGAGGTAGGCAACGCTCATCATTGCAAGTCATAAAATTGACATAGCCTGTGATCGGTTTGGAAGGATCCGTCACCTCTATTTTTTGTTCAATCGAGAAGTACTTTTGAAATTTTATGACTTGCATTTCAAAGACCTTGTCAAAGATCTTTTTAGCATTATCAGATTCTTTGTTGTTGCCAATCAGTTTGTAGTTGCTTCCGGGATCAAAATTGACCGTGGTCGCGATGGGTCCATCTTCATTCTCAAGATGCTGAGAGTACACCCACCATCCCGGATCAATGGTTGCTTTTGCCAAAAAAGTATAATGACCATCACCCGAAGGCTTTAGGGTGATATCCCATTTGACTGGATTATATATTTGGCTACTCAGGGAAAAGGTCGCCAGAAAGGATAGTAGGAGGAATAAAACACGCATAAAATTGATTTTCAAAATGCTACACAAGTAAAGACTTAAAACGCAATATTTTAAATAGAGACGTGTGTCGTTGCGTAAAGAGTACAAAAATAGTGTTTAAAGGTTTTATGTAGTTGAAGTTTAATAAATCCTTAACGGACATAGGATCAGCTAGCTATAAAGCTCATTTTTTAATGAAATTGATTGAATTTCTGATGAAAAGTGGATTATGTGGCCTGCAATTCACCTTTATAAAGTGATTGAAACAGGGCCAAACCATCTGTGTTGCCTAATATGGCCTCTGAAGCTCTTTCAGGGTGCGGCATCATACCAAAGACATTTCTCTCTTTATTGCATATACCGGCAATGTTATCCGTAGAGCCATTTTCACTGAAGAGGGCTCCCTCAGGCGTGCTATATCGGAACAAAACCTGATCATTTTTCTGTAACACAGCCAATCCGCCCTCATTGGTGACATATCGACCCTCTGCATGAGCAATCGGCATTTTTATGATCTGCCCTTTCTGGTAGCCACTGGTCACTAAAGAATCAGTAGTTTCTACGCGAAGGCATACGTTTTTTGATATGAATTTGTGATGCTCGTTTCGCACCAGTGCACCAGGCAATAATCCTGATTCACATAGGATCTGGAAGCCATTGCAGATACCAATTACTTTGCCTCCCTGATTGGCAAATGATATGACTGCCTGCATGATTGGCGAGTAACGGGCTATGGCACCTGCGCGTAAATAATCGCCATAAGAAAAACCGCCGGGCAGAACGATACAGTCTTCCGGCGTATACCCTTCAAACTGGGTATCCTTATGCCATAATTTCTCAACTTCCGCACCCAATACTGAGCCCAGGACATGAATCATGTCATCATCACAGTTCGATCCGGGAAAAACTACTACACCAAATTTCATGAGCTATATGCATTATATCAGCAACAAAGGTATAAAATAGGATCTGGCGCTCAGGCTTTTATTTGCAAAAGCTTTTAGAAAATATAGTCGCGGCACTTATCCCGTTTTGTTGTTTTAGCGAAATATTCAAGTCGTCTGATCGTTTCATTAGCTCGTAAAGAATCGAATCAGACAGGCATAGGGTTATATTTGCAGGATGATGGAGGAATGGCAACAGGAATTTGAGTGGTTGCGTGTAAGACATTGGGTCAAGGACCGATTCGGGCGGAAGGAGCTTCCGGATCTGAATGCTGTTTTATACCTTATCGGCATGCAGGAGCTCGGGAAAAATCAGGAATCATTTACTAAGGAAGAAAAACAGGATCTGATGCATTTGGCTATTTGCCACCTGTTATCAGAAGATGGCTATTTCGAATTTGAAGGGATGGATGCGGACGGCTGGCCTCACTGGAAACCCATGTTGCCGGTTGATATAGAAGGACTTGTAGCGCAGGAAGCCTTGTTGCAACGAAAAGTAATAGCATATTTTGCACCTTTGCTGTCAGACACAACAAATAATTAATCATGTTTACTTACACCAAGACATTTTTTTTATCCGGAATATTATTGCTGGGCGTCATCGTTTCCTGCTCGACGAAAGAGAAGGAATACAAAGCTGTGGTCAGCACAGAATTTGGAGATATGACAGTGCTGCTATATAATAGCACACCAAAGCATCGGGACAATTTTATCAAATTGGTGAAAGAAGGCGCCTATGATAGTCTTTTATTTCACAGAGTCCGGGAGCGATTTATGATTCAGGGTGGGGATCCGGAATCAAAAACAGCACCTCCCGGGTACAAACTGGGCGGCAGATCGATCGGAACTGACATCGATCCTGAAATAGGTGCACCTCATCTTCGTGGTGCCTTGGCAGCAGCCAGAACACCAAATGTTTTAAAGCGATCCTCAGGCAGTCAGTTTTATATCGTGGTTGGAAAGAAAGTAACCGCAGAAGATTTGCTGAGTATTGAATTGTCAAAGAATATAAAATACAATGAGACACAGAAAAATATATATCTGACGGAAGGAGGCTATCCAAGCCTGGATATGGATTACACTGTATTTGGCGAAGTATTGATGGGAATGGATGTGGCTGACAAAATCAGCAGAGTAGAAAGAGATGAAAGAGATCGTCCGCTGAAGGATATTCGTATGACTATAAAAATGATAAATTAATGAAGCAATCAATACCGGGATTAGTTATTTTACTGCTTGTAGGATTATCCTCTTGCATGAAACCGATGGCCAGTTTTATGATGAGTACGGAACACATAACGGCGCCGGCCACCGTAACATTTGCCAATAGCTCAAAGGGGGCAAATGCCTATGAGTGGGATTTTGGGGATGGACAGCAATCAATGGATTCAATCACTACGCATCGCTATACCCACGCAGGAAAATATGATGTTACATTAATTGCCATAAAAGGAAAAAAATCTAGTTCCATGACCAAATCAATTATTATTGATCCGCCTACCACCTGCCTGATTGAAATCACCACAGACTATGGGGTGATGATGGCGCAATTATATGATGTTACGCCTCAACACCGGGATAATTTTCTTAAACTGGCGGAAGAAGGATTTTATGATGGACTTTTATTTCACCGTGTGATCAATGGCTTTATGATTCAGGGGGGAGATCCTCAGTCAAAGAATGCTCCGGCCGGCGAACGACTTGGTTCCGGTGGCCCCGGATACACAGTTCCGGCAGAATTTGTAGATACGCTCGTACATGTGAAAGGAGCTATAGCGGCTGCACGGATGCCGGATTCTGTAAACCCGGAAAAAGCTTCTTCCGGCTCGCAATTTTATATCGTCCATGGAAGTCCGGCAGATGATAAATACCTGGACAGGATGGAAAGTGGAAAAGGGTTTAAATATGGACCGGATCAACGAGCAGAATATCTGGAAGTTGGAGGGTATCCTCCACTGGATGGAGATTATACTGTGTTTGGCAAAATAATATCCGGATTTGATGTCATTGATAAGATTGCCAATGTGGAAAAAGATAATCGGGACAGACCAACATCAGACGTCCGAATGACAGTCAAAGTAATCCGCTAAGTCCATTGTATAGTCCGGCATTAGGGATTGATATTGGTGGATCCGGAATCAAATTCGGGATCGTGGATATTGAGCAAGGGACGCTCATAGGAGAGCGCATTAAAGTTGATACACCTTACCCTTCCACACCGGACGCAATAGCTTCTGTCATCAGAGAAGTTGTTTCTGCTTTAGATTGGAAAGGTGATAGAATAGGTGTTGGATTTCCCGCGATTATACAAGATGGCGTTTCACTGACCGCAACGAATATTGATAAGTCCTGGATTGGGGTCAATTCGGAAGAATTATTTCATAAGACCACCGGACACCGATATTATGTGATGAATGATGCAGATGCAGCAGGTATCGCCGAACGTAAATATGGACGAATCAAAAATGTCAGAGGCACTGTGCTCATGCTTACCCTCGGGACGGGAATTGGATCAGCCCTTTTTTATGATGGCAAACTGATTCCAAATACAGAATTTGGTCATATAGAATACAGAGGTGATTTGGCAGAACATTGGGTCAGCAATCAGGCCCGAAAAGACAGGGCATTGGAATATGATGATTGGGCAAAAGAGTTAGCCGATTTTTTGGAGTATATGATTCTTTTGTTTTCCCCTCGATTGATTGTGTTGGGAGGAGGGGTGAGTAGTAATTTTGATGTATTGAAACATCACTTTACGCATTTGCGAGCTCCTGTAGTCAGCGCCTCTGCGTATAATGATGCGGGCATTATTGGGGCTGCGCTGGTAGCCTATCCTGAGCTCTTGGAGGCTTTTGTTTGATGCGCCAAATAGCTGTCTGAATTATCATTCCCTTAAAGGATCAGATGGATGGGATTCTGATTTCGTATTTCTTTCCCGTCTTATTCGTGAGATAGGATTCGATGAGCCAGGGGTTGTACACTTTCAACATTCTGTAGTCAGTGCCGTTTTCAATCGCCAGATCAGCCAGACTTTCGACAGGTCCATCAACGATGATGGTTTTATAGGCAGAAAGTGGAGGATACTCCTCTTCTTTGGTTATAAAATAACCAAAGCGTTCAGGATTTTCCATTAACTCTTTGATCGCTATGATGCGAAATACATACCTGGAAGTTTCCTGATTGAGGTTAAGCTCGTAATAGGATTTGGCTTTTTGTAATGCCATTTCTTTACTTAGTTTCGTTTCGCCCATATTATAAGCTGCAGCGGCCAGCGTCCATGAACCGAATCGCTTCTTCAGATCGAGGATGTATTGACAAGCCGCCTGCGTTGATTTTTCTACATGATATCGCTCATCAATTTCTGTATTGATTTCGAGTCCCTGAGCCTGCCCGGCCGGTTTCATAAATTGCCATAATCCTTTTGCTCCTGCCGGCGAAACCGTCATGCGTAGATTGCTTTCTGCTACCGCGAGATATTTAAAATCATCCGGGACACCATTTTCTTTGAGGATTGGTTCCATCACCTGAAAATACCGGTTGGCCATTTTTAAATTTAACAAAGAAGCAGAGTGATAATAGGTGTTGACAATCAACTCCCGATCCAGTCGTTCTAATGCATCAAAATTTCCGGAGGGAATTTCTTCCCCTGCGAGCGTAAATATTTTACTCAGTCCGTAACTTGTAATGTGCTGCTGAAGACCTGTTGAAACAGGTATTTCTTCTTTTGATGTCAATTCTTCTGTTTCGTTGAAAGAACTGAAAACCACCATGCTTAGAAAGCCTGCCAGCACAGCTATATAGGCTAACATTTTCTTTTCCATTATACAAAGATGCGGATATCTGAGGAAGAAAGCAATTAAGTGAAACGAGAAAAACGATAAACGAAAATCGATCCGAAGACACCGAGCACTGGCTGAGGAGGGTGTGCAGGGGTCAAATACCAAATCCGCACGACCTGCCGATACGAGGAGTTTGCTCCTGCATCTCTGTTTACAGATGAAAGACTACGCCTTCACTACATACTGAGATGAAGGACTACGCCTTCACTGTAAACTGAGATGAAGGACT
>JAHEAR010000007.1:37941-89200 GCA_024642665.1 Bacteroidota bacterium
ATACTGAGATGAAGGACTACGCCTTCACTGTAAACTGAGATGAAGGACTCAAAGTCGTTGGAGCAAACTCCAACAACGGCCATTATGGTAGATGAGTCGTTGTGTGATTAATTAATTGGCCGGTGTGGGGAGTCTCGCGTCTCGCTCCCAATGGATCGTGATCGGGTCTCATTTCTATTGGAAAATGTGTTTAGAATGGTTTTCCCGCTTAGCGGGAGAAGTGCCATGGGCAATTGTTGTTGAGTTTTAGTTTCCTGATTCGTAAATTTTCCCTTTTACCGTTCACCGTTCACCCTTGACCTTTCCATAAGATCCTTCCCAATATCCTTCCGATAATATTTTCCTTCAAATTGAATCGTTTCAGCATTCAGGAGGGACTGTTCGATGGCTCCTTCAAGGGAACTGGCCAGACTCGTGATGGCGATTACGCGACCACCTGAAGTGACAATGGCATCCTCTTTTTGGGTAGTGCCTGCATGATACACCCGACTACCGGCGATAAGGTCAAGACCATTGATGACTTTTCCTTTTTCATAAGCCTCCGGATATCCCCCGGAAGCCAGAATAATCGATACAGCAAATCGAGCATCAAACTCAACTTGCATTTTATCCAACGTGCCATGCCAGGTGGCCATCAACAATGCTACTAAGTCTGTGCGCAATCGCGGCAAAATAGCCTCCGTTTCCGGATCCCCTAAGCGGCAATTATACTCAATGACATATGGATCGCCATTGACGAGAATGAGTCCAAAAAACACAAAACCTCGGTATTTAATATTTTCTACTCTTAAACCATCAATAGTTGGTTCAATGACTTGTCTGACCACTTTTTCATACACTTCCTTATCCACAAACGGAACAGGAGAAACCGCACCCATTCCCCCGGTATTGAGTCCCTGATCTCCCTCACCAATTCGTTTGTAATCTTTTGCTTCAGGTAACAAAACATAATGATTGCCATCCGTTAGAGCAAAAACTGAAAATTCAATACCAGATAAAAATTCTTCAATCACCACAGTTGCACTTGCAGAACCAAATTTTCCGGACAGCATCTCCCTGATTTCATACTGCGCTTCTTCTTTGGTATGACAGATCAACACGCCTTTTCCGGCAGCTAGACCATCCGCTTTTAAGACCACCGGATAAGCGTGGACACTTAGATAATCCAATGCTTCATTTAATTGGTCCTGAGCAAAGGATTTATAAGCTGCAGTAGGAATTCCATGTCTGCCCATAAATTCTTTCGCATATGCTTTACTGCCTTCAAGTTGTGCGCCTTCCGCCGAAGGTCCGATGATTGGAATGTTTTTGAGAACTTCATCATGGCTAAAGAAATCAGTAATTCCCTCCACCAGAGGCACTTCCGGCCCAACGATGACCAGTTCAATTGCATTTCCCAAAACAGCAGTCTTGATAGCCGCAAAATCATCCACTACTATCGAAAGATTTTGTCCTATCAATGCAGTGCCGGCGTTTCCCGGAGAAATAAACAAATGAGTACAAAGTGAACTGGACGCCAGTTTGTCGGCCAAAGCATGTTCCCTGCCTCCGCCACCAATAATCAGAATATTCATAGACCGTAAAGATAGGGCGAGACTTTTGGAGTTAATTGCACAGGGTTACTTATATTTGTAACTTTTATAATATGTTCGATTACATTCTCGGAAAAGTGGTCTCAAAACAACCGACGCATGTCGTCCTGGAAACAGGCGGAATCGGCTATCTTTTAAATATCACTTTAAATAGTTTTGACCAGATAAAAGAGGGGGAAAATCAGAAGATTTTCACCTGGCTACAGGTTCAGGAAGATGCGCATCGCCTGTGGGGATTTCATGATCCGGCAGAAAGGGACGTTTTCCTGCACCTTATCAGTGTCTCCGGCATAGGGCCGAACACGGCCAGATTGATTTTGTCCGGGATGACGCCGGAAGAGTGCAGACAGGCGATTATTACAGATAATGAACTGGCTTTCAAGCAAGTAAAGGGTGTAGGGCCTAAGACTGCCAAGCGCCTGATGATGGAGTTGAAGGATAAAATGTTAAAAACAGACATTGATCCGCTCGATGGACCTGCCAATAGTCAAAAGCATCAATCCATAGAAGAAGCCCAATCTGCATTGGTTACTTTGGGATTCGTAAAAAGCAGAGTAGAGAAGGCGATCAGCCAGATTGTCAGGGAACAGGGAGGGGACGTTCCCACTGAAACTTTGGTCAGACTGGCATTGCGCATGTTATCTGCTTAAATTCATATAATTCAAATGGAATTGTATCGTTATACAACCTATTAACATTATCAAACTGCCCTGAAAAGGGACAAAAGAGGGGTAAAATGACCCTCTAAGCGCATAGAGAAGGCATAACAAGTACATGAGCAGAACCGCGTCGTTTTTATTAAAGTCATCCCTGGCTATAGTCACTTTCCTTTTCATTACTGAACAGGTTACCGCTTCATATAACCTCCCGGACCCTTATTCGGATGTAAGTGGCATGATCCAGAGTGCCTTAGTCGCGACTGACTCTATTCCCATCCAGGATCGATTCGGCAATTGGATTGAGGATCCAAATAATAACCCATTTGATCTTTTGGATCCTATAGATCTGGTCCAGCAAGTGGAATACGATCCGGCTACCAATACGTATATACTCACAGAGACCATTGGCGGTGAAAATTATCGGTCACCGACGACCATGACCTATGAGGAATACCTGGAGTGGGACGCCCGAAAGTCTGAGGGTGATTATTTTAAAAAACTTGCAGGCGCCGCCTCCGGAGATAGAAGTAAGGGCGGTAATCTGGATCCGGTGGCAGAAGTGGATGTGTCAAAGGATATCATCGATCGACTTTTTGGTGGGACAAAAGTTGATATCCGTCCTCAGGGAAATGTTGACCTTACGTTTGGACTTGATTATTATCGGCAGGATAATCCCATTTTACCTATTCGCCAGCAACGGAATGGACCAAGATTTGATTTTGATATGGACATTCAGGTAGATGTCAATGGGCAGATCGGCGAGAAACTAAATACCAGTTTCAATTATAATACCTCCCGAACCTTTGATTTTCAAAACAAATTAAAACTTGATTATAACTCTGATCTCTTTAGTGAAGATGAAATTCTAAAATCGATTGAGGCCGGGGATGTGAGTCTTCCATTAAACTCAACACTTATTAAAGGAAGCCAAAGCCTGTTTGGTATCAAAGCAGAATTACAGTTTGGTCATCTTCGATTGACGATGATTGCCTCTCAGCAAAACTCGAAGCAAAATAGCTTGCAGATACAAGGAGGAAGTGTAGAGAATGAGTTTACCATTTATGGGGATCAGTATGATGAAAACCGCCACTTCTTTTTGTCCCAGTTTAATCGAAATGCATTTGAAAAAGCTCTTGTCAATCTTCCGCAGATCAATAGTCTTTTTCGCATTACCCGAATGGAGGTCTGGGTGACGAATGACCGTAATCAAACAACGGATATTAGAGATATCGTTGCTTTGTCTGATGCGGGGGAGTACAAGCGTATGACAAATGATGATCCGGATGCCTGGCGCATTGCAGACACTGCCAGTTATAAGGATATCTGTATGGAAGATATTTTGACGGATAATAATATCAATACCATCCTTCCTAAACTTCGGAATATTCCTGAAGCCAGAGATATAAATAATGTAGTAAATGTACTCCAGGGTCCACAGTTTAATTTTGTCGGTGGGAGGGACTTTGAAAAAATACAGGGAAGAAAGCTGAGCTCAAATGAGTTTCGCTATAATCCGGATCTGGGATTTATCTCGTTAAATATTCGTCTGGACCAGGATGAAGTACTCGGTGTCGCTTTCGAATATACGTATAACGGAAAGGTGTTTCAGGTAGGTGAATTCTCAACGGAAATTGAAAATACGGATACCACCGGATCGCAAAAAGTTCTTTTTGTAAAGATGTTGAAGGCAACGAATCAACGCGTTGATCTTCCGCTATGGGACTTAATGATGAAAAACGTGTATCGGATCAGTGGGGGTGAACTGGATCCAACCGATTTCGAATTGGATGTTTATTATGATGATACCAAGGAAGGTTTTAAGCGCTATCTGCCGGATCAGGCGATGCTTTCAAATGTTCCGCTGCTCAATATTTTCGCATTAGACAAATTGAATGCCACCGGTGATCCTCAGCCGGATGGAAAGTTTGACTTTGTCACCGGTATCACCATTAATCCACCATTAGGTGTCGTCATGTTTCCCGTGCTGGAACCTTTTGCCGGAACGCTGAAAAACTTTATCTTAAATAACGGAGGTAACGCAACGTATGTTGATTCACTAATCTATCCACAACTTTACGATAGTACACTCACCATAGCCAGAGAATATCCTGAACTGAATCGATTTACCCTTCGGGGAAAATCGAAATCAAGCACCTCTTCAGATATTTCTCTGGGAGCATTTAATATTCCACCAGGCTCAGTTAGAGTCACTGCAGGAGGGCAGCAGCTTAAAGAGAATGAGGATTATACCATAGATTATAACATTGGAAGAATAAAGATTATCAATCCTGCTTTTCTGCAGCCCAGCACACCCATCAATGTGAGCTTTGAAGACAATGCGCTGTTTAGTTTCAATAAGAAAACTATGCTTGGTCTGCGCGCGGATTATGAAGTCAATGACCACTTAAGTTTCGGTGGTACTTACCTTCACTTATACGAACGTCCTTATACGCAAAAGGTAAACATCGGTGATGACCCGATCAACAACAGGATCTATGGGTTGGATATGAATTACAGCGATGAAGCGCCCTGGTTGACCAAACTTGTGGATAAAATTCCAGGTATCAATACGAAGGCTCCTTCCAATATTACCTTCGAAGCAGAGATGGCTGCATTAAGACCCGGTCACTCACGAGCTATAAATTTAAATAAGCAAGATAAAGATGGAACGATCTATCTGGACGACTTCGAAGGCACCAAAAGTAATTTTGATCTCAGGACACCGACGACCTCGTGGTTTTTAGCTTCGACTCCTCAGAATGCAGTGATAGACGGAGTACCGGCTTTTCCGGAATCAGCACTTATCAATGACCGGGCGTACGGTGCTAATCGCGCATTGATTAATTGGTATAGAATTGATCAGGGTGCCCGCAACGGTGCACCCGGTGCTAACGAAAATCCATATACCCGCCTCGTTTCCCAACAGGAAATTTTTGAAAATCGAACACCAAACTTTGGTCTCAACGACTTCAGAACGTTTGATATTACCTATTATCCTGATCAGAGAGGGCCGTATAATTTTGATATACCCGGCGGTATCCCAGGAATAACCAGTGGAATTGATAAAGCAACTGCAAAATTAATTGATCCTGAGACGCGATGGGGTGGGATCATGCGAAGTTTGAATCAGGTCAACTTTGAACAAGCTAACATCGACCTGATCGAATTTTGGGTGCTGGATCCATTTCTTGAAGAAGGTATGGGAGGTGATCATGGTAAACTCGTTTTCCAAATTGGTAATGTTTCCGAAGATATACTTCGGGATAGTCGAAAGTTTTTTGAACATGGACTTCCATTAAATGATAACGATGGTCCTACTGATAGCACCAATTGGGGTAAGATCCCTCGGGTCAATGCAACCGTTAATGCGTTTTCAAATGCCACCGGTGGAAGAGACCAGCAGGATGTTG
This sequence comes from Bacteroidota bacterium, assembly GCA_024642665.1. Classification (GTDB taxonomy): domain Bacteria; phylum Bacteroidota; class Bacteroidia; order Chitinophagales; family Saprospiraceae; genus Opimibacter. The sequence goes on from JAHEAR010000007.1 coordinate 43,603, forward strand.
GTTTGGATGGACTGACAGATGATGACGAACGGAGTTGGTTCGGAGATTATCTCCAGGTTTTACAAAATGAATTGACCTGTGCAGATTGTCTGATCGAAGCACAAAGAGATCCAGCCAATGACAACTTTGTGTACTTTCTTGACAACAATGTATATCCTCCGGGGACCGATGTGTTTACACGATATAGTAAGTTTAATGGAACGCATGGCAACTCACCCCTTTCCAAAGATGGGGATACAAGGGTACAAGCAGCGACCAATATACCCGATAGCGAGGATATCAATCAGGATAACACGATGAGTGAAACGGAGTCTTACTTTGAATACGTTGTCGAATTGGATAAGTTTCCGGGAGGAAGCAATGCAATAGGTAACCTCAATCCGGATAATCCGCAGATTACAGACTACGTCAATACGCCAAATGGAACATGGTATAAGTTCAGACTGCCACTTGATGATTACTCGAGAGCAGTTGGAGGCATTCAGGATTTCAGATCGATTCGTTTTATGCGGATGTTTTTAACCCAGTTTACAGAACGCACAACGCTTCGTTTTGCTACGTTTGATTTGGTCAGAAATCAATGGCGTGTGGTCTCAAGAGGATTGGAATGTGGGGATGCCGGTTCCAGCACTTCCCTATTTGTAGATGCCGTAAACATTGAAGAAAACTCAACGCGTGTGCCATTTCGATATGACTTGCCATTAGGTATACAGCGCGAGCAAATCACCAGTAGTTCGTATCAGAATGTCTATCAGAATGAGCAATCGTTATCCCTTAAGTATGACAACCTGCAGGATGGCTGTCAACGCGGCGTGTATAAAAATCTTGATTTGGATCTTCGGGTATATCAGGGACTTGAAATGTTCGTCCATGCAGAAGAATTAAACTTAAATGATAATGTAGATGGCATTCCGGATAATGCCGTCAAACTTTTCCTTCGACTGGGGTCTGATTTTGTAAACAACTATTACGAGTATGAAGTACCGTTAGTGATGTCACGCAATCCTGATCTGGTTGGGGATGATTACAAGGAGGAGTTGTGGAAAGTAGAAAACCAGGTGGAGTTTGCATTGGAGGATCTGACCAATCTCAAAATTGAAAGAAATGAAGCTGGCTTTCCTTCCAGTGAAGTATATACGATACCAGTTACGCAAAGTATTGGAGGTGTCACGGTAGACCGGAATTTCTCCATCAAGGGAAATCCAACGTTAGGGTATGTTCGCAATGTATTGATAGGGGTGCGAAATGCTGAAGGAGATGAATTTATCCTTCCGTATTCCGGTGAGGTTTGGGTTAATGAATTACGGATGGTCGGCTTGGATGAACGAGGTGGTGTTGCCGCAGTAGCCAGACTGGATGCTGATCTGGCAGATTTTGGAAGTATTGGGCTTGCCGGAGGGTATTCAAGTATTGGATTTGGGGCGTTGGATCAGAAACTTGATGATCGGGCCAAGGAGAGTGTCACGCAAGTTGACTTTTCAACAAACCTGGCCTTGGGTAAATTTTTTGGAGCCAACTCTAAAATTCAAATTCCATTTTATTACCAGTATAGTGAGACATTGCGGAAGCCTCAATTTGATGCGTTGGATCTCGACCTTGTACTCGCTGATAAGTTAAAGCGAACAAGTGATCAGGCAGTGCGTGATAGTGTGCGGCAACAGTCGCAGGATTTTAGCTCGATCAAGCAAATTAGTATTACCAATCTGAGGGTAAATGGTAGCGGTGCCGGAAAACCGATGCCGTATGATATATCCAATTTTGCTGCGAGTTATTCCTATTCAAGATCATACTTGAGAAATATTGTGGTGCAAAAGGATCAGGTGGATCAGCATCGTGCGTCCTTAGACTACATCTATAGTATACCTTCAAAGCCACTCCAGCCTTTCAAGAATTTATCGAAAAGCAATTGGATGAAATGGTTGACAGAACTAAATCTGAATCCAATACCGAGCAGCTTTACGTTTAGTACCATCATGGACCGAAAGTTTGGTGAACGATCGTATCGTTTTTCAGATCCGGTCTTTCAGACCTGGTATGCTAAACGCTTCACTTGGGATCGGACATATAGCCTTCGCTGGGATTTGGCGAAGTCCATCAAGATCAATTTCAATGCAGCCAATGCGTCCGTCATAGATGAACCGGATGAATATATCGATCGATATAATGACATTAAAATTTCTCCCAAGGAAAGAAGAGATTCCATCTATAAAAATATTTTGAATGGTGGTCGCACTAAAGATTACAATCAGCAGATCAGAGTAACCTTTGCTGTGCCGCTTAAGACCATTCCTATCATCGATTGGATCAGAATGGATATCAGTTATGATGCCACCTATAGTTGGAGGGCCGCCTCCATGAATACTGATTCGTTGGGAAATGTTATTTCGAATGGTCAAACGACTAATGTTTCTACTGAATTTGATTTTGTCAGTCTTTATAATAAATCGAAACTTCTGTCCCGAGTAAATTCCGGAGGAAAACCAGGGGCATCCAACAGAGGAGGAAGGACACCTGCGCAGGCCCCGGCAAAAACATTGGATCCAAAGAAAGATCCGAATCAAAAGAATGCACCGGATCCAAAGAAAGATCCTAAAAAGGCAGATGGAGAAATCAATCCGCTTACGAAAGCTGCGCTTCGTTTATTAATGTCTTTCCGTAAGTTTAGAATTAATTATGGCATTACAAGTGGTACCACGATTCCCGGATTTACACCGGCTACTGGTTTCTTTGGGTTGAGTGAAGGATTGACGGCTCCCGGGTTTGGTTTTGTCACCGGAGGGCAGCCAAAGATTAATAAGAATGTGTATGCGACCTCAGAGGATTTTCTCGAAAAAGCCAGAACTAAAAACTGGATCACTACAAATGCTTTCCAGAACGCTCCCGTTCTGCAATCCCGTACCGAGTCACTGGATAGCAGAATATCGATTGAGCCGGTCAAAGATTTTAAAATAGATGTTGACTTCACCCGAAATCTGTCAACGAACTTTTCCGTCTTTTTCAAAACGTATAATAAAACTGGAAATACCATAGATGATATTGGAAAAATGTCTGCAAGGGAGATCGGTAGTTTTACTATTTCTTATCTCGCTATACCGACGTTGTTTATGGGAGATTCGCTTGAGATAAACCAGTTGTTTAAAAAGTATGAAGCGAACAGAGCTATCATATCACAAGTAAGGGGTGTTGGAGAACATGAGCTTGATGGCGATGAGTATGCGGAAGGATTCGGTAGAAAGCAACAGGATATTCTGACACCGGCATTCTTATCCGCTTATACCAACAAAGATCCGGCTAATTTTAATTTTACGGATATGTTCAAGTGGATACCCAGTCCAAACTGGACATTAAACTATAGTGGCCTTAGCAAGATACCGGCTTTGCAGAAGATATTCAGCAATGTGCGATTAACTCATAGCTATAAAGCGACCTTAAGTGTAAATCAATTTAATTCAGATTTGAATTATGTGGATTATGATCCGGATACCGGCGACTATTTAGGGCAGCAAAATCCATTAAACCTTGACACGATCAATAAGAATTATCATTCGGAGTTTTTAGTGCCAACGGTGGTGATAGAAGAAGCATTCTCACCATTACTAGGGATAGATGTAAAACTGAAGAACGATATGAATATCAGTTTCGGCTATGCCAAGAGAAGGACCTTGTCGATGGGTTATACTTCTTACGAACTTGCTGAAACAAGATCGACAACGGTGGACTTTGGATTTGACTGGAAAATGAAAAATGTGCGTATTGGTTTCTTGCCCGGATTTAATAGTGCTGCCAAGAAGAAAAAACCAAGCAATGCCAGACCGGGGGCAGGTACACCTAAGCTGGGGAATGATTTAAATATCCTACTGGACGTTTCGTTTTCAGATAATATCACGTTGAATCACTTACTCGATCAGATTGTCGGTGCAAGAGCGACCAGAGGTTCTAAAGACATTACTATTTCACCGGCGATCAGCTATGATGTCAGTAAGAATATCAGCCTTCGATTCTTTGTTGATTACAGACGTCAGTCACCTTATGTCAGTAACTCCTTCCTCGTCATTAACACGCAGGGAGGTATTACAGTCAGAGTGAAACTGGAGTAAAGTAGAAATCTCTTTTACAGGGGTGCTTTCGAAGAGTTGTAAATGAAAGCCGTTACGACCTGACCCACGGCACCTAAGGTGTTAGGATCAATGACATTCATATTGTCATCATGTGTATGCCAGTGAGCACCAAATCCATTAGGATGCTCGATGGATTTGTAGATGATATCAATCATTGGAATTTCCGTGTTCAGATTGACAAAGAAATGATCATCTGTCACCGGTCCGGTATACATATCCACAAAGTAGTTGGATTTGTTCATTCCTTTTGCGAGAGCCCATACGTTATTATATACTTTTTGAATATTGCTCACCTTCGCAGGAAAGAATACACCGGTCAGTTGCTCTTTTCTAAAAACAGCACCTTTTGCTCCCACCATATCCAATAGGATGCCATACTCTGCGCGGTAACTGTTTACATGCGGGTTTTTACTCCAATATTGTGATCCCAGGCACCAGCTTTCGCTGCCTCCGCTGGTAGAACCCTGATCTTCCGCATCAAATAAAATGATGTCAACACCAATGCCAATTGGATTATCCTGGATCAATCTGGCGACTTCGAGTAAAACACCTACACCACTTCCTCCATCATCGGCCCCATCATGTGGCTTGTCCGGATTAGTAATATCTTCATCTGCCACATAGCGTGTATCCCAATGCGCGGCCAGCACCACACGTCTGGCATAGGTAGGATTGAAAGAAGCGATGATATTGGCGGAGCGTACTTCACCGATGGTGGAAGTTTTTGCCTTAAAGGTTTGTTCTTTAACGGAAGCACCTGTAGATTTTAATGTATTCACCAACCATTCACGCGTTGCCTGATGACCATCAGTGCCCGGTACCCTTGGCCCAAAAGCCACCTGTTGACTTACATAGTGAAAGGCAGAGTCTTTTGAAAACACCGGCACTTTAACCGGTGCAGCTGATGTCGGATGGTCCTCAACCGGGGTCGTAGTCGCCGGATCGTTTTTACAAGCGACGATCAGTAGGAGCAGGAAGATTGAAAAGAATATCTGTTTCATTTGATGAGTGGTGAATGTGTTTATGCGTTTAGAGAGTTTAGCACTCAGCGCCGTTGGCACTTGTTGCTTAGAAGGTTTAGTTTATTATATGTGTAGGCTATTTGATATAGGTTTAAATGGTTAGGATCCTTTAAAGCTATCTGTTGGAAAATTATTTCGCACACAGAAGCGCAGTTTTGATTTTTTCTGTTAAGCAATTTTTGTAATTCGTAATTCGTAATTCGTAATTTTTATTTTATCCTACGCCCTACGCCCTACGCCCTACGCCCTACGCCCTGCGCCCTGCGCCCTTTGCCCTTTGCCCTGCGCCCTATGCTTTCAGCGCCCAACTTGTTCCATCCTTTCCATCTTTGAGATCAATTTTAATTTCATTCAATGTATCTCTGATTTTATCGGAAGTAGGCCAGTCTTTATTTTCACGTGCCTGTTGACGCATATCAATGACGAGTTTCATCAAACCATCTAACTGATCCATGTGTCCATTATGATCTTCTGTTTCTTTTTTCAAACCAAAAACGACAAACAGTAAGTCTTCAAAACCTTTTTTTGCAAGGTCCAGCGCATATTGTCCTGCATCATCGACATTTAATTGCCCATCAGACAGTTTGTTGATGGTAGGTATCAACTCAAACAATCTGGCCAGAGCTTTTGGCGTATTGAAATCATCGTTCATTTCTTCAACGGCCGCCTGTATCGTTTGTTCAATTTCTATAGCCACGGGTGAGTCGCTTTTAGGATTTGCGGATGAAAGCTCCAGAAGTGTTTTGTATGCCTCCATCAAACGCTGATATCCTTTTTCAGCGGCTTGTAGCGAAGTATCATTCAGATCAAGTGTGCTGCCGTAATGCGCCTGGAGAAAAAAGAATCTCAAAACCATTGGCGAATAGGCTTTGCTGATATGATCACTATCCCCTGTAAATAACTCTGTGGGGGTGATATTATTGCCATCGCTTTTGGACATCTTTTTTCCATTTAACAACAGCATATTACTATGAATCCAATAGTTGGCCGGTGTGTTTCCGCAAGCTCCGTAATTCTGGGCTATTTCATTTTCATGATGGGGAAATTTCAGATCATTTCCTCCGCCATGGATATCAAAACGCTCTCCTAAATATTTTGTGCTCATCACAGAACATTCGAGGTGCCAGCCCGGAAATCCATCCGACCATGGCGCATTCCATCGCAGCAGGTGTCGTTCATCTGCTTTAATCCAGATCGCAAAATCTGATGGGTGTCTTTTCTCACCCTGATTTTTCAGATCTCTTGTTTCCACCAATAGGTCTTCAACTTTTCTTCCGGACAGCTTTCCATAAATGTCTGCTTCCTGGATCAGCTTGTTCGTATCAAAATAAACGCTGCCATTAGCTTCATAGCCATATCCTCGCTTGATGATTTCCTCGACCATTTCAATTTGTTCAAGGATATGTCCGGTGGCCCTGGGCTCGATGCTTGGTTCCAGCGTGTTGAAACGACGCATGATATCATGAAACCCATTCGAATATCGCTGGACAATTTCCATGGGCTCGATTTGTTCAAGTCGTGCTTTCTTACTGATTTTATCCTCAGCATTTGAATCTGCATCTCCTTCCAGATGACCTACATCCGTAATATTTCGCACATACCTGACCTTGTATCCGAGATACATCAGATATCGGTAGATGATGTCAAAACTGACAAAGGTGCGGCAATTACCAATGTGGACATCACTATAAACGGTTGGACCACAGACGTACATGCCTATTCGTCCTTCATGGATGGGCTGGAATACTTCCTTCGTGCCACTGATGCTATTTTGGATTTTTAAGCTCATAGCGGCAAAAATAAGCTATTGAAACGAAGCCATCAGGATCCCGGGGTATTGTTGATACAAATCCCTGTTGTGATAGGGTAGTGATCACTGAATTTCAGGCGATAGGTATGGTGATCTTTGAAGCTGATCTGTGAGGTGCCAAATATATAATCGATTCTTAATAAAGGTAATTGACTCGCATAGGTCGTGCTTAATCCGGTACCTCGATCTAAAAAGCTATCCTTCAAGTCCTTTGACAGGAGGTGATATACATGAGACAAGGGGGGATCATTACCATCCCCTGCCAGTACTGATGGATAGGGAGAGTGTATAACATGGTCCTGGACTTTTTGCGCCTCAAGCGCGCGGAGTCTGGTGGTGTGTCTGTAACGCCTGACAATAAATCGGATATTGTGCCAGGTGTTTTCATTTTTGAGATCCATGTCCTGGATGAGTTCTTCCGTAGTATTCGTGACACGGTTGGAGACAAGATGCATATTATATACCCGCAACACCCCCTGAGGGGTTTTGAGGTCAGCCCACATGGCACTCGGACTGGTTTCTTCTCCTTCTATTTCACCATTGGCCAGCACCGGAAAGCGGGATAACATCCAAAGCGAGGATTTTGATGCATGTAATACATGACCCATACCGAATCGAGCAGCAATTTCTTTCCCGTTAGATACTTCCTGAAGGCACAGTATATCAGGAAACTCTTTCAGGTCACTAATCGCCTTATAGAGAGAGTCAATTTTGCCGGCTACATCTTTTTCTGATTTAGCAGGAATCATGGACATCCCCTTTAAATTATAGGACATAATTCGGATTGACTCAATACAAGAGGCTGCTTCTTTGGTACTAATAGAAAACATCTTGATGTATCGGACATGATTTGGAATGCCGGCCAGAATGGCTAAGATGGAGAGAATTGCATACCAACTTCTGAAAAATACCCACCCTAAGGCTAACAACCCATTGACAAACAAAATGAATGGATAAGCAAGGGCCAGCAGGGAAAACCAGCCCCATATTTCTACGTTGACATATGGTGTGAGATAGGTGAGCAAAAGAATGGCTGCAAAAATACCATTCAACCAGATGATACACTTTTTTAGCCAGCTGGACTTTCGTCTATTTTTGGCTCGCGTCATCTAGATATTTTTTATCCTCCGTGCTGAGCGTCTCGTACCCTGATTGTTTTATTTTATCGAGAATGGCATCGAGCCTTTCCTGCTCACCCCTATAAGCTTGATCTGTGGGTAAATCACTATCGCTCTTTCGGTTGGCAGACCGATGACTTACTTCCATCGTCACTTTGCGTTTAACTGGCCTGCGAGCCTGGTGAATGGGTTTTTTAAAGAAGGATAAAATTCGGTTAAAACCATTCGTCAGGTCAGTACCCCGTCGCAGCATATACACATAGAAGAAACCAAATGCAGCGCCCCCCAAATGAGCCATATGGCCACCCAAATTATCCATATTAGCAATGCCTATTACATAAATCGCCAGCAGACCGGCGACAATATATTTCAATCGGACATCGCCCAGCAGGAGCAAACGCATTTGATAATCAGGAGCTGTCATCCCTGCTGCGGCTACAATACCCATAATAGCTGCTGAGGCTCCGTGCACTGTACTTGATCCGGCATAAATGAGAGGGGCCGTAATCAGAAAAGCGAATGCACCTGCAAGTCCGGAATAAAGATATAATGGCAGCATCCGATGGTCACCCAGAAGGTCACCGGCTATTCGGCCAAACCAATACAGGATCAACATATTGAATAGCAAATGGAAAAAACCAACATGAGTAAACATATGAGTGATGATCACCCATGGATGGGAAAGATTCCAAACGAAGTCATTCGAAAGGTATAGGTAATTCATGGTGTTCCCGAAAAGCCCTGATTCCGGGTTAAATCCGGTACCCAGCGTTATGGCCAGCTGAAATGCCATGACCAGCAGAAATATGAAGACATTGACGATAATTAGTCTTGTAATCGTATTTCCAGACTGAAACTGGAATTGTATGTCATTTAAAATCGATCGAAACACAATATCAAAAGTACGTGATATACAGGAAACGAATAAATCAAAAGGAAAGTTGGGGATAATTAAAATGATAAGTCATTTGTGTTGAGAAAGTTGAGCACGCAGCACCGTGGGCGCCTGTTGTTGAGAAGGTTTAGTTTCAGAAATAAGGTTAAATGGTTAGCGGAATAGAAGGTTATTTTGGTTTATGGTTGAAAGTTTAAGGGATAGTAGGGTCGCGTGTCGTCTAGTCGCGCGTCTGATGTCTCATTTGGTGAGTTAGTGATTGCGTGAGTTAGTGAGTCGCGCGTCGCGTGTCGTCTAGTCTCGCGTCTCAGGTCTCATTTGGTGATTGCGTGAGGTAGTGAGTCTCGCGTCAGGAGTCTCGTGTCTTAAAAAAATCCTAACTCAAAAAACGTCCGCCTTTCTTCCAATATTTAGCCAGAATAAATCCTGCTAAAGCACCACCCAGGTGAGCGAAATGTGCCACATTGCCGCCGGAACCGGTAAGGCCGGAATAGAGTCCAATCCCGATAAGGATCACTGCCATCAGCCAGGCTTTGATGGGGATTGGAGGAAATAAAAGCATCAGCTCACGATCCGGAAATAATGTTGCAAATGCAATAGTGACCCCAAATACGGCACCGGAGGCGCCCAGTACTGAAAAGAAAGGAGGTCCGGTAGCAGGGTCAAGTAAGTAAGGCACATACCCCACCAGTACGTGCGCTGCAAGTCCTACAAGTCCGGAGATCATATACAAGGCTAAGAAACGCTTAGGGCCTAAATACATCTCTACCATCGGGCCCAGAAAATACAAACTGAGCATATTGAAAAGAATATGCGTAACACCGGCATGCGCAAACATGTAAGTAATAATCTGGAAAGGCTGGAAATGTCCTGTAGCCGGTGAATAAAAGGGAAGCATGTTTCCAATCGCAGGAGGTAATATCATCATGCCAACAAATACAATGACATTAATGATGATCAGATGTTTTACTATACCGGTAAGGGGCATCATAAGGCAATAAATTCAAGTAGGTGTTATGATTGAAATCGTTTCAGAATTTCTTCTTTTCCAAATGTAATAAAGGTCTTTCTTCCGGACGGACTGGTGTACGGGTTATCAGAAGCCATCAATTGATTGATCAGTTGTTGCATTTCTTCAGCAGTCATCAACTCCCCTCTGGGTCGGCTCAAATTGGATGCCAGAGCAAAAGCAATTTTCTCTACAGGCTTCATTTCAATTTTCTGATGACCTTCTTTAAAGCGATCTAATATGTCTTCAATCGCCTGCTCCGCAGCCATTAAATGGGTCATGATAGCAGGTATGCCATGTACAATAAAAGCATCATGTCCAAATTCAGCCAGATCAAATCCGAGTTGCTGAAGCGAAGGGATTATTTCTCTAAGGATAGCAGCATCTCCCGTATTGCACTGAATCGTTTCCGGCCAAAGTAATTTTTGTGTAGCAGTTTTTTCTGTTTTCAGATCATTCAGCAATGACTCAAACAACACGCGTTCATGGGCTGCCCTCTGGTCTATGACCAGCATGTCGGCGAGACCTGTGACGACGATATAGCGCTGCCATAGTTGCGTAGTGAAAATATTGAGTAATGGATCTGTGTCTGTATATTGATTTTCGATTCCGGGTGCTGCCTCAGAAATGAAACTCGATTGATCTTCAGTTTTTTCAATTGAAAATCCCTCAATAGACTGGAGCAAAGCACCCCATTTTTTAATGTTTTCTTTTTCCTGATGCTGGTCTCGCTGATGCGAACTAAATCCAATATCACCCGATTCCCGTTTACTACTATCACTTGTTGACCTGTTCAATCCCACTTCCTGATCAAAATCAAGCGAAGGCATGATACTGTACTTTCCTAAAGCATGACGACAGGCAACACGCAGATAGTTGTATATAATACGCTCATCTTCAAATTTGATCTCCTGTTTAGTCGGGTGCACATTGACATCAATTTTTTCAGCATCAATGGCAAGAAATAATACATAAAAAGGATGTTGATCAGACGGAAGAATTTCTTCATAGGCACTCTTCACCGCGTGCTGAAGATAAGGACTGCGAATATATCGGCGGTTAACAAAAATGAATTGTTCGCCTCTTGACTTTTTTCCAAGCTTGGGTTTTCCAATATAACCGGCGAAGTTGACATAGTTTGTATCTTCTTCAACAGGAACCAGATGCTCGTTAACCTTTTTACCAAAAATTCCAATGATACGATTTCGCAAGGAACCAGCCGATAGGTTATACACTTCCTGATCGTTGTGAAACAGCTTAAATTGTATATGTTCAAAGGCAAGCGAGAGTCGGTGGAATTCATCCAGTATATGGCGCATTTCCACAGGATCGCTTTTCAGGAATTTTCTTCGTGCCGGCACATTATAAAACAAATTGCGAACAATGATCGATGTGCCTACAGGGCATTGACAACCTTCCTGTGCAGTTACGACAGAACCTTCGATCAGGATTCTGGTCCCAATGGCATCCGCTTCGCGTCTTGTTTTGATTTCCATGTGAGCAATAGCAGCTATTGAAGCCAGGGCTTCTCCCCGGAAACCCATCGTTTGGATATCAAAAAGATCCTCTGCCGTCTTTAGTTTCGACGTAGCATGGCGTTCAAGACTCATGCGAGCATCGGTGGGGGACATGCCTGATCCATTGTCCTGAACCTGGATAATCGTTTTGCCGGCATCCTTGACGATCACGTTGATTTCAGTAGCTCCTGCATCGACCGCATTATCGAGCAACTCTTTGATGACAGAAGCAGGCCGCTGGATGACTTCACCAGCAGCAATTTGGTTTGCAATCGAATCGGGCAGAAGCCTAATGATATCCGACATAATTTTTTTTAATACGAACGAACATCAAGCCCTTCCATATAATTGACAAAGGCTTTGTTCACTACTTTATTTCCTCCCGGTGTCGGGTAGTCCCCTGAAAAATACCAATCACCTGTATCGTTTGGACAGGAGGCATGCAGGCCTTCCAATGTTTGATAGATGACTTTAACTTCTACCGGTAAATCTTTTGGGGAAACGATTTGTGCTATACGTTCAGAAATTTCTTCAGGAGTTACTTCTGAATATAGCGATTTCAATTCGTTTTTTATTTCTTCCTTCGGCAATTCCAATTGGGCTTTGCATCGCTCATAGCATTCCTGCATAAGGGATTCCTGCCCTCGCTCTTTGAGAATATCAACCAATCCTTTGAAGGCAATAAATTCATTCATCTTTGACATATCGATTCCATAGCAATCAGGATATCGAATTTGTGGGGCACTGCTGACGACAATAATTCTTTTTGGTTTCAATCTAAGCGATACCATTCGAATGATCGAATCCCGCAATGTCGTCCCTCTGACAATAGAATCATCCATCAACACCAGTGTGTCGATTCCATTTCTAATGATCCCATAGGTGACATCATAGACATGGGATACCATTTCATGGCGTGTATCAGAATTGGCTATAAACGTTCTTAGTTTTTCATCCTTATTCGCCAGCTTTTCAATGCGCGGTGCCTTCGCCATCAGGGCATGGATATCTTTACCACTCATTTTACCTCCGGCAGCAATGATTTGATCTGCTTTTATTTTATTGTAGGCCTCATGCAATCCTTCCATCAGTCCGTAAAATGCACCTTCTGCTGTATTGGGAACATACGTAAAGACAGTATCCTCAAAATTGTAATCTACTGCTTTCAGTATGGGCTCCACAAGATGTTTGCCGAGATTTTTTCGCTCGACATAAATATCCTTGTCTGAGCCACGGCTGAAATATATTCTTTCAAAAGAGCAGCTGCGCTTTTTGCCGGGTTTAGTAAAGGGAACGACTTCGTGTCCCCCATTCTTTTTAATAATTAACGCATGACCCGGTTTGAGCTCCTGGATAAATTTAGCGCTGACATTAAGGGTAGTCTGCAACGCGGGGCGTTCAGAGGCTGCAGCGATGATCTCGTCATCTGCATAAAAAAAGCAAGGGCGAATACCATTAGGGTCTCTCATGATAAATGCATCACCATGCCCTATCATCCCCGCCATAACATACCCACCATCGAATTTGCGACATGCATTTTTGAGCACCCGCTGGACGTCCATATTTTCAGTGATCATTTCTGTGATCTGCTCATTACCGGCGCCATCGTGTTTATACCATTTAAACAGCCGTTCAACTTCTGCATCAATGAAATGACCGATTTTTTCTAAGACCGTAACGGTATCTGATCGTTCTTTTGGATATTGACCCAGTTGAACAAGTTCGTCAAATAGTTCATCAACATTTGTCAGGTTAAAATTGCCGGCCAGGACAAGATTTCTGGTAATCCAGTTATTTAAACGGACAAATGGATGACAGGTTTCAATGGAATTGTCACCATGCGTTCCATATCGGAGGTGTCCCATAAGGACTTCACCGGTATAGGGTTTATTGGTTTTAAGCCATTCACCATCTTTTAATTGTTCCGGTGTGCAGTCTTCAAAGTGGGTAAAAATGCCCTGGAAAACCTCTTTCAGGTATTGACTGCCATTGCTGCGTTTTCGGCTGATATATCGAGTCCCGGGTGAAGGATTTAGCTTAATAGTGGCGACCCCGGCACCATCCTGACCACGATTACGCATTTTCTGCAGGAGCAGTTGCATGGTATAGAGTCCGTGGAGAGCAGTCCCATACTTATCCTGGTAATGCTGCAGCGGTTTGAGAAGCCGGATTAGTGCGATACCGCACTCATGTTTGATTTGATCACTCATGAGGTTGAAAAAGAAGGGGCAAAAATACAGTTTTTTAACTCCCTTTGTTTGGAAAGTACATTCAACAATACGATATCGATTAAGTTTATTAGGATACCGGTATTAAACTGCTTTCATGATATAGGCACAAATTAATGCGCCATAGGTGCCCATAGCGTATCCCAATACGGCCAAAAGAACCCCCACAGGGGCCAATGACGGGCTAAAGGCAGAAGCAACTACCGGAGCAGAGGCCGCACCGCCTATATTGGCCTGGGAGCCCACTGCTACAAAGAAGAATGGCGCTTTAATGAGTTTGGCCACAATAATCATAATGGAAGCATGAATGATCATCCAGATGATTCCAATAGCAAAGAGTCCAAGATTATCGAACACCTCCGCCAGGTTCATTTTCATTCCGATGGTGGCTACCAGGATATAGATAAAGACGGATCCCCATTTTGAGGCACCAACGCCCTCCAGTTTGCGGAACTTTGTAAAAGAGATAATCAATCCATAACTCGTCGAGATCAAAACAATCCAGAAAAAACCGCTGATGATAGATTCAAGCCTTAGTGATTTTAAGGTGGGTTCGAAACGCTGCAGGAGTGGTACAATCAGATCAGATCCCCAATGGGATAAAGCGACCCCCCCGAAGGCCACAGCCAGCAATTTAAACATATCCAAAGTGGAAGGGATCTTTTCTATGCTTGCCCGATAATCATTTATCTTTTTCTTGAGGCTTTCAATAGCCGACGTATCTGCTTTCAGCCATTTATCTATGCGGGCCGTAACATGGTCATTGGCCCCATATAATAAAAAAGCCATCCATATATTGGCGACTACTACGTCTACGACCACCATGGTACCGAACAAACTATCCTGTACATCAAATATTTCTTTCATGGCGGCCTGGTTGGCTCCACCTCCAATCCAGCTCCCTGCGATCGTACTCAATCCGCGCCATAATTCCTCCGGAGAAGCCCCGATGACATCGGGGAATAACCAAGTGGTAGCCAGTAGTGCAATTGGCCCCCCCAGAATAATACCTGCCGTTGCCGTAAAAAACATAATCAATGCTTTTGGTCCAAGGCCAAAAACACCCTTCAAATCAATACTTAAACAGAATAATATAAGTGAGGCAGGCAGAAAATAACGGGAAGCAATAAAGTAGAGATTACTTTCTTCCCCGGAAATTAAACCTAATGGCCAATTCATCAGGGCTGGTACAAAATAACACAGAAGTAAAGCAGGTATGTAAGTGTAAAATTTTTTCCAGAAAGGATGCTCAGAATGGGCTGTATAAAAAATTCCGGCGAGAGCACATATCAGTAAGCCGAAGACTACGGCGTCATTTGTAAAAAGTGGATAATTCATAGCAGCCAAGATAATTATTTCAAATATAAGAACCTGAGACTTGGAGACCTGAGACTTGGAGACCTGAGACTTGGAGACCAGGGACCTAGGACTTATGGACCTAAGTCAGCTTTGATTAAATTACCTACTTACTACTCACCACATCACTCACACCTAACGGATGTGATCTACGCTGAGCTCCGATTTTCACTTTTCACTTAAATAGGGATAATAGGCTAAATTTTCTCACTTTATAATTTCCATAACGAGGATAACCTCATAACCCCAATATCCTTCCTTTGGTCGCCATTTCCGACAGATCGGAATTGGCGGCGGCGACTAACCATTTAACCTTATTTCTGAAACTAAACTTCCTCAACAACAAGAGCCTACGGCGCTTCGTGCTCAACCCTCTCAACGCATCAACTATCATGAAATTAGCATAAAAAAAAGGGGTACCAAGCTAGCACCTGGCACCCCAAAAACCCCAAAAAACCAATTGAAAACTATATCTATAAACTGTTATGAAAACAGGGTATATTTTTCCGAGTCGCGAATTTACAATATAAACAACCTATATAGGTGTTACGTTTAGAGGGATTATTATTTTTTATCCTTTGATAACAAAATATGACCTTTTATGGTTAAAATAGTGCAAATGATAAGATGTCAATATGCTGTTAATGTCAAAGTAAATAATATCCCAACGAATTGAATTTGATTTGGGTAGTTTGACAAAAAAGCAACCGGTATTAACGCAAGAATTCAAGGCTAAATTTTTATTTAGGGGTGTTTAGTTTACTTTTAATCTTCCGCAAACCACATAAACTAATTCCTATATAGTATCAAAAACGTATCATCCGTACTATTCGTTTCTAATATACGGCATTTACAATGATTACCGGCAAAATATTTCAGTCATCAATTAATTAACAGAATTTAGTATGTCTAAGGTAAAGACAAGGTATATATGTTCCAGTTGCGGAGCCACAGCTTCAGGATGGATGGGTAAATGCCCTGAGTGCAATGAATGGGATACGATGACCGAAGAGGTAATAGGAACCATCAAGGGAAATAAAGGCAAAACTACGAATGGAGAGGTAGCCAAACCGACTTTGCTTTCTGAAATCAGTGAAGCAGATGAAATGCGGGTACAAATTGGCGATCCTGAGCTGGAAAGAGTTTTAGGGGGTGGAGTTGTTCCAGGATCGGTGATATTGCTCGCCGGTGAGCCCGGTGCCGGCAAATCAACGCTTCTGTTGCAAATGGCTGGTTATAAAAACCTTAACCTGCTCTATATCTCCGGTGAGGAGAGCCCTTCCCAAATAAAGATGAGAGCTTCCCGGCTTGGGTTGAAAGGAGAGAAATGTCATATTCTTGCAGAAACAGATCTCACTCGAATTGTAGACACTATCTCCACTATCAACTCCGGTATTGTCATTATCGATTCAATCCAGACAATGTTCTCACCGGAATTGGAATCTGTACCCGGTTCAGTCAGCCAGATACGAGAATGCAGCTATCGGCTACAGCAATTAGGGAAGGCCACAGGTACAACGATTATTCTGGTTGGTCATATCACAAAGGAAGGCGATATCGCCGGACCAAAATTGATGGAACATATCGTGGATGTTGTCCTTCATCTGGAAGGAGACAGACAGTATAATTTTCGAATGTTGCGCTGTATCAAAAACAGATTTGGATCAACACGCGAAATTGGAATTTATGAGATGAAGGGGCTGGGGCTTATTCCAGTGGAAAACCCGTCTGAATGGTTGATTCCGGCGGACCATAATCATCGTGCTTCCGGCTCATGTATTGCATTGGTTTGTGAAGGGTTCAGACCTTTTTTGATTGAGACACAAGCGTTGGTGAGTACAGCGGTTTATGGGACAGCACAGCGATCTACGTCCGGGTATGACACCAGAAGACTTCATCTGATGTTAGCCGTGCTTGAGAAGCGATGTGGATTTTTCTTCGGAAATCAGGATGTATTCATTAATGTAGCAGGCGGGCTTAGAGTCTCAGAACCGGCGATAGATCTATCGCTGGCTGTAGCGCTTGTATCCTCGCTGCAGGATATCCCGGTTTCAAGAGATATATGTTTTGCTGGTGAAGTCGGGCTTTCAGGAGAAATCAGGCCTATCCAGCAATTGGATAAACGGATTGCAGAAGCTACGCGGTTGGGCTATAAGAAAATCTATATACCAGTTTCCCCGAATGTGGATATTCCAAAATCAAATACAACCGTTGTACAGGTTCGGTTGTTAACAGAGATGTTCGAACAGTTGTTTGGCTAAATGGCCATATAGCAATTGTACAGACCCAATTTGTATTTATGAAAATCATATTCTTTGATGGTAATTGTCCGATGTGTCACTCCTGGGTGAAGCGGATCATCCGATGGGATAAACAAAGGATCTTTATGTTTTCACCCTTGGAAGGAGAAGAAGCACAAAAGAAATTATTGCCATTACTGCCAAATTATATTGAAGAAGATACGATTGTATTTTATGATGAGGGTAAGGTGTATTTACGCAGTGATGCTGCTTTGCAAATTTTTAATCATTTGGGTTTCCCCTTTCTCCTACTGTCACCCGGAAAGATTATTCCACAAAATCTAAGAGATAGTGTTTATCGATGGGTGGCAAATCGAAGATATAAGTTTGGTGCGCGGTATGATGCTTGTCCGGTGCCTCCTGCTGAATGGAAGAATCGATTTATTTAACGCTGATTTATTTTTCTGGAATTTTCATGGCGTCCATGCTTTTGATGTAAGCCAAAATATAGTCTCGATATATGCAATCGTTCTGTTTGCTGAGTTTCGTCCACAGACTATTGTGCGTTTCGTTATGACAATTTAGTACCTGAAAATTATCCCTTCCCAAGTCCTTTAAAGCTTGTTCAAAGAGGGTAGTATACTGATAAGTCTCACTTTCTGAAATAAGCAGCATCGGGGTGTGAAAAGTTTCTATAAAAGTCATGGGTGAGGCCGCCACTTGTTCTTCATACGTAGTACCGAAAACAGGGTTGATATGATTTTCCAGATAGCTTGAGTCTTCCTCTATCAGTGACTGTCGGTAGTGTGGAATATCAAATCCGCCGGCTACCGGAACAATTGCTCTGATGTCCTCTGTAGAAAGTCCGACATCTTCCAGGAACTTTCCATTTGACGCCAGCATTGCGGAAAGATGTGCGCCGGAAGAATAGCCCCCCACAAAGATATTTTTCTTTGAATAGCCATACACATCGGCGTGATCATAGACCCATCGGAATGCATGCGCAAGATCAATCACATGCGCCGGATATTGGACACCCTCGTACACTTTTGTTTTACCTAATAATTGGGGACTCAACCGATGACCGACAGATACCATGAGGATTCCCTGACGGGCTAAAGCCCTGCACAAATCCATTTCTTTGTGACGATCCACATACGCCCAGGCACCTCCACCGATCCACATAAATACAGGAGGACTTTCAACACCTTCCGGGATGATAAGATTGACTTGCGTGCGCTCTGAATCAAATGCCGGATCATCGTAATACGATAGGTTATTGATTTCTTTGATTGGATAGGGTTTGCTTGCCTGGGCAAATATTTGGACTGATCCCAAGATCAGAATAATACAAAAAAGGATTATGCTTAAGACTTTTAAATAGTGGGAAATGCTAAAACAATTCATCTGCTGAAAGTTAGGTGATTGATTCATTGAGAAATTAAACTTAGTGTTTGATTCATCACCCTGGAATTAAATTCTTTTAAACGCGTCAGATCTTAGACGAATGGGAATTACATTTCATTCCTAACTAGCATAGTATGGTGAAATGGGACTTGAACTTTAAAACGGTAGGTTGACACCAGTTTAATAAAAAGCAGACAGTTGCCGAGCATGCTGCAGCAACGTACTGTGTTTGTTTTTGATCGGGCGTTTATCAGCCTCCTGAACCTTTACAAAATGATTAATCCAGCCTTTTTAGAATTTCCTCTGCTGCTTCTCTACCACTCTGGGCGGCACCATTCATGAAACCGGCATAGGCACCACCACAATGCTCTCCGGCAAAAAGTATATTACCAACCGGCATTTGTTCTGCACCGGAGATGCTTGTAAACTGCCCTTTGGTATAGCAACTATAACTTCCCAGATTGAAGGGATAAGAAGGCCAGTGCATGCGAGCAACTTTTCCATTAAATTGCTCTTCAGCGCCGGGATATATTTTTTCCCATAAGGGCAGATATTTATTTTTTTGGAATTCTGGTGTGCCCTCTCCGGCCTTCATGCCCTTCTCACCACCAAAGAGTATGGACAGACCGGCAGGCTCGTCAGCTTTATTTTGCAATTGTGCATTATCCCATCCGTTCGGGATTCCTGTGTCACTGTACACTAAGCCGCCGTATCCTTGCTTTCTCCAAAAATGGGATTTCATACCCAGCATCAGTTTCGCATTTGTACCATAACCCAGGGTGTCAATACATTTGCGTTTTACTTCCGGCATATCAATAGGCATAGTGATCGCACGCAATCTGGTGAAGGGTAGTGCAAGAATGACATAATCTGCAGTCACCACATCACTCTTACCGGCAAAATGAAGTTGGTAGGTCTCGTCGTCTTGACGAAGAGACTCCAGCGAGTGATTTATTTGAATGTCCTCAGCATATTTTTTTGCGAGCGCATCAACGATGGTTTGATTGCCCCCTTTTGCTTTGTATCGTTCATCACTATCCCCGAAGAAAGAAAGAGCACCTTCACTGGTATCAGCTGAAATGAGGAGCGTAAGATTTAAGCTGGATTGATCTTTAGGAGAACGACCGTATTCTGATTCATAGGCCATTTCGAGCATTCGTTTGATCCAGCCTTTGGCGCCTATCTTTTTCAGGTATTTGGATAGACTCATGTTATCCAGTTCAATAATAAATGGATCCGTCGTGGTATAGGAAATATCGCCATCGAGTTTATTCATATCGGCTTGCATCCGAGGGGCGAAAGTCCGAAATCCATCGACCACTTCTTCCATGGTCCGGTGCTTCCCTTCGAAGTAAAAGGCCTCTGCTTCCAGTTCAGCTTCACTTTCCTGCTGATAATCAATAAGCTCTATATTGAACTCATCCGCCAACGCCCACATATCGGCATGATCTGTGTCGATAAACTCTCCACCAAATTCCGTCCAGGTGCCTTTTCCCATAGCTTCCTGCACCGTAAACATGCGACCACCGGTTCGTCCGCTGGCTTCATAAATGGTACCGGTCAGGTTATTTTTTTTCAAGATATGCAGCGCGTGTAAGCCGGCTATCCCACCACCGATGATAGCAATTCGTGGTGGGGACCCGCCTAAAAATGGCCGTAAAAATGATTTTGACGAATTGATTAATAGCCCCGGTGTAATGGCTCCTCCAATCATTACTTTTCCGGTATTCTTTAGAAAATTTCTGCGTTGGTTGATGGCCTCCTGGGCCTGACTGATCACTTCAGCGGTATCGATGTGCTGCTCTTCGGCTCGAAGTGCCAACGTGAAGGCTTTTCGGATCGAGGAGAAAAAGGGTGTACGAACGGTTTTTTTCATTTGGTTTTATTTAAATGGGTTAAATCGAAGTACCAAAGAGGTAAGTAAACACCAATTGGATTTTTCTCTGGTATGACTCTAAATTTAATCAATTCCCTGAATAGAAAAAGCCAATTATTTTCACAGACCTAAATCATCCATGTGGGGTACTTCTGCCGGAACTGATTATTAAAGCGAAATAGGGCCTAATCCATAATCTTTGGAAGGATAAAGGATCCCATTCTTCAGATCAAAAAGATCGGTAAATGGATCCTCCAGCAAATCGAGGTGTCCATCGAGGTCAGCATACTCAATATTTGGTCGACTTAAGGCAAAATGGAGGCCGGCAGATATCCCTAAAGCACATTCGTCAAGACAACCCACCATCACTTCCATTCCAGCAGCTTTAGCAACAGAGTTGATATGTTGGGATTCAAGAATGCCGCCTACTTTCATGAGTTTGATATTGACCATATCGATCAGATTATTGCTCGTCAGACGAAAAGCATCTTTGAGGGTCTTCATGCTTTCATCGGCCATCACCGGAATGTGAATATTCCTTTTCACTTCGCCCAGATGCTCCTCGTTTCCATGCTGTGTAGGTTGTTCAAGAATTTCGATTTTAGCACTGGTTGTTTTTTTAATAAATGAAATAGCTTCGCTCGGCGTATACCCCTGATTGGCATCAAAGCGGAGGAGAAATTCATCGCCATGATGTTCGCGAAGTTTTAGAATCTTTTCAATGTCTTCCTCCATCGAAATGCCCCCTTTGAGTTTGATGATGGTAAAGCCTTTTTTCAGAAAATATGTGGCTTGCTCTAAAGTTTCTCGTAGGGGTAAAATTCCAATTGTAATGCTGGTAGGAATTTTGTTTCTATACCCCCCCAGCAGTTTGTATAATGGTAGTTTTGCTTTTCTGGCCAACAGGTCATGAAGTGCAATATCCACCATCGCCATGGTAGAGGAGGCATGGGGACATAACTGTTTGAGTTGATGTGTAAAGTAAGCAAGTTGAAAAGGCGATTGATTTTGCAACAACTCCTTCACTGTGGTTTCAATGTTATGGATGACATCTTCTGCTGTTTCACCGGTCACTTCCAGATCGGGTGAAGCACATCCCCAGCCGATTATCCCTTTGTCTGTAGTGAGTTTTAGAATAACATTCGTAGCACTACTGACCGTTTCGTAAGCAATCGTATACGGAATAGCCAAAGGCATCTCAAGCTTAAAGTATTCGATAGATGTGATCTTCATCTTAATTCCTGTTTTGATATAGATTATCAAAAAGGGGTGTTAAGATTTCTTTTTTGATAAGCAATTTATGATTCAATATCTCAGTGGATGGATAGGCTTTCACTTCTTCAGTGATTTTAAAAGTTCAACCAATTCATCGGCTCCAT
The DNA here is from genome assembly GCA_024642665.1 of Bacteroidota bacterium. Classification (GTDB taxonomy): domain Bacteria; phylum Bacteroidota; class Bacteroidia; order Chitinophagales; family Saprospiraceae; genus Opimibacter. The sequence continues at coordinate 65,578 of JAHEAR010000007.1, forward strand.
AGGCGAGCACATCATAGGCGGGTAAGCCGGTTTCCTGTGTGATTTTAGCACACGCTGGCAATATTTCCTCTTTCGTCATCTCCTCGTGATTGACGGTAATAGCGATGACTTTTTTCCCGGAGATCATTTCAATGGCATTGATTTGTTCTTTGATCGGATGCAGAATATACCCAGGGAAACCATCATACTCTATTCGTTTTGGGGCATGTTGCAAGATCACATAATCGGGTCTTCCTGCTGCCAGAATTTCGAATCCACCGGGATAGGCAGGATTCATAAGACTTCCTTGCCCTTCAATGACAATCAAATCGGGGGACTCATTTTTCCATGCTTCATGCACGGCATGTTCTATCTCACCGGCAACAAAATCATTGATACAGCTATCTAGAATCATGGAATATTTTGCGCCCTGCATCCAGGCAGTTTGTCCTGTTCCCACCATTTCTGCTTTCAATCCTGCTTTCTGAAAACCATGTACCAAAATCCAGGAGGTCGTTCTTTTCCCGATCGCGGAATCTGTTCCCAACAGGGCCACTTTCAAACAATTCACCTCTTCAATTTTTCCTGTAAAAAAATGCAGGTCATCTCGATCAGGTGTGCGACGCACATCCCGGATGCGGCAATTGTTTTTCTCTGCAATCGCCATCAGTTCGCTGTCCTTGTATAGAAAATCGTGTAAACCATTGTCCACATTCAATCCTAATTCCAAAGCCAAACGAATCGTTTTTTTGGCGTCCGAAGGCAAGCGGCCTCCATCGGTGGCAAGACCAATTACAAACGATTTGGGTTTGTTGCTTTCACCTAATTGAGTCATCGCTGAGGCCAGATCACTGAATATAAGAATGCGATTTTCTTTGCCATCAAGCACCTGTCCGGCATCCTGTCCTGCGTAGGCGTGGTCAATCACACCGACGACCTCATATCGCTCTGTAAATCGTACCAGTCCGTGGGCTGTCTTTCCATTGGGCGTATTAAAAGCACCATCGCAATAGACGATCGCTTTTCCATCTATAGTTGTTTTCATGATTTAGTATTTGCCGGTTAAGATAGCGACATATCTGTCGTTGATCATTTCCTTTACTTCATGCATATGAATTAAGGCGATCAGTCCGGCTGTCGAGGCCGGTAATATTCGGTAGCCTTCTTTTTTGTGCAGGAAGGTACTCATCTCTTTCATTTTATTGTCGCTTATGTGGCTTGCTTCGCCGCCTGATTGTCGGATGGCATACAGCGCTTCATTACCATCAAAGCTATGCCAGTTGATCAGGGGTTCGTTGACGAGTGTTTCTTTAATCATTTTCGGATCTATGTCTACACATGTATCATATCCTGCACGAAAAGAAGAGATAATTGGATTTTGATGTGCGGCGGATCCTGCAATAAACTTTGGTATCCGGGAGGTTTTACCACGTTTGTATAAATTCACAAATCCGCGATAAACGCCTGCTATCAGTGTACCGTTGGAGACTGGTGAGGCGATATATTTTGGGGCATCGCGCAAGGTGTCATATATCTCATTGGCTATTTCAGCGTAGGCAGAAATCTGAAGAGACGTATTGGCTCCTCCGGGATTGGCGTCATACCATCGGTGTTCCAGAGCCATTTTGCTTGATGCCGTTACAGTGTCTTCGTACGTCCCGGGGAGTCTGATGATTTCAGCATCAAAGGCTTCCATTTCTTTGATCCTTTCGGTGTGGTACGATTCTGGTATAAATATTTTGCAATGGATCCCGGCGAGGTAGGCGGCATAGGCCACAGCTACACCATAGTTGCCACATGTTGCTAAGGAAATGATATGAAATTTTCTGCGTAGGGCATCTCTCACCTGTGCAAAAGCAATACGATCTTTTTGGGTTCCGGAAGGATTTTCTCCTTCATATTTGATAAAGAGTTGTCGAATACTTAACTCTCTTTCCAGGTTGCGTGCGCGATTAAGTGAGGTGTCACCGATCTCCAGAGATATGATGTCTTCAAAAGATTCCACGCGGTCTACCAGCGAAAGGCTTTTGTCTTTGACCATCTCGCTGAGATGGGTGACCTCTTTGGTGATTTTTATATCGGCAGTTTTAACGCCGTCCAGTAGGTTGTTCATATTCATTCATTTATCTACAAAGTAGATTTTTCTTTAAAGATAATCTGTTGTTTGCTGAGTTTCTTGTCAGACCTGAAAAGATTGGACCTTAGACCTCAGAGCATCATCGCTGGAAACAATTGCAATTCAGTTAGAAAATTGAAGGGTTGTTTGGGTGATGAAGGTTAAATGGTTAGTTGGGTAAAAAAATCTCATATCGTATGTCGCTTGTCGTGCGTCGAAAATCTTAGGTCTAAAAGTCTCAGGTCCCAGGTCTTTTTTCGCAATTCGCAATTACTTACGCCATCAAAGTTCTAAAAAATTGACTGCTCTGACCTGGTCGTAAACTCTTCCAAAAATCGCATCCCTTTGTAAGAATTTCCTTTAGCATTTAAACGTGGACCCCAGACAGCGATAGCGTATTGTTTTGGATGGATAGCAACAATACCGCCCCCCACGCCGCTTTTCCCAGGAAGTCCAACCTTAAAAGCAAATTCTCCGGACTCATCATAAAAGCCGCAAGTCTGCATGAGGGCATTAATACGCTTGGTTTGGCTTCGGGTCAGAATTTGTCTTTGGTCATGCAAGGTGAATCCATCGTTGGCCAGAAAGAGAAATATCTTCGACAGTTCTTCGCAATTCATTTCCAGCGAACAAAGGTCAAAGTAAAAATCAAGTACATCCACCGGATCGTTTTCAATGTTTCCGAATGCCTTAATTAAATTACATAAGGCAACATTTCGATACCCTGCTTTTTTCTCTGAGGAGGCTATTTTGTCAGAATAGTTTATTTCACCATGCCCGGAAAGGCTTCTGACAAAGGCTAGAAAATCTTCTTTGGGGTTATCTAAATGACTTAACAGGATGTCGCAAATGACGATGGCTCCGGCATTAATAAACGGATTGCGCGGAATACCATGTTCAAGTTCAAGTTGAATGAGAGAGTTAAAGGAAGTGCCTGATGGTTCCACGCCAACGCGTTCCCAGGTCTTGCTATCCAGGATGCTGTAGGCTAAGGTCAATGAAAAGACTTTGGCAATACTCTGTGCAGAGAATCTGTCATAGCAATCGCCAATTCCAAAATGACCGTAATGGAGGGTGGAGATATAGACGCCAAACTTGTCAGGATCCACAAGCTTTAATTCGGGGATATAATCTGCCAATTGCCCTTCATCGCTGATCAGCTTTTTCTTTTCGTAGACCTCTTTGATGATTTCTTCAAAATTCACATTGACGTGTTTAGTGAGTCAAACCTAATTGAAAATTAGTGGTTTTCAAACGAAAAGATATTAGTTAGTAAACTTGATTCCGCAGCAGAGGACAAAACAGGGAAGAAAGTGGTTTACTACCTTTAGAATTGCTTTTCCGTCCTTTCAAATGGTAAAATGAGAACAGGTTGGGAGTTTTTATAACCCGACTTTTTATATCGGGTTGAATATATGAATTCAATATTTATCTTTAATTGAATATTTAAAACCTTAACAAACCTCTATACCTCATGAAAAAACCAATTATCCTTAGGATTATTATTTGTTGGCTTTTCCTTGGCATTGTACTCCATGCAGATGGCCAGCTGACACTTGATTTTGCTTTCTCTCAAGGAAGTAAAGGTTCTGACAATCCGGGATACACCCAACTCGATAGGGATGGAAATTTCTATACTACCATTAACCTCAGGGATACTGCAGATATGGATCCGGGGGCCGGTATAGACCTGGTGTATGCTACGGCTACAAACAGAGCTGTAGTCATTTCTAAATTTGATTCTACCGGAACCTATCAATGGAATGGAACTTTTCGAAGTAAAGGGAACAAAGGAGGATCTGCCTATGGGCATAAGGATGGTGAACTTCTCCTTGGGTTATCCTTTGTTGACACCTTGACCTATGTCTTTCAAAACGACACGTTTATGTACACCAATGGCCTGGGGCAGCAGTTTTGCATTCTGAAAATGAATGGGCAAGGACAAATTACCTGGGCAAGATATTTTGATTCCCCTTATACTGTTTATCTGAACAGTATGTCCATTTTGCAAGATGGATCATTTCTTTTATGCGGTTCGTTTGAGGACACGCTCAGATTTTCTTCTGATAGTAATACACCCACGGTTACTTCAAATGGAAAATTTGATTCTTTTATAGCGTTATGTAATGCCGATTTTGAGGCCCAGTGGATCTATGGAATGGGTGGGAAAGGTGATGATTACATGGGTGAGGTATTCTATAAGAATGACGACGAAATTTATTTTGCCCTGACGTATGATTCTACGTTTAGTATTACAACAACAAACGAAGTCGTAACCCTTAATAGCAACGGGCAGGATAACGGTGCTTACGGGATGATCAATATACATGGGGAAGTTCAAAAAGCTTTTTCATTTGGGGGTGACCTTGACGATGCCTTGGAGCATATCACTGCTGATAGCGAAGGAAATATGTATATCGGGGGTTACTTTGAAGGGGAAGTGCATTTCGAAAAGCCTGGGGAACTGCCGGTCATACATACTGCCAGTGCTGAATCGGATGGATTTATTGCAAAATACTCACCGGAAGGAATGCTGCTATGGACCAGAATATATAGCAGCAGTGAATATGGCGGAATGAGTTCACTTTCGCTGCAAAGAAATTCAGAACTATATATCAGTGGCTATTTTGCCGGGGTGGCTGACCTGGATCCGGGCGATGATTCAATTACTGTCGATGCAGTATACCGAACAGATATTTATATTGCAAAAATGAACACAGATGGCCAACAGCAATGGGTCTATAGCTTCCATGGAACAGACATTGAGGGTGTCATTTCGCTCTTGCATGGCCAAAATGGAAAACTAATGGTCTGTGGCTTTTTTTATGATACGCTCAACTGTAGTATTACGGAAGATGAATTGTTGTTATCTACCGTTAGTGGGGCCAACCAGTTTATCATGAGTTTTACGGAAGAAGGCATTATAAACCAAACAAAAAACCTGAATACTTTTGAGACGCTTGTATATCCAAATCCAACAAGCGATTTGGTTTATGTTCAAAGTGCATTGCCTGTAGATCATATATATCTTTATGCTATGGATGGTACCCATATTCAGATGCCGGTACAGTATAATGGGCTGTTGTCAACAGTTGACGTCAGTACTCTGCCGCAAGGATTATACGTCATCAGGATTAAATCCGGTGCGACAATGACTACATCCAGATTTATTAAACAGTAAAACCGTTGTGTTTGCTCCTCTTTGTAACAAAATGGAGGTATGAATTATAGCATAAAAAAAGCCTGAAAGCAATAGCTGCTTCCAGGCCTTCCATAATTAGTGAAGAGATTTTAACTTTCTACGGTAAGAGTACCTGATCGACAACATGTACGACCCCATTTGATCCTTGTGCATCAGTCAGTATGATGTTGACTGATTGATTACTTGTTGTTTCCAGTTTAGCACCATTTGATAAATCAACGGTAAGCATACCACCAAGAGAGGCCACTTCCTGATTATCGGTTAATTGTCCTGACTGCACATTTGCACCACTGATAACATGGTAATTGAGTACAGCTTCGAGTGTGGCAACAGGTATGTCATTCAGAGAAGTCCACGCCGGGTTTGAATCAAGAAGCGCCTGGAATGCAGCATTGGTTGGTGCGAATATTGTAAATGGTCCCGTACCGGATAGAATGCTAACATAGTCTGTCGTCAGGTCAGCTCTTGTCAAAGCAGCCACCAAAGATGAAAAGTTAGGATTGTTAAGTGCTAGGTTAACTACGGATGGTGGTAACATCACCTTATTAATGATATGTACGGTTCCATTGGCTGTTTTGATGTCAGTAGTGACTGGTGAAGATGAACCATTAAATTTAACGCCTCCCGTCACATCAATCTGCAAAACGATCTGCTCATTATTAGGGCCAGTAGCCAGCGTGGTTGCATAGGAATCGGTAAGGTCAGCAGCTTTGATGTCTGCAGCTATGACGTGAAATTTCAGCACCTTGGTGAGTGTGGCATTGTCGATATCACTTAATGAATTCCAGGCCGGGTTGGAGTCAAGTAGTTCTTGGAAAGCGGCATTAGTTGGTGCAAACACAGTAAAAGGACCATCACCTTGAAGGGCGGAAACTAATCCGGCTTGTGTCAGGGCTTCTACTAAAATACTGAGGTCATCCGTTGCAACAGCTGTTTCTACCAAATCCATTGCCGGAGTGGGGTTGTCGTCATCTTTGTCGCAGGAGGTGAAGGTGAACGCACTTACGAACAGTAATCCAGCGAGTAAAAATTTGAGATTTTTCATTGATTTATTTTTTATGATTGAAAGAATGGGGTTAGAACAGAGAAATTTGAGACAATGTTTAAATAAAACAACAAAAAGTTAAACAATATATGTCATCTATCTGTCTTTAGCGTATGAAACTTGCATCGATACTACTATTTGGGTCTTTCTTCTTCCTGGAGGAAATGATTCTCTTTGATTTTCAAAAAGACAAAAACATAAGCCAATGGGTCGTAGTAGACGATTCTGTCATGGGTGGTCGGTCAAAGGGCAACCTTGAACGCACTGCCGAGGGGCATGCACTATATTATGGGAAGGTCTCCCTGGAGAATAATGGCGGATTCTCTTCCCTACGGTACCGATTTGATCAGAAAAATGTGGAAGCCTACACCACAGCATCTATTCACCTTAAAGGGGATGGTAAGCGATACCAGTTCAGAGTCAAATCAGATCAAAGTGACTATCACTCCTACATTTATTACTTCGAAACAACTGGTGATTGGGAAACCATCGAAATCCCCCTGAAAGAGATGAAACCTAGTTTTCGCGGCCGAGCCTTGGACATCCCCGACTACGAGGGGCAGATCTTGGAGGAGCTTGCCTTCCTCATCGCCAATTATAAAGCGGAATCATTTCAGCTAGAGATTGATCGCATAATTTTAAAGTAATAAATAAAGCCCCTGAACCTAGGCATTCAATTTTAGCGTGAGGCGGGATTGAACCGCCGACCTTCCGCCTAAGGCGGACTAACTAACCACCTGAGCTAGGTTTTGAAATAAAAAAGTCCCTGTAAAAAGGGACTTTAAAAGTAGCGTGAGGCGGGATTGAACCGCCGACCTCATGATTATGAATCATGCGCTCTAACCACCTGAGCTACCACGCCAAAAAATTGGAGTGCAAATATATAGGTTTCTGATTAATAACTCTATCTGCCAGCCATATTCTCAAGGTAATTGGCTGAAAGGCTGAAAGGCTGAAAGGCCGAAGGGACTAAAGGCAGAAACAAAACTAGTTTACAGATGATTGCTAATATTCCATAAACCCACTAAACAACTGGCACCAAAGGCGCCATGAACTAAACTATTCTAAACACATTAGACTACCTCTCCTTCCTCAATTTCCGACCCGATTGAGCCCCATCCGCGCCTTCTGATGCAATCCGGTACTATAAGCCTCCGGCTCCATCTCAAGACACATATTATAGAATTTTCGGGCAGTAGGCGGGCTGCCAAGCTTTTCATGGATGATCCCACATTGCAGCGCAGCACTACAGGCAAAATAGTAGCGCTCAAATTGGCCGGTGGTGATCGTCAGCATAAGATAATGCAAGGCTTCCGCATCCGATTGTTGCGCCTGAAGAATACGACCCTTACGATACAGATATTCCAGACGCTGCTCATGCTGAACCAGCGTAGAGTAAAGTGCCTCATTCATCATCGCCAGTGCCTTGTCATAGTAGCCGCCATCATAGTACAAACGGCTTCTTAATAATTTAGGATTAGGTACCGCATGGGTTTCCGCTTCTATCATTGCCTGTTGGTCTTCATCCGTCTTGTTGGATCCTTTGATCAGAATCTGCTGCATGTAATGGCGGTATCCTTCTTTGTCGCCCTTGAGCAAAGCATACCATGCCAGTTTCTGATAGGCTTCCTTGATAAAATGCTTGCCCTTATGATTGACCAGAAAATCTTTTAAATAGATGTTGGCATCAGCATCTCCGCGAAATAACTTACACTCCCCAAGCATAAAATCCAGAAAAGGTATTTGCACCGAACCGGGTATACCGGAAGCCGTGCTGAGTACTTTAATGGCTTCATCATTACGACCGAGCGCAATTAACATATTCGACATGAGATATTGCGCTGATTCGCTGTCAGGGGTATTGCCAAAATATTTTTTCAATAATGCAAGTCCACCTTCCGGATTGTTATTTAAACGACCCTCCGCTAAGGCAGCATAAAGCACTGTTTCTTTGAAAAATATATTGGTTTCAGGAGTTGTTGTTTCCAGGATACCTTCGAGTTCTTCGAGACCCTCTTCAATGGTTCCACTCAGGCTGGTGACGATCTGCACCAACAAACGATATTTGTCTGGGATAGCCCCAAAAACCACTTTGAGTGATGCATACAATCGCAAGTTGGCAACATCATCAGGAAAAAGTTTTTGATTTTTGCGGAGTAGTTTAAAAGCACTATTGATATCCGTTCCCGCCGCAATCATCTTGCCTTGCTGCAGGTGTAGCGCTGATTGATGCAGCGCGATCTGCCCTTGCGCCATCAGCGAAAGCGGATTAGTGATAGGCACTTCCTCAATTTGCTCTAACCGAATATCAGAAGCTTCAAAAAAAGAATCAATTGCCAGGATATCCTCCTGAACAAAAATTCTCAGGAAGTTGCCATAGTCTTCAAGATACGGCCAGATCAAATTATCAGGATGTGAAATGGATTGGAGTTGTACAGCCGTCAGTCCTTCATCAATGCGAAGTGCAGTAATTAACTGATAAGCATTTCTCGCCTCAGGCGTCCAGTACATATCCTGAGCAGGAGATGCACCATGCACCAAAAGAAAAATCCAGACACAAAGAAAGGCTTTCAAATGTGTCTGGATTTTTTTATTCACGAATCAATACAATGTAATTACGCGTCTGCAGTAATGCCTGCTATTTCGCTGTCCACAAGGATTCTTCCGCAATGCTCACAAGCTATAATTTTCTTGTGCTGCGTCACTTCCAATTGAATTTGTGGTGGTATTTGATTGAAACATCCGCCGCATGCATCACGCTCAACAGCTACTAAAGCAAGGCCGTTTCGGTAGTTGCCCCGGATCCTATTGTAGGCTTTCATCAATCGTTCTTCGATTTTTGCCTGTGCAGCCGTTGCATTTTTACGCAAAGCTTTTTCTTCCTTTTCGGTTTTGGCAACGATAGACTTCAGCTCATCTTTTTTAACATCAAGATTTGCTTTTTTAGTCTTCAGCTTTTCCTTTGCTTCTTTGATAACTGCATTTTTAACAGAGATCTTTTCGTTGACTTCACGCGCTTTTTTCTCAGCCAACTGGATTTCCAGTTTCTGCATTTCAAGCTCTTTAGACAAGGCATCAAACTCCCGGTTGTTTTTCACATCATCGAGCTGTTTGGTGTACTTGGCGATCAAAGCTTCGCCTTCAGCCATTTTAGCCGTGTACTTAGCAGCTTCATTTTCGACCTCTTTGACGGTTTCGTTGAGATTCTTTAATCTGGTTTCAAGACCGGTAATCTCGTCCTCCAGATCACTTACTTCAATAGGAAGTTCGCCCTTGAGGATCTCAATTGCATCTATTTTAGAATCAATTTGCTGAAGCTCATATAGCTGTCTTAGCTTGTCTTCAATACTGATTTCAGTTGTTTTAGCCATAAGTATATTAGAAAATCAGGTGAAATAATGAACGGGATTTGTATTGATCTCCGTGCAATGGGCGGCAAAAGTAGCAAATTTCCCTGAAATAAGCTCCTGTAAAAGGTTGATTGTATACTGCTCACTTTCATAATGCCCAATATCACAGGCCAGAAGGTCACCATCCACATCAAAAAAGTCATGATATTTGAAATCTGCTGTTATCAGAGCATCTGCACCCGCTTTTTTTGCATCCTTCAGAAGAAAAGCCCCGGAGCCGCCACTGATCGCTACTTTTTGTATCTGTCTGTTAATCAGTGATGTATGTCTGATTAGGGTCGCACCCATCTCCTTCTTAATATGGTTAAGGAATTGATGTTCAGGCATTGGTGATGTAAAATGCCCAATAATACCGGCTCCCTGATCAGGATTTTCAGCCATTGGACGCAGGATTCCATCGATAACCATCCCTATTTTTTGAGCGATGCGCTCATTAACTCCATGTTTGAGCGTATTGTCCAGATTAGTATGAATCGCATAGATAGTAAGGTCGTTTTTTATAGCATTCCGGATGATTCGCTCTGTTGCATTAGCTTGAGTAAAGCTTTTGACCCCGTAAAAGATGGCCGGATGATGCGAAATGATAAGATTGCAACCTTTCGCCATAGCCTCCTCCAGTATTTCTTCTGTACAATCAAGACTGATCACGACCCCGGTCACTTCCTGATCCCTCGAGCCAATCAGCAATCCACTATTATCATAGGATTCCTGGAGATGGAGTGGCGCAATGCCTTCCAAAAAATCAATCACTTCGCCAACTGGTATTCTCATTCGTCTGCTGATTTTTTGCGATGTAATTCAAGAATTCTACTCTCGAGTCGAGTGGTGCTAAAGCCATTCACAAATGGGATTACTTCTACCTTACCTCCCCAGCCTATGACTTCTTCGGCACCCACAATGCTCTCCGGACTATAATCTCCGCCTTTTACGAGAATATCAGGACGCAATGTTTTGATCACTTCCAGTGGAGTATCTTCCGAAAAAGATACAACGCCATCAATGCAACTTAAAGAAGCCAGAAGATAGAGTCGGCTATCTAAAATATTGATGGGACGAGTAGGGCCTTTCAGTCTGACGACTGAATCATCATCATTGACCGCAACGATCATTCGCTGGCCCAGCATGGAAGCAGATTCCAGGTATTTTATATGTCCCGCATGCAGTATATCAAAACAACCATTAGTGAAAACAATTCGATCACCATCCTTTCGCCAAAGGGCCACTTGATCGAACAATCCCTCCAGATCGAAAATTTTAGACGTTGCCGGTTTGCGGTTCATGATCAATTATCTTTGGTTTCCTGTTGATAATAGGTAATACGATGAGGCCAACGATCCCCATCAGGACACAGCCAAGGAGTTGTATGGAAAAATACTGAATATTTGCAAAAGAGAATGCATCATTTCCGTTAAGACCATAGATGGCTAATGCCATAATCACCATGGCATGAAAAGTTCCCATGCCTCCTGGTGATGGAAATACAATACCCAATCCGCCAAAAACAAAGACCATTAACCCGGCCATTCCGCCGAGATGCGCGGTAGGCGCAAAGGCCTTGAAGCAAAGAAACATCATGAGATAATACAGCACCCAGATACCCACTGTGTCGAGGAGCAACAACCACGGATGTTCGACACGTCTCAAACTTCTCAATCCATCTCTGAATCCTTCTACTAAATGATGAATCCGCTGGTATAAGCTCCAACGCTTGATGATGTGTCGAAATCGGTATAAAAGAAACAAAAACAAGATTCCAAGACCTAAAGCAATGTAAATCCAGGTCTGGGCAAGAATTGAATTTCCGATTTCATGTTCAAAGAAATGAAAGAGAAGATTCCCCTGTAGTACCAGAGCCAGTATAATGGCAAATAGCAGACTTAATAAGTCCATAATGCGATCCACCACGATAGTACCCATGACTTTTCCGGCACTTATATTTTCATATTTGGCAAACAGACCTGCACGCACGACTTCACCAACTCTAGGTAAACCCATATTTGCAAAATAACCTACCATAACGGTGAAGAATGCATTGGACATCCGGGCTTTGACGCCAAGTGTTTTTATCAATAATAACCATCGATGGGCTCTAAGGACATTGCTGACAATAAAGGAGGAAACGATCACCAGAATCCACCAGTAATTAACCCCCGCAAAATCTGATTTTAATTTTTCCATCAGACTGCACTCATCGGCAGGAATTCCCTTTTGACTACAATCAGCTATATAGGAGGCATTCTGGCTCTGATAGACCAGATATAATATCCCGGCACCTACCCCGGTAAACAGGATAAATTTCAAAAAAGAACTAACTCCCTTTGGTATGGCCACTGGCTAGAATTTAATCTTGTTATGCTCATCCGGATAAGCATTTTGTGGCTTGAAGTTTTTGGCTTCCTCCGGCGTCATCAGGCCAAATCCCATGACGATGAGAATGTCTCCTACCTGCACTTGCCGCGCGGCGGACCCGTTCAGGCAAATCTGCCCGGAATCGCGTTCTCCTTTGATAACGTAGGTTTCGAGCCTTGCCCCATTGTTATTATTCACAATCAGGACGCGTTCGCCTTCAATGAGGCCGGAAGCATCCATCAGGTCTTCATCAATGGTGATGCTCCCTACATAGTTGAGATTAGCCTCTGTTACGACGGCCCTATGAATCTTGGATTTAAGTACGTTTATCAACATGGTTGGCAAAAGTAAGGGTAAATTGGAAATGGACGGATTTTAAGGCCTTGAATAATAACAAAGTTCAGATATACCACCTTTTGGAAGGGTTTTTACTACCTTTTCCCGCTCTTTACACAGGATGAGTTTTGGTTAAAACGCAAAGAAATCGTCAATGTTCATTTTTAAGCGCGTGGCGCACTTACAGGATTGGATTCAAAAGAAGAAAGCTGACGGGAGAAAAGTCGGTTTTGTGCCTACCATGGGTGCATTGCACTATGGACATTTGTCTCTGGTGGAAAAGAGCAGGGCAGAAAGCGATGTGACAATAGTTTCCATTTTTGTCAATCCAAAACAGTTTAATGATCCTGCAGATTTAGTGAAATACCCAAAACCGATTGAAAAGGATCTTGAACTTCTCTATACGAGTGGGGTAGAGGCGGTCTTCCTGCCGGAAGTGGAGGACATATACCCGTCTCATCATTCTACCGCTATTCATTTTGATCCTGGTCCGGCGGCTTCGACAATGGAAGGTGAATTCCGTCCGGGGCATTTCTCCGGTATGGCAGAAGTGGTGTACAGACTTTTGGATATTACAAAGCCTGACAACTTATTTATGGGGCAAAAAGATTTCCAGCAACTTTCAATCATCAGAAAATTAATTGAGGATTTCAAACTTCCGGTCAACCTCATCATGTGTCCCACGGTCCGTGAGGCGAATGGACTGGCGATGAGTTCAAGGAATGTTCGACTCAGTCCTGAGGCCAGAGATAAAGCAGGTATCATTCACAACAGTCTGGTGGAAGCAAAAGCAGCTTTTAAAACCGGTGCATCAGTGGAGGAAATCAGACGAAATGTTTTTGAAGTATTCAAAATGGAAAACTTCAGGCCTGAATACCTGGAAGTAGTCGATGGGTTTACACTAGCGAAGGTTCAATCCTATAATGATGCCAATCAAATCGTTGTTTGCTGTGCCGTTTATGTGGAGGACGTGCGACTCATTGATAATTTGATTTGGAAACAGAACGTATTAAATTAATAGAAATGAATAAGAAATGGCTGCCTCTTGTATTTGTCATATTCCTGGCGTTCTCCTTGAAGGCACAATTACTGAATATACATCCCTATCTGCAGGATGCTTCCCCGCATTCCATCTTCGTTTTATGGGAAACTTCTGATGGTGAAGAAAGTATTGTTGAATGGGGATTGACAGACACACTTGGGATGACAACGTCAGGAACTTTTATGCCCAATAATGGAGGTATACTGCATGAAGTGAATCTGGAAGGGCTTGAAAGCCATACTAAATATTATTACCGAGTGATCACAGGTGATGTAGTATCCGCTATAAATAACTTTAAAACGCCACCTCATGCATCAGCGCATGAATCATTTCGCATTATTGCGATGAGTGATATGCAACGGGATAATGCATTTCCTGATAAATTTCAAGAGATCATTCAGGAAGGCATCCTGCATTATCTGAGTGATCATTTCGGAGATGATGTAAGTGACCATCTCGCGCTAGTGATGATTCCCGGAGATCTGGTAGATAATGGAAATAATTTTGCATCCTGGAAAAATGAATTCTTCAACCCTGCACAAGATTTATTCAGTCAGGTGCCGATCTATCCTGTGCTTGGAAATCATGAAGTAAACACACCTTTTTACTTCCAGTATTTTAGGTTGCCGGAGAATGGAACACCGGGATTTGAAGAGCATTGGTGGTATAAAGATTATGGGAATGTCAGGATCATTGGCATGGACTCTAATGGCTCTTTTGCCGGTCAGGAACAACTGGATTGGCTTGAAACTGTTTTAGATGAGACATGCGGATCAGATTCAATAGATTTTGTTTTTGCACAACTCCACCATCCGTTTAAATCAGAATTGTGGACGCCGGGTGAATCCGATTTTACAGGAGATATGATCCATCGATTAGAGCAGTTTACGACGGATTGCGGGAAACCCAGTATTCATTTTTTTGGTCATACACATGCCTATTCGAGAGGGCAATCAAGAGATCATAAACATTTATGGATTAATGTGGCTACTGCAGGAGGAGCTATTGACAATTGGGGTGAATTTCCCAACTTCGATTATGATGAATTTTCTGTCTCCCAGGATGATTATGGATTTGTCTCTGTAGAAATAACGGATGATGACGATCCTAAAATTGTCATCAAAAGAATATCCAGAGGCGATCAGGATGTGTTGATTGACAATGAGCTTACCGATAGTCTTGTCATTAGATTGTATCCATCAATGGTCAGTACACCTGTTCCAACTTCGCCCATAGAAGAAGAGGTCCGGCCGGAGTGCATTACCCTTAAAGCAAATGCATTTTCATCACCGGCTAATCCGTCCGGGCTTCATGGTCAAACACATTGGCAGGTTTCATCAGATGCAAATGACTTTTCTAGTCCTGTTTTTGAAAGTTGGAAAAACTATGAAAACTGGTATAACGAAGTAGACACACAGGCCGAGGATAATCTGACGGACGAAATTGTTTTCGGTCTTTCAGAAAATTCCTCATTTTGGTGGAGAGTACGTTACAGGGATAGAGAATTGAATTGGTCCGATTGGTCAACTTCTGTTTTTTTTACCACAGGCACTTCCTCTCTTTCACCAAATCTTTTAATTAATCCGGGTGCTGAGGATAGTCTGACAAGTTGGATTGTTTTAGAAGGAGTGGTCGAAGCATTAACAGCGAATGTTTGTGATGGTGTGTCGCCACATTCCGGCGATCGCTATTTTATTGTTGGAGGACTGTGTACGGAAAGTGCGGTGGCCAGATGTATTCAGGATGTATATGTGGACACGTATGCAGATTCAATTGACAATGGAAATTTTAAGGTAGATTTCGGTGGTTATTTATCTGATTATAGTGGACAGGATCTGCCTGAGATGAAATTGATCTTTCTGGATCAGGATTCATTTGAACTTGGTACAAGCAGCACGCTGTCAACACTTAGCAATTCATGGCTGCAAGTGAACGAGCGTGTCCTGATTCCAAAGTTGACAAGAATCATTCAAATGGAATTAATAGGCACGCGAAATGCAGGAACTGATAATGATTCTTACTTCGATGACTTGTTTTTACGTCTTGGTGGTAGCGAAGTTGATTGTGATGACATTAGTGGAGTGACATATCCCTTTGCTCCGCGAATTCCTTCGCTGGACATTATTCCCAATCCGATTCAATCCTCTTCATTTATTTCAACACGAGATCTTAAGGCTTCAGGTATCAAATTATTTGTAGTGGATGCGAATGGATCAAAAGTAAATTGTACTATAAAATATGAAGCTGATAAAATTGTGGTCGAGAAAGGTGATTTACCTGCCGGAGCCTATTTTTTCTGGGTTCGTTCGCATGGTATAATTATTGGAAATGGAAAGTTTTTAGTCCTTTAAATGAAGGACATCGGAAGTTTTTTTGATAGTATTACCGGATCAATAATAGAATAATATGAGAAATGTATACATCGCTGCATCAAGTCAGCATGTCGGCAAGACGACCAGCACATTGGGTTTGGTCTCTGCCTTGATCAAAAGAGGGTTTAAGGTGGGGTATTGCAAACCGGTTGGACAAAAGTCCCTGGAGGTAGACAATCTTCGGGTAGATAAGGATACCGTACTTTTTGCAGATCTCATTGACTTTAATCTTGATCCGAAGCTCCATAGTCCGGTGATCCTTGGCAAAGGGGCCACGACACGGATTCTTGAACATCCGGAAGAGTTTGATCTTGAAAAAGATATCAAGATAGCGGCTGACGAAATGGATCGATTACATGACGTAGTCATTTTTGAAGGTACCGGGCATCCCGGAGTTGGCAGTATCGCAAGAATTTCGAATGCACGTGTAGCAAAGATTGTTAACGCTCCGGTGATTATGATCGTCGAAGGAGGTATAGGAAGTACTATCGATATGCTCAACATGAACCTGGCGCTATTTAGAGAAGAAGGTGTCCCTATTCTTGGTGTCATTGTTAATAAGGTGATTCCTGAAAAAATGGAAAGAGTCAGAAAATATCTGACGATGTGGCTGGAGCCTCGGGGTATTCCATTGTTAGGTTGCATTCCCTATGAAAAAAGTTTGGCTTATCCCGTGATGCGCACGGTCATGGATTCTATCTCCGGATTGGTCACGCACAATCCGGAAAACCTTGATAATAAAGTTGGCGATATCATGGCGGGTTCACTGATCGATATACAGGAATTAAAGTCCTTTGAAAATATTCTTTTGGTCGCTGCAGTGCGGCAATTAGAGCCGGCGCTTGAAAAAATTAATGCTATTACCCAGGTATTGCGCACCACGCAGTCTCCTTTGTCCGGAATTGTGCTGACGGGTCAGGGTACGCCGGAGAGTCGATCGATCGATTATATCATCAAACATAAAATCCCGATGGTCCGAACGGAGCTGGATACCTATGGTTCAGTGCTCCAGATCAGTAAGATTGAAGTAAAAATCAATCGCGATACGCCATGGAAAGTTCGTCGTGCGGTTGAACTGATAGGAGAGTACGTAGATATTGATTTGATTATTGAAAAGCTTGGACTTGAGAAAAGTGAAAAGTGAAGAGAGAGAGTGGTGAGTAGTCAGTAGAAAATCCCAACGGGGTGGATCTTGTAGCGTTGGGGTTTACCCCTAAGCTTGGTGAAAATTGAAAACAGAAAATTTTAATTGCGATTTTGAAATATCATTTTTCAATTGAAAGATTCCTTTGCTCAAAAAAAAAGGAAGCGCGTGAAGCAACTTCCTTTTTTTATTTTTCGTCATTCGTAATTTTCACCACTCACCACTCACCACTCACCACTACTTCACCACAACTACGCCGGTGGCCATAAACTTCTTTTCAAAAAGTGGCTCGGTGATCGCGGCGATTTCTTCTTCACTTTTGCCTTCGTCTTCTGCATAGTGCTTTAATTCTTCTACGCTGGTACGTTCAGAATATGCTTTCCCTTCAACGATGACTTCACTGCCGGAAAGATCTTTGGGCATAAAAAATCCATAATCGAAAAACTGAACAAAAATCTCGCCGTCTGAAGCTCCTGAAGGATCCACCAGATTCATCCAGCATCCTTTCGTCTGACAGACACTTTCTACTTTGCCTTTCATAACAACATTCATAGAATCAGCTGTATCGAGCTGCGCATAAACCTCTGAAAAGCTTACCGCAGATGCCGTATTGGAAACGCCGGCACCATAAATGCCGTCCTCTGATACTTCTGCACTTTTACATGAAGCCAAAAGGATAATGCCTAGAAAGAGGGTTGATAAAATTTGAATAATTTTCATAAGTCGTTTGATATAAATGATTTAGGGCGCAAATATATGTTGATTTGCCGAATATGTATTTTTTTGGATGTTGTTCTGCAGTGAAACATGAGTTCAGGGTGTTTACCCCCACGCCCCATGCCCGATGCTCCCTGCCCTTTGCCCCACGCCTCCTGCCCTATGCTCCATGCTCCATGCCCTTTGCCCTTTGCCCCACGCCTCCTGCCTCCTGCCCCATGCCCCATGCTCCATGCCCCATGCCCCATGCCTCCTGCCTCCTGCCCTATGCTCCATGCCTCCTGCCCTACGCCCCATGCCCTTTTTCGTAATTCGTAATTTTTATAATTCATTGAAAATCAGCCGTTCACCTTTTACCGCCCAACGATCACCCTTTTTACAATATTTCTCCTTTTTCTTGCATAACCCGCTCTTTTCCTTATCTTTGCCGCCCATTTTGACATTATTTCATTAAAACGCGCTTGCAGCCCCAGGGAGTGTGCAGGCTACAAATCCAAGTAAACGCCATGCGGCATTATGAACTAACATTCGTGGTCGATCCTGTTTTGTCCAATGAGGAGATTCAATCCATCAGACAGACATATGAGGATCTGGTTAAGACCCAAGGTTGTACGATCATCCATATGGAGGACGGCGGCCTTAAACAATTAGCCTACCCAATCAACAAACGCAATTCAGGAATTTATTTCACCATCGAGTTTGCAGGAGAAACAGGTGAAGCCATTGCTCCAATCGAATTGGCCCTGCGCCGTGACGAAAGGATCATGCGCTTTCTGACCATCGGACTGGACAAATTCGGTGTGAAGTACAATGAAGACAAGCGTAACGGACTGATCAAGAAAGTTCAGCGGTTGAAAAAGAAGGCTTCCAAACCGGCTGATTCAGCTGCTTCTGATAGACCTGCCGAAAAGGTAGCTGAGAAAACAGCTGAACCCGCAGCAGTAAAAACAGCAGTACCGGAAGAAGTCTCTGTTGAAGTAGCAGCCCCTGAAACGGAGGCATCTAATGTAGTTGAAGGAGAAGAGTAGGCCTCTTTCCTGTATTCCTTAAATCGTCATAACTCATATATATCATGGCAACAAAAGAAGATATTAAATTTCTCAGCAATCCAAATATTGGAAAGCTGCATAAAAAATACTGTCGTTTTAAAAAATTCGGCATTCGTCATATCGATTATAAAGACCCTGATTTTCTTGCTCAGTTTCTAAACGAACAAGGAAAAATTCTTCCACGTCGCATCACGGGTAATTCATTGAAATACCAACGTAAAGTATCAGAAGCTATCAAGCGTGCTCGTCACCTTGCTTTACTACCTTATGTAACCGACTTATTGAAGTAATCATTTATCAAAAGACAAAGACATCATGGAAATTATATTGTTAAAAGATATAGGTACACTGGGCGAGCGTCACGAAGTAGTCAATGTAAAACCAGGCTATGCACGTAACTACCTTATCCCTGGGAAATTAGCCCTGACCGCTAATGCAACCAATCTGGCCAAGCTGGATAAACTGCGTGAAGATGCAGCTGCCAATGAAGCAGGTCGCATTGTAGAATACAAAGAACTGGCTGCTAAATTGCAGGATCAAGTGCTTAAGATTGGGGCAAAAGCCGGAACGACAGGTAAGATCTTTGGTAGTGTGACCAGCGTACAAATCATGCAGGCCCTGAAAGATCAGCAAGGCATCGAAGTAGTCCGAAAGAAAATTGAAATGGCAGAGGAGGTGAAGACGATAGGAAGTTATGAAGCCACTATCAATTTTCACCCGGAAGTGCAGGCAACTATCAAATTTGAAGTTGTCGAGGAATAAACCAACCTGATTTCCTGGTTTTAGACCTGGAAATAACCTATAGAGGTCCGCTTAGAGAATGGTGGACCTCTTTTTTTTTGCCCCCTGTCAAAGTCTCAATGAATGACAGCAATTCAATCATGCCTTAATCACCAGAGAGCCTTCTTAATTTCAACAGGAGAAAGTAGGTGTAAACCCTGAATTTGGGATGTTTCGACAATTTTTAGCACCATAAGTGTCGTTTTATGACCGTAAATAAATTATATTTATAATTCTCTTCCTTTTATAAGCCATTATAGTTCGGCATATGCCACATATGAAATAATGGTAGCCCCCATCGGAATATCCGATTATTTGTCTCTCACCCTTGAAGTTATTTGTCACTAACTAAACTTCTACATATGAGACTCAGTGTTAAATTATTCAGCGTAGGCGCTATTGTGCTTTCGGGGATGTTTTTTTTGGCCGGTTGTGCCAAGGAAGATAATGCTACACCATTAGATGATGCCCAAATTGAAAACCGCGGTGGCCTGACCTCCGGGTTTATCCCAAATACTGCGCTTATTGGCCTTTCGCCAAATAACGAATTAGTAAATTTTATGTCCGGGCCACCAGCTCAGGATTTGGGTGTCGTGCCTATCAGTGGTATGCGTGATCAGGAGTCAGCTCTGGCCATTGACACCCGACCAAGAACCAATGAATTATATGCCATTACAAATTTGAATTTGATTTACACTATTGATCCGGCAACAGGGTTGGCCACCCAGGTATCCACTACACCTTTGGCTCCTATTGTGGATGGTGCAATGCTTGGATTTGATTTTGATCCGGAACTGGATGTGATTCGTTTGATCACAGATAATGGTCAAAACCTTAGAATTAGTCCGGTTACGGGAGCAGTCATTGCGATAGACAATATGATCAACTCGTTTACCGCAGACATTAATGGAGCTGCCTATACCTATCCGGGTATCGGCTCAAAAACCAAATTGTTTTCCATCGATATTGCCAACGCGGTGCTTTATAAGCAAAGGGATCCCAATTCAGGACAACTGAATTTAGTCGGTCCACTTGGCTATTATTGGTCAGGAGACGGTGGTTTTGAGATTACAAAAAACAATGTTGCCTTTGCCGTTCAATTTGGGCATAGTCGATTTCCAATGCCTGATGGTGGTGGCACTATTGGAGGAGGAGATGATACGACACAAGATGCCTATCGATTGTTTTACATTAATCTGAAAACCGGTCTTGCCACTTCTTATGGAAAAGTTAGACCGATGATTGGAATGGCATCAATCTAACCTATTGATTTTTCCTTTCGTTTTGCAATGTTGTATAACAGCCTGCCGTTGAATTTCAACGGCAGGTTTTTTTTATTAGAAATGCCCAGATGCACAAGGCAGTGGTGGAGGTTTTATTTCATAATAGCTTATTTGATTGCAAATGCCCAAAAATCATCATCTTGTATTAAATATTAATGTAATGCGTTTTGGATTCATTACATTTACAAGCATAACCTTTAGAAACGTATGAGTCAGTCACAGGCATTTGAAGTTACCGGAGGACGAATCTTATCAGGCGATCTGTATCCGCAAGGAGCTAAAAATGAAGCACTCCAAATCATCAGTGCCGTTTTACTTACTGCCGAACCGGTAGAAATCACCAACATTCCCGACATTATCGATATCAATATGTTGATTGATTTACTGCGTGGTCTGGGCGTAAAAGTGGATGAACTTGGAAAAGGTCATTTCCGCTTTCAGGCGGATGATATAGATCTCGATCATTTTGAATCTGAGACTTTTAAATCAAAAAGTCGAAGAATCCGCGGTAGTGTCATGATGATAGGTCCTCTGCTTGCAAGATTTAAAAAAGCTTTTTTACCAAAACCCGGGGGCGATAAAATCGGCAGACGGCGTCTCGATACGCACTTTCATGGTTTTCAAAATCTGGGTGCCAGATTTGTTTATGATGATGCCGCCGGACAGTATTACGTTGAAGCACCGGAGGGATTGTATGGAGCATATATCCTAATGGATGAAATTTCTGTCACAGGTACTGCCAATATTCTTATGGCGGCAGCCCTCGCGAAAGGAACAACCACGATTTATAATGCAGCTTGTGAGCCTTATCTTCAGCAACTTTGCAGATTGCTTACCGCGATGGGTGCCCACATCGAAGGACAAGGCTCAAATAAACTCATCATCCATGGGGTAGAAAAATTAGGTGGTGCCAGCCACCGCGTATTTCCTGATATGATTGAAATCGGTTCATTTATTGGACTGGCAGCCATGACTCAATCTAATATTCGAATTAAGGATTGTCAGGTGCAGGAGCTTGGAATCATTCCACGCATATTCAGGCAACTCGGAATCGTCATCAATGTAGAGGAGGATGATCTTGTCATTCCGGCACAGGATGTTTATGAAATACAAACGTTTATTGACGGTTCTATCATGACGATTTATGACGCCCCGTGGCCGGGCTTTACGCCGGACCTCATGAGTATTGTTTTGGTGGTCGCTACACAGGCAAGGGGAAGTGTACTGATTCATCAGAAGATGTTTGAGAGTCGATTGTTTTTTGTGGACAAACTCATCGATATGGGCGCGCAGATTATTCTGTGTGATCCTCATCGAGCCACAGTGATAGGTATGGAAAGGAAAAATCAATTACGAGGAATTGAAATGAGCTCCCCGGATATCCGTGCCGGTGTAGCACTCTTAATTGCTGCACTTTCTGCACAAGGCACCTCTATGATTCACAACATCAATCAGATAGATCGTGGCTATCAGAATATCGATGGCCGCCTCAATGCCATCGGCGCAAATATCAGAAGGATTGACGTTTAATAATTGCGGTCAATTTCATGTGTTTAGAAAGTTTAGCAAGGCGTGCCGTAGGCACTTGTTGTTTAGAAGGTTTAGGGCTGATCATTCGTAATAGAATCGATAATTGGAGAGGATCAAAAACTAAACGCTATCCTTTTCAGATGGTAGTACTCAACTTCGATACCACAAGGTGTCGAAACTAAAATCCTCAACACAATGTCAAAAGCATAATCAAAGAATAGACCAAACACTACTCACCACTCACCACTTTTCTATTTCTTCCGATCTATTACATAAGCGATGAGTTCTCTCATCGAATCAGTAGCGGGTGAAGCAGGAATCGCTTCTACGACCTGAAGTGCTTTCTGAACATATTGTTCCATCACCTGCTCGGCATATTGAATCCCACCACAGGCATGGACTTCGCGTATTAATTCACGGACCTTTTTTGTATCGGTGTTGTATTTCTCAACGGTTTTGATTAATTCTTTTCGACGAGAGGAACTAACTTGTTGGAGTGTATAAATCAAGGGCAAAGTCATTTTCTTCTCTTTAATATCAATCGCTCGAGGTTTCCCTACATCAGCATCACCGTAATCGAAAAGGTCATCTTTGATCTGGAAGGCAATACCGATACTTTCACCAAAACGATAAAATTGATCAATAAGGTCTTTGTCACTGGTGACCGAAGCAGCACCTGCAGCACATGAAGCTGCGATGAGTGACGCAGTTTTTTTGCTGATGATATCGAAATAGATTTGTTCGGAAATATCAAGACGTCTGGCTTTTTCAATTTGCAGCAACTCACCTTCACTCATATCACGCACCGCCCTTGACATAATCTGAAGGATGTCATAGGCTTCATTGTCCAAGGCAACAAGCAATCCACGGGAAAGTAAATAGTCTCCAACCAGCACGGCTATTTTGTTTTTCCAAAGCGCATTAATACTGAACATGCCTCTCCGCTCATGGGAGTCATCCACCACATCGTCATGTACTAAAGTAGCGGTGTGCAATAGTTCAACTAAAGAAGCGGCGGTATAAGATTTTGGGGTTATCTCACCGCACATTTTTGCGGACAATAGGACGAAAATGGGGCGCATTTGCTTCCCTTTTCGATGCACGATATAGTGCATGATTTTATCCAGTAAAGCCACCCTGCTGCGGACCGAATCCCTGAAGTGCTTTTCAAACGCTTCAAGCTCGTTGGCAATAGGTGCTTTTATGTCCTGGAGTTGTTTTTTCATTTTAGTAGACCTGAGATTTCATACGCGAGACACGCGACTTAAT
>JAHEAR010000007.1:89300-92351 GCA_024642665.1 Bacteroidota bacterium
CTTCCTGCTTCCTGCTTCCTGCTTCCTGCTTCAAGTCAAATACTCTTCACCCCTGTATAACTACCTACGCACGTATACTTTGTCTTCGCTACGTACCGATTTTCATTTTTAACTTTTCACTTGATTTTTCCTGCATGCCAAACAAAATCACAATAGCAATACTCATAAAAAAGAAGGTACCCAATTTGTCCGTTTCTACAGTATCGTTGAGCGTCAAAATAAACAGATTGCAACATAATGAAATCATTCCGGCCATCAGCAATTGTTTTTTAGGCCCTGAAACCATTCGATGATAAATTTGCTCCCCAAAAATGAGTACGGCAACAAGGAGCCCAATGAAAATAATAAGCCCGGTCAATCCCTGTTCGACAGCCACCATTAAATAGTAATTATGCATACCTGAATGCTCAGGATTATCACTGACATAGGTGGTGAAGTGCCGGTCGACATAGCTGTGATATGCACTATAAAAACTTGCCGGCCCGAAACCCATCAAAGGTTTTTCCTGCACCATATAATAGCCTGCCACCCAGCGATAAAACCTTTCTACCGTGGATATGTCTTCCATGTTATAAGTCGCGGTCACCAGATCATCAAAGTTCCTGTGGGTGATCGTTTTTTCAAAATTTGGCGCATGATCGATGTAATGATTATCGTAACTCAGATAGCCTACCAATAAAACACCACCAGCAAGGGCTAGCGGTATAGCAATACGCATCAGTCTATATCGAATGATAAAATAACTACCGATCGCCAACGGCACACATACCCATGCCGCGCGCGTATAGGAAAAGTAAATGCCCATGAGCATGAGACCCATTCCAAAAATAAAAAACCGTTTGATCCATGGATGATCAAACCATTGACGCATAAACCAAAAGAAAGGAAGGAGAATGCCCAGACAGCAAGCGTAATCCACATGATTTCGATAGATAGGGATGACGGCATTGTTAATGGTCGAAAATGTAAATCCATATTGACTATGGCGGATCAGAATGATTATGATAGTAATAACCAGTGGCACAAAAATCACCAATCCCCATGTCTTGAAATCTTTGATGTCCTTGAATAGTAATAGCGGAATGATGATAAAACATACCAAATACCAGGATTTGGCCAAGGTGTATTTTAAAGACATGATTGGCTCATCCGATGTGATGGAGGTAACGATAATCCAGAAAAAATGAATCATCAGCAGGATGAACACCGGGTGGAAGACAAACTGAAAACTTAACTTCCTGTGGTTAATAAAGAGATATACGGGAAGTAAAAAGCACGATAACCACATAAAAGGTTCTGTCGGGAAATCTGTTGAAAAGCCACCGGGTAAATCCAATTCTATCGCGAAAGGAATAGTGGCCCAAATGGCCAGATAGACCAAACGGAAATCTTTTATTCCCCAGACCAGTGCAAGTAAGCAAAGGGGCAAAATGAGTAACATGGATTCGTCCAACAGCAGGTAGGCCACCAGACAAAGCATAAGAATGGCAGTTAATCCTGCAAAAAGGGCACCTTTTTGCCTGAAAATAGATAGAAGACT
Organism: Bacteroidota bacterium; assembly: GCA_024642665.1. Lineage (GTDB taxonomy): Bacteria > Bacteroidota > Bacteroidia > Chitinophagales > Saprospiraceae > Opimibacter. Next base: position 90,841 of record JAHEAR010000007.1, read on the forward strand.
GTTTTCGAATGTTGCCATTAGGTCAAAGATAGAGGTTGCCGGTTAATAAGCCCCGCCTAGGACCCTTCTCGTGCGACAAGAAAACTCTATTTTTGCAGCTGGACACCAATCTGAGCGCCGTGCTTGAATTATTCAAAAGGAATCATCTGTTTAATAGCTTATTGCTATTGCCATATGCACTGGTCATCAGGAGTGTCGTGATTCTGTTCCCGGATGCCAGAATCCCCGGGAATGCATTTGGGAGTTGGGGGACGGATTTTGTTTTATCTACCCATACCTGGGGAGGAGGAGAATACATCTTCTCTACGTTGATAGTTTTTATCCAGGCGGTCATGATTAACCGACTTTTCATCAAGCAGAATATGATTGGTGAGATCAATCTCTTCCCGGGATTGTGTTATATTTTAATCACTGCCCTTCACCCTACATTTATTGGTATTTCATCCTTACTCCTGGCTAACACCACCTTATTGATTGCTTTGGCTTATTTGTTTGATGTGCTTAAAAAAGACAGGCAGGAGGAAACCCGATTTATGGCGGGGTGGTGGTTTGCCGTATCCGGTTTGCTCTATTCCCCTTATTTCGTTTTACTGTTTTTTGGACTCATTTCCATGAGTATGCTTAAGACCTTGAAAGTGAAGGATATATTTCAGTTTATGACCGGCTATATATGTCCTTTCCTGATTGGTTGGATGATACGAGTCGTAGTCACCGGGGATATGAATCCGGTGGTGATTGAAATGTTTGCTTCCTTTGGCCTGCCTGAAATCAGGCATTTAAGCACTATTTCAGATGCTATAGCCCTATCTATTATGGGGATTCTTTTGCTGATATCCCTGTTAGGTTATACTCAGATTATAGCCCGAAAAAACATCCATGCGCAAAAGAAGATAGACACCATGTATGCATTGGCCTTCTTTTGCTTGCCCATGGCCTTATTTCTGCCAGTACTTTCCATTCAATACCTGATCGTGATTTCAGTCCCATTTGCCTTGTTTCTGGCAGTTTTATTGCGCAATATCAAACATCCGGCGATTGCCGAATCATTACATTTTATTCTTTTTGTAACGGCTCTGGTGACCCAGTTTATGCTGCTGATTTGATGGATTGGGTATAATGATCAAATCATCTTTGACGTTAAGTATTCTATATGACGTTAAAAATCTACTCCACCACGATCCATTTTCCTGAACGGTCATGAGCCAGATGACCTGGACACATATCGCAGATGATGGCTCACTGCATAAAGTCGGGTTGTTCCACGGCAATACCACCGGTCATGTGTTGGTCTATTGCAATGCAAGGATCGTAGTTATAGATTTTAATATCACCATGTCAAAGAAGTACAGTTTTTTCATCAATGATCAACTGTTTGATCTTGAAATTGAAGAAAAAGATGGCAAGTTCGCTTATGGGTTTGCTTCAGACCAACTGGCAGATACACCCTATAATCTGGCACGGCGAAAAGCAGAGCGAAAGCAGATAAGGATCGTAATTTTCATAGCTATTGG
>JAHEAR010000007.1:92451-125407 GCA_024642665.1 Bacteroidota bacterium
TTAATGGCTAATTTTGCCCCCCCAATGGTAGAGCAATTAGACACGCACATAGAATCTCTCATTTTCGTTGCCCAGCAACCGGTGAAAAGAGAAGATATCCGATATAACCTCGAAAACGCACTTCAGGTCACCATCGATGAAGACAGTATTGATGGAGCACTGGTCCGCCTTCAGGAAAAATACTGGGATGATAGTTTCGCTATAGAAATTGTAGAAGTTGCCGATGGATTCCAGTTTGTCACCAAGGGGGCATACCATCATATCGTTGGTTCTTACCTTAAACAACTGACAAAGAGAAGGTTGTCAAGAGTGGCCCTGGAGACTTTGGCCATTATTGCTTATAAACAACCTGTATCTCGTTCAGAAATTGAACAAATCAGGGGGGTTAATGCCGATTACGCGATCGACAAACTACTCGAAAAGGAGATGATCGAAATCGCGGGTAGATCACAGGGTCCCGGAAAACCATTATTGTACGCGACCAGCGGGAAGTTTATGGACTACTTTGGCCTTAAATCAATAGATGATCTCCCCCAACTAAAGGAATTTCAGGTGCCGGACGAAGAAATCGGTGAACAATCTTCTCTCGATGAGGTTGTTTCCTTTGCACCATCATCTGATGATGCGTCCCAGTCGGAATTACGTCCGGCAGACGAATCTGAATAAAACTTCTATATGAGCGACGCCCTGGTAAATAAAATAGCGGCTAGCGGCCTCATCACACTCAAACCTGAGGAATGGGCACCACACGTTCGACCCGAATCTTTTGACCTCAAGGATCATTTGTTCATGGGACAGATTCTGAAAGAAAAGGATTTCAGGGAGATGGTAAAGACCCATGACTGGTCCCAATACCGGGAGAAGATCCTATGTGTATTTTGCTCTACGGATGCCATTATTCCAAACTGGGCATTTATGCTGGTCACTTCTATGGCATCCCCTTTTACTAAAGAAGTATTTTTTGGATCTCCCGATCAATGGATTAATCAACAGGTCTTAAATCATATAGAACAGCTGGATCTGACACCCTATACAGACCAAAAGCTTATCATCAAAGGGTGTAGTGAACAAATGGCGATTGGCCCCGATATCTATATGGCACTCACCGGTAAACTTCTTCCGGTCGTTAAGTCATTAATGTTTGGTGAACCCTGCTCAACCGTACCGGTCTATAAACGACCCAAATCAGTCTGATAATTCCCTACCTTCATGCTGTGTATACAGCAAAAATAATTGCTTCTTATTTTCCTGAAGGCACTCACCTTCTGTCTGATCCTGATGCCAAAATCAGCCAGCTTTGTATTGACAGCCGTAAAGCTGCATGGCAATCTCATGCCATCTTTATTGCCCTGAAAGGAGCTCGTGCCGATGGTCACCGATATATCCTGGATGCCTGGAAACATGGTGTCAGAAATTTTCTGGTGGAGGATACGATTGATCTTACTGAGATGCCCGAAGGAAATTACATTTCAGTACCTCATGTGTTAGAAGCCTTTCATCATATGGCTGCAGAACACCGAAAAACTTTTTCAGGAAAGGTGATCGCAATTATCGGAAGCAATGCCAAAACCTGGGTGAAGGAATGGTTGTATATGTTGATGCACCACGATCTGGCCGTATACCGGAGCCCCGGCAGTTATAATAGTCAGGTAGGAGTGCCACTTTCTGTTTGGAATATCCCATTGGATGCAAACTTTGCCATTATAGAAGCAGGACTTTCCAAGCCGGGTGAAATGACTAAACTTCAAAAAATAATCCGACCGGATATCGTTGTATTTACCCATTTTGGTGATGCACATGATGAGGGTTTTGATGGAAATAAAGAAGTGAAGCTGAATGAAAAACTCATCATGTGTTCGGAAGCCACATCAATAGTTTTTCCAAAAGATCAATCGACGGTTTTCAGAAAAATAAATGAGTCTTTTCCGGCAAAAAACCATTTTACGTGGAGCCTTCAGGGGGATGGAATGGTCAATGGCACTGAAGTAAAAATGGAAGAAGGCTCTCAGGTGCAGATCAGCATTGACGATAAACATCACACCTATCATATTCCCTTTTCAGGTGTAGTGCCTGTGTCAAATAGCTTAGCTTGTGTCACCACTTTTCTCGCGCTTGGTATACCCCTTGCACCCAGATTGAAATGGATGGCCGATCTGCGTCCTATCGATATGCGGCTAAAAGCAGAGATCGGTATTCAGGGTTGTGTGATCATCAATGACAGTTATAGTCTGGATCTCGATTCATTACAATATGCACTTGAGAGTCTTGACATCGCCGGTCAATCACAAAAGAAAACGCTGATTCTTTCAGATCATGCAGTAGGTCGCCCGCATATTTATGAAGCACTTGCTCGCATGATTAATGGCGCCGGTATGGATAAATTAGTGTGCATTGGAAATGAGGTTAAGGTGCTTCTGCAACTTGTATCCCCTTCCATTGAAGCATATGCTTATAAGGATGTTGATGAGTTTTTTCGGCAGGGTGGGATTGCTGATTTTTACAACGAAGTGATTCTGCTTAAAGGCGCCAGACGATTTGGATTTGAGCGCATTGCCAGAAGATTGCAATTGAAATCGCACAGCGCTGTTTTGCATGTTGACCTTGGTGCATTGGATCACAACTTAAGATACTTTTATAGTCGTATCCATCCCGGTGTCAAAAAGATTGCAGTCGTCAAAGCAAATGCATACGGTGCCGGAAGCATGGAAGTTTGTCGCTTCCTGTCCTACCAGAATATTGATATGCTGGCTGTTGCGGTCATCGATGAAGGGGTTGAATTGCGTGAGGCAGGTATATCGATACCTGTGATGGTACTAAATCCTGATCCCGATGGCATGGAAAACATTCTTGAATTTAATCTTGAGCCGGAAGTTTATAATGCCTTTATTTTAAAAAAACTTCTCCGTTTGTGTTCGTTCCGTCAACAGCAGGCTGTGATACATATCAAACTTGATACGGGCACACATCGATTAGGTTTTGGGAGGGAACAAGTGAGCGAACTCATTGAACTATTGAGTGATCAGCCATGGATTCAGGTGGGAAGTATTTTTTCACATCTGTCCGCAAGTGATGATCCAACGTTCGATGATTTTACGCTTAAGCAGATTGCTCGTTTTGAAACTTCCTACAAAGCACTTACAGATGGATTAGGGTATACACCTCCTCGTCATGTGCTGAGCACTGCGGGTATTCTTCGCTTCCCTCAATTTCAGTTTGAAATGGTTCGACTTGGTATCGGCTTGTATGGTGTCGGATTGCCGGAGCATAAGGAGCTTATGCCGGTGCATAGTTTGAAAGCCCGAATTCTACATATTCAGAATATTGATCCTGGTGAATCCGTCAGCTATTCCAGAAGTTTTATCACCGATCGATCACGAACAATAGCCACTGTCAATCTTGGTTATGCCGATGGCCTTCCGCGTGTAGCAGGGGATGTTGGTTGCTCCTTTTTATTGCATGGGCAGCAAGCGCCTATCATCGGAAGGGTCTGTATGGATATGACAATGATAGATGTATCCGATATTCCTGAGGCCGGTATAGGTGATGAGGTGATCGTATTCGACAAAACGCAATCATTGGAAGTTCTCGCCAAAGCATGTGGCACGATTCCCTATGAGATTCTCACACACCTCAATCTGCGGATCCGGAAGGTGTATGAGCATGGATAATGGGCCCCGGAGTTCTATTAGGCCTTAAAGTAAGGAAAGAGGGCCTTTCTATCGGTTCATAAATGCAGTGTTAATCAAGTGTTACCAAGTGCTTTATAGCCAGTATTTTCCCTAAAAAAATCGTCTATTTGGCGGGTTCAGCCGATTTATGGCTATTTTTGCGCCCTTAATTCTACATAACAATTTATCTGCCCATGAGATTTCTTTTGTTTTTGACCTTAGCGTCCCTTCTTTCCTTAGGTCATATGAATGGTCAATCCGATGATCCGGTTCTTTTTACAATAGATGGTAAATCAGTAAACACCTCGGAATTCTCGTATATCTACGAAAAGAATAATCGAGAAGACGCTGATTATTCTGAAGCCAGCCTGGACGAATATCTGGATCTGTATACGAAGTTTAAGCTGAAAGTGAGAGAAGCTTATGCCATGCAACTCGATACTATACCTCAATTGCAAGCTGAGTTAGCCGGTTATCGAAAGCAATTAGCCAATAGTTATCTGACCGATAAGGAAATTACGGAACGATTGGTGGAAGAGGCCTTTGAGCGGATGGAATCGGATGTACATGTATCTCATATACTGGTGAAGCGAAATACTATGGATCCGGCGGACACCCTTAAAGCATATCAGAAGATACAGGCTGCCTACCAAAGACTGATGAATGGCGAATCATGGAATACCGTCGTTTCTGATGTATCTGAAGATTCTGGGTCCAGAAACTTTGGCGGTGACATTGGGTATATTACGGCACTTCTACCGAATGGTTTTTATGCTTTTGAAACAGCTGCCTATACTACACCCGTCGGTGGATTTTCGAAACCTATTCCAACGGAACTCGGATATCATATTGTCAAAGTACTTGATATAAGAAAACCGGCTCGGGGCGAAATGGATATTGCTCATATATTATTAAGAACAAAAAAAGATGGCAGTGATAGTCAGGCTGTTTTGGCCAGAATGCAGAGCATTCATGAGAAATTGGATGGAGGAGCCGCGTTTGAGTTATTAGCTAAAGAATTTTCAGAAGATAAAGCTACCGGCGAGCGCGGTGGTGGCATTGGATCTATTTCTATCAATCAATATGAAGCCGCATTTGAAAATGCCGTTTTTGCCTTACAAAATGATGGAGACTACACAGAGCCGGTTCGCTCCTCCCTCGGTTGGCACATCATCAAGCGCCTTCGGATGAGACCGGTCAAAAGCCTTGAAGCCTCACGAAAAAAGATTGAGACACAAATCAGCAGAGATGAACGGATCGCCATAGCACGTCAATCGATGGTGGTTCGTATAAAACGGGATGCGGGTTACGCTTTGGATCAGACAGTGTATACCGAGTTTGTGGCCAATGCCGGCGATAATCTCCAAACTTACCGATGGCAAGTGCCAAAGTTGGAAACACGTACCCTGATCACTTTAGGTGGTGAAACCTATTCAAACATAGATTTCGGAAACTATGTCTTAAGTAATGCGCGGGCACGCATGGGAGCCGCGAAAGGCACCGACAATCAAATAATACTCGATAGGGTGTTGGCCGATTTTGTTGAAGAAAAAGCGCTTTATTTTGAAGAGCAAAATTTATCAAATAAATATCCGGAATTCAAATCGCTGATGCGAGAGTATGAAGAGGGTATTCTTCTTTTTGAAGCAACAAAGATTAATGTTTGGGATCGCGCCAGTAAAGATTCTGCAGGTTTGGCAGAATTCCATGCCGCACACCGAATGGATTACATGTGGGATGAACGTGTTGAAGTAGCTACGGTCACCCTTGATTCTGCATCCTTGTCAAGCCTTCCTTCCATTAAAAAATGGGCCCAATCCAAATCACTCGAAGCCGTCGCAGAGAAAGCTGCAAAAAAGAAAATCAATATGCAGGTGACGAGAAAGATTTATCAGAAAGAAGATGCGCTTCCTTTTGGACTGACCTGGGCAGAAAATCAACGAGCGGATCTTCCTGAGGGCAATGGTTTTGCGACAGTGGAGAGAATTATTCCGCCTACTCCGAAGAAGCTGGAAGAAGCGATGGGTTATATTATAGCCGATTATCAGGATCAGTTAGAAAAAGACTGGGTCGCCTCACTACAGAAGAAATACCCTGTTCAGGTGAATGAAGCTGCCTTGAGGAGTCTTGTTAGAAAATAGTTTTACAGGCCAGGCCTAAGGATGAAAGGAGTTCTTTTTTACATAGCTGTTTTTTGTGTCGGTAGCCTGGTGGCATGTAAAAGTGAATCTCCTCCTGAGGAAGTTGTTCCCGAACCGGTTTTATTGGCTCAGGTTTTTAACTACAAACTTTACTACAGCGATATAAAAGAGCTCATCCAGGGATACGAAAATGAGCGCGATAGTATTCAACAGGTGCGATCCCTGACCGAACACTGGGTTCGGGACAGGTTGATTCTGGTGGAAGCTGAGAAGAAGTTTCCAAAAGAGGCCAATATGGAGCAGCTGCTGGAAGACTATCGACAATCGCTGCTTCGCCATTTTTTTGAGCAAAAGACCTTGGAGGAGCAATTGGATACGGTCATTACCGAAGCAGATTTACTGACTTATTATGAGGCCAATAAGGAGCTGCATCGGTTACAATCCGGAATTCTCAGAGGGTATTATTTCAAAATCAAACGCCCGGAGTCAAAAAAGGATAATATTTTAAAGCTCTGGAAAGGATTCCCGCAAAAGAATAGAGATGAAATCCTTAGCTATACACTAGCCAATGGATTGACCAATTGGTCTGATTCCTCAGAATGGCATGAGATGAAAATGGTGACCCAGCTGTTTCCGGAAGGTACACTTTCTCCCGGCGCAATTCGTTCTAATCAAAGCGTCATGCGTGAGGATAGGGATTATATTTATCTGCTTTATCCACTAGAGGTATATCAGGAAAATGATGTAGCGCCACTGGATAGAATTCGGGAGCATGCCGCAAGGTTTATTCTGCATCAGCGTGAACTCGAACTGCTGGAGAAAATAAAAAAAGAAATTTACGACCGGGATATTCAGGATGAACGGGTTAAAATCTATAATGAATGAAAATGTTGAGCAATAGTTTTTTACTTACCCTTTGTGCATGGCTGATAGTCGGAGTGCTTTCGGCACAGGACACCCTCGTGCTCGATAAGATCATCGCAAAGGTTGGGAGCGAAGTAATATTTCATTCTGAAGTAGAAGAGCAAATGGCCATGGCCAGGGAACGAAAACAAAATCCTGGACAGAAAGACCAGTGCCAGATATTAGAAAGTCTGATGGCCCAATCTATGTTGGTACATTATGCCAAAATCGATAGTGTGGCCGTGACCGATGCCGAAGTAGATGGGGAAATAGATGCGCGTATGAACCAGATTCTGGCGTATATGAATAATGATCGCAAGTTATTTCAAGAGGTATATGGACAAACCGTCAGTGAAATGCGAGAGCAGGTCAAAGAGGATATGAAACGAAAACTTTTGGGTGATCGTATGCAGGCGCAGGTGATGGACAATGCGGATGTGACCCCTGCCGATGTACTGACATTTTTTCATAGTATTCCAACCGACAGCCTGCCTTATTTCAATGCAGAAGTAGAATTAGCGGAGATTGTCGGATATCCCGAAGTCAATTTAGAAGAACAGGAAAAAGCCCTTGAGAAAATTGGTAAAATAAAAGCGGAATTGAAGTCCGGTGAGGATTTTGCTACTCTGGCCAGAAAATATTCTGAAGACGGAAGTGCAAGGGATGGTGGAGACCTCGGTTGGACCACCAGAGGGAGTTTCGTACCGGAGTTTGAGGCTGCGGCATTTCAATTGGAGGTGAATGAAACATCTGATATTGTCGAGACTGATTTTGGTTATCACCTCATCCAATTGTTGGAGCGAAGAGGAAATTCAATTCATTCGCGTCATATTTTGATTCGACCAAAAATAACGAAAGAAGATCTCAAGTTAATTCAAGATCGATTAGACTCGGTACGCATGCTGATTCTGACCGATAAAATATCCTTTGTGGATGCAGTAGCAAAATATGGCGATAGCAAAGTACAGAGCTATACCAATAATGGACGAATGATCAATGCAAAAACTAATAATACCTTTTTTGAAACAGGTGATGTCGATAGCGAAATCTTCTTTAGCATCGATACGCTTGAGATTGGTGAAATAACACCTCCCATTGAGTATCGAACGCCCCTCGGCGATTACTCCTATAAGATTGTTCAACTTCAGGGACGGACATCACCACATCAGGCAAATTTAAAACAGGATTACAGTCGCATTCAGGCCGCCGCCCGCGAGAGTAAGCGTAATGAGGTCTTTGGTATTTGGGTGGACAAGCATATACCAAATACGTATATCGTTATTGACCCTCAGTACAAAGATTGTGAGGATATAGCCCGATGGCAGGCGCAGTGGATGACCGGGAGATAGGCGAAGGGCAAAGGGCGCAGGGCGCAGAGTAAAGGGCGAAGGGCAGGAAGCGAAGAGGTGAGGAGTGAGAGGTCAGTGGTGAGTAGTCAGTGGTGAGTAACCCCGAGCATCTCAGGTCTATAAATCTCAGGTTTCATGATATTAAATGGTTATGAAGGTTAAAAGGGTTATGAAGGTTAGGACAATTAAATCCCAGGTCCCAGGTCTGCAAATCCCAGGTCTATAAGTCTCAGTTGTCGCGTCATGTGTCTAAAAATCCCAGGTCTCGTATCCAGCATGAATGCATCACTAACTGCCTAATAAAATAAAAAATGAAGTCATCCCATGCCCTTGTAATTATCGCTTTGCTATGGTTTATACTTGGGGCATTCTATTATCCTAAATGGGACAAGCCGAATAGCGAAGCAACCATCTCATGGGATGTGAGTGGATACTATCATTACCTCCCTGCTATTTTCATTTATCATGATCTGCGACAGCAAAACTGGATCAATGATATCAACACAAAATACCTTCCATCACCTGCCTATGATCAGGCTATAGGTCATCATGATTCAGGGAATAAAGTAAACAAATATGCTGCCGGGCAAGCAGTCCTTTATTCGCCATTTTTTCTTTTGGCGCATGCCTATGCAAAGATTTCAAAAACTTATCCTGCCGATGGATATAGCAAACCGTATCAGTTTAGTATATGGTTTAGTAGTCTTTTGTTTTCGATGCTGGGGCTTTACCTTTTGCGGAAAATTTTAGGGATTTATTTTGAGGATAGGACAGTGATGCTTTCGCTTATTGCTTTGGCAGTAGGGACGCATTGGATGGAATATGCTGCTATCACCAATGCAATGAACCACGGTTGGCTTTTTACGCTGCTATGTATTTTAATCCTTAGTACCATTCGATTTTATAAGCGCAGTGATTGGCTTTCTGTTTTTGGAATTGGAGTTTCGATGGGGTTGGCCGTGCTCACCCGACCAACAGAAGCGGTTTGGGTTTTAGTACCATTCTTATGGGGCATTGAAAGTATAAAAGCGCGATTTTCATTCTTATTCACCCGGTGGATGAAAGTACTGGTAGCGATGGCCATCACCGGATTGTTGGTCAGTATTCAATTGATCTATTGGAAGTATGCAGCAGGAGAGTGGATCGTTTATACGTATGCTGATCAGGGATTTACCTGGCTACATCCCAGAATTTGGGCAGGTCTTTTGGGTGTGAAAATTGGATGGTGGACGTACACGCCTTTGATGTTTCTGGCAATGTTCGGTTGGTATGGGTTGTATCGCAAACACCGAAATTTATTCTGGTCATGTTTTAGTGTGTCGATTTTGGCCATATACATCACAGTGAGTTGGACACATTTCGACAAGGGAGGAGGATTAGGTCAGCGCAATCTCATTCAGGTATATCCTTTAATGGCTTTTCCACTGGCGATCGTGATCGACTGGTTTGCAAAAGTTGATTTAAGAAGATGGGTACTTTTTGTAATCATTGGATTAAATATGTATTACAACGGATGGTGGATGCATCAGGCGCATAAAGGCGGATTTTTTCAAGCCGGTCAATTGACCACTCCATATTTTTTGAATGTGGTTGGGCGACTGGAGCCTAACCCTGACTATTTCAAACTTTTGGATACCGATGAATACTTTAAAGGAAAACCAAAGGCATTGACCATGATTATTGACAATAATTTTGAACAGGATTCTTTGTATTGTTCTGCAGATTGGCCCGGAGGTAATCGTGCGAAATGCCTGAATAGTGAAAATCAATTCTATGGACCGATCGATATTTCATTGCCTTCGTCTCAACACTTTGATTGGTTGCACTTAGAAGCAGATTTCATGGTGCAGGAAAGAGATTGGAATGTTTGGAACTACACCCAGTGGATCGTTCAGTTTTATCAGGGGGATGTGGCCATTAAAACAAATTTCATTCGCTTGCAACGTCTGGTCATCAATGACCATGTCCGCACCCCTGTTTTCTTTGATGTAAAAACTCCTGAGACTACTTATGATCGATGCACCATGACGTTGTGGAATGCTACTTCGCCCGGGAAGTTGCTCATGGACAATCTTAAAGTAAGTGCATTTTAATGCAGGAGTGAGGAGTGAGTGGTCAGTGGTGAATGGTGAGGAGAGGGGTGAATGGTCAGTCGTGAGGTGTGAGAGGTGAGTGAAAGGTTGAGTTGTATGAAGAACCCTGCGTGTCTCAGGTCTAAAAGTCCCGGGTCTACCAGTCTAAGGTTTCGCGTATCAAGTCTCGCGTCTAAATGTCTAAGGTCCCAAAAAATAAAAAAGACCGATCCTAACCCCCCTGTTTGGACCGGTCTTAATGAGGTAATCGACATTTGATCATCTCTATTGACCTTAGGTACTGCATATACAATGCCAAACTTGCATTGAAATGGCTGGTAAATACGTCATTTTGACAGTTAAAAGGCGATGGCACGCCTTTTGACCATCAGGGATGTAATTGTTAAGTATTAAAAATCAAAGAGTTATGACCAAAGGCAATATCTCGGTTCAAACCGAAAATATTTTTCCAATCATCAAAAAATTTCTCTACTCAGACCATGAAATCTTTCTGAGAGAGCTAATCTCCAATGCCATAGATGCTACTTCCAAACTTTCCGCTATCGCGGGATCAGGAGAGATTGATAGCGAACTGGGCGACCTGACCATTCACGTCAATGTTGATAAGAAAGCCGGTACAATTACCATCAGCGATCGAGGCATCGGGATGACTGAAGCAGAAGTAAAAAAATACCTCAATCAGCTCGCTTTAAGTAGTGCCGAGGAGTTTGTCAAAAAATATCAGGGTAAAACCAATATCATCGGGCATTTTGGGCTCGGATTTTATTCTGCCTTTATGGTGGCCGATAAAGTAGAAGTAATCACCCGAACATATAAGAAGACGCCAAAAGCTGTACGCTGGATTTGTGAAGGAAATCCGGAATATGAGATGGAGGAATATGATCGCAAAGAACGCGGTACGGACATCATCCTACACGTGAGTGATGATAGCAAAGAATTTTTAGAGAAGGACCGTATTGAAGGTCTGCTGAAGAAATACTGCAGCTTCCTGCCATTCCCAATTCAAATGGGTACGCGAACAGATATCCGATGGGAAGGAGAAGGAGAAGACAGAAAAAAGATTGAAGAAGAAGTACCCAATATCATCAACGATACCGATCCACTCTGGAAGCGGAAGCCGGGTAAATTGAAGGATCAGGATTACCTGGATTTTTACAAGCAACTTTATCCCATGTCACCGGATCCAATGTTCTGGATTCATTTGAATATTGACTATCCGTTTAATCTGACCGGCGTTCTTTATTTTCCAAAAATTGGAAACCAGTTTGAGCTACAAAAGAATAAAGTTCATCTCTATAGCAATCAGGTATATGTGACGGATGAGGTGAAGGAGATTCTTCCGGAGTTTTTGACCCTGCTGCATGGGGTGATCGATAGTCCGGACATTCCACTGAATGTTTCAAGAAGTTATTTGCAGAGTGATTCCAATGTCAAGAAGATCACCGGCTATATGACCAAGAAGGTAGCTGAGCGACTGGCTAAGTTATTTAAAGATGATCGCAAGGAGTTTGAAAAGAAATGGGATGATATCGGTGTGTTTGTGAAGTACGGTATGATCACCGATGATAAGTTTGAAGAAAGAGCGAAGAGTTTTGTGTTGTTGAAAAATACAGAAGGAATCTATTTTACGCTGGAAGAGTATCTGGAGAAGATTAAGAAGACTCAAGTCGATAAGCATGGTCGCACGGTAGCCTTATACACCCCATCTCCGGAAGCCCATACCTCCTATATCAAGCAGGCCACTGATATGGGCTATGATGTGCTCCATCTCAATCACATCATTGATAATCACTTTATTCAGCAACTTGAACAGAAAGGGGAGAATTTGACTTTTGTCCGGGTGGATTCAGATACACCGGATCAGTTGATTCAGAAGGAAGAGAAAACAGAATCCGTACTAAATGAGAAGGAGCAGGAAAAGGTCAAAGAGATTTTTTCTACACTTCCGGGTATAGCGGCTCACCAGTTAATGATCCGGGCGATGCCATCCACCAGTCATCCGGTGATGATCACCAGACCCGAATTCATGCGCCGTATGCAGGAGATGCAAGCTATGCAGGGAATGGACGGCATGGATATGTTTGAAAATAGTTATCAGGTGATCGTCAATGCAAATCATCCCTTAATAGCAGAAAAGCTGATCGGTATGCGCAGTGCTGATAAGAAAGAAAAGTTTGCGGCTTATTTGTTACGGTTGGCAAAACTGAATCAGGGGATGTTGAAAGGAGAAGAGATGGATTCATTTATAACTGATAGCATCGAGTTTCTCTCATAAGGATGGATCGCATATCTTTTTAACGCAAGCGTTAGCACTAAATACTCTCGCAACACCATAACCATGTGTTGCGAGATTTTTTTTACAGACATCTAAAGCAGGGTCGATGACGACTAGTCAGAAGCGAAGAAAAAGTTTTTGGAATGGGTTTTTAGAAGGGTGCTAAGGAATCGTCACCTTAAAAAATAATACCACCTGACACAAAAGCTGGGGACCTGTTTTCTCCTTTTATTACTAAAAGGTGAGATTTTGGATGTTATGCAAGGTCACACCAAATCTAGAGCCAGGTGGTAATCTGGATTCAAATATACTAAACAAATGTAAAAAATTATCATAAATATCCCCTAAATCTGCTGAAAAGTGATTTTTGGGACTATTCATACGCTATATAGCCTCCTTTTACCGGTTAAACGGGTCTGAAAACCGCTCATCATGCATATAGTTTTCATCCGTCAGCGTATGTAAAAAGGCGACAATAGCTGATTTTTCACTGTCATTCAACCCTAAGGTTATAGCTTCTCCCGTATCCCAGCTTTTAAATAAATTATCAAGATTGGGTGATTTTTGAATACCGGTATTATAGTGCTCCACGACTTCTTCCAGGGTAGCAAACCTTCCGTCATGCATGTAAGGCGCAGTCATCGCTACATTTCTGAGTGAAGGAATCTTAAATACACCAATCAGTGCATCATCAAATACGCCCATTCCAACATCCGTATAAGTTTCATCGAGACCTATATCCGCGATATCCTGCGCCCAACCAAATCCGCCACCATTTGGTGGAAAAAATGGATCCGTAAAAAAGCCACCGCGGTCGTTAAAATCGGGACCTGAATGACAATTGTAGCAAGTGCCCTTGCCGAAAAACAAATCCATCCCTTGTTGCGCAAGCGTAGAAAGAGGCTGACCGACTGCCTGATGACGATCCATTTCGCTATCACAGCCGATCATGCTTTTGACAAATTGTGTCATCGCATGAGCGATTTTATCAGCGGTTACTTCGGGAGAACCATATGCTTTGACAAATAAATCTTCATAGTAAGGAGCCGCCTTGATTTTGGTCACCAGGAAATCCATATTCTCCATACCCATTTCTTTGTGATTGCGAACAGGCTCCAGGACCAGATCATCAATGCTTGTGGAACGTCCATCCCAAAAAAGTAAATTATCATCATAGAGGTTGCTGATCGGGGGAGCATTGCGATCTGTTTTTTGATGGTTGATACCATCACTGAGTTTTGTTTTATCCGAAAAACCTACAGATTGACTGTGGCAGGAACCGCAGGAAACGGTATTGTCAATAGACAATATGCGATCATAGAACAACACTCTTCCCAGTGTGGCCCCGGCATCCGTGATTCCAATTTCCTGTCCTTCCATATGACTATGCATACCGCCCCATTTAGGACTGTAGTCATAACTGTTTTCCGGAAGTACCGGGTAGGTGATTTTGGTTTGAAAAGAGTCTTTTTGGCAGGAGATCACCGCGAACAGTAAACAGAGGGACAACAAGGTCATTAAGTGTTTCATATCGGGTAAGATTTAGATGATAAGTTAAAGAATATTTTTTAAAAATGAAAGCGCAAATAAATTGTTGCCGGTTCTACGACAGTTAAAGCATTGCTTTTAACCGTTTCTTTCGTATTGTCGAAATCAGGAAAATTGGTAAAGAGCTGTTGTAATTCAGATTGGGAGATTGAATAAATCAAGCTGGTTTCGAGGCCTAAGCTGATCCTTGGGTGTACAAAATATCTAACGTCAATCACAGGACCTATCCCTACATTCCATTCCAGTCTTCTGGTAATCACTTCATCAAACCCACTATCCTCAGTAATATCTTGCCTGGACCATCCTCCCGGCATTTGCAGACCGGCTTTAATCTGCCAGTGTTGATGATTAAAAATAAATCGGGTTACGGCCAGCTGACCGGAGATGGAAAATTGGTTGTTGATGTCACTATCCAAAAACCCATCATAGCTGGTATTGGATTTGTTGTAATCAGGTCGGAAGCCCATCTGAACCGCGTATTTCTGACCGGCGTATTCTAATGTTATAGCCGGATACGTTTTTGTTTTATTATCTCCATTGAATAATTCATGCAGGATATCCCCAGTACTAATCCCAATGTTCCAATGATAGTATTTAGGTCCGGTGTCTGCCTGACTCCAACTGACGACTGTCGGTAGCAGGAAGGCAATAGTGATATAGAAATGTTTATACGTCATGGTCTACCAGGGGAACTTCAGGATAAAGGTTTTTGCAAAATTGGTATTGAAAGTAGTAGCGACGACATACAAAATGTCTTCATCAGCGATAAGGTCTGAATAGGTTAATGCGGGAAGTTCGATCGTACGCTCTACAATGATCGCAGGTAAATTGGAAAGATCAGCGAACTCCAGAAACATGGCTCCATTTTTATTCAAGATGTAAGCCACCTTCTGCTCATCTTCAGAAAATCTTGCAAAGGCTATAAAGACTCCATTACCCGGAGCGAGGGAAGCAATATTTTCACCCGCACGATTGATGATGTCTCCTCCATTACCTCCAATAAACAGCTCACTTCCCTGTGCACAGGTATTCTGTAAATCAGGTTGACTAAGCCTTCCTGAAATAGCTTGCTCAGAGAGGATGAAGCCATTCGAATTGACTGTATATCGTTTAGATCCGTTCTGTCCAAGGGTCAGCACCACAGTTGGGTCACCTTCAAAAATGGCTATATTCTGACTGCTAATAGTTCCATTTCTTGAATCAATAGGGAGCAGTGTGGATTTATTTAAAACCTGAAAGTTAGCGCCAGCCGATTGCGAAGCCACAAATATGAGTTGCTTGTATGGGCGTGCGGACCAACAGACATCCGAAAAACTTCGTTTTTGAATAGTGGTCATGGAGGGGAAATTGTAAACGCCCAGCCAGGCCGCTGATTGATTAAAAGCCACCACATGGGTAGCATTGTTCCACTGATATATTTCCAGGGACGGAAAGTTGAAGGTCATGTCACTAACCGAGTTTGTTTTTATTCCGGTTTTGTAATTCACCACCGAAAAAATATCATTGACTCTGTCGTAGGCAATCATTTCATCTAATCCGCGCAGGTGTGCTGCTTTATCATAAAAGCCTTCAAAGGAATCATAGTTTTCATCGATGCATATCGTAGGGGAGTACATAAACCGATCATCTACGGCGCAGTACAATTTATAACAGGTTTTTTCTCCGATGAGCAGATTAGAGGTAGAAAAAGAATTTTCATCAACATCCTTAATTCGTTTCAGGATGGTCACGTCCTGATTGATTTCAGGGGTAGGACGATCAGGAATCACCTCACTGGACTGAAGAAGAATATATTCTTTAAATCCGGTGACTTTGACTTTATCCCAACTAAAATGCGTGAGCGAATATTCAGTGGTGTACTCCAGGGACAGGGCAGGGAGGCTATTGGTTTGATCGGGCTCATTCAGGGTACAACCTGCGGAGATGATCAACATTAAAGCTGACAGAAAACTTATACTTTTGGGGCAGAATGGTGTCATAATTACTTTGAATAATAGCCTGCTTTGAAGGATAGACGTAAACCATTTACCCTTTGGTTGGGTTTATATCCATAAATTTGTCCTGTGCAAAAACAACCAACGGCCGATTTTGCCGAATTTATAGATTTCTTCCCGGAATTAACACTCCCTTTAAGCCTATTGCCTGATATAAGTCAGATTCCTGTTGATCCGCTACCGCTGCCCGGCGTACTGCAGGATGCTTTTATTCTCCCTTTTGAAGCAGATGAGGTGGATGATTTTACAGAGTTTGTTCCCTTTGGACGACTATCCGGAACAAAAGATTTTTATGCCATGATTTACTGGAAAGCCGGGTTACTGCGTTATGAGTATATCCTCGCTACGTATTCAAAAGCAGGAGAGCCATTGAGTCATGCGATTGTAGGTGGAATCCGATATGAAGAAGAGGGAACGCTTCACTCTGTTGCGATCGTGCAGGAGGATTTACAAATTGTGATTGCGGAAGGATTGGCAGATACCATGATAGAGGGTGTTGATCCCGCACAGACACAGACTTACCAAATGGCAATTCTGCCTTCAGGTATTATTACTTACGAAACAAATGAAGAAAAAGAAGAATAAAACAAAAATACCCCACACACCTTCCAATCACAAGGGCCAGAAACTTCCGTATGCTAAATTGCGGATGCTGGTCTTAGAGACCATCCAAAAAAGCAATAGTCCTTCATGGACTGCGCCACAACTTCTCAAAAAGTTAAAAATTGCCAATAGCAAACCGGATATTCAGCGTGTTCTGGATGGACTCGTCAAACATGAAAAGTTAGCGCAAAAAGAAGAAGGTGTGTATACATCCATGATGCGTGTGAAAAGTGTGAAGGACGTTGAGAAATTAGCGAAGCCGGCAAAAATTCATGGTAGCAATGTGTATGAAGGGAAGGTTGATCTGACTCGTTCCGGAGCAGCATATATACTCATCGATGAGTTGGAAGATGATATCTATGTACCTGCAAGATATACCGGTGGAGCTATGAACAAAGATATTGTGCGTGTTGATTTGTTGCCGCCACGTAAAGGGAAAAAACCGGAGGGACGTGTTATTGAAGTTGTGACCAGAGCATTGCAACAGGTGATGGGTACCATGAAATTGTATAAACGATTTGGAGTCGTTGTTCCTGACCGGATGAATATCCAGTTTGACATCATCATTCCTCTAGATAAACTGGGAGAGGCGGTCGATGGCGATAAGGTCGTCGTCAAGATTACAGACTGGACGCAATCCTCTCCATCCGGAGAAGTAGTCCATGTGCTTGGTGCGTCAGGAAGTCATGAACTGGAAATGCAATCCATTCTCATTCATAATGGTTTTAATCTGGCATGGCCTGAAGAGGTTCTTGCGGAATGCAAATTATTACCGGAAGGTATTTCTGAAGAAGAGATTGCTAAGCGAAGAGATTTCCGGGGGGTGACTACGTTTACGATTGACCCCATTACGGCAAAAGATTTTGATGACGCCCTTTCCATTCAAGTACTGGAGAATGGAAATACGGAGGTGGGTGTACATATAGCGGATGTGTCACATTATGTAAAACCGGGTACAGCCCTTGATAAAGAAGCGTATCTCCGATCGACCTCGGTTTATCTGGTGGACCGCGTTTGCCCGATGCTGCCCGAAAAATTGTCCAATGAACTTTGTTCTCTTCGACCTTTAGAAGAAAGTTTGTGTTACTCCGCTGTTTTTGAATTTGATCCTAATCATAAGATTGTGAATCGATGGTTTGGTCGCACGATTATATTTTCTGACCATCGGTTTTCTTATGAAGGTGCTCAGGAGGTCATGGATGCCGGTGAAGGGCAGTTTGTCGATGAATTAAATACACTGACAAAAATTGCCCGCACCCTTCGAAAGCAGAAATACAAGAATGGCGCGATCACGTTTGAAACGGATGAGTTACAATTTAAGGTGGATGAATTAGGACAAACGCTGGAGATTTTTGTCAAGGAAAGACTTGAAGTGCATTTGTTGATCGAGGATTTTATGTTGCTTGCTAATCGGGAAGTGGCCACGCTCATGCATGAAAAAGGAAAATCTCAGGAGATACCATTTCCATACCGGGTGCATGATGTGCCGGATCCGGATCGTCTGCTCGATTTTCAACGGTTTGCTAATGAGCTGGGCTTTTCGTTAAAGATTGACACGCCAAAACAAGTAGCGCAGTCTTTTAATAAATTGGCAGAGGCAGCAAAAGAAGATGAGAAGCTCAGGCTATTGGAGCCACTGGCCATCCGTACGATGTCGAAAGCTATTTATACCACCAACAACATAGGACATTATGGTTTGGCATTTGCGTATTATACGCATTTCACTTCGCCCATTCGACGTTATTCGGATGTTTTAGTGCATCGAATTCTGGATGCAAATCTTCATGGTACACACCGCGAAAAGAAGGACACACTAGAGGCTATGTGCAAACATATTTCTGATCGCGAACGTGCAGCCATGTCTGCTGAACGGGAATCAATCAAATATAAGCAGATGGAATATCTGAAGGAGAAAGTGGGGCAGGAGTTTGAGGGTGTGATTTCCGGTGTGATTGAAAGTGGCATATTTGTAGAGTTAGTGGAATCCCGTGCAGAAGGGATGATATCCTTTCGAACGATGGGAGGAGGATTTTATATGACCGCTCCTTATACTGCGGGATCGAGAACAGGGGAGACCTACACCATCGGTCAACCGGTGCGGGTCCGGATTATTCGCATTGATATGTCTTCGCGACAGATGGATTTGGAATTAGTGGACCAGGAAACTTCTGAGAAAGGATCAGAAAGGGTTTTTAAGAAAATGAAGGGACGGAAGAAGTAATGGCTTGCAGCACGGGTCACCACTATTCTGTTTGCTACTAGTTTTTAAGAAACATAAACATGCCGGTTGCCAGGATCAATAGGAAGGAATACAGATAAAGCGATTTTGGTGAAAACTTTTCTTTCATCCATTGGATAAACGAAAGTACCGGAAGTATAAAAAGTAATACGATCATCGGGAGCCACAGAAGTTCGAAAGCAGCACCAAGGATACCGAATTTGTATACATTGATAAGTTGTCCCAGACACCAGAAAACAGCTGTTAATACACTTAATAGAAAAATGATTTTGGATTTGCGGACTGGATTCATTTTTAATTTTTTATTAATTCAATTCGGTGGTCCGGGCTACCTGCCTTGAAGCCTTTCTTGAATTAGATTGTGTCCTGATAGCTTTCTCTAAAATCACAATTTCCATTTTTAAGAAGAAATGATTAACCTTCATTACTCAGGACTTATTTCCTGATGTGGTTTCTTACATCTTCATCATCTTTTTGATGCCTATGTGCCTGTTGAATTCATCACGAAATAGAATTAAATACATGCCGGAAGGGAAATAGGAAACGTCAACCTTATCCTGGTTTAGAACATTGTTATATGATGCCATTATTTGTCCGCTCATATCCAAAATAGTAATCCTGTAGGCATCCCGGCTTCCTGTTATACTGAAATAGTTATGAACAAGCGAGGGTAGAATTTCAATTTCTTCTAAGTCTGATACTATGTTTGTGGAAGTAATCTCTTCCTCTGTGCCGCCATTTCCACTCAGCACTGCCCAATTCCCAATAAAAGCACCGGGAATAACTTCTGTTTCTTCCCAGTACAAGGTATCCTTCATGGTGCAGATAATGCCTTCTGGATTATTTGTTATCACAATGGAGGCTTTCATGGAATCGGTTAGCGGGACAGAGTGGTTAAAGAGTACAAATCCTTGCTCGGAGGCGTTTCCTGAAGTAGTATCCCGGTATATAACTTCACCTGAAAAAGTAGTTACTTCCCAAACACATACATTGGCAAATCCTGAAGGGATATTAAAAAAGCCGGCATGATACAATTGGATATAGGTGGTATCAGATGAGGATATCTGTACAGATACAGTGGAGCATTGCCCATAGGATGTTAGATGGGCTGTTACAAAAAAGAATAATGCAATGAATGGTCTCATAGATTAAATTGTAGTGGAAAATGGATGGCAATATATATTCTTTTACTGAATGGAGCCTAAGATTTTGTCATTAGGGATTTCACCAATGCTTGCTTTGGAAGCAAGTGTACACAGGTAACAAGCATTACGTTGATTATGCATTTATTAAATTATAAAAGAGTTATAATTTAATAAACTTTTTGGTCATCATACCATGTACAGCATCTTCAAGGATCAGCCAGTAAACACCCGGATGCAAATCCTGAATATCAAGGCTCGTAGTTCCTTTCCGGATTTGTTCAGTAAGGGCTATGACCTGACGTTGGCCGAGTTGATTGACAATGAATAGATGGCCTGACGCTGCTGTCGTTCCTTCAGGGTATTTTACCCAAAGCGCATTAGTGGCAGGATTAGGAAATAATTCAAAACCGTAGTATCCTTTTTCCCGGGTTACAGACATAAAAACATTTGGATCGGATTCTCGCATGGCAGGAGCATCATCGCACTCCGGTTTTACTGAGCATTTTCGTTTCTTGCCGCAAAGATCTGTAATTGTTACTTCCAGTTTGATTCTCCCTTCTCCGACGGCCATGGTTATATTGTCCGTGCCCTGACCGGTCAATATCGACCATCCACGCGGGTTGCCTTTGATCTCCCAGGTGTAATCAAAGGAACCATAGCCCCCTGTGACAAGAACAGAAAACGGAATACCGGAATCCCCACAAGCTATAGTACCTGGCACTATTATTTCACAGGATGTTGGTCTGGGATCCTCTACCACAATTGTTGACCAGCAACTATTGCCGGAAACAGGATCGGTAATAGTAACCTCTACGGGCGTGCCGATGTCCGCACAACTCACGGTTGACGGACTGATGATGGCACCTGGAATACAGGCGCCGGGAGGATCATATAATAAGATATCAGGCATAAGGGTGAGTGTGCCGGAAGGTCCAAGGGCAACGTTTATATCAGCATAGCAGGTCATGGCTCCGACATTATAGCGCACATGGACATTGCCCGAACAACTATTTCCTGTCAACGGGTCCGTCACTGTAAATTCTACGGGTGAACCAATATCACTGCAGTCAAAACTTGAAGGCTCAACGATTAAGGCGCCGCATTCGGGTCCATAAAAATTCAGTACATCTTCAGAAGTTATATTCGCATGTCCGCTGGCATCAAGGGTAAGATTAATGTCTGCATAGCACGCGAGGGTACATTGTGCTTGTAAAGACGTATAAGTAAGGCAGGTCAATACTGCCATAAAAGCCATTCTAAACTTCCTCATCAGATTGGGTTTTTGGTTTTAAGGTTAAAAACTAATTTAACAATATTTTTGGATAAACGTACATATTCGATTTTTGATACATGGTATAGCGCGTGCTATGTCAGGTGGTACTTATCCAACAGAGATGATTAGGAATATTTATTCAAATGCTTTAAACGCCAATGGTACAATCACCCAATGATCAGAAACTTTAAAAAGGTGGATCTCATTTTTTGTTCAGTTCCATCTTCATTCAGATACTGCATGGCATATCAAGTAGTTCCGTCTTTGAGATGGTCAGGTATTAGTATATATTCTTCAGGCAATCCGTTCGTTTCACCTTTCCTGAGTTCATTTTTTGTCAAAGATAATATGTTAAGCTCGGCGTTCTCCATTAGAGGTTTGATGCTATTTATAGAAATTTTGCTCATGTCAGCCCAACGCATGTTAGAATAGGAGATTGCTTTGCTGATGGATTCGCCGTTGGTAAAGATCTGCTTCAGATCTTCTTCTAAGGGCATTAACTCATCGAATAACCTGTGATTTTCATCGGTCTTAAGCTGATGAACTAAAGAGGCCAATTCCTGTAATTCAGCATTGTGGTGCTTATTGCAGGAAATGAAAGCGATCAAAATCAGGACAGATAAAGCTATTGCTGGCATTAGTATTTAGTTCTTTTTATATGATTAGTAAACAAGTAAATTATATCATTCATGTAGTGTTTAACAGTCCGTTTATTTACTACTAACGGTTTAGGCTATGGGCAGTGTCCCGAAGGGCATGGCGTATAGGTTTTGTTGTGTGCAGTTTTTATTAGTTCAATTTTTTCCAATAGATTACCTTATCCTCTCCGTCTTTCCAAAAGTCCTGAATTGTTGCTTCTTTCCTATATCCGAGTTTATCGTAAAATTTTCTTGTCAGCTCAAATACTGGGCTGCTGGAAGTTTCTACGATTAATATTCTATTCGCTCTTTCGGTGAGTAGGTTTTCTATGTAAGTAATCATTTTACGTCCTTCTCCTTTTCCTTGAAGTTCTTTCCGTACAGCGATTGCAAGTAAATTATAAGTCCCTTCAGTTAATTTTTCAGGCGTACAATAACCAAGTCCAATGACTTTGCCTTCGCGGACATTTGTGAACCAAATTTCTTCAGATTCTGGATTGTCCAAGTAGTTCGAAATCATTTCTTCAAGATACTCGGAAGGAAAGAGTTCACTTGAGTCAAGCACTTCTATAAGTCCTTGCAGATCTTCTCTTGTTGTATTTCTAATTTCACTATTCATTTCTACACTTTCACGGTTATTTCAATTGCACACAACTTGTTTATACCCACTGCATCATAGCAGATTTTCTTCCATAGGAGAAGTAGGGTGAACGTTTTGATGATGATATATTCACACCAACACCATTATCACTTACCGTAAGATAAGCATAACATACATGAATGGAGTTGGGATAAACGTTTAGACCCTGTAGGATTTTTTTCATGAACCGCCGTAAAGTAATTGTCTGTACTGGCCCCAAAATGAGCTTGAAACTGATCGCGGGTAAAGGTTTTGTCAGATTAACCATTTAGAAAATCACCTATCAGACAGATTATTTCCATATTTCTCCCCTAGAATGTCGTGAACATCACCGGACTGAACACTATACTTGTTTGCTCCTCCGACCTCATGTTCAAGAATGACATACGAATGTCATTCTTATCACGACAATATCACTATGCGCGCATCATGCTCACTACCTTCCACATCATTGAAAAACTGTCAGATGCTCACACGATTATCAGCACCGCTTTTTAGCCTGATGATTATAGCGTTTATTAAACTTTATTGGCTGTGGCCGTCAATGCACAATTCTTATAAGCAAACCTCTCACTGACTCACAGGGATAGGTAAGTTATTAAAAAGTGTCATTTCCGGAAAACGAAATATACAGGAATCTTCTTGTTGGCGGATCAACAGATTGTCAATGACAGGACCAGCATTATCAATGTATAATTCATAAGCATATCCTCTGCCTAAGGTTGTCAATGGAATATGCACTTCAATCCACTCGCCATAGGCATCCGACCAGGAGATATTGTCCCGGTGAAATCCCTGGTTGGTGGTGACTACACCTTCAGGATTTTTTTCTAAAATGCGAGGTACAGGAACTGCGCCTTGTTTATGATCTACATGTGACCAGAAACTCACCTGCCATTCGCGGGGTGTGGATGCGGTATCGGTATATGACCAGATCAAGGTGGCAGGCGTTAGAATAGGTAGTGCTCCTTTGCCGGTCATCAAGGTATCACATGGGTGATCATCAAATCCATCGTACCATCCCCTGAACGACCTATGTGGGGTGATGGCATCAATTTCGGGTGAGGTGACATTTTTAAATACGTCTGCCGATAGAGCGTACAGGGTGATTGACTGGTAGGTCCCTATTTTTTTTGCTTTCCTTATCCACTGCCATTCGGCGGTTGTTACAAACTCTTCTTCGCAAAGTAACAGGATAGGCTTGTCAGAAAAAAGTGCTGCTCGACGTTTTGGTGCATATGGGGTTGAAATTAATTCCAACAGATCAAGCCCTTGTGCAACGGATGTACGGGACATTGCATAATCAATCAGCGGTAGACCTGTTTCGGAAGCGGCGTGGATGCCTTCTCGTAAGGTCCAGAATCCTCGCTCGATCCCCATGTTTTCATTCCCAATGACTACTAACGGAAATTGTAAAATAGCCTGGAAATCATCGGGTGAATAACCTTGTGCATTTAGCAACGGAACATAATCATCCTTAGAGGATGTCAATGTATGATTGACTTGAAATACAGGTTCGCTCACAGCTTTAATATTTGACCAGGATTCAAAACCCCAGATGACAAATACAGATCCCAGCAGGTATCCTCCGATTCGACCGAGGTCCTGCGCTCTTATTTTTACATAAGCCTGCCATAGTAAATAACTGCAGACCAGGAGGTAGAGATAATAAAATGGAATGCCAAATCGACCGAGTCCACGGAATTGTTTTAACACAGGCACAGCTTCCCAAAGAAACTTAAATCCGTTTTGATAAAAAACACCTCCAGCCAGACACCATGAAATAACTGCTGACCAGAGGATTATTTTTATATGCGTTTGTAAAGGATCATTCTTTTTTTTCCGAAAAAGAAAAATAAGAATAACCGGTAGCATTAACAATCCGATAATCCCCACATAGGCAGATCGCTCCGTAATCGGTTTTTCACGATGCAGAATGCTCGTCCACGCTTTATCAAAGGGTGGAATGAAGGAGAAAAAAGTAGTTTCAAATGTGATAGTAAAACTATTAATGCCATAGGGCTCAGTGGGTCGGTCCTGAATTGGGTCAGTCACCTTTCGTAATCCCACCAGAAACATTCCCGGAAGAATAAGTGCGCTTAATAAAAAAGGCATAAGTTTTTTTACCGCGATTTTATCTTTTCGGTTATAGATCCACCAGCATGTTGTGATTGAAAAGATCACCACAGAATTAAACAGGAGAAAATACATGTGTGTGAGGCTCGTCACTATAGTCAGGACCCCTAGTGCACCGGCCCATAGCCAGCGTTTGTTTTTATTCCTTATCAGTAGATCCAAAAGCAAAAGCATCAAAGGGATATACATGACATATCCCAGCCCATAATGCCCATGTAATCGCCATAGTTGGGGGGACATAAAAGTAATACATGCAGCAGCACCCAGTGCCCACCATCTGCCAATATCCCATCTGCGTAATAGCAGATAGGTAATTAGAAATGCCAGGTAAATGGAAATCAACAACAACATATTCATTGTCCCCACGACATGCTTGTCCATATCAATGACATGTCGATCTATCCATTGCAGGACGATTGCGAGAATGGGTTGATTGTCCGTGTAGATGATGTGCTCCCCGTACGGATAGTTCATCCCGGAAAAATGCCAGCCTGAATCATGCTGGACATAATAATCCAGCGTGAAATAATTTTTGAGTCCATCACCGGTGCTTTCAAACAAATAGCACGCGGGACACTCAAAAACTTTCTGAAACAAATGGTAGATGATCACACCCGGCAAGGTCAGCACCAGCGTGACCCAAAGTATTTTTAGCCATGAAAAATTAGATTTCATGGTAGGTGCTTTAAGCGAAAGGGATTAGACCAAAGTGATTTTCCCATCAGGTGTTTTGACATACATACCAGGTAAGGTATTTCCAACCAAGGCGTTCATTAAAATTCTTCTTCAAAAGTAAGGAAAGAATATGATCAAATCCTGACCACGTATGGTGAAGTATTTACTTTGGCACTTAATTGTTATAAGGAAGACTAATTGTGTCTGCGCTTGTTGTTTTTGTTTTTAGACTGATTGTTATTGCGTCTGCCATGCTGTTGTTGGCCGGAGCCCTTGTTGTTTTTTCGACGCTGGGTGTTTGGGGTAGGAAGTTGAACATTTTTATAAGCATCAATGCTTGCCTCTACAGGGACGTCAATTTCACCATTCGACATTTTTCGAAGGTCGTTTTTGATGAGTTCATCATTGACAAATTGCTCTTTGCCCCAGGTACGATAGGCCAGTTTCATATAGGAGCCAATGATTTTGGAAAACTCGTCTCGCTTGATCCCCGGTTCCATGGATTTTGCTTTTTCGACCATCGTATGGACATTCCAGCCATAGTGACGATACGGAATTTTCTTCTGCGGATAATCCATGTCCTCGGAAGGGATCATGAACACATCCCCTTTTTTATGAATCACTACCGAATCCGGTACTTTAACATCCAGTTCATAACCGGCGATAAAGTATAAGTGATTCCATAATTTATCAGCGATCTCTGTGGAGGTCTTTGTGCCCGGCAGCATCTGATTCATTAGTTCAATCAGGGTTTCTACATACCACTGACGTTTTTCCGGATCCTCAATGGTCTTGGCATGTTGCACAAGTTTTTGAATATTGCGGCCATATTCGGGAAGGGTTAATTTTTCTCGGGCGGAATTATATTCCAGGATACCTTCTCCGATTGTTTTATTGTTCTCTTCTAATTCCATGATGTACGAATGTGTATATTTTTTTTGAAACGCTTACATTGAGCGTGTAAAGTTGGTGTCCTTCAGCGGATACCACTTTTTTGATAATGGTTTATTCTACCGTAACAGATTTTGCCAGATTTCTTGGTTGATCTACATTACAGCCTCTTAAGGTGGCAATATGATATGAAAGTAATTGCGTAGGGATCACCGATAAAAGTGGTGAAAACGGTTCTGCAGTTTCCGGAATCTCAATCACATGATCGGCAAATTTTGAAATTTCCTTTGCCCCATTGGAGACGATTGCAATCACTGTTCCTTTTCTGGCTTTTACTTCCTGAATATTACTTAATATTTTGTCATACGCACTCTGGTTGGTCGCCACGACAACTACTGGCATATTTTCATCAATCAGTGCAATGGGTCCGTGCTTCATTTCGGCAGCCGGGTATCCTTCCGCATGGATATAGGAAATCTCTTTCAGTTTGAGAGCTCCTTCGAGCGCCACCGGAAAGTTATATCCTCTGCCAAGATATAATGAATTATTATAGGCCGTCATTTCTGAGGCGATGTATTTTATTTGTTCTTCCACTTTCAGTGTCTCGGCAATTTGTTCAGGGATTCTGGCCAGAGCAGAAATAAGTGTTCGGTACCGGGAAGAAGAAATGGTTCCTCTTCTTTTTCCAAGCCATAATGCAGCCATGCTAAGCAAAGTGACCTGGCCGGTAAATGCTTTTGTAGATGCAACCCCAATTTCCGGTCCGGAGTGGATATAGGATCCTGCATCAGTCAAACGTGCGATAGAAGATCCAACGGCATTGACCACACCATAAATCATGGCTCCTTTGCCTTTGACATGTTCGAGCGCAGCCAGTGTGTCAGCGGTTTCTCCGGATTGTGAAATCGCCATGACGATATCTCCTTCCCGAATCACCGGATTGCGATAACGCAATTCAGAGGCATATTCTACTTCAACAGGAATTCTGGCCAGATCTTCAAACAAATATTCTCCAATCAAACCGGCATGCCATGATGTACCACATCCTGCTAAAATAATGCGCTCTGCATTTTCAAAAAGCCCGCCATATTCTTCCATACCGCCGAGCTTGACCCAACCTTCGTGATCATTCAATCGCCCACGCATACAATCTGAAACGGTTTGTGGCTGCTGATGAATCTCTTTCAACATGAAGTGTTCGTACCCACCTTTTTCAAGTTCTTCAATGCGAAGAGAAATTTCTTCAATATGCGGCTTTTGCACCACGTTTTTGCTATCCTTAATCGTAACACCTTCGTTTCGATCCAGGATCGCGATTTCATTATCCTTCAGGTAGATTACTTTATTCGTATGGCGTACAATAGGAGTTGCATCAGAGCCAATAAAATATTCGCCTTCTCCCATCCCTACGACCAAAGGACTTTGTTTTCTCGCGGCAACTATAACATCCGGGTTTCTATCATCTGCTACGACAATAGCATAGGCGCCTACCACCTGAGAAAGGGCCATACTCAGGGCATCAGCCAAATTTAGTTTTTCTCTATTCTGATATGCTTCTATCAGATTCAGAAAGATTTCTGTATCCGTCTCACTCGTAAATGTATAGCCTTCTCTGGTCAGCGCTTCTTTCAGCACGGCATAGTTTTCGATAATCCCATTGTGTATCAGTACCAGATGACCATTATTCGAAACATGGGGATGGGCATTGATATCATTTGGTTCGCCGTGAGTGGCCCATCGGGTGTGTCCCATACCGGCGGTAGCCGGGAGTTTTTGCTGACCGATATAGTTTTCAAGTTCCGAAACTTTACCTTTTTTCTTAAAAACAGTCATACCATTTCCCAAGAGAGAAACACCGGCACTATCATAGCCTCTGTATTCTAATTGCTTCAATCCTTGTATCAGTATTGGATACGCAGGACGAGGACCAATATATCCGACTATTCCGCACATAATATTATAGAATTACAAAAGTTGAAATATTGAAGAGGGTCTATGTATCTGAGCCCTTTATCGAAACATGCATTCGCAGTAATGAGTTCAGATATCTTCACTATATCACTTAATTAATTTTGGTATAGGCCACACTTAATCGGGGAGCATACATGGGGTGATCCGGGCCATAAATGACTGATCGACTGGGTAAGTTCCCTTTTGCAAATGGATTGAAATATATGACATTTTCAATTTCTCCTTTATAGATGCTATTGACCTGCAGCGTAACATTCATTTTGTATTTGTAAACTGCGGGAGGTCCTGCTTCGATTTCAGTTAATCTTCCACCATAGAGCAGGTAATAGGAACTGGTGGTGCTGCTGCTACCGGTAAGGCTAAGCGCGGACATCACATCCTCCGAATTGATGATTCCATCTTCATCATCATTTTCCTGGGTCACACAACTAACTACAGGAGGATATAGGTCAGGCAAATCACCGTCGGGAAAGGAACAGAATAATTCAATCTGAGCCTGATTGATGATTGCGACTCCAAGGGTATCCAATCCTTCCAGAAGCATTTTAGTGCGGACACCGGATAAGCCCTGGAAGTAAAAAAAATCTTTTTCTTCGTCAGTGCCTAGCGCACTCTCTACCATTGAACCAGTGTAATCATGCTCCATATGAACAGTTTTAACACTGCCGGACGTGATGACAAATCTAAATTCCTGGTCCTCGACGGTTCCTTTATCATAATAATAAGATAACCCGCTGGTGGCATTAACCAGATTAAAGCTGAGCATGGTATTCGTGGCGCCGGTCATTTTGACATACAGGCCATTAAAATAATGCAGAAAACTATCCTGATTGGAAAGCGTTGCGGTATCCTGTTGCGTGATTTCCTGCATTAACATCACATCGAGTGGAATGCGAATGCAAGGGGCAACTTTAGTTGTATCATTTGGTCTGATGATCGTTACGCTATCGCGCACATTTGGTACAAAAGTTACAGACCCTAAAAGTTCCGGACTTGTCAGAAAACGATGATTGGAATAGTAGTCCGCTACAAATGGAGGGTTTTCCATCATTCGATAGACTTCCAGTGTCACCGGTTCATCCAATGAGCCATAGGTGTACAAAGAATCGTAACGGAGTTGAAGCACTACAGAATCGAGTGTGGATCCAAGCAGTGCAGTTGCCACTCCCGGCAGTAATGGCTGAAAGTACATATCAGCAGTAGATCGTCCAAAAACAGGTTCTTCTATATTGCCGCACAAATAGCTGAAAAGTTGACGACTGGTACTATTGCTATGTACAATTATACTATCTGTGACCTCAGTAAAAAACGACAGGTCAAAAGAGTCAACATAATTCAGTGAAGCCTTCTGGTCATCTAAAAATTCAGAGCCAATAGACACCGGCTTACTGCATGAAAGAATGATAAACAGACAAAAGGCAGAAAAAAGTCTAATGTGCATATGCGAAAATACTACCCGTGTTTCGAAAAACTAATGTTAGCCCATTAGCTCTTTATATAAATCGAAATAAACCTGCAATAAATCATCCTGCTCCTGAAATGGGAGCAGTTGTTTTTTGGAGGCTTTTGCTTCCTTTGCGAGCGCTGCATCAAGATCTTTTGTCCCCTGGATTAAAGCATCTGAATATTCGATCGCTCCTTTGTGGAGATTAACGTGACCATCACCATTTTGGTATGCCTCCAGATCTTTTGGCTGAAGATTGTTGATGGAGGCTTTGGTAAAAAAGTCCTTCTTGAAATTGCTTTCAAGCGATTGGTTATAAAGCGAATAAATGATCTTACTCTTCTTGAAAAGCGGATCATCTTTATAGGCGGTTCTTAGATATAAAGGCACCAGTGAGGTCATCCAGCCATGGCAATGCACGATATCCGGTGCCCAGCCAAATTTTCTAACGGTCTCCACAGCGCCTTTACAGAAAAAGACCATGCGATCCTGGTTGTCTGCGTATAGCTTTTTAGCGCCATCTTCGAAAATGAATTTTCGCTTAAAAAACTCCTCATTATCAAGAAAATATACCTGAAGGCGCGCACCCGGAAGGGAAGCAACCTTGATAATTAATGGATAATCATCATCATCGATGATAATATTCATACCGGATAGTCTGACGACCTCATGCAAACGATGTCTGCGTTCGTTGATGCTCCCAAAACGAGGCATTAACACCCTGATTTCCATACCATTATCCTGTGTAAATAAGGGAAGGATCTTTAAAAGGGCGGAAATTTCAGTTAAATCGGTATAGGGAGACATTTCCTGTGTCAGGAAAAGCACGCGTTTTTTTGTACTCATTGATTACGTTTATCCTAAGGTCATCAAAAACAATGTTCCACATGAGCACTAATTGCTCAAAAGGGCTGCAAAGATAGCTATTAATTAGGTAAGATTTTCGATCGATTCCAATTCAAAGGCTTGAAAATCAGTGTACTTTGTCAAAAACATCTGTCAAACAGGAAAAAGATATATGTAATAATCTAATTTACAGTTGGTTAAAATGAAAAGCGCGATTGAAAGTCATGCAGTTCTGTCACAAAGGGGACAGAAGGCAGTTCGATCTGGCTCCAAACCTTACATGGGGTGGATGTGATCATATCTCTCATCCGGATATTATAATTGGCATGAATAATATCAAGGCCCGGATACATCGCCTGAATTTTTTCAGCTATTTCGTTGATGTTATAATTGTGCTCCACTACATTATACACTCCAGGCAAGACATGACCTTCCACAGCCGCGGTGGTTACTGAGGCCAATTTGTCCACATGAATAAAGCTTCTGTGCTGGTCTCCGCTTCCATTGATGGTGATCTTGCCCAGGAAGTTGGCCTGAAATAAAAAACGATTGACTACAGCATCAATTCGGTAAGACGGATTATACCCATATACATTACCTGATCGAAGGATAATCACTTCGCAGTTTCGCTTCAGCACATTGATTTGCTTCTCCCCTTCCCATTTTGATCTGCCATAAAACGAATGGGGCTGTGGAATGGCTTCTTCATCGACCGGCTCCGCATGATTCCCATAGATCGAGATACTGCTCATGTAAATGACTTTTGAGACGGATGATTTTTCGATCGCGTATGCCAGTTGTGCGGTCCCCCAGTGATTGATCTGATCAAACGAATGTGCATCAGAATCCGCAAAGGGAGTAGTCACTTTCGCGGCAAGATGAACGACGCAGTCTATTCCTTCCAAAGCTTTTTGAAGACTCCTTCCGTCGAGGATATCCCCATGAATAAATTTGACCGGCTTATGATCAAATTTAGCTTCCGTAAAAAAGCTAAAGTTACTTCGTGATAGATTGTCATAGATTGTGATGGAATGAACTTTCCCTACCTTCTCAAGAAGTTGCCTGACGACACTATAGCCGATATATCCGGCACCGCCGGTGATAAGTATGTTCATGGTTGTTTTGCTTTGGTATCTGATGATCCTTTGACAAATTCGGTTTGGATCCCGCACTCTTCTTTTGACATACCGGCCCATCGACCCTCTCGGGATTCCTGATTTTCTGCAAAGGAACGGGTGCAGGGCATACAACCGATGCTGAGGTAGCCTTTTGCTTCGAGGGGATGTTCCGGGAGATTAAATTCTTTTCGGTAATCCCAGATCATTTTGGACGTCCAGTCTAGCATCGGGTGATAGCGAAGTTTGCCTTCGCCCATTGTTTCTTCTTCCTGCAAGGTAGATCGGAATTTAGTCTGGTCCCGTCGTACACCATTGATCCAGATATCATGTTGGGCGATAACAGGTTCCATTGGTAATACCTTATTGAGATAGCAACAATGATCTGGATTGTTGACGAAGAAAAACTTGCCTTGTCCATCGCGTTGCCCTGCCTTAGAAACCGGTGAAGAAACATCAATGATTTGTATACCAAACCGGTCACCGATGACATGGCGAAATTCCATGGTCTCCGGAAAGTGAAAACCGGTATTCAAAAAGTAAACGGGGATCTCCGGTGCAAATCGGCTGATGATGTGTAAGAGAGGCAGGCTATGGGATTGGAAAGATGAGCTGACGAATGCTTTTTTACCTGCTGCTTTATAAGTAGCCAGTTTTTCAGCAATTTGATTGGTATAGGATGTCAGATTCAATTCTTCCATAATGGAACAAAGTTATGACATCTTGAAACAAGCGCAGGTCCCGGATAGTTTAATTAGTTTTCTTCAAATTCGAGTACAACAGAATTCATACAAAAGCGCTTGTACGTCGGTGGTGGGCCATCATCGAAGATATGTCCAAGATGTGAATCGCATCGCCCGCATTTAACTTCTATGCGTTTCATGTTATAGGAATTATCTGATTTGTAAGTAACGGCCGTCGTTCGAATTGGTTCGAAGAAACTTGGCCATCCACACTCACTTGCAAATTTTCCTTCGGACCGAAACAATGCATTTCCGCATACACGGCAATAGTAGGTACCGATTCCGGTATAGTCCCAGTACTCTCCGGTAAATGCGCGTTCCGTGCCTTGTTCTCTCGCTACCTGATATACATCCTCCGGAAGAATTTTTTTCCACTCTGCATTGCTCACATGAAGTTTTACTGTATCTGTTCGGGAGTAAAAGGGGTTGTCCTGAGCACCATCTTTTTCCATGCCTTGTTTGTTTTTCAGCTGCCCGGATTGGGCACAACCGGTGTAAGAAAAAGAGATGACCAATAACAGAAGGAAAATGTTTTTCACGATAGTGTGTTTTTTATGGAGTGATGGGTGATGGATTTATGGGTATAACCGATTAATAGTTTATTTGTTTAGGAGTTTTTATTCTAC
>JAHEAR010000007.1:125507-132244 GCA_024642665.1 Bacteroidota bacterium
CACTACTCACGATTCACCACTCACTCTTTGCCCCATGCCCCATGCTCCATGCTCTACGTTTAAAAGTCAAGCTTATCCCCATGCGTATTCAGCCACGCTTCATGTTTCTTATAATTCGGATCTGCTTTTTCCACCCATTTCCAAAAGCGGGCGCTGTGGTTCATTTCTTTAAGGTGGGCAAGTTCGTGGATGATGATATGATCCATAACATGCATCGGAGCCAGCAAAATTTTTGAAGAGAAATTTAAATTTCCACTATAGGCACAACTGCCCCAACGGCTATGCAGATATTTAAGTTTGATGTCTTTGATACCTTCATTATAGTAGCGTCGATTATATCCATGGACACGTGCTGAAAATTCAGGATGCAGATCAGCAGAGATGCCTTTTGAAATTAATGTTGCTACAAAATCATGCGTGAAGTAATCGTTCTCCTCAAGTTTCGGCAGTGCGAGTACCAATTGATTTCCTTTAGTGTGCACCGTACCGGTGGACTTTGCTTTATTGGTTGTGAGCTCGAGAACAAAATTTTTAAACACGGTTTTGATCACCTGTCCGGAGCGATATTCTTTGTTCTTCCAGCGCTGCGCCATCTCCGGTTTTTCGGTGAGGGTTTCCAGCAACCATTTTTTAGCCCAGATTAATTTCTCGTGTTTAAAAGCTTTAGGAGCAGTGTACGGGATACGGAGGTACGCAGAACTTTTGCCAATCGAAACACGTGCATCTACTCGTTTTTCCTCAATAATCAATAGGGGCAGGTGAATATCTTTCCAACGAAGGGATGTACGTGTCTGTCGATTAAGCATGTGTCAGGGCAAAAGATTTCATAAGTTCTGCTAATGTCTTAACACCGGATTCAGGCATCGCATTATAAATAGAAGCACGGAATCCGCCGACTGATTTATGTCCTTTCAAGCCACTGCAACCGGCTTCTTCACAGTAGGACAGGAAGTCTTTACTTCGAGCATCATCTGCAAGATTAAACGTGACATTCATGCGTGAGCGATCTTCCGGAACACTATGGCCCAAATAAAAAGGAATCTCGTCGATGACGTCATAAAGAAGTTTGGCTTTCCGTTCATTCACTTTTTGAATGGTTTCCAAACCACCATTTTCTTTGAGCCAGCGCATGGTCAGCATGCTCACATAGATGGGGAATACCGGTGGTGTATTGTACATTGAACCACCATCGATATGGGTTTGATATTTGAGCATCGTCGGGAGTTCGCGATTGATTTTTCCTAACATATCTTTTCTAACGATGACTAGTGTAACACCGGCAGGGCCAAGATTTTTTTGTGCGCCGGCATAGATTAATCCAAATCGACTAGCCTCAATGGGTTTTGAAAATATATCAGAAGACATATCGCAAACCATTGGAATCGGACTATCCGGCCATTCCTGAAATTGTGTTCCAAAAATTGTGTTATTACTGGTCGTATGTAGAAACTCATAGCCCGGATCTATAGTGTATCCTTTGGGGATATTCGTATAATTACTCTCTTTCGCACTGGCGATCACATCTACCTGTCCAAGGATTTTGGCCTCCTTAATCGCTTTGACGGACCATGAGCCTGTATCCACATAGGCTGCTTTTTTTCCGTCCGGTAATAAATTCATCACCGTCATAAAAAACTGGGTACTGGCGCCTCCGGTCAAAAACAATACTTCATAGTCATCAGTCAGTCCGATCAATTCCCTGACTAAAGCATTTGCTTCGTCCATGATCTCCATAAATTGGGGCGATCGGTGGGAGATTTCAAGAATAGAAAGTCCTATTCCATTGAGATCCAGGACTGCTTCAGAAGCTTCTTTAAATACCGGTTGTGGGAGAATGGATGGGCCGGCAGAAAAATTTATTATTTGTTTCATGATGGACATTTGGTTGTAGTGACAAAGCTACAATTCAATTAGCGAATCGTACTGATCATTGCATTTTGTTTGAACATTGGAGGTTAACATCAGGTTAAATAATGCATTCCATTGTAAAATGACAATAAAAACAATTTAATTTGAGTTTTCAATGCATTGAAAATCAATTATTTCTCAAATTGCCTTTATGAAGAGACCCCAACTACTTATATATATAGGAATCCCAATTTTGCTTCTGGGGGCCTATTTCTTCTTCAGAGAAACGGATAAAAAAACTACAGTAGATAATTTGCTGGCTGAAGTCAGGGAGGCACCTATGGCTGTCGATATCCATGCTCCAGGTGAATTAATGGCGAGAAGATCTGAGAAAATCAAAGGCCCCGGCGGTCTTCGATCCGTAGGCCTATATCAATTGACCATCGCTAATTTAGTACCGGAGGGTACGGTCGTTAAAGAAGGTCAGTTTGTTGCTTCTCTGGATCGTACGGAAATGGACAGCAAGATTAAAGAATCACAGGTAGAGATTGACAAGATTTTGACACAGTTGGATCAGGCAAAGATCGATACGGCCATCGAGATGAGAGGGTTGAGAGATCAGTTGATCAATATTCGTTTTTCCATGAAGGAGAAGGAATTATCGCTTGAGTTGAGTAAGTATGAGCCTCAGGCCGTGATTCAGCAGGCAAAATTGGACTTAGAGCGTGCTGAACGTGATCTTAATCAGCTGGAATCTAAACTGCTATTAACGAAAGAGAAATCAATTGCTAAAATTGAGGAAATCAATGCTTCTTTTCGCCAACAGGAGATAAAACTAAATCGCCTGGAGGAGTTGCAGGATAAAATGACAGTAACGGCGCCGAAACCGGGAATGGTGATTTATACAAGAGATTGGAATGGCAAGCGGCAGGCCGGAAGTCAGGTTTCTGCATGGGATCCGGTTATCGCAGAACTTCCCGATTTGAGTGAAATGATTACCAAGGCGTATATCAACGAAGTGGATATTTCTAAAGTGATGCCCGGGCAGAAAGCGAAGATTACGATTGATGCTTTTCCGGGTAAAGAATTTTCCGGTATGGTTTTAACCAAGGCCAATATAGGGGAGCAGGTCCGAAATTTTGATACCAAGGTTTTTGAAGTGATTGTCTTGTTAAATTCCATTGACTCCCTGTTGCGACCGGCGATGACTACTGGCATATCTATTTTAGTTGATTCGATCCCTTCATCCCTTCAGGTACCCCTCGAAGCGATTCAAGTAGATAGTGTGAGTTTTGTCTATCGAAAAACCAAAGGCGGGATCACTAAACAGGAAGTAGTGACCGGACCTTCAAATGATATTTCCATTTGCATTGCAGCTGGTCTTCAGTCCGGTGATCAGGTGATATTAAATACACCGACGAATGCTGAGGAACTAGGATTTATGTATTTGGATTCATCAGCCAAGAAGACTGCGAAAGAAAAAGTGGAGAGCGAATTGGCCACCCGAATGAAAATCCAATCTGATTTTTCTAAAACGATTAAGTCTGAGGACAGACCTACTGATGATGAGGGTGGAACAACAGTAATCTTTTTCTGACCTTATCCCTGATTCTGATCCTCATGATAGAGCGATACCTGTTTATATTAAATATTGCTATCCAAAGTGTTTTGGTCAACAAGCTGCGAGGTATTCTCACTGCGCTAGGGGTAGTCTTTGGCGTCGCTGCTGTGATTGCCATGTTGGCTATAGGTACAGGTGCAAAACAATTTATATTGGATCAGATGCGCCTGATTGGCACCAACAATATTGTTTTCACGCATAAAGCAATGGATAAAAATAGTGCTGCGGATGCATCAGAGGAATCCACTGCTTCAACCAATGGCAACGATAATCAACTAAAGCCCTGGGCACCGGGAATGTCCAAATCTGATATTGAGGTGATAAGTAGTTTGTCCTCAGTAGACCTCGTTAGCCCTGAAGTTATTCGACAGACTAAAGCATTATACAACGGTAAAATTCTGGATATCCGATGTGTGGGTATCACCAATAGTTTTTTTGAACTCAATCAATTAACTACCTACAAGGGAACCATTTTTACAAATGAGCATTTGGATAATGCGTTGCCTGTATGTGTTATTGGTAAAAATGTTGAAACAAAATTATTCAGTGGACGTGATCCGATAGGCCAGTCCATCAAATGTGGTAATAATTACTTTACCATCATTGGGGTGTTGGACAAACGAATAGCAGCAAAAGAAGCACTGGTTTCTCTGGGACTACGCGATTTGAATTCTGACATATTTATTCCTTTGGATGTTTCGTTGATTCGATTCGGGGATCGGTCAGTGATCAAAAGCGATGATCTCGGACAGCGGGGAAGAAGTAATGATAACGAGGATGCAGAGGTTCATCAAATTGATCGAATCGTAGTGCGCGTCGATCAATCAAAGTATCTGCAATCTACAGCAGATGTGACTGCCCGATTATTGAAAAGAAGGCATGGTGATATTGTTGATTTTGATATGGAAATACCGGAATTACTTTTACAACAGGAACAAAAGACGCAGGACATGTTCAATTTTGTATTAGCAGTGATTGCGGGTATTTCATTATTGGTTGGAGGCATAGGTATTATGAATATTATGCTTGCTTCGGTGTATGAAAGAATCAGGGAAATTGGATTGCGTCGTTCGCTGGGGGCTACCCATAAAGATATCGTTATTCAATTTTTGATAGAGGCAGTACTGGTCAGTGCTATAGGTGGTGTGTTAGGCGTAGTGCTTGGGATTGTTGCGGCAAAAGCAATATCGACTTCTGCCGAAATTCCAACGGTGATATCATGGTGGTCCATTGTTTTGTCTTTTGGTGTTGCTGCCACGATCGGATTAGTGTTTGGAATTTTTCCGGCACAAAAAGCTGCAAAGCTGGATCCAATCGAAGCACTGCGTACAGACTAGCGAATTACATCCTATCATGATTCAAAAGCTGATCATAACTACTTAATAGTAGTTTCATTACATACAATATTACACGGCCTAAAAGCTTGATGATGAAAATTCGTTTACTATCTGTTTTTCTTTTCTGTGGACTCCTGCCATTGACCGAATGTCAAAATGTATGGGGACAAAACACCTATACACTCGACCTGGATGAAGTAGTTAAGCTGGCTCAAAGTGATGCACCTGATGCTCTTCTGGCTTCTACGCGTTGGAAGCGAAACTATTGGACACATCAATCCTTTTTAGCGGATTACAAACCAAATATTCTTTTTAATGCCAATACACTTCCGTTGTTTAATCGCTCTATCGAGGGGGTGACACAGCCCGGTGGACAAATTATATACGTGGAGCGCGCCTACATGAATAACAGTATGAATGTCGGGCTGACGCAGAGTGTTGCAGCAACCGGCGGAACTGTTTTTCTTAACACTGGACTTAGCCGACTTGATATCTTCGCCACAGACGGGAATCCTGCGGCAATATCTTATCTCTCCAATCCAATAAACTTTGGATTTGTACAGCCGCTATTTCAATTCAACGATTTAAAATGGCAGCGAAAGATTGAACCCTTGCGCTATCTGGAAAGTGAGAAACTATATTCTGAACAAATGGAATCTGTAGCGAATCAGGCTGCAGGGTATTTTTTTAATTTACTGATTAGTCAGTTGGATGCGCAAGCCGCTGAGCGTGATAAAGCGAATGCAGATACGTTGCTGGTTTTATCAAGAGGTCGATATGAAGTAGGTAAAATTGCAGAGACTGATTTATTGCAGGTGGAGTTAAATGCCATGCAGGCTGAAACAAGATTAGCCGCAGCACAATTAGAGATGCAAACCAATGCAGAGCAGTTGAGAGATTTTTTGGATTTGCAGGGAGATATTCAATTTGATTTAGTGCCTCCTTATGACCTGCCGGAAGTCATCATTGATGAAAAGGAAGCTTTGGCGTATGCAATGAATAACAGAAGTAATATTGTCTCTTTTGATCGCCGGTTGATCGAGGCTAATATGGATGTGCAGCGTGCCAAAGGAGACAATGGAGTCAGGGCAAGTATACAAGGGAGTTTTGGTCTGACGCAGACCGGTGCTGAATTAAATAGTGTCTATCGCGATTTGATTGATCAGGAAGTAGTGACAGTAGGCTTGTCAGTGCCCATTGCTGATTGGGGCAAATCAAAAGCGCGTCGCGAAGTGGCACTCGCCAATCTTGACTTAGAGCAACGGCAGGTGGATCAGGAAAGAGAAAATTTTAAGCGCACAGTAGTACTTCGTGCACAACAATTTGATTTAGTACGTCGCAATGCAGAGATCGCAGGACGATATCAGGAAGCGGCACGTAAGCGATATGAAATAACCTATCAGCGATATCTAATCGGGAAAATATCCATTACAGATCTCAACTTAGCCCTGTCCGATCAGGAAAGTTCTCGAAGAGCTTATCTTCAGGCTGTTCGTGAATTCTGGATGTCACTATACGAACTGCGTGGTTTGACTTTATATGATTTTGCGGAGAACAGGTCGTTGATGTTGCAGACTCCGATCGGGGAGTAGGTTATCGGGGAACTAACCCCCGCCCCCTCTCTTTCCGTGAGGTAGGGTAGTTACAGATCTATGGGCAAATCACCCCCGCCCCCTCTCTTTAGCAAAATCATTTTTGGTAGAATAGTCAATGTACTAAGAGAGGGGGCAGGGGTGAGTTACCCGAAAAGCTGTGGCAAAGGCACTGACATATGCATAATAACAGAGGCGAGAGTGAGTTCTGGATAAGTTGTGGAAATGCAAAAGTCACTAATTGCAAAAAAGAAAGTGTCACTTCGAAACAGTGGTGGAAGCCTGTGTTTCGCTATGCACTACATTGGAATCAAATTTCGTGGCTTTTTTGTGGTCTGG
>JAHEAR010000027.1:0-12210 GCA_024642665.1 Bacteroidota bacterium
TCTCATCCGTCCGAAGTCAGATTTGGTGACTTCAAACTGCTCAGCTTACATGCGCCACAATACGGTTGGAAGCATTTAACGGCCCGATCTCCGTTAGTCCACTTATTGCAACCTGATTATTTTACAGTTTTTCGAATATCGTCTCCTGGGACTCCCATATTCGAAGAAAACTTACATCTGGATTTTGGTACTGAGGAAGTAAAGTTTAGCCTTATTACCAAATGTATGTTGTCTGAAGATTTGGAGCATATAAAAAGAATGGACCGCGTAATCTTTAAACTCTCCATGGACTGTATGCTTCAGCCTTTTGACTTTATTTCATCCATTTTGGTGCAGTTGGACCATCAAGAGAAAGGAAGACTTTTTTATATCCGTAAAACATCCATTCTTGCATGTGATGAATTTGGAATGCCTTCCATTGGCATTACCACCCTGAAAGATGTGACAGCTTTGGTCACTACCTGCAAACCGAATAATGTCGATATCACTTTTTCACCTGATCGACAAGATCTTTGTCATGAGGCACATAAAAGAATAAATGCGGTACAGCCCAAACGAGTTTCAATTACGGCCAGGGAAAAGCAAATCGTTCATTGTCTTTTTAATGGGATGAGTAGTAAGGAGATTGCAGGAGCGCTTTATATCTCAAAAGCAACAGTTGATACGCACAGACAGCATATCCTTCACAAGTGGGAGGTAACCAATACCGCCGGTCTTATGAAACGAGCGGTGGAAGAAGGATGTATCTGAGGATAATGAGCTATCGAAAAAACTAAATTTAGTCATGTTGGCTTTTGAACCTTTTCTTAATAAGGATTAACTCATGATGTATCACTATGGTTTTTGGGCAAGGTTTAATCTTACTTTGAGCTAGTAGTAATGGGGTTGAAAAAGATAATAATTTGAAAAATGAATTTATATGAAAACGTATCGTTCTGCAATTTCTGTTTTTCTGGCGTTGATCACCATGAACCTGACGATCGGATGCTCGCCTAAAACATATACGCTGATGGGTGTTGCGGGTAAGGCTGGAATAGAAACCTATGATGCAGCTTTTATACAACAAAAACTAGATGAGCAAAGGCATTTTTTAATTCATCAAAAGAATAACATGTGGTATCTGAGAGGAGCCTCATTATCTGAAGACAAAACCAGTATCCTTGGGGCATTAGAACCACTTCCGAATAATTATTTTAAAATACGGAAAAAGGAAACTGAAAATAGTGAAATTGAATTAGCTAAAAGGCAGCTTATGGAAGAAACAATTGTTTTCTGTGTTTCTGATTACCAAATGGAGCAAAATGAGCAGGCTATTATTAAAATATCATCGATTTTGAAGCCATGTGATTGTAAAATAATTAATAAAACAGACTCCATTATTAATGCTGGATTGATTGTGGTAATTGCCGTGCCATTCGCAGTTGTCTTACTTTATGCTTTGCTTCTTAGTTTGGATTAGGATACAGGTTTCCGAAAACATATATAGTGAAGAAAATCAAGTTTTTGTCAAAACTGGCCAAAATCAAATCACTTATATGCTTTTTAATAGCATGAGCAGTAAAGAAATTGCCAATGCCCTTTGTATATCAAAAGCTACCGTCGATACCCACCGACAGAATATCATCCATAAGTGGGAAGTTACCAATACGGCCGGCCTCATGAAGCGGGCGGTGGAAGGAGGGTGTATTTAAGCATTATTGAGTACTAATGTAAACCGAAATCTGGATGAAAAAATGAAATTGGTTCTGATGGCGTCTATAGCATCGTTAGTCATTAAGGAAAATACAAACACGTTCCAGGAGGAGTAGTCTTTTTGTAACAGTTGCTTGGTGGGATCATCTTCCAGAGCAAATCCGTCCCATTCACGTATGGCAAGTTAGCTGAGAGGAACATTAGCGGATGCATAATTTGTAATCGTTTAATCAAATTAGCTTATCAGGCCATTGTAAAGGTCAGGATCTGATTCTGATGAGGCTGCAAAACCGGCGTCTATAGCAAGGTGCCATGCTGAATTGTCACCTCTCCCCGTAAAAAAAATGCAGCAGTCTTCAATAATCGTTATGCGAATCGCTGATTGGTCAAATGGCGGAATTTATCCCTGGTTATGTATTTCAAACCTTAGAAGGCTTAAAAATCATGATTTATCAGTATTTATTTTCTCAGTAAAAATTAGTCTTTTTGAAGTAGAATTTGATTTGTGTCATTACTGGTTATCTACAAATCACATAAGGCAATCATGCGTGCTATATTTTACATACTAATTTCAATTGCATCAATCCAATTTGCAAATGCTCAGGACTCACTTTTTTTGAGAAATGATTCCATTTATTTAGTACGCATTGTAGAGATAAATATTTCTCAGCTAAAGTATAAGCTTTTTGAGTTCCCTGATGGTTTTACTTATGTTATCAGTAAGGATGATGTAAGAAGGGTAGTATACGAAACGGGTGTAGAAAAAGAATTTAAGTATGAAGGACTTGTTGAAACAAAACAATTGGAAGTTTTGCCCAAGCCTTTTGCCTATAAATTTGGAAGAAATTTTATTGCCCTGAATGCTATAGATTTCTTTTCTGGGCAAGTGACTATATGGTATGAACATAGGTTTTTATCTGAAGTCGTTGGTGTTAAGGTGCCTCTATCATTTGCAATTTCAGGGAAAGAAAGGGCAACACAAGCAAAGAGTTTAGGTACGGGTTTGGGTATTAATTTTTATCCATACAGGCAAGGCAAAAAAGG
Organism: Bacteroidota bacterium; assembly: GCA_024642665.1. Classification (GTDB taxonomy): domain Bacteria; phylum Bacteroidota; class Bacteroidia; order Chitinophagales; family Saprospiraceae; genus Opimibacter. The sequence goes on from JAHEAR010000027.1 coordinate 2,737, forward strand.
CTTTTTGATAGGGATGACTTACTATGTGAACATCAGAAAATATTCGTTTAATTATTATTCTAATTATTATTATAAATATCGTAACTCTCCCAATATTTATTCCGGATTTTCAGTAAATACAGGGTTATATTTTTTGAGTGGCAAACACTTCAAAATATCTACTTCATTTGTAATGGGAACAGGTGGCTTTGTTCAACCAATATACTTGTTCGGAATTCCTTTCTCTATTGATGTAATGGCAGGATACAGGTTTTAGTTCATTTGGTGTAAAAAATATTTATTTTAAAAATCAAAATAGAGATAATGAGAAAGTACATGCATATCATAGCAATAGGAATGCTAATCGTATATATCAATTTCATTATTGGTTGTGGTTCCTACTATAAGGTTACACAAGTGAAATCCATTGCATCGATAGAGAGTCAGATTGAGCAGAATTCCAGGTATTTCATATTGCATCATGGAGAAAAAGTATGGCATATGACCAATATTGTGCTGGATGGTGATAGGGAAGAATTATCGGGCAATTTGGAGCAACTTCCTGAATATCACAAGAGTTATTTGACAACGGATACTTCCAAAACAAATAGAATAAGATCAGGTGGAAACAGATTGGGTCAAACCGCTGAAGAAACATATCATCAGCAAAAGTTTCACTCTCCAACCTATGAAGTTCACTTTTATATTTCTCAATATATGGAAAGGCAGGACGGGGGTATAATGATCCCGCTTGAGGCCATTAGTAGTATTGAAATGTATGATAGTGATACTGAACAAAATGCGGTTGCAAATTTTGGTACAGCAGTTGGTGCCGTAGCGGCTGTAGTTGTTATTATACTTGTTGTGGCTGCATTGACCAAAAGCTCTTGTCCCTTTGTATACGTCCATGACGGAATAACCAGGCATTTTGTGGGTGAAATGTTTGGTGGCGCTATTTATCCATCACTGGAGCGGGATGATTATATGCCGCTACCGGGATTTGCTCCTGTTGAAGGCGAATTTCGTGTAGAGATTGCAAACGAACTTCTCGAAAGACAGTATACAAATCTTGCGGAATTAATGGTTGTCGAACATCCTGATTCTGTTAGGGTTCTGTTTGATAAGAATGGAAAATTGCAAACGCTGTCTGATCCAAAAACGCCTGCTTTAGTTATGGCAGAGAATGGAGTTGAGTATACGGCGTTGGTATGCTCAAAGGATAGTAGTGCCTATTTATTTAATGATGATAATCTTTCAGGGAAAGAAGTAAATAGCCTGACAATGACCTTTGAAAAACCCTTATTGAGTACTGAGGCTAAATTGGTTATTAACGCAAAGAACTCCTATTGGCTGGATTACATTTATGGAAAGTTTAATGAGAAGTTCGGAACCTGGTATAACACATTTTCTGAAAACCAGAAAAGTGTTCCTTCGGACAGGATATACCAATGGATGCTTGATCAAGGCATACCACTATCCATCTATATTGAGACATCAGAAGGATGGGAGTTTGTCGATTACTTTCAAGTTGTAGGACCTTTAGCCTCCCGTGAAATGGTCATGCCACTGGATCTATCAGACGTGAGTGGAGATAAAGTCAGGGTTAAACTGGAATGTGGATTTATGTTTTGGGAAATAGATTATGCGGCTATTGACTTCTCTTCAAATATTCCTTTGTCAATTTCGCATGTTGCAGCAAGTTCAGCAATCGATGAAAATGGACAGGAGGTCTCCTCTTCCTTGTTGGCTGTAGATACTAATTATTTAGTCCAGCCTGATGCCGGCAATCATGTAAACATTATTTATCCTTATCAGAAACCTGTTGGTGAGCAGATACAATCAGTTTTCTTGCATAGTCGCGGGTACTATGAATATATCCGATATTATAAAAACATTCCTGATTACTTAACGCTTATGTCCTTTAAACAAGCAGGTGCTTTTCCAAAGTTTTCGAAAAGGGAATACAATGCATTTATTAGTAAGCCACAGTTATTTAAAGAAACTATAACCTCAAGCGATGGAAATTAATATAATTAATCCAATAGAATTGTCTTCAGCGTCGAAGAGTAAAATGTTTCATGAAGATTGCGCGCCTCTGACTGTCAGAAGACAAAGAATTGTATCGGGATGGGAGAAAAATATGGTTGAGCTATTAATCCGTTTTGAAATATTCTATTTAGTACTGCAGCATGCTATTCATCCGAATAAATGGAGGTTCATATTAAAGGGCTTAGACATACACAGGAGGTCTTTGATGGGGCAGCGTCGGATACGCAAGCTTGTGAAGGTGGATGGAAAATATTATTGGGGTTTATATATTCCCGGTTGGCCATCAAAGATATTTCACCAATTCATTCAGGCAGAGCTTGCCAGATTATTGCCACTTCAAGGGCAATCAAATCGTTTAAACAACATTTATTTAGCGGTGACCAACAAATGTCCGCTTGCTTGCGAACATTGTTATGCATGGGACGAACTGAATAAAGGAGAAAAACTGACTTTGCCTGACTTACAATCTATAGTCAGAAAGTTTCAGGATATCGGTGTTTCTCAAATTCATTTATCCGGTGGAGAGCCAATGGTTAGAAGACATGATGTCGAAAAAATAGTACGTCTGGGAAAGGAAAGCACTGATTTTTGGATATTGACTTCCGGCTTTAAGCTAACTTTAGAGAACGCATTGTCTTTAAAGGAGGCCGGCCTTACCGGTGTCATGATAAGCCTTGACCATTTTATACCGGAGGAGCATAACAAGTTCAGAGGGTATAAGGATGCATATGACTGGGCATTGGAGGCAGCAAGAAATTCAACGACAGTAAAGCTCGTTACTGCGTTTTCAATTTGTGTCACCAACTCATTTATCACAGCAGATAATCTCCTACGATATATGCAAATAGCAAAGCAAATGGGAGTTTCATTTGTACAGATTCTTGAACCGCGGGCCACCGGACGTTATAGAGACAGGGATGTTAGATTAGATCAGGAGCAGGAGCACATACTGGATACCTTCTATCTGGAAATGAATTACAATGATAAATACCTGGATTTTCCACCTGTAAGTTATCATGGCTATCATCAAAGGCGAATGGGGTGTCTGGCTGCCGGAGATAGAAGCTTATATATAGACACGGCAGGGGATATTCATGCATGTCCGTTTTGCTCCCGAAAATCGGGAAATGCCATCAATGATGATCTTGATAGTTCAATCCATCGATTGCAGATGATGGGGTGTCATAAATTCTAAGTTAAAAGTGCATATTCATTAAACTGTCTTAGCCTTTAAAATATGGGTTGACTTAATTAATGGTACTGATTTAGCCAGGTCCAAAAGACTTACTGCCATTAGATTACAGACGAGAATTTTCATACGCCGAGCATTTGTGGAAGTAAATTTCTATTTTTAAGAAACAGTACAGTTTGTACTGGACTTAACTCACAAAAGCAGTCCTATGAAAATCAAGTCTATAAAATGGAAGTTGATGATAACAACACTTCCTGTTACATTATTAATTCTTGTCGTCAAGTTGGTGTTGGTGCATATTGTGGGATTTGATGGTCTTATTAAGTTCTCGGATATCGGACTGGTGATTACCGGCGGATTGTTTCTGATTGGTTTTATGGTGGCCGGAACAATGTCAGATTATAAGGAAAGTGAGAAACTCCCGAGTGAGCTGTCATCAATATTGGAGTCCATAGAAGATTCGATGACCCTCAGCTACAGATTTAAAGGTGGATTTGATTTCGCAGCGCAAAAAAAACAACTGTTTGAGGTCACTTCTTCCATTATAAATTGGTTTACAAAAAGCTGCTCCACGGAAGAGGTGTTTCATAAGATTAATGGCATCACGGACATTGCGCTTGCATTGGAGACGGTGGGAACAGGCCCGGCAGCTTCCAAAGTATTGAGTGAACAGAATAACCTGAGAAAAACATTTTCGAGGGTCAATGTTATTCGAAAAACGAATTTTCTCTCTACCGGTTATGCCCTGCTTGAAGTTTTGGCATTGGTCATCATTTGTTTATTAATGATAGGTAAGTTTGAAAGTGAATTAGTTCGAATCATTATTGTTTGTTTTATTACGCAGATTTTTGTTTACATGCTTCGCCTCATCAAAGATATTGATGAGCCCTTTGAGTATTCTCCAGATGGTGTTCCGGGCGCGGCAGACGTGGATTTGTTTCCTTTGTTCGAGTATAAGGCAAGAGCAAAAGAAAGGCTATAAGGCGCTTTTATACCTTTACGATCTGTACATTTCCAGGCTTTCCTGGTATTCGACGATTTATGTGACAACTGATGCCAAAGGGCCATGGATGGGTTTCAAGGCTAGTATTAATAAGGGCGAAAGAATATTTCATTTTGGCTATTTTTGCAGCACTGCACAATGTTGAAAAAGCAATTCATATTTTCTTCGATCCTTTTCTTCAGTTTGGTGACTCCTTTCTGTATCATTTTTCTATGGTATCAGGGTCAGTTGCTTTCCGCCTCCACACAAGCGCATGCTTATATTCAACAAGATCGTGATGTGATGGAATCGGTATGGTTAAAGTTTTCGATAGAAGAGGCTGGTCTGGTATTAAAATGGGAACATGACAAGGAGTTTTTTTTCAGGGGAGAGATGTTTGATGTCATTGAATCCTGCACAGCGGGTGATTCTGTGTCATACCATTGTTATGCAGATAAAAATGAAACCTATCTGAAGAAGGAATTTCGGGATTTTGTATATTCATTTTTTTCACACAAACAGCAAAACAACAAGCAAAAACAATATAGTAAAGATTTTTTCAAGTCCATTTGTTTCCATGAGGATGTTGAAGCAATACGTTCGTTATACTATAAAAAGGAAAATGTTTCAACCAGCTGTTATTGCGGGATAGCAAATTTTGTCCTTTCACCCTTGGTTCCACCACCGCAAGCGATATGTGATGCTATTGGAATCAATCCTACGGTTTAAGGATTGAATATTTTTTTGTTTTCTCAATAAGACATACGCAATGAAAAGCATTTTTTTGATGTGGGTATTTGCCTGCACCAGTTTCCTGTCTTTTGGACAAATTATCACGGTCGTGGATGATCTGAGTGGGAAGCCTGTGGAGCTGGCTATATTCACCAGTGAAAAACATACCTCCGGAGAGTTTACGAATCATCTAGGGCAAATCAATAGCGCTTTGTTTGAAGCTGAATCCTGGGTTGTCGTCCGGAGTATCGGGTACCAGACTGTTCGCATTGAGTTAAGTACACTGATGGAAGCTGAATATATAATCAGATTGAAAAGGGGAGATATTTCGCTGGATCAGGTGATCATTTCAGCTTCTCGATTCAACCAATCCTCCAGAGATATTCCTTCCAAAGTCTCTTCTATCACTTCGAGAGATATTGAACTTATGAATCCTCAAACGGCCGCAGATGTCCTTGGATCAACCGGTGAAGTTTTTATTCAAAAGAGTCAGCAGGGCGGGGGTAGCCCAATGATCAGAGGGTTTGCCACCAACCGATTGCTATATGCAGTAGATGGCGTTCGGATGAATACCGCGATTTTCAGAGCCGGCAATATTCAGAATGTAATCAATCTCGATCCGTTTGCCACCGAAAGCGTTGAAATCCTGTTTGGCCCGGGAGCTGTCCTCTATGGAAGTGATGCGATTGGTGGAGTGATGAGTTTTCAAACACTCATTCCCGAATTTTCATTAAACGATAAGCCGGTGATTTTGGGAAGTGCATTGGTACGTACGTCAAGTGCCAACAAAGAATTGACGGGACATTTTGATGTAAATGTTGGATGGAAAAAATGGGCCCTTGTTTCTAGTTTTTCCTCTTTTGCCTATGGTGACTTGCGCATGGGCAGCCATGGACCCGATGAATACCTCAGACCAAATTATGTAAAGCGAATTGATGAAGTCGATGTCGTAGTGACTAATGATGATCCCCTTGTGCAAACACCATCCGGATATGGGCAGATCAATTTTATGCAGAAGGTGCGATATAGTCCAAACGAACACTGGGATTTTCAGTATGCTTTGCATTACTCTACGACTACCTCCTATTCAAGATATGATCGATTGCAGCGGACGAAAAATGGATTGCCAAGGTATGGGGAATGGAATTACGGGCCTCAACGCTGGATAATGAATCAATTGACTGTACAGCATCATGGATACAATAATTTTTATGATGAAATGGTCTTTCGCGCCGCCTATCAGAATTTTGAAGAAAGCCGGATGGATCGCAATTTTAATGCGTCAGACAGAAGTATACGAATTGAGAATGTTGGGGCGCTTTCCTTCAATATGGATTTTAGCAAGACGTTAAGTCAAAAAAATCGATTGTTTTACGGTATGGAGGGGATCTGGGATGATGTTGAGTCTCTCGGGATGCAGGAAGATGTCATCACCGATGTAGTAACGGAGGGTCCATCAAGATATCCTCAGGCGACCTGGTCTTCTCTTGGTGCTTATGCTAATTTCCAAAGAAGATTTTCTGATCAATGGTTGCTTCAGGCCGGAGCTCGGTATTCCCGGTTTCATCAACAGGCTGAATTTGATACTACCTTTTATCCGTTTCCATATACCAATGCGACGATAAAAAATGGGGGGTTGACCGGAAGTCTCGGCCTTAGTTGTTTTCCATCCGAAAAGTGGACGTTTCGAATTAATGCATCGACCGGATTAAGGTCCCCGAATGTCGATGATTCAGGAAAAGTATTTGATTCAGAGCCGGGGTATGTTCTGGTACCCAATATCGATTTAAAGGCTGAGTATGCCTACAATTTTGAAGTTGGTTTGGCAAGTATTATTGGAGAGGTGGTTAAAGTGGATTTGACCGGTTATTATACCAAACTGGATAATGCACTTGTCAGGAGGAATTTTACATTTAATGGGCTGGATTCGATTATGTATGATGGGGTGCCAAGTCAGGTGCAGGCCGTTCAAAATGCTGCGTTGGCTACTGTATATGGCGTGCAGTTTGGATTAGCGGTTGAGTTGCCTTCCGGGTTTGGATGTTCTGCTGACCTGAACTACCAAAAGGGTGAAGAAGAACTGGATGATGGCTCGGTCAGTCCTTCGCGCCATGCTGCACCATTTTTTGGTATCGCTCGATTGTCGTACAAACATGATGCATTACGCTTAGTGTTATATAGTTCGTTCAGCGGCAAGAAGGCTTTTAAAGATTTGCCGGAAGAGGAGAAAACCAAGCAGGAGATATATGCTGTGGATCAAAACGGAAATCCCTGGTCTCCATCGTGGGTGACGTTAAACGTCAAAGCGAGTTATGATCTGAATGATTTTTTTACGATTGGGGCTGGTTTGGAAAATATTACGGATCTGCGTTATCGACCGTATAGTTCCGGTATTGTTGCCCCTGGACGGAATGTTGTATTGTCACTACAAGCCAGATTTTAGGGTATAATATACATTAAATAAATTGTATATATGATTTAAGGTCAAGGGGTTATACATGCAAACCCCTTTTTTCCCTATATTTGTAATACCGCACGTTTTCCAAGAGACACCAAGTTTGGATGAAGAGGGTAAGGATTACCTTGCCTTGATACATATTAAATAAATATTTAATCTGTTAGGATTTGTATTTCCAATATGTATTAAAATATATATGACCCAATTAAGTATTTATTAATAATTGCATAACACCAAATTTTTTTTCGATTGAAGTAAATTTTTTTTCCTCCATTTTCTGATAATGCTCCTATGTTTTTTGCATAGAGCATTGGCGTGTTATTAGAATTTAAAACCAAGAACTAATGAAAAGGCATATTATGCTTGTGTGGCTCCTATTGCCACCACTCTTCTGTACCTCACAGATAGGTATCGGAACGACTACCCCCAACAGTAAATCTATTCTTGATGTCACCTCCACCACGCAGGGTTTGCTCATACCCAGGATGACGGGTACCCAAAAATCCGAATTGGATTTGACGGCGAATGACATGGGAATGATTGTTTTTCAAACAGATATTGCTCAGCCACCCCTATCCCCGACACCTAAAGGATTCTATTATTATGATGGAAACAATTGGGTAGCACCGGTTATGAATGGCATCACGAATGGTCAGACCTTGCGATGGGATGGCAATTCATGGGTTTACACCACCAATCTTTTTAATCAGGGTAGCTCCATAGGGATTGGTACGGTTGCTCCGAAGACCCAACTTCATATTCATAGCAATGCCACGCCGACCACAAGGATACAATTGACTAACGCGACCACCGGCATAGCAAGTGGGGATGGTATGGTAGCGGGTGTTTCCTTGTCCGATGGATATGCCCATATCATTCAGAATGAAAATAAACCGCTTTGGTTTGGCACAAACGGTGTTGAACAAATGCGCATCGATTCCGCCGGAAATATTGCTATTGGCCGACCTAATCCATCTGCCAAACTGGATGTCAATGGGACAGTAAAAATTGGCTCGTCAGGAAGCATATTAAATAGTATAATGAAACAATCCATAGAAGTTGAAATTCCGGTTATCATTCACAGTGAAGAGGCGATGATCAGCATTCCTTTTATCAATGCAGTGGAAGATGCTACAGTATATGTTTCACCCGGGAGCGAGTTGTCGGGACTCATGATCGGGTATGCGAGAGTGAGCTCACCTGGCCATATTGAAATCAAGTTTATGAATATGAGTGATGATATGGACGAACCGATGTCAATTGTTTTGTACGTATCTGTGATTCAATAAAGCCATCAGATATTTTAATGGAAGGAATTCCATTGCGCTGGTGTTGATCATCATAAGGTCAGGACAATAGGATTATGTCCTACTCACTGCTGACGCGTTTTACATGTTTTTCCCAATCATGGGAATGTGTTTTCTTTCCAACCATACGGTGATCAGACTGGCTAGAAATACGATGCAGGCCATGCCAAACAGTAAGCCTCCGTCTCCCTGCACATTGAAACCAAGTGTCGTCATGTGAAAAAACAAAGCACCGGTGATGGTGCCAAGCGCTATCATAGCGCCCAACCAGGCTGTTCCTGGAATGAGAATCAAAATGGAAGCAATCAATTCAACAATCCCCGAACCAATTCGACCCCATGGTTCCATGCCTATTTCAGAGAATATAAAGACGCTTTCAGGAGCACCGGTAAATTTGAAGTAAAGCGTCTGCAATAGGATAACAGCCACTATAATTCTAAGGATACCAGGTAGGGAAAAGTATGATTTCATGGTAGGTAATTTAAGGATTTTTTAATTAAAGAGACCTGAGTTTATTAGACCTGAGACCTGAGATATTTAGACCTGGGACAAAAAGCATGGCGCGAAGAGTATGGAGCATGGGGCGCTGGGCGCAGGGCAAGGGGCATGGGGCATGGGGCGAAGAGCATGGAGCATGGAGCATGGAGCGCAGGGCGCAGGGCAAGGGGCAGAGGGCATGGGGCGCAGAGCATGGGGCATAGGGCAAGCTAATTTCTCTAACCGAATCACCATATCACTCAATCACAGCATCACCCATCACTTATCACTCATCACC
>JAHEAR010000027.1:12310-45394 GCA_024642665.1 Bacteroidota bacterium
CTCATCACTAAATGATCAATGTAAAAATATAAACAGAAAGCCCGTCAGCATTAAGATTATCCCGGAGATCAATCCTGAACTATGTTCAAGTTTGTGCCAATCCATTTTCCTGAGACCATGTAAGGCCAGCCACGCAAACAAAGTCATCCCCAGAACAGAGGTGAGGGTATAGATTCCTGCGATAATCATCGTCAGCGCTAATCCGTTTGTCCCGGCGACCAGAAAGAGTGCACCAACTTCCAGACATGGGGATAAAAACATCGCCAGTAAAAGGGAACTGATAACAACAACGATATTCGTCTTCTTGGTCATTTTAAATTCTCTCAGGTGGAAGTGCATATGATGTTGATGTCGCCATACAAACAATATACCCAGTGAAATCAGAATACCGGCTGCAATATATTTGAAATAGGGTAAATACCCGTCAAGCGTCATTCCTCCTATCGCCAGGAAAATGCCAATGATCACCGTGCTCAGTGAATGAGCAAAGGCTGCCAGCATGGTTATTCCGGTTGTTTTTCTGCTTGTCCATCCAAACTGTCGGGACAGGGCAACCACAGGCAGCCAATGGTTTGGTAAAATCGCGTGAAGGATACTGATAGCCAATACGCTGATAAATAGTTCAAGGGAATCTACTATCATGAGAAGGACAAAGGTAATCGAGATTTTATAGTAATACTATGCGACATCATTGGATGTCATGAAACCAGACTAACAAATTCTGATGCGGTTTGTTTTTAGTATACATTAAGTCACATGGAGAATGACAGAATCAACTTAATGTTTTTACTTTTCCTCCTGATGATGGCTTTTTCCATCCAGAATCCAGGTCATAAAGAGCGTATAGCCAAGGGCCATCACTACAGCACCGGTAAAGAGGCCAATAAAACCGGAAAGCAATACGCCTCCAATAGCACCAACAAAAATGACCACCATTGGAACCGGTGCTCCTTTTCCCAGCATTATAGGAGTGAGGACATTATCCACCAGGCCTACTAATATTAAAGCCACGGACCACGCTATAGCAGGACCTGTTTCCATCGTAACAAAGAAATACACAAACATCGGCCCTGTCACCAGAAAACCCGGCAATTGGAGTACGGTCAGAATAAAGATCAATATCGTCCATAACCCTGAATAAGGAACACCCACCAGGACGAACAGAATCCCATGCAATACGGCCATGATAAATGATTCTCCTATGATTCCTTTGACCACATTGCCGATCACTTTGATAGACATTTCAGCAAGGTTATCGCCACGCTGCCCACCTACTTTGCGAAAAAATTTCTGTATAAATTCTTTTGTGCCTCCGATATAAAGAAGGAAACCCGCTATCACCACTGAAAGCATAATTTGAAGCACACCACCGGCTGCGTTTAAGATGATTTTTGCAATACGACTCCCTGCTTCAAGCAGTATGTCCTGGTGTTTGATAATCAGTATTTCTATATTGTCAGAAGCAGATTCCCAAAAGGAATATAACCCATCCCCAATCAAAGGCCATTCTTTAATCTCGGGAGGTGCAGGTGGGATGATCAGCAGGTTTTGATCATAACATGCTTTCAAAAATCTAACTTCATCTATCACGGATCCGATGAGTAGCCAGCACGGTATAAAAATGATTACAAAAAATGAAAGCACAAGTAAGATGGCAGAAATTTTTGGCCTGTCATGAAGTGCGGTACTTAACTTTTGATGTAATGGATATAGCGAAATGGTTAAAATCAGACTCCATAAGATGATACTGGCAAATGGATGGATGATTAACAAACACCATCCGGTGATCAGGAAGATGAGAAGTAATCGAATGACCGTATCGTAGATGGATGTATTGGGAGAAGATGGTTCCAAGTGGCGTTGATGTATTAATGCGTGAATTTATTTGTCCGGTTTTTCTGATGGCAGTTTTATGAACATGAAAGTTTTATCAAGCCAATGCCTGCCGACAATTGGATTAACGAATTAAATCTACTCAAACCAATTCAGATCCATTGTTTTGAAACTAATTTAATCGGTGATTGAGCAAACAATCCTTTGATTTCTCAAAACCATTTCAAGGGTGCCTGTGTTTAAAGGGCTCATTTGGATAGTAAATAATAATTGATGGTTCATTCAACACTTAAAGGAAAAACAGCTCTCATCACCGGGGGCACTAAAGGTATTGGTTTAGGCATAGCAGAGGCGATGGCCAGACAGGGCATGCGCGTGGCCATTACGAGCAGGCATCAGCAAGAAGCGGAATCCATAGCCAGTCACCTTTCAGGTATTGGTGCCCAAGCAGCAATCGGACTTTCTTGCGATGTAAAAGATTGGGAAGCTCAGCGTGGCGTAGTAGCAAACATCATCAAAGCATGGGGTGGCCTTGAGGTCGTCATTGCCAATGCAGGAGTAGGTCACTTTGATGCCATCGATACATTGCCTCACCAGCAATGGCTTGATACGATTGACACCAATCTCACCGGCGTTTTTTATACCCTGCAGGCATCTGTGGAAGCGCTTAAAAGGAGTAAAGGGTATCTGATGACAATAGCCAGTCTTGCCGGGACTAATTTCTTTGCGAAAGGAGCAGCGTATAACGCAAGTAAATTTGGGTTGGTAGGCTTCTCCCAGGCTGCGATGCTGGATTTAAGGCCCTATGGAGTGAAAGTGACCACCATTATGCCCGGCTCGGTAGCCACTCATTTTAATAATCATGTGCCCGGGGAGGGAGATGCCTGGAAGATTCAACCGGAAGATATCGGTCAGATGGTCATCGATTTACTGGTGATGAATCCTAGAACATTGCCCAGTAAGATTGAGGTCAGACCTAGTTTTCCGGCATGATCTGATATAATTTAACAGCATAATACGCTCTAAAATATAGAAGCGGTGTGAAGAGAAGTATTTTTTCACACCGCTTTTTTTTTCTTTAGCGGTTAGAATAATACTTAGTGTGAAAATCTAATTCCGGCCTCCTCTGCCTATCGAAAAGGTAGCTCATATTTATCTTCCTTCAGCAAATTGCCTGGTATTTCGCATCAATTCTGTTGACTCAATATGCATTTAGAAATGAAATTTTAGATTTAAATGGATATTTTTATGTCATGCAGGAGAGTGCATTCAATTTTTCCATGCCTTAAATTATCCTCTATGAGATTTTATATACACACCTTTTTTTTAAGCATAGTTCGCTTTACCAAGGCTGGCTATTGGCATAAACATTCAGTCAGAACCTTGATGATCGTAGGTGGATTCCTCTGCTTTTTTTTAAGCAATACGATATATGCCCAAACATGTAAAGATGCAAGTGTAGAGTTACGAGCAGATGTGCAATTGGATCCTCCACGTATTTCCTTGAACTGGTCCTCCCATCCGGATGCGACCAATTATATAATCTATCGCAAACTTAAGTCAGGAAATTCCTGGGGTAATGTCGTGGCTAATTTAAGTGGGGTGACGACGCAATTTGTGGATAGTACCGTCAGTAAAAACATTTCATACGAGTATCGGGTATCAAAGCTTGGGAGTTCAGTTTCCGGTTTCGGGTACATTAATGCGGGCATAGAAGTCGCTGCCATTGAATTCAGAGGAATCATTATTCTTATCATTGATGACACCATGGTGGATTCGTTGAGTGAGGAGATTGCGATGTTAGTCAGTGATCTGGAAGGGGATGGCTGGAAAGTCAGAATGCAGGCCGTATCCCGTGAGGCTGATGTCACCTCAGTGAAAGAAGAAATTGTAAACATCTATAACCAGGAACCGACTGATACAAAGGCAGTTTACCTGCTCGGCCGAATACCTGTGCCCTATAGTGGTGATATCTATCCTGATGGTCATCCGGATCATGAAGGGGCGTGGCCCGCTGATGTTTATTATGGGGATATGAATGGTATTTGGACGGATAACTCTGTCAATGTAGTCGTCGCGAGTGCGGAGCGCCATCGGAATATTCCCGAGGATGGGAAGTTTGACCAGAGTCTGCTGCCGGGAGATATTGAACTTCAGGTGGGTCGTGTTGATTTTGCCAATATGCCGGAGTTTGCAGATTCCGAAGTAAAGTTGCTGAGAAATTATTTGAATAAAAGTCATGCCTACAAGCATAAATTATTTTCTGCTAAGCGGAGAGCGGTGATTGATGATAACTTCGGATACTTTAGTGGCGAAGCATTTGCGGCATCAGGGTGGAAAAATTTTGGTCCTTTATGTGGACCTGAAGCGGTGCAGGCTGGAGACTATTTTATGACCACCATGGATAGTAGTTATCTGTGGGCTTATGGTTGTGGTGGCGGTTCATACACCAGTGCAGGCGGAATTGGCAACACCAATAATTTTGCGGCCGCAAATTTGCAATCCGTTTTTTCCATGTTGTTTGGAAGCTACTTTGGTGACTGGGATGCCACCAATAATTTTCTGCGTGCGCCACTGGCTCAGGGAACAACCCTAACGAATGCCTGGAGTGGTCGTCCACACTGGATGTTTCATCACATGGGGCTTGGGGAAAATATTGGGTATAGTACACGATTAACACAGAATAACAGTGGTTTGTATTACTTCAGTTATGGTGCCCGATTTATTCATATCGCACTCATGGGAGACCCTAGTTTGCGCAATGATGTTGTGGCTCCTGTGGAAGCAGTGGTCGCCAACCGAATGGAAGATGGCGCAGAAGTTTTATGGCAGCCTTCTTCCGATGCAGTAGAAGGGTATTATATATATGCCAAAAGTGAGCAAGCACCTGACTATGTCAGACTGAATGACGAGCTCATTACCTCAACGAATTATTTGGTGCCATGTTTGTATGATGAGGGTGTATACTCTTTTATGGTTAGAGCGGTATCCTTGCAGACCTCACCAAGTGGGACTTATTTTAATTTGAGTCAGGGTATAACGGATACGCTGATGAGTAATGGCATTACAGAAGCAGATGCGCTGATGGATTGGGTAGTTGCCGGAAGTGAAGTAGGTTTTACAAATTTATCAACAAATGCGACATCGTATGAATGGAATTTTGGGGATGGAATGATCAGTGCAGAAGAAAATCCAACGCATGTCTACCTGGATGGATTCTTTTCAGGTTTTTTAGTGGCGTCAAATGCATGTAGTGCAGATACATTTTATTTCGACATCAATATTGCCACAAGCCTTAATTATATTAAGGATGACCCATCGATTAGCGTCTCACCATCTCCTTCTGCAGGATTGGTTACTATTAAATGGATAGGAGATAGTCAGAGCACAATAGGAGTAACAATGTATGCCATCGATGGAACAAAAATGTATAGCAATCAGGTAGTGACGAATGGTGCCACACTGGATTTTTCACTCTTTCCGGCCGGTATGTATCTGATGCATGTGCTAAAAGATGGCGTAGCCAGTATAAAAAGGGTGATGCTTGAATAGCATTTGACGAGCGGATTACCTCATTTTCTGTATGAGGTTGAAGGGACTGTTAGGATAATTTTTTATTAAAACAATTGCGACGAAACGATGAACTCACTCACTGAACAGGTAGCCTGGCTTTTTATTCTGGCAGTGCCTATTTCTTGTATTGCATGGACGGTTACGCATGAGGAGATTTTTCGTGAGCCACGAGAATTCTGTATTCGAAAGTCCAAATTTTCGAAAAGTTTGTTAGCACGTAAATTCTTTTATTTGTTTACCTGTGAGTATTGTTTTAGCCACTATGTCGTTATAGCTTTTTTGATACTGACGGAATATAAACTGCTACTGCCGGACTGGCGTGGGATATTAATCGGAGGTTTCGCCCTGGTTTGGGTCGCCAATGTGTATATGAGTCTTTTTGGATTCATCCGAGTGGGAATGAAAGAAACGAAAATGGAGGCGGATATTGATGAGATAAAACTAAAATCAATCAAAGAGAAAATGGAGAGAAAGATCTGATTCCCTGTTTCCCAATCTTCAGGAATTGGTATTCGGATGTCCATTCGTTTGAAAAGTTCATTAATCTTGGGGTTGTGCAGAATTAGGTTGTAATGAACTAATTGCCACATTGCAGAGCATCTTCAATTACCGGAGTTGATCACATCACGGTCACAATCACATACGATGTAACACTACACACAATGGCTAATAAAAAGATAGTGTAGGCAAAACCAAGAAGTGCATATTTGCGCTCAAGCACGAGTCCGTTATGATACATATCGGTCAGCATATGATCATATATGCGATCTTTCGAAGCCATCATTTGGTGCATTTCAGCTTTGTACTCGGCAAGTGTTTTTCTGTAATAGTTGTGAAAGAAAATGGCGCTGTGGTCATCCTTTTTAGTACGGATAATCTTAGGTTTCAATGCCAGGATGGCACATATGGCTGATACGCAGCAGAAGGCCAGAAGGATGCTTAGGGGTAAAACAAACTCGATGCGATCTAGTATTAACGAGCCTTCCAATGAAAAGCCGGAACTGAACAGCGCAATAATCAAAAAGATCAGCGCCGCACAAATGGCTGTAATCATATTGGCTTTATTGTCCGCAATGGAGATGAGCTCCAATTGATTTCTGCCGGAAACAGCAAACAAGGTGTCCGTGCCTTCCTTACTGAAGGAGGGTGGCTCTTTTGAGTCAGTTTCAATCATGGATTAAGTTTGCAAGAAAGATAATTAATATTGTTGGCTCTTTTTAGCGTCGAGAACAAAGCCTAACATATTTACAATAAAGGAATACCTAAGCGGGGCATAGGCAAATAAAAGATTACTTTATTCTTCTCTGATGATTTCATCTTTCCTTAGCTTGATGGCGAAGTGCGTCAAGCCAACGACGATGACTAAGGCAGCCATGGCTTGTAGCCACAATCCCTGAATGGAAGGGAGGAAAAGAAAATAATCATAATAGCCATGCACAAAAGCTGCGAAGCCCAGCGCCATCCAGGTGTAAAGCGACTGACTGGTTTTAAACACTTTTGCCTCCCCGAGAAAAAAGCCCATGATGATCGCGAAAACTGCATGCGCCGGCACCGCCGTAAACATGCGAATTAAAGCTGTGCCTCCGTCGCCATTGAAGACATAGATGATGTTTTCAGTGACCGCAAATCCCATCCCCACCATGACACTATACACGATACCATCAAAAGGATGATTGAAGTTTTTATTATAAAAGAGAATACCACGAAGGAACAGAAATTTAGAACCTTCCTCCACCAGGCCAACAAATAATAAAGCCCTGATCATCTGATGGACGATATTTCCTTGCTCCACATTTGTATTGATATGTAGCAAATAACCTATGCCGATGGAAATAAAAAAACTCAGAATGCCGCAGAGAAGGCTAAAAACAATTAACCGGGTCGGCTCCAGGTCGCGAGGATCTTTAAAATAGATATAGGTTCCGATAGCAGCCCCCGGAGCGATGGCAAGTATCAGTAGGAAAAGCGTGTGCAGCATAGCAAACAGAGGCTGATAAAAGAAATGTTCTTTGAATCGTTGATTAATGTAATATTTTTAAGGAAATCATCCATTCATCATAATGCCCGGTTTCACCAACATCCCAGGCTTGTGCATATCCGAATGAAAGCGTTGAGGGAAGTAATGAAAAGGTGACCATGCGAATATCAATTTGCCCTCCCAGATTAACAAATTTATTATCTGGGAAGCCGGGATCAACGGTAGTCGTGTACAAGACAGATGAAAAAACTGTTGGCTGAATCCAATTGACAAAGAAATTGAATCCACCCAGCTTTCTAAAATGCAAGGGTGGTATAACGAATTCAGCCATCACTTTTCCAAAACGTTGAGCGATAATAGATTTATCCGCTGTGTAACTCAAGCCCGGAAAGGCAAATGGTGCTCGATACTGTCTTGATTGTTGATAATCCAGATAGTTATTGCCAAACGCAGCAAAACCAAATCGTGTAAAGGGATTGAAGGTTTCACTAAATGAACTGCCTATGGCAGATCTCAGCCAGAGGGAAAAATGTTTGCCGGGAAGTTGTAACCCGTAATCAAGCATACCTATGACTCTTGGGTAAAATTGATTTGGAAGAGAGATCACCCTGTCCACATCCGTAGAACTCATCGCCATGGAGGTATATAAGGTGGCTCGAACGCCCTTTTCTGCGTCTACAGCCCCCAGTGATCCGGAGGCATTGGTATACGAGATGGAAGCATTTAGATTGGTGTAAAAATTATTATTAAAGCCTGAGAATACGATCTGCTGGAATTCAGGAGATTGATCCAGTCCATAGAATACATTTACACCAAAATTTAAATCCAATGATCTGGGAAGATCAAAAAGGAGATTTTTATCATATCCAACACCGATCCTAAGTCCTTTTCTGGATCCTTGTGAGGGACCAAATAAGTCATAAAATTCAGCATTATTCCAGGCACCATTAAAGGTGAATTGCCCTGTTTTATATTCAAACTTAACATGAAACAACTCATCATCGCCAAGGGTATCAATAGGTACATCTTTCTCAGAAACAAGGCCATTTGTCCAGGCGCGCGGCGTGTAGGCTACAGAAAAGTCGAGTTTGCGAAAACTAAATGGGTCAGCAATATTCATTCGGTAGCCTATGCCAATATTGTCTTTATAACCTACGACAATTGGATAGCCTGAATTGATTTTCATCTCCTTTCCGGCCTTGTATTTTCCTTCATAAGTTATAACGGTATCCAGATCAATGTCAGCTGCTCTGGCGATTGGGATCTGCCAGTCCTTTAGTTCCGGATATTTTTCAATCGTGATATTGCCTAAAAAGGAAATATTGGCCACATGATGTACTTGTTGGTTTGGAATTAAAACAGGTTGAAATCCCTTGCTTTTGAAATTAAAAGCGAATAAGGTATTGGAGTCAATCACAGTAGGTCTGAAGAGACCGGTGATGCTGTTACTCATGGCAATTATGTTTTTGGTTTCAACCTCTACACGAAAAATGTTACTTACACCGGTAT
This sequence comes from Bacteroidota bacterium, assembly GCA_024642665.1. GTDB lineage: Bacteria > Bacteroidota > Bacteroidia > Chitinophagales > Saprospiraceae > Opimibacter. The sequence goes on from JAHEAR010000027.1 coordinate 21,204, forward strand.
AAAAGGAAGATCCATACATGTACTTCCCATCATCAGTAAATCGAAAAGACTGGGGGGAGGCAACATGAAAATTGAAAACCGTATCCGGAACAAATACCTCGTTCCTTAAGTCTTCTGTACGGTAGAAAAGAAGCGCTTGATTACCGGCCAGATCACTAACTGCAGCGCTCAGGATAGTCCCGTCCGGTGAAATATCAATATCAAAAATATCTTCTCCATAGGGCAGGGTGTAGATCTGATCCCAGTCATTATATAAGCTATTTTTGTTGTGATCGTCATCATTCCATTTAGCTATTCGGGTGATGGTAGAAAAACCGTTCAGGTGCTTGATGCCCCAAATAGATTCATCTGCCCGGTTAAACGCAAGATCTCCTACACGAAAATCCTTTTGCAAGAGCTTCGTTTCTTTTGTTTTGAGGTTATACGAATTCAGGTCTCTCCAGCTATCATTGTCAGTGGTATAAAATAAAATGTCATTTTTTTCATCATACGTCAGGGAAGTCACATAGAACAGGGCAGCTCCTTTGATATCCGTCAATCGATCTAATTTTCCGGTAGCTAAATCGATAGAAGCCAAATGGGGTACCTTCCCGGTATTATTAATAGCAACGTAAATCAGGTTTCTTTTTTTGTCATATTGTGCATAGGAAACAGAGCCAATAGACTCTTCTCGGACAGGCGTCATTTCGGTTCTGGGAAATTCACTGAGAATGCCAATGTTGTTCTGCTGCCAGGTGCGTTCGAAAGCAATCCAGTCATCCCAGGCGGCTTGAATTCTGAAGCCATAAATATGATGAAACTGGCTTACAAAAAATGCTTTGCTTCCTTTATTTCGCTTTACCCATTCAATCAATTTTTCTGGTCCATAGGTATAAGCCAGGTAACCCATAAATCTGGTTCCATAAAGATACGAGTTTGACCTTCCTTGAAAATCAGAGGTCACACCCTCGGATTCAAGGCCCTGGGCACTATATATACGTGTTCCTTCCAGCACTCTGGTGCGGAAAACCATTTCATCATAACTACCTAAAGCAAGACCAAGTCCTCCGCTCATCCAGGTATCCAGGTAGGAGGCGATCCCCTCGTGATACCATCTGGGGGAATAGCGTCTTGGAACGGTCATGTAGCTATACACCATCGAAACAGGGTCAAGGGCATCCGGATCCACCTTTCCTAAAAACATACTTCGATAAAACTTATCTGTTGCGGTAGCATTGTCCAGCGCGACGACGTGCACCAATTCATGATTCATCATCGTAAATACACGCTCCCCGGCAGGGCTTGTTTCAAAAGCATAACTGAAGGGCGAAAGGCCCATGCTGATCGAATTGTTTGGAACAGCAGTGGCGCCGGCATTTCCATAATCCCCAAAGTCTTGAATCAACAGGTAGATTCTTTCGGTAGGGTGGTAGTCAAATAATTTTTTGTGGAACTGTAATGCATTGTAAAAACAACGCTGCGCATGAGGGAGTACATATTTGTGCCCGAAATTATAAGAGACCAGACTCATTTCTTTGCTCTCAATTAATTCAAATTGGGCATTCAGACTCAGGTTGGCGGACGCCAAGACCACTATGATTAGCAGTAAGTTCCTCATATCTTGTTTTTCGTTTGTTATGACTCGTAAGATAAGCTATTAAATCTGGTTAACAAACAGAAAAAAGGCAGGTAACTTCTGGAAGCTACCTGCCTTGCATGTTTAATCAAACATGTTTGGGGTTTATCTGAATTTCTTTTCTAACTTTTTGAATTGTCCTGCACGAACAACGGTAGAAAAGGTTTCGTTTTTAACGATTTTTTCAAAAGCCGGATCATTAGCGATGGCTGTAAAATTAGCATCTGCTGCCAGTTTTGTAAATGATGGTGAATTCGCAAGCTTCAGCCAAGATGGGTTTGAAATGATTTTGGAGCATTTTGCATTTGTATAGCAAACTTGAAACTCTTTTTTCTGCATGATCGTAGTCATCTGATTCTGACTAATCAGCTTGTTGAAATTTGGGTTTTTAGCCAGCGTGTTGAAGTTTTCAGAAGTAAAGATCTGGAATGCGGCAGGGTTCTTAGCCAGTTTATCAAAATTATCAGATTTTACAAATTTTTGAAAATTAGGATCAACTACGACATCTGCGAAAGAACCAAACGTTTCACTTCTTGAAAGTTTCTGAAAAGATTCAGATTTAACGAGTTTCTGGAACTCAGGGTTATTGACCAGATTTGCATAGTCTGTGCTAACATTGGCTATAGATTTGAAATCTCCACTTCGGGCCAACTTCATTTTGTCCTGATCCTGAATCAATTGAGCAAAAGCATTATTGGTCACTACGGTTTCAAAACTTTGAGATCTAAGCAGCTCAGAAAAGTTTTCGTCTTTCGCCAGTTTGTTGATGGAAGGATTATTGGCCAATGTATTAAATGATTCAGAGGCTACGAGATCCTCAAAGCCGGCACCTCTTTTAAGTTCCTTGTACTTTTCATCATTCAACAGGTTTACTAATTTGTCATCTGCAGCAACTGCTGTATACTCGCTGCTACGTGCCAGTGCATCAAAATCTTCTGACTTTATTATTTCCTTCATTTTGGGATCGTTGGCAAGGTCATAAAGCGCATCGTTGGCAACAACACTTGTGAACTCCTGGCTTCTGGCGAGCTCAGTAAACAATGGAGATTTCATTAAGTCGCGGAAATCTTCATCAGCCATTAATTTCTGAAAGTCATCATTTTGTAATAATTGCTGAACGTCAGCGCCATCCAGATCAATCGGAGCAGTTTGTCCGCTTGCATTGTACTTGCCTGCAGGATTTATGCCATCTATACCGGAGCCTGATGCATCAGCGGATGACATATTGAAACTGCCACCTAAAATGTAGTATCCACCAATCGCAAGAACGATAACAGCTAATACTGAGAATAGAATTTTTTTTGATTTTTCCATGATATTGTTTTGTTTAATGTTAAAAGAGAATTGGTTAAAATGAATTGGGTGTTATGCAATTTGATTTGTCGTTTTGAATCTTTATTCGTTTTGACACCACAAACTTATACACATTTTTTTCGAAATTCTATTAATTCTCTCTAATCGAAATTAATATCCTCTAAGGTCTATTAGAACGCTCTAATAAGTTTGCTAAAACATCCTCTTGAATAGTGCTGGAAGTCAATAAAGACAGCAATATCGTACGTCAACGAAGATTTTATGTTTTGTTTGATATTAGAAAATTCTAATGTTTTTTGATTCATATTTTATTTGTTTTTCTCTTTTATCAGAGATTATTTAATAAGCCTGTTCTGTTTTTTATGCTTGATCATGCCATACGGGGTTATCCTGAAACCATGCGCATCACTATTCTTCTTTAAATATATATTGATCTTCCGGATGATAGGAATTAGTACATTTGTCCACCCTTAGTTCAATTTATATCTGATGGCCAACTACTTGCCTTATGAAAGCACTTCTTTTAAATTTATTGGTGACGATCGGCTTGGGCGTCACGTCTGGTGTAGCCCAGGAAGTTAATAGTTCTAAGCTGGATAGTCTGTTTGAGCAATTGACCATAAATGACCAGGCGATGGGGTCCGTTGCTATCGCCACTGCCGGAGAAGTAATCTATCAAAAGGCGATTGGGTATAGTGTAATGAATGAGACTGAAAAAATACCGGCCTCCCCAATGACGAAGTACAGGATTGGATCCGTGTCCAAAATGTTTACCGCCACCATGATTTTTCAACTTGTGGAGTCCAAAAAGATCAAATTGGACGAATTGCTTAGTACCTATTTCCCGTCTATTCCTAATGCCGATCGTATCAAACTTAGAAATTTGTTGAATCACAGAAGCGGAATACACAATTTTACGAATGATGAGGCATATATGACGTATAATGAAGTTCCAAAAACACAGGAAGAAATGGTTTCTATCATCGCTGCTGCAGGGAGTGATTTTGAACCGGATGCAAAAGCAGAATATAGTAATTCAAACTTTGTTTTATTGGGGTATATCATTGAGTCAGTCACCGGTAAGTCCTATGCAGATAATTTGGAAAAACGCATTGCGTCTAAGCTGAAATTGGCAGATACGTATGTCGGGGGTAAGACTAATCCAAAAAACAAGGAAGCTTATTCGTATGTGATGATGGGTGCATGGATCCCATATTCAGAGACGGATATGAGTATTCCCGGAGGCGCCGGAGCGGTTGTTTCCACGCCAACAGATATGGTGAAATTTATCGATGGCTTATTTTCCGGAAAACTAGTTTCTCAAGGCAGTCTGGATCAAATGAAAACGCTAACCGATAACTATGGTATGGGGATGTTTCGTATTCCATTCTATGAGCGATCAGGTTATGGGCACAATGGTAGTATTGATGCCTTCACCTCTAGTCTTGCTTACTTTCCGGAAGACAAACTCGCTATTGCCTATTGCACCAATGGACAAGTTTATCCAATGAATGAAATTATCGTAGGGGCCCTGAGTATTGTGTTTGACAGAGCTTATACCATTCCAACCTTTATCACTATTAGTCTTAATGCGGAAGAACTTGACCAATACCCCGGTGTATATGCCAGTACAACTTTTCCATTAAAATTGACCGTCACCAGAGAAGACAGCACATTATTTATTCAGGCGGAGGGTCAGATGAAAATTCCCCTGGAGGCGACGGCAATGGATAAATTCAAATTTGATCCTGCCGGGATACTAATCGATTTTAACCGGACCAGAAACGAATTAACTTTAAATCAAGGAGGAGGGACATATGTTTTTACCAGACAATAATGGCGGAAACATTTGTCTGTTGATTTAGTGATTTAGTGATGTGGTGATTGGGTGATGAGTGATAAGTGATGTGGTGATTGGGTGATGAGTGATAAGTGATGGGTGATGCTGTGATTGAGTGATATGGTGATTCGGTTAGAGAAATTAGCTTGCCCTCTGCCCCATGCTCTTCGCCCCATGCCCCATGCCCTCTGCCCCATGCCCTCTGCTCTTCGCCCCATGCCCCATGCCCCATGCTCTTCGCCCCATGCTTTTTGTCCCAGGTCTAAAATTCTAAAGTCTCATTTGATGATGGGTGTTCCGCTGTTGCGGAAAGTGATTGAGTGATGAAAATTTAACAAGAACTTTAAAAGAGCCATCGGCATGACACCATACGTGTATATTATAATGGAACGTGGTGTGAGTACAAATCATTAATTTGGGTTTAAGTCGGTTTGGTTTGACGGCTGTTTTTGTACCTTGACTCAAGAATTGCACGTCGACATTTCCGGGGTAGAGGTATATTTAAAAAATGGCTGTAATACTTGAAACAGAAAGACTGATACTCCGTGAATTTGTCATAGAGGACGCTCCATTCATGTTGAAGCTTGTCAATGATCCTTCCTGGCTCAAATACATAGGCGATCGGAATGTGCATTCGATAGAGGATGCAGAACAATACGTATTGAACGGTGCTTTAAAGAGTTATGCTACGCTAGGATTTGGATTTTATGTAGTCGTATGGAAGCATAGTCAGCTGCTGATAGGTACCTGTGGGCTCACAAAACGTGATTTTTTAGATATACCGGATTTTGGATTTGCGTTTCTACCTGAATTTACCGGAAAGGGATATGCGTTTGAAGCTGCTGAAGCAACTCTGGCATATGCCGGATCAGCACTTGGGATTAAAGAACTTGCAGCTATCACGTTACCTCTCAATACGAGATCCATCCGGCTCCTCCTTAAGTTGGGATTTGCCTTTAAGAAGTCATTATTCGAGGATAGGGAGCAGTTGGATTTGTATAGAATTACCTTAAAATCGTCGATTTAGGGGCTTAATAACATTGACTAATGGCTTGAAATGGCCTAAATGCATTCTTCGGATGCCTCTGTCTTCAGTAATTTTTACGATTTTCGCACCTCATTTTAAAGACTAAATCCATTTTACAGATGCAAAGGATGATTCTATTTGTGGCTTTCCTTTTATTGGGGATGCAAGCCAATTCACAGACGGAGGCCAGGCTTCTCCGATTTCCAACAGTCTCTTCAGATGCTGTTGTCTTTTCATATGCCGGCAACTTATACACGGTAGCTCGCACCGGAGGTACTGCCCGAAAGATTACTTCTGCGGCAGGGAATGAAATTTTTGCAAAATTTTCCCCTGATGGTAAGACGATTGCCTTTACCGGGCAGTATGATGGCAATACAGAGGTGTACAAGATGCCAGCCGGAGGTGGGGTGCCGGTACGACTGACGTATTCAGCAACCCTTGGACGCGATGATCTCGGAGATCGCATGGGCCCTAACAATATCGTGATGGCCTGGAAAAATGATAACTCCGGTGTAGTATATCGCAGTCGCAAGACATCCTTCAATTCTTTTAAAGGGCAGCTTTATTTCGCTGATACAGATGGTGGTTTATCTACTCAATTACCTTTTTCGGTAGCCGGTTGGTGCTCTTACTCCCCGGATAATTCAAAACTGGCGATGAATCAGATTTTTAGAGAGTTCAGAACATGGAAGTACTACAGAGGAGGAATGGCAGATGATATCTGGATTTATGATTTTGCTTCCGGGCAAATGGAGAATATCACCAACCATCCGGCACAGGACATCATGCCTATGTGGGCCGGCGATAAAATTTATTTCTGCAGCGACCGTGATAGGATCATGAACTTGTTTGCTTATGATTTGAAAACAAAACAGGTCACGAAGGTCACCAACTACACAGAGTATGATGTCAAATTCCCATCCCTTGGTACGGATGCCATCGCGTATGAGAATGGTGGATATATCTATCTGTATGATTTAAAAACAGGAAAGTCCAATAAAGTTTCCATCACCATTGCCGATGATATGGTGTCCGGCAGAAACGAAATGGTCGATGCTTCAAAATATATTGAACCGGGCGATTACGATTTAGGGCCTGATGGCAACCGAATTACAATGACAGCGCGGGGTGATATATGGACCATACCTGCGGAAGAAGGAATTACACGCAACCTGTCAAAGACACCAGGCGTGCATGAGCGCTCCGTCACCTGGTCACCAGATGGAAAATATCTTGCGTTCATCAGTGATGCAACAGGGGACGATGAAATCTATATTCAAAAACAAGATGGTAGCGAAGCACCGGTGCAACTCACGAAAGGTGCGGATACTTATAAATTCTTCCTTTTGTGGTCACCTGATAGTAAAAAACTGGCATGGTCAGATAAGAAGTTACGCCTCCAGTATGTTGACATTTCATCTAAGAAGGTAACGCTGGTGGATCAGGCGAAAGCCTGGGAACACCGTCAGGCAAATTGGTCACCGGATAGTCGATGGATTGCATTTACAAAATCTGATGATGATTTCCGTAGCAAAGTCTTTTTGTACAGTCTGGAAAGTGGAAAATCTACACAGGCAACGGACAATTGGTATGAAGCTTCAGGCGCTTCATTTAGCCCTGATGGAAAATATTTGTTTTTTGTTTCTGACCGGGATTTTAGCCCGACATATTCTAGTGTGGAATGGAACCACAGTTATGCAGATATGTCGAAGGTATATTTCCTGACGCTGGCCAAAGCCACCAAGTCTCCGTTTGCACCAAAGAATGATGAAGTAAAAATTAAAGCTGACGAAACAAAAGATACCGCTGAAAGCGATACTGCCGCTAAGAGTAAAAAAGACAAGAATGATAAGCCTGCTGCAAAAGAAATGAAGAAAGATTCTTCTGCTGAGGTTACCGTGATAGATTTGGACGGTATCATGGACAGAGTAGTGGCTTTACCAGTTTCAGCAGGAAATTACTATGGGTTGACCGCGGTTGAAAATGCGGTGTATTATATTTCCAGCTCCACCAGTTCACCACGGGGCACACTGATGCGATATGATATGGAGAAGGAAAAGGAAGTCAGCATTGGTGAATACAGAAGCTATATCATCTCAGCCGATCATAAAAAAATGTTGTTGGTGAAAGGCAGAGAATTTGCCATTGTGGATTTACCAAAAGACAAAGCAAAGTTTGAGGATCAGATCAATTTGTCAGAGATGAAGCTGGTGGTGGACCGCAAGAAAGAGTGGGAACAGATATACAATGAATCCTGGCGACAGATGCGTGATTTCTTTTATGATCCGGGTATGCATGGGGTAGATTGGCCGGCGATGCAAAAGAAGTATGCAGCGCTACTGCCTTATGTAAATTGCAGACTTGATCTGACCTACATTATAGGCGAGTTGATTGGGGAATTAAATATTGGCCATGCCTACGTCGGGGATGGTGATGTTGAAACTACAGAAAGGATACCGCTTGGCTTGTTAGGCGCGCAATTAAGTCGCGATGCCTCAGGGTATGTCAGGATCGATAAGATTATGAAAGGCGAAAACTGGGATTCATCGACCAGGTCCCCATTGACCGAAGTGGGTGTTGAGGTGAATGAAGGTGATTTTATTGTTGCCATCAATGGCGTGTATACCAATACCGTTGATGACTATAATGAATTGCTTGTCAATACAGCCGGCAAAACGGTTGAATTAACCATCAATAGCAAAGCAGATATCGCCGGTAGTCATAAAACATTGGTAATTCCGACAGGGGATGAATCCAATTTATATTACCTGGAGTGGGTCAGAAAAAACGTGGCGTATGTCAACGAAAAGACCAACGGTCAGATTGGTTATATCCATATTCCTGACATGGGATCCGGAGGATTAAATGAGTTTATCAAGTATTATTATCCACAGATTCATAAGAAGGGATTGATCATTGATGATCGAGGTAATGGGGGAGGAAATGTTTCTCCTCAGATTGCTGAGCGATTGAGTCGTACCCCGGTATTTTTTGATATGCCAAGAAATGTTACCGTTCCAAATACAGATCCCGGTTCTGCATATGGTCCTAAAGTATTGCTGATGGATCAGTATTCTGCTTCTGATGGTGATATTTTCCCATATCGATTTCAGAAGATGAAACTTGGAAAAACAATTGGAAGACGGTCATGGGGTGGAGTAGTCGGTATACGTGGATCACTGCCATTTATTGATGGCGGATCACTGCGACGTCCTGAATTTGCAAATTATGATCTGGAAGGTAACTCCTGGCCAATTGAAGGGCATGGTGTTGATCCGGATATAGAAGTGTACAATAGCCCTGCGGATGAATTTAAAGGAATTGATAAACAATTGGATAAAGCCATTGAGGTAATTCTCGAAGACTTGAAATCAAGCAAAGAAATTCCTGCACCACCAACTTATCCTAAAAAGAATAAGTAAGTGTAAGGCCTAAATAAATAAAAAAGGCGACTTCATTTTGAAGTCGCCTTTTTTATTTTACCGAATGACCATCAGGCGATGAACAAAATATTTTTCGCCCGAATTGCATTTCAGATAATAAATACCGGAAGCGTAGGAAGAAATATCAATCGTGTTGACGGCATTCCAGTAAGCTATTTTTCGGCCATCAGGGTTGATAAGTTCAACATGAAAGTCATCTAAACGTTCAGCAGATTGAATATAGACTTTATTTAAAGCAGGGTTGGGATAAATGTGTATATCAAGGTTGTAAGGAGAGGAAGTGCCAACCGTTTCATTGAGGACCTCTGCTGTAATCATGAGCATACAACCATGTGCATCTGTAACTTTAACAGTATAAATACCGGGCTCTAAATTTGTAATGTCCTTCTCTGTACTGGTGTACCCATTTGGTCCGGTCCACAAATACGTATACGGAGAAGTTCCTCCTGAGGCACTTATAAAAACAGCCCCCGAGGTCGTATCGGTGACATGAATGACTTCACTAACAAATAGCAATAGCAGGCTGGGTGCATTAAGAAACTTGCTACCCTCAATATCACATCCTTGCCCTGCATCGGAAATGGTTAAACTGTAATTGCCGGGACACAAATCATCAATCGAACTGGTGTTGAATCCATTGCTCCACAGAAATGTAAACGGTCCTATTCCTCCATTGATAACTGTTCCCGAAATAGACCCATCACATACGCCTGCGCAACTTATAGGTTGTGTTGTGAATAGGATTTCACCGATGCAGACAAATGCATAAATTTCAACTGATTCTTCGGCAGTACAGCCATTGCTATCGGTGACCGTGACAGTATATACGCCGGGCGCCAGATTGGTGACTAACGAATCAGTACTAAAATTGCTCCAGGCATAGGTAAACGGACCAAAGTTGCCGGAGGGAGATGCCCATGCAGTACCGTCATTGGCATCCATGCTGCTTTCACTGGTCGCTCCGGCATTAGCAAAGAATTCTTCCGCCTCATCAACAAAAAACGCATCCGTTACCTCACATCCTGCTGCATCCACAATCGTTACCATATAAAAACCGGTGCACAGATCAAAGACAATGTCTGTGTCATCACCTGTGCTCCATTCATATGTGTAAGGGGCGCTGCCTCCGTTGACATCAATAACTTCTATGATGCCATCGCACGAACCATAGCAGCGGGCATCGGAAACCTGAGCGACGATTGTGAGGGCCAGGCATTCAAAAGAATTTACAATAACGCTTTGTTCCGCGGTACAACCTTCAGCATCGGTGACGGTGACGGTATAAACGCCGGGATCTAAACCAGTGATCGTAGCTGTAGTCCCGCCGGTACTCCACAAAAAACTAAAGCCACCGCTTCCACCTGTAGGATTGGAGGTGGCTGTTCCATCATTTGCATTTTGTGAAGTCTCCCCGGTTGCGCTGGCATTAGGGTCGATGGGGTCTACATTGGTAATGTCCACACTCGCAGTACCTGAAACACCTTCATTGTCGGTCACGGTAACGGTGTAGGTGCCTTCATCCAGATTCAGAATGGTAGCAGTAGTTTCTCCGGTGCTCCATAAATAGGTAAATGGTGCAATACCACTATTCGCTAAGGCGGTTGCTTCACCATTGGGCGCGCAGAACGAGGTAGCATTTACGCTGGAAATAGTGACATCAATTTGCATGGTAACGGAAAGTCTGTAGACGGCACCATTATCAGGTGTACCTTCAATAGTGATATCGGAAGCAAATAATTCGGGCGCATCAATATCACCTGAAAAAAAGTGAGCTTTGCTCAGATCTCCGGAGAAATCATTGATATCGGTTACGCCCATAAAAGCTCCACCTCCATCATAAAACAAGTCAGGGTTTGGAATGGAATTTTCTCCGAAGCGAAATTCTATTTGATTGCTTCCTTCATACAGCCATAGCTGAATGTTGATAAACATATCCTGCGTGCCTGATTGAAACTCATAGAAAGACCCTGCATTGTTTATTTCCACTTTTAAAATACGGCTTCCCGGATCTCCTTCTACCAGGTAACTAATGGGTGACTGCGAGGCATCGATAATCACCCCTCTGTCGATCAGATCCGTTTCAAATGGAAAAACTACGGTTGAAACATCCGGATCTGACGTGGGTGCCATTAACAGAAATCCTGATGCACCAAACATAAGTGAAGTAACAGCATGCCCATTGATTTCAAAGGGAAAACCGACTGGAATGGAATATTCCGGGTCATCCCAAAGTTCATCATTGTTGACCGAAATCGGATTCACCAGATCGATATAGGGCTCATTCAGGTAAGTCAATAGATAGTTAAACACGCTTAAATTTCTTGTGGGCGCATCTGTTTGCTTAAAAAATGATCCGGCCTTGTTGTCCGAATCCTGAGCGATCGCTAATGAGCTGGTGAATAAAGCGATTAGTGTAAGTATTTTAATTAGTCTCATCATGCATTTATTTAGTTAAAATCGATTAGGTTCTGCTTAACAAGTTAAGGCAATAAAATATTTATTCCGTCTGAAGCATCAGGCAAAAGACGGATAAATAATTCTCCAGAGGAAAGACGAAAAGGGGTGGTGATGTCAGTAGGGACTACTAGATAACCTCTAATGTAAACAATTATATTATTTCTGAGCTTGTAAACTGCGAGCGTATAGTTGTTTTTGCAGTGCGCTGTTAACGATGTAAACCCCTAGCAAGGTTATGACCGAGCCAATCATAATAAGCATGGTAAGCGGTTCGCCAATAAATAAGGCCCCGGTGATAGCTGCTACAATCGGATTGATATAGGCATATATAGACACGAGACTTGTTGGCAGGCGTTGTAAGGCATAGAGATAGGCCAGGAAGGCAATAATAGAACTAATGAGGGTTAGGAATAATATCACCAGCCAGGCATAAGTGGGGATTTCGTGCAGTGGAACAGTATGGCCTGTAGCCGTTGCCACAATGCTTAAAAAACAACCTGCAATCAACATCTGCCAACCGATGCTAAAGTAGGGATTGTAATTCAGTGCAAAATCTCTGGTGTATATGGTCCCGAATGCCCAGGATACGGAGGAAATTAAACCTAGTAAGATCCCTCCTAAAAAGCTATAGTCAAAGGCTAATTGAAGGTGCTGATAAAATACAACACAGACGCCTGCAAACCCAATGAATAGCCCTACCCAGGTCAATGGCGGTAATTTTGTTTTTCCCCTGAGGGTGATGATCAGGACAAGCCATAAAGGAAATATAGCACCAATGATAGCTCCTAATCCTGCCGTAGTAAATTTCACGCCTAAAGTTGAAAGACCCTGGCTGATGATAAAATTTAATACCGATAAAAAAAGGATCATTATCCATTCTTTTTTATTGGGAATTTTTTCTTTTTTAAAAATAAAATAGCCTACGAAGATTAATCCGGCGATGAGTTGACGGATGCCGACCATTTGAAACGACGGAACATACTTTACTGCCTCCTTTGTGCATACCCAGGAGATTCCCCAGACAAAGCAAACAATAATCAATGCGATATATGCTTTTTGATTAGGCGCTTTCAAGGCAAGACCATTTAGTGAAAGCAGTGGAATATGCGGATCTGATCAAAACTTGAAATTTATCCATAAAAGTCTTTGGGAAATAATTAATACCCTTTAATGCGATGTATGAGTTGTCCAAACATTTTATTCATATCCTTCGGTGGTTCACGGGATTCTAAAAAATTTGGTTTCCCATTTTTATCAATGACTTTAAAATTAAAAATCAAATCCTTTGGCCCCGTTATTGTATCCGTAAAGCCGCCGTATCTCAGATCTGAAAGGTAAGCCATGGAATCCGTCACGAAGGTACCGAGGTAGCCATTAGAGAACCATTTCAATGTCCGGTAATCTTTATTTTGAGCCCAAATTTGCTCCAAAGAGTCATTCTTAGGCAGGGTATTTAGAAAATCAAGATTGGGATCGCGGTCAAAGATGGAATAGCGCCCGGCATAAAAATTGTTTTCATCTTCTGCTACACAGGACCATAAAAAGTTATTTAATAGAGTAGGTCCTGCACTACTTCTGGTGGCCTTAATATTTCGGTGGAGAAGGGCTTGATCAAATACATGATCCACGTGAAATTTGTTGGCAATGGTGAGTAACATATAAAAGCTGCTGATCCCCAGGCCAAGATTTTTATACAAGGTCCTCCTGGAGGTATTTCGTCTGGTACCGGCGACCAGGATCATAAACAACAGAAATGGCAGGGTATAGAAAGGATCGACTACCGAGATATTGTTAAAAGCCACTCGATAAGAAGAAAACGGCTGAAAAATCTGGGTACCGAAAGCGGTAAAGCAATCAAGTAGCCAATGTGTGGCAAGCGCAAGAAAAAAGAGCCAGTACCATTCTTTATAATTCGCTTTTGGCATTTCTAAATCCCTGATCACATAGTATCTGTATAACCTATATATCAGATAGACAAAAAGTGCGCCGGAGACCACCAGAAACCACCATAAAGGGTGATCGCCTTGCCTGAACAGATAGTTTAATCCAAAGGTCAGGGCAGACAACAAAACAACATTGATAAATACAACGGCTGTTTTGTAGTACCAGGTTTTGTGGAATCCGGTATCATATAATCTGTAGACGAGCCATCCGAATAAAAACGGAGCTAACACAGAGAAAAATATGGAATGAGAGATACTGCGATGAAAAGCAAGTGCTTCAATATCTCCCAAAAAGGAGTTTGCGATGATATCCAGATCAGGTATGGTGCCGCCGATGGCTCCCCAAACGAGTGCCCTGTTACCTATTTTTCGTCCAAGGGCTACTTCGCCTACGGCTGCACCCAGGATGATCTGCGTCAAAGAATCCATGCGGCGCAAAGGTAAGTTTAGTTAGGGCAAAATCTGACTATGTTTCGTTTTGGGCAGAGAATCTTTATTTTGCAGCGTTTTAGACCTGATCTGTATCATAAATGAACAAGTGGTCCGTTATTCGATAACACAATAGTATAGTATGCGCATTATCTTCTTTCTTATTTGTACTGCTCCATCCTGGCTGTTCGCCCAACAAGATCTTCCATGGAAGAGTTTCACTTTTGGCGAGCCGGGTCTTTCATTATTGATCCCAGGAGAAGTCTCCGCACAAAACAATACACTTCCGCCTGATGCCAAAGCTTTTGTCGAAACCTATGAAGCTTTTTATCATCGGAATTCAGCAAACGGAGTGGTGATAACCATGATGCATGCCCATTATAATGATGATACAGAGGCCAATAAGCTTGGCGCTACAGAAGGCACCAACAATCAATGGGAAGCGACCGGGTCAAGGGTCGTCATTCTCAGTACTACCGAAAATCCAATAGACAGTAAATCGGCCGTGCAGCAGCGTGGACTTTTAATGAATGGAGGCAGGGAATATGATTTTATGGATGTCGTAGTGGTTGATGAATCCCTCATCTGGCAGGTGATTGTGATGATTCCGTCAGATGACAAATCCTTACAGCCTGTGCTCCGAAAAATTGTTGACTCCATCAGTTTCTAAGTCATGACAAAAAAAGAAGCCCGTTTCGATCATCGAAACGGGCTTCTTTTTTTGACTTTTATAAGCTTTCCATGAAAGCTAGACAAGACTTATTCGCCTTTACCATCTTTTACTAAATCCGGATTGAGCAGATCATAGAATTGATCAAGCTTTGGCAGGATGATGATTCTGGTTCTTCTGTTCGTAGATCGGCCTTCTTTTGTATCGTTAGAAGCCAGTGTATTGTACTCGCCTCGTCCGGCTGCGATTAAGCGATTAGGATCGATTTTGTAATTCTTCTGAAGAATACGAACAACCGCTGTTGCTCGCTTAACACTAAGATCCCAGTTATCTTTCACACAAGCGCTATTAATAGGCACATTGTCTGTGTAGCCTTCCACCATAACCTCAAGATCAGGGCGCTCTTCGATGATCGTGGCAATTTTTCCAAGTACATCATTGGCTTTTGAAGTAAGATCTGAACTTCCTGACTGAAACAACATTTTATCAGAAAGATTGATCATCACGACTGTTTTGTCTACCTTGATTTCAATGTCCTTATCTTCAATACCGTCTTTGAGCTGAACCTTTAGGTTGGCAGAAAGGGCAAGATTGATACTGTCAGCCTTTGTCTTAGCAGCTTGCAGCAGATGAATATACTTGTCCTTTTGGGCCAGTTGATCCAATGTTCTGGTCATGTTTTCATTTGCGCCTTTAGACATTACCGTCAGGTCACCCACCTGAGAAAGTTGCAGATCTCTTTGTGTCTTACAGTCAGCCAATTGAGCTCTGAAGTCAGCCAATTGTTCTTCACGAAGGGATTTCTCTGCTCGTAGGGCATTCAGATCTGTGCTGCAGGCTTGAAGTTTTGAATTTGCCTCCTTCAATGATTCCTCACTTTGGGCAAGCTGACTTGTACAAGAGTCCATATCGGACTGTAATGCATTGAATTTTTTATTGCTCACGCAGGAAGTCAGAATGAGCATGGAAAAAGCTAAAATGCTGAAATACGTTCTGTTCATTAATGAATTTTTTAGGTTAGAAATTTTTATCAAATTGCGTCCTTCATGGCCTATGGGTAATGAATGGTCTCCAAAAGGTTCCAAAGATTGCCGCAAATTTACAAGTATCTGTTCATCCATACATCTTATTAATGTGAAAATTTGGTTAAAAGAGTCCTTTAATCATTTAATAAAGGGTGTAAATCACCTGAAACGCATCTTTTGATGGTTTGAAAAGCGAAGAAGTAGTAAAAACCCTAAAAGGGGTCAATAACTTTTAAGTACCCGGATTACCTGGTTTTTCTAAGCGTAATCTGGTCATCACTGAGCTCATCAAATGCCGTCGGTCGCGCCGAGCCATCAAATTTGATGTTGATCACCAGGGTCTCCTGATCGACAAACTTATAGATACCCGGCATGCGGGCAATTTCGGAATCGTCCTTGTTGATCCGTATTGCAAAATCAATGGTATAAGGCTCTTTACTTTCATCAGTTTCGTACACCATGTCGTAAACTATGCCATCAGACATATACTCCTTCCCCCCGATTTCCTGATCTCGAATAAAAAAAGTAACATATCCTTTCCGGTCAAAAGTAATATGACCTACTTCACCTCCATCTTCCCCCTGCCATTGACCAACAAGCGGAGAGGTTTTCAGCGTTGCGGCTATCACGGTGATCAGTAAAAAAGCCAAACTAAAACAGGAAGCAAGTGATTTGATCTGATGTTGGATTGAATTTTTCATGTGTACTCAAGGTACTAAAATGTACGATTAGAAGGAAGTAAGCGCAAAGCATTTATCTATGATTTATTTTCTATGATCACCGGACGGGTAGCAAAGATGAAAATGGTATCTTCAATCTACCATGCATGAGGAATCAGAAAATCAAATACCTCTTCTTAAAGGATTGGTGCTTGCCGGCGGCGACAGTTCCCGAATGGGATTTGATAAGGGGCTGATCAACTATCATGGAATACCTCAGCAGGAGTATATCTACGACTTGTTGGTTCCGGTGACTGTGGAAACATTTATCTCCCGAAAAAAAGATCAGGTCGAGCAGCAGAGCCGGCAGATTCTTGAAGATCAGTTTACCGGCTTAGGACCCTTCGGTGGTATACTCACCGCGTTTACTTACGACTTAACATGTGCCTGGTTGATAGTCGCCTGTGATTTTCCATTGTTGAACCCTGCGACGATAAAGCAATTGATAGAAGCAAGAGATGTGAACTCCCTCGCGACTAGTTTTTTAGATGAGAGATCACTGATGCCGGAGCCATGGATTACTATTCTTGAGCCCGCTATTTATCCGGTTTTGCTCCAGTATTACAAAAACGGCAGAAGTAGCCTGCGTGGTGTTTTAGTAGACTATAATACCGCGGTGGTCCGAATAGAGGATGCAGATGCCCTGCTAAATGCCAATACACCCGAGGAGGCTGAGCGATTAAAGCAAAAGATTTATTCCTGATATTTTTTGACAAAAAAAAGTCACTGCCGAATTTTCATTTGGCAGTGACTTTATAACTGATAGTCATTTGGTTTCCTGGCGAATCAAAAGCTGTTAGCGCATAATGGCAAATCTTGCCTGATAAGTTTTTTCGCCTTGTTGTAATCTGATAATATACAATCCTTCTAATACGGTATTGACCGGTATTGATTGGCCGGTGGAGCTATTTTGAAGAACGATTTGGCCGGCAAAATCAAAAACTTTATAATCAAAACTTCCTTCAATACCCTGAAGATGTAATTCATCCCGGACAGGATTCGGATAAGTCAAGATCGATATAATATCTTCAGCATTCCAAATGGAAGTGACTATCACGGCTAATGGTGGAGCAATGGCTTCACAGCCGTTGGCATAAGTAACGATTGCATAATATTCGCCGGAAACGGAGGCTTCGAATGTGGAGCTGGTAGCGCCATCAATTATATCGCCATTCAAATACCATTGATATGTGCTGCCTGTCTGAGATAGAGACAAACTATTACCATTTTGCATAATGGAAACTTCTGGCACTTGCCGTGCGGTGACATTTACCTCTAAGGGAAGCGAAAAGCCACATGAACTCATTGCTACAGCTGTTACTGCACCTGACATAGAACCCACCTGTAACTCAATCGTGGGATCATTTTGATTGCCAATGATCTGCCAGTCACCGGGAAAGGTCCAGTTGATCTGGTCAGCATCTGTAGCAGCAGCAGTATAAATGGCAATATCTCCCTGACAAGGCATAGTGTCACCGGAAACGCCATTTAACCAGGGCAAAATCACGATATTGGTTTCCAGCGAAAGACTTTGCGAGGTGCCGCAATCATTAAGCGAATGTACAGTTACAAACCCCGACATAACCCCGACATCGACTGTGACGGAGGCTAGCGAAGGATCGGTAGTTGGCGTCCAGTCACCCGGAAAGCTCCAAACAAATTGATCTGCATTGGTCCCGGAGGCATTGTAAGTTTGGGAGGATCCTTCACACGGAGATTCCTCACCGGTTAAACTTGTGGTCCGAGGTAGTAACTCAGGAAGGGTTCCCATATTAATGGTTTCAGAAATACCACAGGAATTTGATCCGGTGACGGAGATGGTGCCTGCATTCTTTCCAACTTTAACCCATACGGAATCATTGTTTAAGTCACTGACCGGTACCCAATCATTTGGAAATAGCCAAAAGTATTGAGCCACATCTATAGAGCTGATGGTATACATGACCGTGTCGCTTTCACATGGGGAAAGATCACCTGCGAAATCATCAATAGCGGGCAAGGCATTACAATAGGGCAATACTTCAATATCAGAGCCAAATCCGGAGATCCATGCAGTGCCATTAGGATTGGGAAATCCGGTCACATCATATATAGGGTAGGAGGTAATGTGACCTCCCTGCCAGATCTGACCACCATCAAAAGTGATATACACGCGACCCTCAAGATTGTTTCTGCCGACCACAATACCCGTGTCCGGAGATATAAAATAGACTCCTTCCCAAAATCGCTCAATCGGAAGATCAATGGGTGTCCATGAATCTCCTGCATTATTGGTGTGCCACATCACTTTTTTGAAACTGGAAGTAACCATCCAGCCTTCTTCGCCTTTAAAGTAAGTTTCTTCGTATTGGAGATTAGCTTCCGGTGGAGTGATGGTGGTCCATGTATCCCCTTGATCGATACTTTTCAGAATGACACCACCGTAACCGGTGGCCATCAGGCGTTGGTTATCAATTTTTGTAACTGAGCGTAGTTGATTTGAAGCTGTATAGGCAGTGTCCCAGGTAGTACCGCTATCGGTTGATCGCAAAAGAATACCGGTAGTCGTGGTGGCGAGAATTCGACTGGAGGAGACAGCTACAATACTATTCATAGTACCTCCGAGCGTAGTAAGTTTTTCAGTCCATGTCTCTCCCATATCGGTTGTATGGAAGATGGCTTTGTTGGCACCCACCCAAATATCTGTTTCAGAAAGGCCATAAAGACAAAAACACGAATTTGTAAATCCGGTTTCCAATTCCTCCCAATGCGTTCCCCCGTCGTAAGACCTGAGAATGGCACCGTCAGATCCAACAGACATGCCGGTATTGCGATCAATGAAAAAAGATTCATAAAGAATGCTTCGTTTTGGTCCTGACGTTTCCGTCCAGGTAGTACCGCTATCCATCGTTCGGGTGATACTACTGATATCATTGCCAACCCAAAATTCTGAATCACTGGTGGCCGCTACAGCATAATTTTTAGTATTAATAGTGCCCATATCATGCTTTGTCCATGTCCTTCCTGAATCTTGTGTAATGGATGGTTCGCCATTGTTAGTAGCGGCCATCATGACATTGGCATTCTCTCCAAATGCAAAATCCTGTGCATTATTGTGGATCTCATTTGAGCTGATCAAGGTCCAACCGGTGCCCCCATTCAGACTTTGATAGATATTCCGACCGTCCGTCGCTACACCATATTGGGTATCAAAAAAACGTACCACATCCGGGCTGGGAATTTCAGTATTCATCGCCCAGTTATTGCCGCCGTTGGTAGTAGAATAAATCGCTGGGGAGCCGCCCTGAGTATATACCCAAATATAATTTTCATCCAAAATAAATCCATCTTTTACCCCTGTTGAAACGGGTAAATTTAAATCTGTCCAGATGTTATTGGCCCATTGGAAAACACCTCCCACGGCAACCACTAATACCTCGGTGGCGGATGTGATTTTGAGATCGACTATTCCAGTTGGTGCGCCGGCAATTTCTGTCCAGTTATTTCCACCATTCGTTGAGATGATTAGTACAGGTCCGCCGGCGGCGACGATTGCACCATTTGTACCGGCTACATAATCCACTGCATTGAGCGACCAGTTCATTTCCAGGTTCACCAGCGGATTCCACGATTGTGAGACGGGGTCTAATTTTAGGATCAGGTCATTATCGCCAACCGCATATCCATAATTATCCTGATGCATGGCAATGTTCAGGATGTTTTCGAGTTTTTCCATTGGATATTGCCGCTTCCATTGGGCTTGCGCCGAGTAAGAAATGCAAAAAATGATAAAAACAACAAGTACTGAGGGTAGGAATCGTTTCATTAGAACTGTTTTAGGTACAAAAAATAGAGTCCCCAAAATAGCCTAAAACGATTGGATATTTATATAAATCACAAGGATTTATGGCTTGATCATGGAATTTCTGGTTAGAAGCAATATCCCACCTAAAGGGGATTGAGTGAAAAAATTTTGGCTTATTTAGTATCGAGTGATGCCAATTCAGCCTCAGACAAATAGAGTCTTTTGATTTTACGCATTGGGCCCGGGCATACCTGCTCATGACATTGCATGCACGCATCCACCATGGTCTGATAGGCTTCTGCTTTATTGCTGTCATTCGATTCGATCAGTGACTGTACGGTAGCTTCATAGTACGTAGCAAAGGATTTGTACGTCTGTGAGGCTACTTTCTCAGGCTCGGTAGCCTCAGCTGTTTGGAGTTCATGGTATTTGACGTTTACTTCGATATCCCCACCGTTAAGAAGTTGTTGTTTGGTATGCAAACCGTCTTCATGCATATCGCGCATCAGCAGCGCCAGCGCGCTATCTCCGTTTGGGTTGATGGAGCTGCTGGTTTTATTGCCGCAGGATAGCAGGCAGGCGGAAGTGCAAAAAAGAAAAGCCAGCGGAAGCGTAAGGAATTTTTTCATGGGCCAAAAATAATGATAAATTTCAATGGTACGGAGGCGCGCTAAAGCTATATCGTGAGGTAGGTGAGTCCGATATTCATAGGGCCACAAAGGTCATCCAACGTTTTCTTGCGACACATGGATTCAAATCGATCCCGAATATCTTTAAAATCATCATGGATAGGGCAGGGATAAACAGAGGAGCATTTTTTCAATCCTAAACCACATTCTTTAAAAATTTCGGGACCATCAATAGCTTCAATAATTCGAATAATTGGTTTTTTGTATTGCGTCCCTGAAATATAGAATCCTCCCGAGGGTCCCTTCGTGCTTTTGATTAGATTTTTTTTGACCAGTACCTGCAGGACCTTGCCTACCGTATGTTCGCTTGCGGCAATAAAATCGGCGATTTCCTTTGTTCCGGATTTTTCTCCGGAATCGCGTTTTGAGGCGAGGTATATAACGGCTTTAATACCGGTCTTGCAGGTCAGGCTCATCATGGGGAATAACTTTTTGGTTGGAAGGCTACCCTTTGCGCAAAGATATTGTATTCATTCAAATAAAAGTATGCAAATACTTTTATTATGGCTATTTTTACCCACGAAAATAAATACTAAAATGTACCATGCCAACCATCATAGAACCTTTTAAAATAAAATCGGTAGAACCCATCACGTTTACGACCCGGGAGGAGCGCAAAGCGATTTTGAGCAAGGCCTTCTTTAATGCTTTTTTAATAAAGGCAGAGGATGTTATTATTGATTTGCTGACAGATAGTGGAACTAGCGCGATGAGTAGTGCCCAATGGGCAGGAATGATGCTCGGGGATGAATCCTATGCCGGAAGCAGAAGCTTTTTTCACTTCGAGAATACCGTTAAGGAAATCACCGGAATGCCAATCGTCATTCCTACGCATCAGGGAAGAGCCGCGGAAAAGATATTGTTTACAATCCTCGGAGGGGAGGGGAAATACATTGTCAGTAATACGCTTTTTGATACGACGAGGGCTAATATAGAAGTGAGCGGAGCCACTGGTGTAGACTTGCTGTGTCCTGAAGGAAAAATTCCAACGGTGCCGGCAGCCTTTAAGGGAAATATGGATGTGGAAGCACTCGAAAAATTTATCCTTGAGAAAGGAGCAGAAAACATACCTGTCTGTATGATCACCGTGACCAATAATTCCGGAGGAGGGCAGCCTGTCAGCATGCAGAATATTCGCGATGTCAAAGCGATTTGTATTCGCCATGGAATTCCAATGTATATCGATGCCTGTCGCTTTGCGGAGAACAGTTACTTTATCAAAATGCGGGAAAAGGAATTTGAAAATAAAACCATACAGGAAATTGCATTTGAGATGTTTTCCTATGCGGATGGTTGCACGATGAGTGCAAAGAAAGATGCCTTTGCCAATATCGGAGGATTTATTGCCCTGCGGGATGAAAGCCTTGCCTTGCAATGTAGAAACTTGCTAATTATTATTGAAGGATTTCCAACCTATGGTGGATTGGCAGGGCGTGACATGGAAGCAGTAGCCATTGGTCTCCGCGAGGTGATGGAAGAACAATATCTCCATTATCGAATTCGTACAATGGAGTATTTGACGGAGAAACTTGTTTCTGCAGGAGTCCCTGTCATGCTTCCGGCAGGAGGCCATGCCGTATATATTGATGCGAAAGCTTTCCTGGAACATATCCCTTCCGAAGAGTATCCAGGTCAGGCGCTTGTAGCTGCATTGTATTTAGAAGGGGGTGTCCGGGCAGTGGAAATTGGCTCCTTAATGTTTGGAAAATATGATGAACAAGGTCGGTTGATTCCTGCTATGATGGAGTTAGTGCGTATGGCGATTCCAAGGCGTGTGTACACGCAAAGCCATATTGATTATGTGGCAGAGATTATCATTGAGGTATATCGAAACAGGAGGAACATCAAAGGGCTATCTATTACTTATGAAGCGCCCACGTTAAGGCACTTTACTGCAAGACTCCGAGAAGTTTAGTCAGGTGTGTTCTGTCCGGGTTTATGGCTTGTTTCGTTTTAGACCTGCAGATTTTTTGATTCCGGCGGATAGATTGCGTACTTTTTCGCTTTCAATGCAAAGTACATGAACCAATCCCTTCAACTGGAAGACTACATTGTCTTTGTTATTTACTTCTTAGCGGTATCCGGGTATGGCTTTTACGTGTATTATCATAAAAAGAAAGCGCAGGCCTCATCCACAGAGTTTTTTCTGGCCGAAGGGCAGTTGACCTGGTGGGCGATAGGCGCCTCCTTGATTGCTTCCAATATTTCAGCGGAGCAATTTATTGGGATGAGTGGCAATGGTTTTCGTCTTGGGCTTGCAATCGCGAGTTACGAATGGCTGGCAGCAGTTTCATTGGTCATTGTCGCTGTATTTTTCATGCCGGTGTATCTGAAGAATCACATCTTTACGATGCCTCAGTTTTTGAAGTCGCGCTATAATCACACTGTAGCTATGATCATGGCGATCTTCTGGCTCTTCCTGTACATCTTTGTCAATCTTACATCCATATTATATCTCGGCACACTTGCCATAAATAATCTGACCGGCGGTGAAGGTTTTCATCTCATCATGATTGGGTTGGCCGTTTTTGCCATTGTTATCACGCTGGGAGGCATGAAGGTGATTGGCTATACGGATGTAATTCAGGTTTTTGTTTTATTGGTGGGTGGATTGATCACGTCCTATATCGCCTTGACGGTAGTCAGTCAGAAATTTGGCTTGGGAACGGATGCCCTGGCAGGATTTAATCAATTGCTGGAATCTGCACCCGGACATTTTGATATGATATTTGATAAGCCCGGGGAACATGCCAGTCAGGCGGAAATCAGTAATTACTCCAGTTTGCCGGGCATGGCGATGCTGGTGGCCGGTATGTGGATTGCTAATCTGAATTATTGGGGATGTAATCAATATATCACACAAAGAGCTTTAGGAGCTGATTTGAACACAGCGCGTACCGGAATTTTATTTGCGTCTTTCCTCAAATTGTTGATGCCGGTTTTAGTGGTACTTCCCGGTATTGCCGCTTATGTCTTATATCAAAATGGTGATTTGCAGACTGAGATGCTGACCAATGGTGAGTTCAGAGAAGACAATGCATATTCAGCTGTGCTTGGATTTTTGCCAACTGGTTTGCGCGGATTGTCAATGGCTGCACTGACAGCTGCGATTGTGGCATCGCTGGCTGGTAAAGCAAACAGTATAGCCACGATTTATACACTGGATATTTATAAAAAACACTTCAATACAAATTCCACCCAGCGTCAGGAGGTCATGATAGGGCGTGTGATGGTGG
>JAHEAR010000028.1:0-10893 GCA_024642665.1 Bacteroidota bacterium
TATGTGGAGAAATATGAGTTGCCCGAGTGGGTCACCTATGAACTGACGGTTGGGATGATGAACAAAAAGAAATTTGAGCGTAACCAGGATTTTAATCCGGATCCTGCTATTGTGACCGGATCAGGTCATTACAGGGATTATAAATCCAGTGGTTACCGGCGGGGACATCTGGTGCCTTCAGCGGATATGGCGTGGAAAAAAAATGCTATGGACGCGACATTCTTATTAAGCAATGTGGCCCCGATGCGTGAACAATTTAATGATGGTATATGGCTTGAGCTGGAAAACAATGTCAGAGATTGGGTCAGGAAATATAAAAGTATCACCGTCGTCACCGGGCCTGTTTTTTCTGAAGCAACCACAACCATCGGAGAAAATGAAATCCTTGTGCCGAAGTATTATTATAAAGCTGTCTTCACCGCCCATGATGGTCATCCTGAAGTCATTGCTTTTTTATTTAATCAGGAAGAAAAAGATCCGGGTCCATTATCGGCATATGTGGTATCGGTGGATAGTTTGGAAAAATTAATTGACATTGATTTGTTTTCGAATCTCTATGGCGATTGGGATAAAGAAATCGCACTTGAAAAGCGCAGTGAAATTCCATTAGGGGAGTGGCTGTTTAATGAACGATGGGAGAAGCAGAGGATGGAGAAAAAGTAATAGTAAATTGCGAATCAATGTAAGGGGGTGAACGGTTAAGAGTCAACGGAAATTTTTTAAAAGCAATAGAAAAGCCACCAATATTTGTCTGGATGGAGTATGCTCCAACGACTTTTATTCCATTGCGTTTTAGTGTAAACAACGCTATTTTCTCTGCGCCTCTCGAACTTAATCGGGAGTGTACTATAAAAGCGCAAGTTTGGCTTTACGCAATAAATATATCAAGAAACGCAACATTACAATGTTGATTTATAGTGGGTTAGTAAATGCGGAATTGCGGATATTTAGGTGTTGGCTGAACATACAATAAAAATCTCCAGACCATCTCCCGATCCCGATATTGTCTGGTTGGATACAGATTTCTCCAATAACCTTTAATCAATCAATAAGGAAATCTGTGGCAACAGAGCAGACTAACTATTCTTCCATTTTTATGTCGAATATCACGCAGGCTAAGCTCATTGGCCGCTCGTCATTCATCTTACGGATTCCATTAACCCGTCGAAAGGGGATGTTTTCGCCCCAAATACCAAAGCAAATCCTCCCATTGTAAATCAGAGATGGTATGATGTCAATTCCAGCTATTTACTATAGGTGGAGAATATACTTTTGTTAAAAATGGTAGAACATGAAAAATATAATCATCACACTTATTACATGCTGCCTATCCAGCGTAGCAGTGGCTCAAAATGTCTCCATCAGTAAAACCGGTAATCCACCGGATCCCAGCGCGATGCTCGATGTGATGTCTGATGATAAAGGCCTGCTTATACCCCGAATGACAACTGCTCTCCGTAACGCTATTCCAAATCCTGCTACCGGTCTATTGGTGTATGACACCGTTACCCGTAGCTTTTGGTTCAGACAAGTGGGCATGTGGATTGAACTGACTGATAATTTCCATGGATTGCAGGATATAGACCATGATACCAAGGTGCAGGTGGAAGAAAGCCCTGATGAGGATAGGATCCGATTCGATATAGGAGGTGAGGAAGTAATGATTCTTTTGGAGTCAGCCAATGATGCTACCAAACTTGATTTGGGAACTGATAATTCCATTATGATCGGTAAGAATGTCGGAAACAATTCCTTTCCCGGACAGAATACTTTCATCGGCTATCAAGCAGGTCAATTGAATCATGACGGCGAAAACAATGTTTTCATCGGCTACCAGGCAGGACAAAAAAACGTCACTACGGACCAGAATACATTTATCGGTTTTGAAGCAGGAAGAGAAAATATTGTCGGATCCAACACCTATGTCGGATATCAATCCGGTGTAAACACCACCACCGGTGATCTGAATGCTTTTCTGGGAAGTCTGTCCGGAAATAAAAATGTCACAGGTGCACGAAATACTTTTCTTGGAAATTCTTCAGGCTATTTCAATGAAGCGTCCGAAAATACCTTTGTCGGAAATCTTGCAGGCTATGAAAATACGGATGGAGCGAACAATACATTTGTTGGCATGAATGCAGGTCGCGCTAACAGAACCGGTGAAAGCAATGTTGCCATTGGTCATTCTGCCGGAGGCTCGGGCGTAGCCAACCGGGATATGGGTAATGGAAATATCTTTATGGGTTATCAAGCCGACTACAACATTAATGGCGGTTCAGACAATTTCATAGCAGGTTGGCGTGCAGGATACGGTGTCACTACAGGCAGCCATAATATTTATATCGGACAGGAGGCAGGTTATCAGGCCAATGCAGGTTTGGGAAATATTGGAATTGGTGTCGATGCACTCCGAGGAACATATAATGGACATCACAATGTCGCGGTAGGAGACAGTGCGCTTATGATGAATATCAATGCCCTCAATGTTGGTGTAGGCTCTAAAGCCGGCCGAGTTGCGACGGGCTACTTTAACACATTTGTTGGAGGTAATGCCGGCAGCGGTGTCACGACCGGATTGAACAATGTATTTGTAGGCGCCAATACAGGACCTAATTACAACGCAGATGCAGTAACACTTATCGGGGCTAACGCAGCCATACAAGATCCCCTCGAAAACATATACGGTTCTACTGCACTCGGTCAAAGTGCTATTATCAGGAAAGCAAACACTGTGGTCATCGGGCATCCGGACGTAGCGATTGGTATGGGTACCAGTCTGCCGGATGCCAAACTCCATGTCAACAGTGAAACCAATGATGATGCACTTATAATAAGTGTAGACGACGCACCCAAACTCGCGGTGAGTGATGAAGGCGATGTACACGTTACTGATAGCCTCACGGTAGATGGTAAGATGCGCGTCGGAAATATTGCTGCTGGTTCGCGCAGTCTGGCGGTGGAGGGTGATGTATACTTCGACGATGATTTGTTAGTAAGAGACAATATAGTGATCGGACCAACAACAGGTGTTACTAATCATCGACTGACGGTAGATGGTAAGATCGCTTGTGAAGAGATACGTGTACAAGATTCAGATGATTGGCCCGACTATGTTTTTGATGATTTGTATCAGCTTCAACCCCTTAAAGAAGTGGAGGCTTTTATTCAAAAAGAAAAACATTTACCGGGTATTCCATCTGCAGCAGAGATATCCGATAGTGGTATTCTGATCGGCGAGATGCAAAAGAGACTTTTGGAGAAAGTAGAAGAACTCACTCTACATGTCATTCGTCTCGAGGCAGAGATTGAACGATTAAAAAAGTAATGATTTGGTACGAGTTAAAGTTCACCGATCGAAAAGGTGATCCTTCGGTACACTTCTAAACACAAACTGAAATGAAAGCGCATACCTATTTCAACTATTGCCTACAGATTTTCATACTAGTTCTTTTTCTGGGATTCGCCATTGATAGTTTCGCACAAGAGACCTACAAACGCGGGGTGGGTATTACACCGCAAAAACGCCTTGAATGGTATTGGCAATCGCGATTGGACGCAAATGGTGAGACGGTCAATGCCATGGCGTTGAATCAAAAAGCATTAAAAGTTGCTCAGAAGATGACCATGCCTGCTGATGGAGGCGAGCGGGGTTTTTCGGGAAACTGGACTTTTGCAGGTCCAGCCACACTATTACCAAATTATTATAGTGGTATAGGTCGTGTCAACCGCATTGCATTTCATCCGACGGATACTGCCATTATTTATGCCGCTACTGCAGGTGGTGGTCTTTGGATGACACCCAATCATGGGACAGTCTGGTATCCGCTATCAGATCATATCTCGGTCAACAACCTCCAAGGTATAGTGGTCAATGCAATAGATCCTGATATCCTCTATATTCTGACAGGGGATGGGGAAACTAGTGGCAAGGGCAATCTTGACTTCCAGAAAAGCTCTGTCGGGGTATTGAAGTCTGTTGATGCAGGCATGACCTGGTCGACAACGGGATTGTCGTGGGGAGAACAGGAGCAGGTGTCAGGTTGGGATCTCATCACTTCTCCGGATGATCCGGAGCTTCTTATTGTATGTAGTTCGGAGGGTTTGTTTGTCTCAACTTCCGGGGGTGACGAGTGGGAAAAAACCTATACAAGGGGAATTTATACAGCCTGCTTTAAGCCGGATGATCCTAATATCCTTTATGCAGCAGGCAGTGAGTATTTATATTTCTCCACTGATGCCGGTGGTACATGGGAGGACTCTATACAGGTTCCGTTGTTTGAAGGAAACAAAGGGAGGATGAGATTGGCTATTTCTGCTGATAATCCGGACTTGATCTATGTGATCGCGGGACCGGGTAGTGATACGTTCGCAACCTTTCGAGGATTGTTTGTGTACGATGTACAAAACGATACGCTCATCCAAGTGTCCAACTCTCCGAATCTTACTGTATTGGATGAAACCGGCGAGGGAGATCAGTCCTGGTATGATCTGGCGCTGGTGGCCGATCCGGAAGAGGCCAACCGGATAATGATGGGTGCTGTTCATATGCACAGGAGTATCGATGGAGGCATGACATGGTTTGAAATACCAAAAAACGGGTCAAACACATACCATGATGATGTCCATTTTCTGATCGTGCATCCTATCACCGGAAGCCTGTATGCAGGAACTGACGGGGGGATTTATTATAGCCCGGATTTTGGTGATCATTGGACCTATATTTCTGAATTTATGAGTGTCACACAATACTATCGTATTGCAGTGAGCCAGCAAGATCCTTATATCACCATAGGGGGTATGCAGGACAATGGGACCAATATGAAAACAGCAAATCATACGGAGTTTACAAAAATCTATAATAAGGACGGGATGGATTGTGCCATTCATCCGCTCGATGATGACCTGATGATTTACAGTTCACAGGATGGTGAGTTTGCCATTTCTTTTAATGGAGGGACTAGCGAGGACTCACTCATCAATGTCAAATCACTCCCGGGTGTAAAATCCAGCTGGGTTACACCAGTTGCGTGGGATCCTAATAATGCTGACAAAATTTGGGTAGGATACCGACCGATTTATTATTCAACAGATATGGGTCAAACCTTCAATCCTATTGCTGATACAATCGGTGGACGAATGATCATGCATGTCGGCACTAATAATTCCAACCGGATCTATGCAAGCGATGTTTATCAGGTAAATGGAAATAACAGTGTCCGACTATGGTCGTCTGATGATGGGGGTGAATACTGGTATCCTTGTCATGACGCGTATACGTTTCCTGACAGTAACCTTCTCATTACGGGCCTAACGACGAATCCTGATAACTCTGCCCAGGTCTGGATCTCTGTAGGTGGTTGGAATGCAGATCAAAAGGTTTATCGTTCACTGGATGGAGGAGTCACCTGGTCAAATATGACAGGCAACTTACCCAATACACCCGTGAATGCCATCATTTATCATGATACAGATGGTTCTCCCGGAGATGCCGTTTATATTGGAACAGACATCGGTGTTTTTTATCGTAACAATGATCTTGGCAACTGGAAATTTTTCAGCAATAGCTTACCCAGAGTGGAGGTCAGTGATCTTGAGATTTCCTATGTGGCCGGTAAACTAAGGATTGGTACGTATGGCCGTGGAATTTGGCAAAGCGATCTTTTCTCCGGATGCCAGGGCCAGCTTTCGCTTAATGAATTCAATCAATTCACTGGTTTCTCTTATGAATTCCAGGCGAATCAGCAGATCCAGGCACAAGGGGTCATCATTGATGGCGAAGGTTCTGAAGTGCGCTATCGTGCAGGAAACTTAATCCTTCTGAAACAAGACTTTAGAGCTTTGACGTCGAAGGGAGCCTTTTTCAAAGCGAGCATCGGGCCTTGTGGTGCAGTGATTGATGAGTGATTGGAAAGTTAGCATTCTTGCTTCTACAGACTAGCCTCCCGATCCCGACATTGTCGGGTCGGGATGGCGTTTTCTCCAACGACTTGTATTCCATTGAGTATTCTTGTTCACCATGAAGGCGTAGTCCTTTATTGAAGTCCTTCACTGTTTCCCATTGTGGATTCTGTTTACAATAAAGGCGGAGTCCTTCATGGTATTCCTTTAGTGTATCCTCTTGCGTATTCTTGTTCACCATGAAGGCGTAATCCTTTATTGAAGTCCTTCACTGTTTCCCATTGTGGATTCTGTTTGCAATAAAGGCGGAGTCCTTCATGGTAGTTCTGAAAGGGTGCAGTTGGTAGGGGAGGAGTCCAGCCCTTAGCCAGAGAGTACTGTTGTATTTAATCAGCCACACTTACGCAGATTTTTATTTCTGCCCCTGTGTACTATAAAAGCGCAAGTTTGGCTTTTCGCAATAAATATATCAAGAAACGCAACATTACAATGTTGATTTTCAGTGGGTTAGTAAATGCGGAATTGCGTATATTTAAGTGTTGTGCGTCATGCTGTAGGACAGTGCCAACTCCTGATAGTGTGAGAGAAATATAAATTGAAAAGATTAATTACAATGAATAGGCAAATTTTAATAATATTCTTTTTCACAGGACTTATCTTAATTTTAAGTTGCAATGACAAAACCCAATCAAATAAAACCAACTCGCAACAAATGACACCAACATTAAATACCCTGAAAGATGTGCTTGATGCTTTCAATAGGCATGACTTAAATACCATCATGGAATATTTCTCTGACGACTGCTCGTTTGATTTTCCGAAAGGAACTGAATCTTTTGGGCAACGCTTCGTTGGAAAGGCACAAGTTAAAGAGGCACTTGCCGGTCGCTTCAAAGGAATTCCAGATGTTCATTATGGCGAAGACAGACACTGGTTATCGGCTGATAATACGCAAGGTGTTTCAGAATGGACACTTACTGGAACAACAACTTCAGGAGTAAAATTAAAAGTAAGGGGTTGTGACCTTTGGGAATTTAAGGATGGTAAAATCACAAGAAAGGACTCCTATTGGAAAATTGTAGAGTGATGACAAACATTTCTTTATACATAGGATAAAATAGATTCTTGGAGACAGTAGCACGAACGCACAACAGCACCTACTCAAAAGGCGGGGTTTCGTGCTTCGCGGACACATTTGTGCAAGCCGAAAGTTCAGTTCTCCTCACCGACATTTGTGGTCAAGTGTCCGCCCTTCGGGTAGCCGCAAACCGTTGTAGCAAATTAAAAAAATGACAACAAAATCATTAATTGATTATTTTGAAAAGTTTCTTCCCTTAAATGAGGAAGAAAAGTCTATATTGGAAAACGTTTTCAAAGAGCGAACAATTAAAAGAAGACAATTTATCCTTCAGGAAGGAGATACATGCAAGCATAACACATTCGTAGTTGAGGGTTGCTTCCGTATGTACCTTGTGGATGAAAAAGGTAAAGAGCACAACCTGCAATTTGCTGTTGAGAATTGGTGGATAGGGGACATTGGAAGTTTCCATTCAGAGGTGCCAAGCAGATTGTGTATAGAAGCCTTAGAGAACTCAATCATCCTTCAAATCAAAAAAGAAGACCAGCTGAAACTATTTGTAGATTATCCTAAATTCAATAGGATTTTTAGAGTACTTGCTGAGAATGCAATAGTAAGCCTGCAGAATAGAATACTTCAAAACATTAGTTCTACAGCAGAAGAACGATACTTATCTTTTTTAGAAAACCAACCGCAATTATTTAATCGAATATCCAATGTTCAAATTGCATCTTATCTTGGTGTAACGCCTGAATTTCTTAGTACTATCCGCAAGAAATTGGCAAAATCTTAATCTACATTAAGGCTCTTTCCTATACTACCTTATAGGTGAATGCTCTTCACATCACCCATCTTTGTTATGTTATTAATCTATTAAACATTACAAGATGGAAAAGAAAATAATTGCGGTGGTTGGTGCAACCGGTCTACAAGGAAAAGGAGTTGTAAATGCATTAATTAAAGAAGGTACATTTAAGGTAAGAGCTATAACAAGAAACCCAGCTAACTATTCAGGCAAAGCGGATGAGGTGATAAAAGGAGATTTAACAGATCTTGAATCATTATCCAATGCTTTCAAAGATGCGCATGGTGTATTTGTTGTTACC
The DNA here is from genome assembly GCA_024642665.1 of Bacteroidota bacterium. Taxonomy (GTDB): domain Bacteria; phylum Bacteroidota; class Bacteroidia; order Chitinophagales; family Saprospiraceae; genus Opimibacter. The sequence goes on from JAHEAR010000028.1 coordinate 8,083, forward strand.
AATTTTTGGGAAGATGCAAATGAAATTGCCCAAGGAAAGATTGCCATACAGGCTGCAAAAGATGCTGGGATCAATCATTTTGTTTGGTCAACACTTCCAAATGTGGAAGAAATAAGCAACGGAAAGTACACGGTTCCGCATTTTACCGGGAAAGCCAAGGTAGATGAATTGGTTAAAAAAGCAGGATTTTCAAATTACACATTCGTGCAGCCACCATTCTACTTCCAAAATTTAATTGGACAATTAGGAGCTCAAGAGCAACAAGATGGATCCTTAGGTTGGGCACTACCTGTCGACCCTTCAAAAAAGGTCATACACATGGCAGACATTAATGACTTGGGTAAAGTTGTTGCCGGTGCATTTATAAATCCCGAAAAAGTAGGCAGCGGAAGTTACTTGTCACTTGCTTCAGATTCTTACAGCTTTAATGACATTTTAGGTGCATTTAAGGCAAATGGAAAAATATATAGCTTCACCCATATTCCAGGTGACGTGTTTTCTGAATTCCCTTTTAAAGGAGCTGATGAGCTTGCTCAAATGTTTGCCTACTTCGAAGCCAACACGTATATGGGACCAAATGCTGATATTCAAATTCAGTCTGCTAAAGAAATCGCAACGCAGAATTACACAACATTAAATGATTGGATTAAACAAAATGCAAACTAAAATGAAAAGAATAGCAATAGTCGCATTAATGGTTACAACACTTGCTTCATGTGGCCAACAGGATAAAGCAGAAACGAATCAAAACACAACACAAAAAACAGAATTCATGGAAAAGGAAGAAAAACAAAAATTAAAAGCACTACTAAGTGAATATCAGAAATCACTGAATACTTCTGATGCTAAATTGGCTCAATCTCTTTACACAAAGGACGGAATATTCATGCCAACTGAAGCTCCCTCAGGAATCGGTTCAGAAGCTATCTTAAAATCATATGAATTTGTGTTTTCTCAAATTCAGTTGAGCATTGAATTTTTTATTGAGGAAATCCAAGTTGAAGGAGACATGGCGTTTGCAGTAACCAGTTCCAAAGGAACTACGCTAATCCATGCAACAGGAGATACCATTCCTGAAGCAAATAGAGAACTATTCGTCTTTGAAAAAGTAAACAGTGAATGGAAAATTGCTCGGTATATGTTTAACAAATCAGAGCCGAAAGGATCATATTAAGCCATCATGGATAGAACACTAAAAATTGGTTTGGTCGGAGCAAGTGCCAATGGTAGTTGGGGATCAGTAGCTCATATACCAGCGTTGAAAGCGCTCAAAAATGTAGAGTTATCAGCACTTTGTACAAGCCGACCTGAATCTGCGAAAGCTGCGTCTGAAGCGTTCAAAGTTGAACGAGCATATTTCGATATCAATGAACTCGTAAATCAACCAGATATAGATATTGTCTCTGCCGCTGTCAAAATTCCCAATCATTATGAAGTGGTGAAAGCAGCTTTAGAAGCTGGTAAACATGTTTATTGCGAATGGCCTTTGGGAGCGAACCTTCAGGAAACAGAAGAATTAACCAAATTGGCGAATGAAAAAGGACTTGTTACCGCCATTGGTCTGCAAGGATATCAGGCACCTGAGTTTCTTTATCTCAAGAAATTAATTGGTGAAGGCTGGTTCGGTCAGGTGGTTAGTGTTAAAATGACTATGCAAATAAAGGCATCTTCAGAAAGAACGTCTAAACAGGCATGGGAAGAAGAAAAGCACAGAAAAGCAACCTTGTTCTCTATCGTTGGTGGGCATACCCTATTTTATCTCGCACATATTTTTGGTGGAATTTCAGAAGTTGCAGGGCAGTTAACAACGCAAATCAAAGAACTGACTATAAAGGATAGTGGAGAGAAAGTAAAAAATGATGTGCCTGACCAGATCAGTATTCAAGGTTTGCTAACTGGTGAAATACCATTCGTAAGCCAGATATCAGCAGTGCCACATCATTCGAATGGATGGCAGTTGGAAATATTTGGAACGGAAGGAACAATTAAGGCCAGCTCCAAGATGCTTCCACAAATTACTCCTATTAAACTCTTGGGGGCAAAAGGACACAATGAATTGACTAATATGGAGGTTCCGATTGGATTAGGGAAATTCAACTATTTGCCTGAAGGACCGGCAGGAAATGTAGGAAGGAATTATGGAAGAATGGCGGAAGCAATTGGGAAAGGCAGTGAATTTCATCCAAACTTTGATGATGCTTTAAAAATGCACAAGCTATTAGTTACGATTGAGCAATCAAATGAACTGAAAAAGACGATTATAATAAAATAAAAACTCGCTACAAAAATTATATAAGCAATAGCGGTTTAGGTGCAAACTTGAGCCGCTTTTTGTATTTAATAAGTATCTTTCTTTCTGAAAATCAGTAGCTGTTAATCCGCTACTGCTCATACACGATACCGTTACCCATACACCCTTCCCATCAACAAATGATCCACCAGCACCAACGCCGCCATCGCCTCCACAATCGGCACCGCTCGCGGCACTACACAGGGATCATGCCTTCCCTTACCTTCAATGGTGATTTTATTTCCCTCAGCATCAATACTGCTTTGTGAAGTCATTATTGTAGAAACAGGTTTGAAAGCCACACGGAAATGAATCGGCATGCCATTAGAAATACCACCTTGTATTCCTCCGGAATAATTCGTAGTGGTTTTTGCCTCTCCATCAATATTTTCCCAAACATCATTGTGAGCACTTCCTCTCATTAAGGTCCCCTGAAACCCGGATCCAAATTCAAAACCTTTGCACGCATTGATGGTCAACATCGCCTGTCCAAGATCTGCATGAAGTTTGTGAAATACAGG
>JAHEAR010000028.1:10993-44998 GCA_024642665.1 Bacteroidota bacterium
TTATACTTAGTTCGAAAGATAGCAGATTTTGCTTTGGTTTGCTTATCCTGTTACGGCTTGCGTAATCTAAATGCCTGGTTATCTGAAAAATATGGATAGTGAAGTGAGTCAGGCTGTTATGCAAACATTATTCTAAATTTGTGATCCCATGTCCCATTTGGTTGAAATATCCACTGCTGCAGAAGAACAAATTGAATTTCACAAGGTTCGAGAGATTCTTGCTGAGTACGCTCGAGGGAATGCAGGCAGGGTAGCGTGCATGGCGCTTCATCCTATGGCAGCAATCGAGGATATTCAATTTCGCATGGATCAGGTATTTGAGTATTCCGAAATTTCAGCATTATCGAACAGGCCTTTCCTGAGTGTGTATGAAGATTTTTCGGAGACGCTGGATCATCTGCTGGTGGATGGATATGTCCTGCCTCAGGAAGATATTCATGAGATAGGAAGGCAAATGGAACAGGTGCAGTTGATCCACATGTTTTTCTCCAAACCGGATCACCGGAGAGCATATCCGGCTATTGCTGAATGGACGGAACGCGCCTCGGATCCCACCAAAATGCTAAAGGCCATTCGCACCATCCTGGATGAGAAAGGAGATGTGCGACCGGATGCTTCACCGGAGTTATTGTCCATTTCGAGAGCAAAGGATGCCGAAGCCGCTAAGCTAAACCGAGAGTTTGTCAGACTCATTTCAAGATATAAGGGAGAAGGTTATCTCACGGATACTGTTGAGTCCATTCGTTCAGGTCGTCGGGTTTTATGTGTCCATGCAGAATTTAAAAGAAAAATCAAAGGCATCATCCATGATGAATCTACAACCGGTCGTACTGCCTTTATAGAACCCGAGTTGATCGTAGAAATCAACAACAATATCATTGAATTCGAAGCGGAGTTTAAGAAAGAGGTTTTTAGATTACTCAAAGAATTGTGTGCCCGATTGAGGCCGCACAAAGAAGAGATAGAAGACATCAATCGACTCATCCATCACTGGGATTTGATTCAGTGTCTTTCCATGCTTGGTATGAGCTATCGCGGCGAAAGACCAAAGCTCGAAGCTTCTGCCCGTTTGCATCTTGTGCATGCAAGACATCCGCTACTTTATTTAAAAAATAAAGAACGGAAAAAAACAGTGGTGCCCTTTGATCTCATCCTCGATCCGCCAAACAGGCTGTTGATTTTAAGTGGCCCAAATGCCGGAGGAAAATCCATTCTGATGAAAGCCACCGGGCTGATTCAGGTGATGGCGCAATGTGGGATGCTGATTCCTGTTGATGGAAGTACCGTGATAGGGGTTGTCAAAAAAATCTGCGTGGATATCGGCGATCAGCAATCAATTGAAGAGGATCTTTCTACCTACAGTTCCCGGTTGAAGAACATGAAGGATACGTTAAAGACTGCTGATGAATCCACCATGATTCTTGTGGATGAGTTTGGTTCCGGAACAGATCCAAAGATTGGAGGTGCTATTGCGGAGGCCATATTGGATGTTCTGGTGAAGCGAAAGGCATATGGTGTATTAACGACGCATTATCCCAACATTAAGATGTATGCCCACAATACCAAAGGGGTCGTCAATGGAGCCATGTTATTTGATCGTGAAAAAATTCTTCCCACATACAAACTAAAGATTGGAAAGCCCGGCAGTTCTTTTGCTTTTGAAATAGCAGAACGAACAGGCTTACCACAAGAGGTGATAAAATACGCGAAGGATAAAGCAGGTAGTCAAACGATAGAACTGGAAGACCTGATTCATGATCTGGATGATAAGACATTGAAACTATCCACGGAGATCAGTAAACTGCAGAATAAGCAAAGAGAACTCGATGCCCTCATCGGAAACTATGATCAGTTGCGACTGGATCTGGAGATCAAGCGCAAGAAGTTTAAGATTGATCAGAAAAAAGCATCGCTCAATGAAGTCTCTCATTACAGTCAGGAGATGAATAAGCTCATCAAGGAGTTGAAAAAGGAAAAAGATGTTGAGCAGGCGAAAACAAAAATTCAGGAGTTAAAGAAAAAGCAAAGTGAAGTCAGTGAAGAGATTCAGGAAATTGCTGAAGAGCTGGTTGAAAATGTGGATTTCAAAAGAGATTTTCTTGAGGGAGATCATGTCAAATTGCGATCAACCCAACAATACGGCGTCGTAGAAAGAATCACCAAAAACAGAGCAGTAGTCCTGATCGGCGAACTACAGATGACCATGCCTCTGACGGAGCTTATGCCTGCGAATGCCCCTGTAAAAATTAATACACAAAAAAGTCTGACGAAAGATGTTGCCGATTACACTAAGTTTGTCAATGAACTTGATATCAGAGGCATGCTCCCTGAAGAAGCATCTCATTATGTGGATCGATTTATTGATGCAGCCTTTATGAGCAATGAAACTATTATCAGAATCGTGCATGGAAAGGGGACAGGCACACTCCGTCAGTTAGTCGCCCGTCGCATGAAAAAATATCCATTCAAAGAAGTTTCTCATCCCGAACAAAAGCAGGGTGGTGATGGGGTGACGATAGGCCATCTTTGAAGTGAAAAGTTAAAAACGAAAAGAGAAAATCAGAAATCAGTGTGTGGAGAGAGTTTAGCACAATGCGCCTTTGGCACATGTTGTTGAGAGGGTTTAGTAAAAGTTTTATTTTTCGTAATTCGTAATTTATTTTTGCCCCATGCCCCATGCCCCATGCCCCATGCCCCATGCCCCATGCCCCATGCTCCATGCTCCATGCCCTCTGCCCCATGCCTAAACCAGCCACTCCAAATGCCCATCATATAAATAATAAAAAACAGCCCCAATCACAATTGGTGTAATTATCGATACAAGCATCAGCCCATAATACCAACCCGGAATCCTTGAGGGCTCAATGAAATCTGAGATGGTGGCAAGAATGAGAATAATTAAAATCACACCGGGAATAATCAGTGTGAAATATGATGCGACATATTCATTCCATAACCAAAGGCCGGTATAAGTTACCGCCTGCACGAGAAGAGCAATAGCCAGATTGGTTCGAATATCTTTTGCCTCTGATTTTTTCATTCTTTGCCGGAACTTTTTACGCTCACAATATATTGAAGCTAATGATAGTTTATCTTTCCGGTATGAAAGCATTGATAAAAACAAGCTTGTTTCTTACTTTTCTCTTTCTGGGCGGGATTTCTTTTGCCCAGACACCGGCCGAATTTGAAGCAAACTATGCCAAACGAATAAAACTGGAAATGATCAACGGGGTCTATATCCCTTCGGATCTGGAGGACGCCTTCAGCGAACTCAGTCGATTGTCCAGTACGGAAGGACTGGCCACTTTCAAAGCTTCTCCGGAAGATTCCATCCGAAGAAAACTTCACTTCGGCCTGGGCAGATGGATCTTAATTAATTGGGGGCTGGAAGATGGCAGCCGGATTTCAGCTTATATGAAAAACAAAGGCGTTACGGTACCTGATGATATGGTGGAAGTGATTATTCTGACATGGCATCGACACCTGAATGATCGGCCTTTAAGAATTCAGGAAGAAGTAGCGATCATCGACAAACGCCTTGAACAGGAACAAGCTAAGCGGGATTCGTTGAAAGAGATCATCATCTTAGAGACGCGACCGCACAAAGAGGACTGACGTGCATATCGATTTATTTGGCTGTTCTTAGATCAGACCACTTTATCTGCGCACGAAGAACTGGCAAAGGCATCAGGCTTTGCTTTGAAGACAAATCCCATACCCAGGATATACCCCATGGCTTCACGCAATGCTTCGTTTGATTTGAAATGAGGATCCGTATTGATGTCTGCATGCACCTCCAGGCCGATATCATATCGATCCAAGGTCTCACAAAGTTTGTAAGCGATATCCACCGATTTAGAAACTTCTGAGATCATTCGCTCGCGAAGGCTCATCAGACGCTCTATTTTTTCATTATGGATAAACATAAACCCACCTTTCTTTTCTCTTAGAAAAACGATCACGGTGGCAAATTCAATCACCGTTCCTCTAACCTGTGAATCTGTACCGATGCAGACCTTGAGTTTATAGCCGGCAGCCATTTCTGTTTCAACCGTTTGCTTGACAGCACCCAGGATATCTCCTTTGATTTGCTCGCCATTAAGTCTTCTCCAGCCCATAATGATGGTATTTATCCATGTAAGTTATAAAAATAAATGTATAAATCACTGAGGATGTAGATATGGAAGAAAAGGCGGAAAAGGCGGAAGGGCGGAAAGGCATGGAGCGATGAGCAAATGGCCTGAGACTGGATGCAGAAGCAATCTCCCGGAGTCGGGTAAGTAACCTGAATTTTACAACACAGAGAACAGCCCTTTCGTAATTCGTAATTTTTATTTTGCTCTGCGCTCTGCGCCCTACGCTTCTACTAGTTTTGCATCGCGAGAATATCCTTATCCTCAAACTCTCTGAAATCAACCTGGCTTAATCCGGAGACCCCTTGCTCCTCCATATACACGCCATAGATCGTATCCACAGCAGACATCGTGGTCTTATTGTGTGTCACGATGATAAACTGTGATTGGGAAGAAAACTTCTTAATGATCTTATTGAATTTCTGAATATTGGCATCATCCAGTGGAGCATCTACCTCATCAAAAACACAAAAAGGTGCCGGCTTCATCAGATAGAGTGCAAAGAGAAGAGCGATGGCCGTCAGTGTCTTCTCACCCCCGGAAAGTTGTGACAAAGACTTTGGACGCTTACCCTTTGGTTTGGCGATGATATCAATATTGGAGTCGAGTGGAGCTTCCGGATTGAGCAGGATCAGATCGCAGGTATCATCATCCGTAAACAAACTGCGGAATACTTCGACAAAGTTTTCACGCACCTTATCGAAAGATTCGAGAAACTGACTGGTCGCCGTTTCCTCGATTTCTGTAATCGTTTCGAGTAATGAATCTTTAGCACTTAAAATATCCTGTCGCTGGCTATTGATATTATCAAATCGGATTTTTATTTCTTCATAAGCTTCAATGGCCATTGGATTGATTTCACCATAATTTTCCAATCGCTTGCGCAGACGAATAACTTTTTCCTCCAGTTCTTCTAACGGAAGTTCTTCATTCAGATGCTCTTCCGTAATTTCTTCCAGACGCACGCCAAACTCGACTTCCATTCGTTCTGAAATAGCGATGAGTCGGAATTTCAATTGATTGTGATTATCCTTTAATTCATTGATTTGAATCTGAAGATTGGTGCGCTTTTTTTCTTCTTGCTTAATTTTTTCATCAGCCTGAGCGATTTCATTGCGCTGTTGATAGTAGCCCTGTTCAACTTCCGTCAGGTGCACTTCCTTAGATTTCTTTTCCTGATATTGCTGTTGCAATGAATCGGACATTACACCAACTTTTTCAGACATACTTTCCAATTCAACAGACTCATTTTCAATCTGAAGCTTGTTCTGCTCTTTGGTCTGACTGATTTGTTCGTTTTGATCCGTATTGTATTTCAATTCTCTGCCGAAACTTTCCAGCTTGTTGGCAATATGAATTTCTTCCAGTTTGAGTTCATTAGCAGCTGCCTCCGCTTCATTCAGTTGTGCTTGAATCAGCTTGTACTTCTCTTCGGTTTGATCTTTGGTATCCGCGTAATCCTTGAACTTTAATCGCTTGTCTTCCAGCTCAGCAGAGATCGACTGTACTTTTACCTCGATTTCATTCAGCGTCTCATGATTTTTAATGGTTCGCTGTTTACTTTCTTCAGATCGTTCCGTAATATGCTGCAGTCTGGAATTAAGTTCTGCCCAGGATTGCATTAGATCAACAGACTGCTTACGCAGCGTTTGTAACTGATCACTGATATCGACGCCTTGCAGATTGGCCAGTTGTGACTGCGAGAATTGCACTTTTGACTGGATCTCATTCCAGGTCTGGCGCATAGCAACAATCTCTTTTTCAAGATGCTCCAGATGTTTTTTGCGCCCTAATTTTTTACCTTCAAAGAGTCCGACACTTCCTCCGGTTAATTGGCCGGCACGACGAATCATCTGTGCATCTTTATCAATGATGGTAAGCGTATTAATATCGACGGATCCATCGCGCTGGTCGAGCGGTGAACCATCACTGACATAGACATTATACAGCAGTCGCCTGACAAGATTTTCATATCCCGGTTCGATCTGGAGATTTTCCAGCAAAGGGGAGAGCCCGTTGTGGGCGTTCGTTTGGAGACTATGATCAAATTCGGAGAGAATGAAAAAATTAGCTCTTCCTTTTTGAGCAAAGCTTAACAACTTGACAGCACGAGAAGCTTCATCCCATGATTTGACCACATAATAATTTAAATAGGGCTCAAGGATTTGTTCTACAATGACTCGGTGTTTCTGATCACAATAGATCACATCCGTCAGTAGCGGGGCAGATACATTCCAATCCTGGGTTTTGTTTAGAAACTTAATGGATTCGGGAAAGCCTTCCAGATTAGAGATCATATCTTTCAGCAATTCCGCCTCATGGGTTCGAGCATCTAGTTTGCGTTGCGTTTGTCGCAGCTCATCCAATTCACTGGCGAGATTGATTTCCAATTCCCGAATGGTGCGTAGTCGTTTGAGTTCCTGTTCTTCTAAGGCAGCCAGTTCGTTTGCCGCATTTTCTTTTCGTTCCCACTCATCCTTGAGGGAAATTTGAAGTCTTGAAGCTTCTTCCTCAAGTCTTTCGGCTTCATTTGAAATGATTTTATTTTCATTGCGGATGATGTCGGCATTATTGAGGAGTACGGCAATGTTTTTCTCCAGATTAAACACATCTTTTTCAAACTGCTGATGCTGCTGGTTGGCCAAATCTCTGTTTTCAACCATTTCCCGATAGCGGGCACTGATTTCATCTCGTTTGGTCTGTGCTTCTGTCAGACGCGTTCTGTGGGATTGAAGGATAAGATCCTGCTCGCTGTACTGTATCTGAACTTTGGCGATTTCTTCCTGGAATCTCGTGATGCGTTCATCTGCCTTTGCAATCTGTGTTTCAAGATTTTGTTTGTTTTGCCGGATAAAGGCAATTTTTTGCTCGGCCAGATTTTTTTCATTTTCAGTCGTGCGAATCTGAGAGACTAATTCATTCAGATCTTTTTGGAAAGCACTGACGGACATCTCATCCCCGAGGTGATCTTTTTTTAATTTTTCAAGATCGGCATGCATCATTGTTAACTCAGCATCCAATCCGGAATAAATATCTGTTTGCTCTTGTATTTGCTTTTCGGATTGCGCAAACTGCTCTCTTAATTCAACATTATTTCGAGCACCCAGCGTAAGACTGAGTTCTTTGTATCTCTTTTTTAGGTCGAAGAATTTTTCGGTTCGCTTGGCTTGTTTTCCCAGTGTATCCAGATTCGATTCAATCTCTTTCAGGATGTCCTCGATACGCGTAAGATCTTCTGTCGTAGCTTTTAACTTAAGCATGGTCTCATGCTTACGCTTCTTATATTTTGAAACGCCGGCAGCTTGTTCAAACATTTTTCGTCGGGCGTTATCCTTGTCATAAAGGATGTCATCGACCATGCCCAACGCTATAATTGCATACGAATTGGAGCCAATACCGGTATCGATCAGCAGTGACTGAATGTCTTTTAAACGACAGGATACACCATTCAGTTTGTATTCACTCTCTCCGCTTCGGTACAGGTGTCTGGAGATCATGACTTCATGATATTCCGAAGGGAGTACACCAAGATTATTATCAAAAGTGATAGCCACCTGAGCTACGGGGGAGGGCTTTCTTTTCTTTGTCCCGTTAAAAATGACATCACCCATAGATTCCAGGCGAAGTTCCTTTCCTTTTTGCTCACCCAGCACCCACCGGATAGCATCAACTACATTGGATTTTCCGGCGCCATTGGGGCCTACAATGCCTATAACGTCCTCTTCAAAATAGAGGCGGGTATCGTTGGCAAAGCTTTTAAATCCCTTTATTTCAAGACTCTTCAATCGCATTGGCCAAAGATATGACAATCATCTATAAGATTTTTTGCTATGTGACGGAGGGGATCACATATAACTTACTGATATTCATTCCACCTTGTAAGGCAAACTATTGCGCAGCTGCGGAAGCCTTCATTTTATCCGCAAGGTCGTGACCAAGATATCGTTCGATCAGGTCATGTCCCCAGTAAATGACTGGTGTCAGCAGGATCGCCATGGTGAATTTATAGATGTAATTAACACACCCAATAGCCAGCACTCTGACCAGATCCCAGTCAGCGCCTATATAGAAAGCAATAATCAGGACGATAAAGCTGTCAATAAACTGGGATATCAGTGTCGAACCGGTCGCCCGAAGCCAGATTTTGCTTTCACCGGTGATACTTCGGATTTTGTGGAAAATTATCACATCTACCATTTGTCCGATGAGAAAAGCAATTACAGATCCGGCGATGATCCATAATCCCTGTCCAAATATTCGGGAGAAGGCGAGATTCATATCGGAGATGGAATGAGCAGGATCTTCCCGAACTCCGCTGACCGATTGCCACCAATCATTTGGAGGGGTTTGGATAGCCAGAAAAGCCATCAGGAAGGCATAGATAATCAGCCCGACCGCAAGCCAGGAGAGGAAGCGGACACCTTTAGTACCATAATATTCATTGATGATATCCGTCATGATAAAGACGACCGGCCATAATAAAACACCCGCGGTGAGATTAAATCCAAGATCATGGACACCGAAAAAGGTCATGGATAATGGATCAAGCCCAAATAGCTTTTCAAGGGAGAATATCTTGATTCCAATAAATTCAGCCAATAGCGCATTGGCTATAAAAAACCCGCCTAAAACGATAAATAATTTGGTTGCTTTTGAGCTTAGAATTTTTGAAGTCATGACCGAATGTTCAAAGAAAGATACTAAAGAACCTAAATTGCAGAACCTTTCTATCATTTATTCGCAATTATGAATGTTACTTGTCCACGTGCTTATCTTGTTTGCCTCTTCCTGCTGGACGCATTGCTTATGGTTGGTCAAAACGACAATTTGCAACATGAGATCGGTGAGATTATTCATTACGAAGCAAATATTGATTTTTCGCTTGTTCCGGGTGTTTTAGTAGGGGTCATCGATGGCGACAGTACTTATATAAATGGTTATGGCCAACCACTTTCTCCTGATTCGCTTTATGAATTAGGAAGTGTAACTAAGCCATTTGTTGCGTGGCTGGTGGATCAGACACTGGATGCTTTGCATTGGACATCAGATACATCAATTTGTACTTTTCTTCCTGATTCTATTTGCTACGAACGCTACCGGCAACTCACTTTTGATGAGGTATTGGAACATCGAACCGGATTGGCCATGTTGCCACTGGATATAGGGGCTGTTGAAGAGCCAGCAGGGGATCCTTATGCAGCGTATGATGAGAAACTTCTGGCGCATGACCTGATGTCTCTGACACCATCACCAGGAACCTACAAGTATAGTCATATCGGTTATGCCCTTTGGTACTGGTGGTTTGAACAACTTGGTGGGTTGGAAGTATTTTCAAATGAAAGATTTGGAGGTACACTTCATTTGAATCATACAAAGTGGGATGTTGCAGATACCTTAATAGCAGAAGGTTACGGCATGGATGGCAGACCGAATCCGGTGTGGCATTGTCAGGCACTTAAAACGGCCTTTGGTTTGAAATCATCGATGAATGATCTCTTGTCTTTTATCAGGTTGGTTTCGCCGTCGCTGGTACGAAATGATACCATACACTTTCGAACGCTTAAAAAGGAAATCAACGGATTGAGTCGAAAAGGTGAATACAAACTTTCACAAGGATGGTTTTTGATGACCTCCGGTTCCTCAATTGTATATTACCATTCGGGAAGAACAGGCAGGCATCATGTGAGTATAGCTTTTATTCCGGATTTGATGAAAGGGGTGGTGGTGATTACTAACAGTTCGATAGGTTCATATGACTTGTCGCTCCTTGTCCTTGGAATGGTTCAGAGAGCAAAAGAGTAGCAGAGCAAGAACCTCATTATATTTGTAGCAACATTAATGACCCATTCATCATGCCAGATCCATTAAAAGACTTACAAAATTTAAAAGACCTTTTTCCTGACATGGAAACCTATGTCCCGGATGAGAAGGAGATAAAAGAAACGAATGAAGCAATACCTGTCTCTGAAGAAGCAAAAGCTAAAATGCGTTTGTATGTCCTTCGGGATAAAAAGCAACGCGGTGGAAAACAAGTGACATTGGTGGAAGGCTTTGAAGGCTCAGAAGAAGCAATGCAGGAATTGCATGCTACACTAAAATCACTTTGCTCTGCCGGTGGAAGTCTTAAAGATGGCGAGATGATGATTCAGGGAAATCACGTTCAGAAAGTCATTAATTTTCTGATTAAATCAGGCTATAAGCAGGTAAAACAAAAGGGCGGGTGAAGCAGATAGGTTTCATTTGAAAACAGAAAGCACTTTAGGGAAAAGAAAAACCCGCAACCGGTATGATCCATGTTGCGGGTTTCTTTATGTCGAATTAAAGCAATTATTGATGAATTGCTTTTAAGACCGTTCGTGATTGTTTATCCTGAATAACAACTAAAATGAGACCTTGCGGAAGCGTGCCACTGTCGAACATCAAAGAAGTTTGTCCGGTTTGGAAATCGCGTTCTTCCTTCCTTAGCAGACGTCCCTGAACGTCCATGATCGATACGATAGCAGTTCCATTTAATAGGGGCTCGCCATAGATCGAAAACGAGTGATTAAAAGGACTTGGTCTGATCTCCCAACCATATTCATTTGCATTCGGGTCCCGGGTACCGGTGATTACAATATTTACCCAAATAGAAGCTGTGTCAAAACCACATGGGTTGTATACTATTAATGAGATTTGATAATGTCCTGAGACATTGTAGGTCGCTGTTGGATTCAGGCTGGTGTCTGTTCTGCCATCCCCAAAGGACCAGCGTAAACTATCGAAGTCTGTCCCTTGATATTCAAGTGAAATGACATTCTCATTTTGCTCATGGAAAAAGTCAGCATCCGGTGTTCCTCCCACCTGAATTAATCCATCCAGCAGTAGTGCGTCAGAACCTTCAGCATTGGTAGCCAATAGCGATACAGAATAGACTCCGGGAGTCGTATATGTAATGACAGGATTTTGTTCGGTAGAAGTTTCTGGCGTTCCTCCTTCAAACATCCACTCCCATTCCGTAGGATTGTTTTGTGATTGATCAAAAAAGGAAACGGAAAATGGAGCGCAGCCTGTATGTGCACTATAGCTGAAGAATGCATTCGGTACAGTAGACAGAACAATTTCAACTTCAAATGTATCATGACCACAGGCATTGGTCGCGATCAACATGACGTTATACGTTCCAAATTCCGAATATTCATGAACAGGATCTGTCTCCGTTGACATACCTCCATCGCCAAATATCCACTGATAGCTATTTGCACCTGAACTTTCATTATGGTAGGTTACGGTGGTGCCATTCGTTGATAAAAAGAAATCTGCATCCGGTACATCGCCAATCGTTATAAAATTATTGGTGGTTGCCGTATCCGAACCGGCCGCTGAGTAGGCAATTAAAGTCACATTGAAAGTGCCGGGATTAACATAAGAAACCACCGGATTAGCAGCCGTCGAGGTAGCCGGCGTTCCTCCGGGAAATGACCATAAAAATGAAGTGGCGTTGGAGCTACTTTGATTTGTAAAGGTAACCGTTACCGGAACGCAGTCCCCTGAATGCTGGAATGAATATCCTGCATGGGGAGGCGTGGCGATATTGACCGTATGGGTACTTGTATCATTGCCACAGAAACCTTCAGATATCAACTTGACGGTGTATAGTCCATCAGATAGATACGTATGGACAGGGTTGGTTTCTGTACTTGTAAATGAATCGCCAAAATCCCAGAAAGAACTGGTTGCGTTGAATGATAAATTGGTAAAAGTTACTTCAAGTCCATTAGTAGCGGAACTAAATTCACTATTCGTTGGGAATTCAACTTCAATATAGTCTGAAAGCAAAATCATTTCACTTCCGGTACTATTAGAAACGGTAAGTTGTACATCGTACAGTCCCGGTGTATTATAAGTAATGATCGGGTTGGGTACATTACTGGAAGCAGGGGTGCCACCTTCAAAAACCCAGGCATAGGATGTTGGTGATCCGCCCGACATATCTGTGAACTGTACAACGAGTGGTGCACAACCGTATTGGGTACTGGCTTCAAAGGAAGGCGATGGGGCCCCGGTAAGTGTCACGTTTAGTTGTAGTGTATTTGATCCGCACTCATTGGTCACCGTTAGAAAGACCTGATAGGTTCCTCCTGATGCATAGACATGCACCGGGTTTTGTGCAGAGCTGAAACTATTATCTCCAAAGTCCCATGCATAGGTGTCACCGGTGCTTCCGGTAGAGTTAAATGTTACCTGCAAACCATTTATGGTATAGTTGAATTCAGCATTAGGTTGTGCTAATACCGTGATATAATTATTCAATGTGTAAATGTCATCACCGGCATCATTAGTAGCCACCAGCGTAACGCTATAAGTGCCAGGTGTTTCATAAAGCACTAATGGTTCAAAGTTTGTTGATGTAGCAGGGGATCCACCGGGAAAAGACCAGTTAAAATACTCTGCATTTGATGATGAGAGATTATAAAACTGAACTTCAATAGGTGAACAACCTTCAGTGATGTCAGAGGAGAAAATGGCAAAAGGAAGGGTGATGATTTCTATTTGTATTGTATAAACATCAGTCCCGCATGAATTGGTAGCGTATAATGTAACGGTATAGAAACCATCTTCATTATATTCATGCAGTGGGTTTGTTTCAGTGGAACTTCCACCATCCCCAAAGTCCCAACTATAGCTATCCGCATTAAAACTATTGTTTTGAAAATCGACTTCAAAATCATTGATGGAATAGCTGAAGTCAGCGAGAGGAAGTTCACCAACGACGATATAATTTGTTCTTGTAAGCGTATTAGAACCTACAGCATTAGTCACCTGTAAGGTTACATCAAATTGGCCTGCTGTATTATAGGTGACTGTAGGGTTTTGATTCGTGCTCGTAGAAGGGTTTCCGCCTTCAAATGTCCACAACCAGGATGTTGGATCGTTAGCACTCTGATCATCAAAGAATACAATTAAGGGCGTGCAACCTTCCGTTGGATCCCCATCAAAATCGGCAACGGGTGGCTCGGGTATACCACAAGGACCAAGGCAATTAATCTGATTGATATAGTTGTTGATACTGCTGATGGAAGCCCCGGACCAGTTATTGGTATTGTTGACCGACGGAGCCATAATAAAGCCGGAATTTGGCGCATCATGATTGGCACTAAAGTTATGGCCCATTTCATGCGCTTGCAGTACTCTCAGGAGTGCTGAATTAGAGGTAAAATCTTCCAATACATGATATCTGAAATTCGTACATATGGCACTTAGCCAGGCTACTCCGATGACATCCCCTGTAAAATTTCGAGCGCTCCAAAACGCGCCTACATCATGCGTATTAGAAAATCCGCTTGGCCCCCAATCCGTAAAATCATCCAACATAGCATAGATATCATTACCATCATACCATGGGTCATTGCTTGGGCTGGTCGCTACATAAATTTCAACTACACTGAATTCCAAATCGACATTAAATTCAAAGTCATAATTCGTTTCCACGTTATTGATCACTGAAAGATTGTGATCCTCTACATCATCAACACTGCCATATTCATCAAACATTCGATAGTCATCAGCGATGGCAATTTCCAGTTCTTTGCAAACGCGGCTACCTTGTCCCTCGGCAGCTTCATGCGGATCATCAGGTCCCTCGTCATAGGTGGTCCCAATACTTGTCCCGCAAGCATCCTCAGAAAGTCTCTTTAAATTGTCGCTTCCTTTATAGATGACAAATTGATTTCTTGGCGCATTTGGAATAATATTTCGAACCATCTCGATATAGATCTCATCTTTTTCCTGCTCAATGAATGCATTGAAAAAATTGTCGTCAGCGGTGATACGCACCTTATGGGCTCCTGTTAACGTATATCCTGCGTAGGTTTTGTTTGGAGAGCGAGGCAATTCATAATCACCCTCCGGTCCCCAGGCTCTGAGTTTGTAGTGAGGAGCTCTGATATCTCTGGCGGTTAGACTAAAGTCATATTTTTTATTGCCTACCTCAAGGTGAAGTTCCGAAAAATGATCCGTGGATTTTAATAGGTTGTTTACAGTTTCTGTGTTAAGCGAAGCCACTGTAAAAGCACTAAAATACTGTTGTAAAATCTCGGTTTGGGCATCCGTAGCGCGTAGGGTTTTAAACCGAATGGTTTCCTGTCCTTGTAGGTTTGAAACAAGGAAAAAAATAAGCGCACATAGCATGCTCGGGGTATAAATAAGCTTTTTGTTCATTCCATGAAAGTTTGTCAGACAACAATTAAGTAGTAAGAATAGTTAATTCTCTTAGTTGGTATTGTTTTTATGGCGGGAATTAGCGTGCAAATTACACAAAAAGTAAGTTGATTATTTCCTAATTATCCAAAAAAGTTATCTATTTGTCAGTCCTTTTGCCGATTTTACATTATAAAATTTAGTAATGCACCTCATTTTCAGAACTTTATTTTCAATTTTACTGGTTTGCACATTCGTGCTTACAGGGATTTCTCAAACCACGGGCAAGAAGAAGTTTGTTCGCCCTGAACAAATTGAAGCCGAAAAGGCCGAAAAAGCCGAGCAGGAAAAGGTCAAAAGACTGGAACCCTCTCGATGGGGATGGGGGATCAATCTTGGGAGCATATACTTCACCTCTAATTCTTATCAAATTGGGTTGGATCCTAATGTGGCCTATAGGTTGGATATCAATCTGGCCGTTGGATTCCTGCTGAAAATGAATTATTACCATACAAAAGACCCATATAGCAAGCTTAAGTATGATGCCTTCAATTTAGGGCCGACGCTTTATGCCCGATGGAAGCCACTGATGAAGATGGAAGGAGCCACGCCATTTATGCAAAGTTTGTTTCTTCAGGGGGAATACGAGCATGCCTTCCTGTCCAGACCGTTGTATGATGATTTTGGGAATTATATTCTGAATCCGGCTAAAAACAAAATCCTTTCTTCAACCTATGGTCAGGATTACTTGTACATAGGGCTTGGTATAGCGACTGGATTTCCTGCCGGATCATTTATTTCGATTCATTATAATCTGCTGGATGATCCTTACCTCTATGGACCAAAATTCACTTTTAGAGTAGGATTTACCATGAACTACTAATCAAAGGTTCAGGCTGAATTGTAGTAGAAAGTATCTGCCGGCTTGCGGAAAGTAGCCCTTCAAATGGTATTGACCACTACCTTCTGATCCTGCATATGGATCATCCGGTACGGGATCATAACCCTCACTTTTAAATCTGTATATCCATCCGTTTGACTCGTAGTTTGCATCAAAGAGATTCTTTATCATAAATCCGAGGTGCAGATCCTTTCCGATTTTATTGAATAGGGTCCAATGCAATCCCACATCTGCAAGACTATAGGCGTTTAGGACAGACGCCTCATTGGAAGTATTGTCAACATATTGTTTGCCAATATATCGCCCCGCCAGATCTATACTAAACGTATGTCGTTCATTAGAAATAACCATATAGTTAACGAGAAGGTTGGCCAGCATAGAAGGTGAAAAGGCGAGATCCGTATTGGAATGATTTATCACCAATTGACTTCCGGTATCCCAGTTATCAATATACTCATCAAAAGTCTTGATTCTGTTTTTACTAATGGTGGCAGATCCGGTTATCATTAAATTACTGATTGGCTGAAAGCCGGCAATCACCTCCAGTCCCATTCGGGAGCTTTTATCCACATTGATTCTGGTATAAGCACCGACATCATTGAGTTGCCCGGTAAGCACAAGTTGATTTTTATAATCCATGAAATACCCGACCAATTCAAGATTGAAATCTTTCTTTTGACACCGGTAGCCTACTTCCGTATCCCAAAGCCGTTCAGCGTTAGGTTGACTTAAAGGGGTCGATTCAGTGTAATCGTCCCGATTCGGCTCTTTATGTACAACCCCGGATAAAGCATAGATGGATGCATTTTTTCCGGTAGCATAATGAAATCCAATCTTGGGATTAAAGAACTTTAAGGCAACATCCTGGTTGGTCGGATTTCCATTTTCATCAGGTCCCACAAAAGCATAATTAATCCATCGTCCCTGGAGATCAACGGTAATATTTAAATCCTCTGTGATTTTGGAATTGCTCCGTGCATAAATATTACCATCCGTTTTCACAGCTTCATTATCATAATAGGGCAGTACGCCATCCAAAGAAACCCCGGATGCTGTCCATATAACCTCCCCAAAATGTCTTCCCAGATATTTATTCCAGGCACCTCCCAGAATAAAATACCTTTCTCCGGGAGCACCTATCTGAAGGGTGGAGGTGAATCCATAGAAGTCATTGTCCAGCCATCGCCGACGAACCAGGTCAGAAGGATCAGGAATATTTTCAATGCCATAATCACTTAAATCCTGGTCTGCTTTGTATTGTTCAAAATACCCCGATCCTTTCGTATAGTGAAGCGCATTAGTCCATCTCGTGAAGGGAGTAATCGCCTGATCAAAATGCAATTGAACATGGCTCTGGCGATAATCATCCACCTCATTATCGTATGGATCACCCGGCTTTTCAGTACCCGCCGAGTTGTAGGTTCTGAGTACCGGATCATCGATATATTGTTCAGGTACACCATTCCAGGCCTGATAGGTTTTCTCATCTCCCAGAGCATATACCAGCGTCAGATTGGTCTGATCGTGATGATATCCGGCTGATCCGTAAAGCGAGTACAGGTTGCTCGTAGCCCTATCGATATAGCCATCAGAAGCGATATAACTAACCCTGCCATCCAGCGTAAATCTTCCATTGATTAATCCGGATCCGCCTCCGGCAGTGACCCGTCGGGTATTAAAACTTCCGCCCCCCAGTTTGATTGTGCCATAAGGTTCGTAATTAAACCCTAATGTATTTATATGCACCCCACCGCCAAGATCGCCTACACCGGGTTTGCTCCATCCAAGGCCACGTTGTACCTGGATATTGGTTGTAGAACTGGCCAGATCGGGCATATTCACCCAAAAAACATTTTGGGACTCTGAATCATTCACAGGAATTCCATTTAGCGTCACATTGATTCGGGTAGGATCAGTCCCCCGTATGCGTAAACCTGAATACCCAATGCCCTGACCTGCATCAGACGTAGTAACCAGCGAGGGTGTCCCCTCCAGAATAAAAGGCATATCCTGCGCGAAATCTTTTTTCTGAATGTCCGTGGACGTTACATTGATATGCGTGACCGGCTCTTTTTCCCCGGCGACACTGGCCACCACACTGATTTCATCCATTTTTATATTCCGCGGGATGTGAAGGGTAATATCGATGCTGCCCCGAAGATCTATTTTCTTCCTTCGGATCCCATAGGCAGTGATGACTACCAGTTCATAAGGACCTGACTTTAGATTTTCAAATCGAAATACGCCCTGATCGGTACATTGCTGCTGTTCGTAGTAATCTTCTCCCCGCAATTCAGCCGTAGTATAATCATAAGGGTTTTCATTATCATCCAATCCTCTGCCAAGGATATAGTACTGAGCAGACAAAAGATGGGTCACGAAAAGCAGGCCTAATAGGAAAAGAGGACGAACACGCAAAGCTTGGTTCATCAAACAAATTGATGTTTTACAAATATTTAGTTTCATGTTTACATATTTCCCTTTCCGGCATTACCCGGACAGGTTCAAAGGGTTTGATCTCAGCCTGAACTTTTTCGGCACCCCGTATGAATAAGAACGTCAACAAATGTAAGGAGAATTAGGTTCTTATGGCAACTTGGGCCGGCACTGCGTTTTTGCGCCTTATATTTGCCCCCTGAAACAATTAAAAAATATGCTATGAAGTATAATGTTATCGTTGTGGGAAGCGGTCCCGGAGGTTATGTAGCGGCTATAAGGGCCAGTCAATTGGGACTCAAAACTGCTATTGTTGAAAGGGAGGCACTGGGTGGAATCTGCCTGAATTGGGGTTGTATACCTACAAAAGCACTATTAAAGAGTGCTGAAGTATTCAATTATCTGAGCCATGCCGAAGATTTCGGAATTAAAGTCAAAGGAGCCGATGCAGATTTGGAGGCCGTAATCAAACGATCAAGAACGGTAGCAGAGGGGATGAGCAAAGGCGTACAGTTTCTGATGAAGAAAAACAAGATCGATGTGATCATGGGATCAGGCAGGCTGGCCCGTGGAAAGAAAGTTGAAGTGACCGATGAAAAAGGAACAGTAACAACCTATGAAGGAGAACATATTATCCTGGCCACCGGAGCGAGAGCTAAAGCGCTTCCTAATATTCCAATTGATGGAAAAAAAGTCATTGAATACCGAAAAGCAATGGTGCCGGAAAAACTACCAAAATCATTGGTGGTCATCGGTGCAGGAGCCATCGGTGTTGAGTTTGCTTATTTCTACAATGCTATGGGAACGAAAGTTACCGTGATTGAATTTCTAGAACAAGGATTGGTACCAAGAGAAGATCATGAAGTTTCAAAAGAGTTGAAGCGACAATTTACCAAAAGCGGTATTGATGTTCTGGGAAATACTGCAGTAGAAAAAGTGGATACGACAGGAAAGACCATTACCGTTACTGCAAAAGACAGAAAAACAGGAAATATAACCGAAATTAAATGTGACCTTGTTTTATCAGCAGCAGGAGTAGCTTCAAATCTCGAAAATCTAGGATTAGAAACGCTTGGTATCAAAACAGAAAGAGACAAGGTACTCGTCAATGAATGGTATGAAACAAATGTCGGTGGTATTTATGCGATTGGAGATATCACTGAAGGACCTGCCCTCGCTCATGTCGCTTCTGCAGAAGGGATTATCTGTGTTGAAAAAATTGCAGGACATCATCCCGAACCACTTGACTACGGCAATTTACCTGCCTGCACATTCAGCCAACCCGAAATAGCTTCCGTTGGTATGACAGAGAATCAGGCTAAAGAAGCAGGAATTGATATAAAAGTTGGAAAGTTCCCGTTTACGGCAAGTGGAAAAGCAAAGGCTGTTGGACATCCCGAAGGTTTTGTCAAGTTGATTTTTGACAGCAAGTATGGAGAAATACTGGGCGCTCACATGATAGGTCACGGGGTTACAGATATGATTGCCGAAATTGTTTTAGCACGAAAACTGGAGGCCACCGGAATGGAGTTAATTAAAACCGTTCATCCTCATCCAACCATGAGTGAAGCTATCATGGAAGCTGCAGCAGCAGCGTATGGAGAGGTGATCCATTTATAAACTAATTTGATAATCAGGATTTGATGGGTAAGGATTCAAGACCACTTATATTAATCACGAATGATGATGGCATGTTTGCGCCGGGTATTCACAAATTGGTTGAGATTGCCAGAGAATTGGGTGAAGTAGTTGTCGTTGCTCCAAATTCTCCTCAATCAGCGAAAGGACACGCGGTAACACTTTCTGATCCAATTCGATTAAACAAAGTAGATGCCTTTGGAGGGATCGAAGCGTATGAATGCTCAGGGACTCCGGTGGATTGCGTCAAACTGGCAAAAAATATTCTTCTTAAAGACAGAGTCATTGATTTATGTGTCTCCGGAATCAATCACGGGTCAAATGCGTCCATTAATATTTTGTACTCCGGTACCATGTCAGCAGCAATGGAAGCCTCGATCGAAGGGATTGATTCTATAGGATTCAGTTTAGAAGATTATTCTATGGATGCTGATTTTAATCCGGCAGCACCATGGATCACATCCATTATGCAATATGTACTTCAAAATGGGCTTAAAGATTGTAACCTGTTAAATGTCAATATTCCGCATCCAAAATTGGGGCCAATAAAAGGCATGAAGGTTTGCCTGCAAGGGGAAGGACGATGGGTCGAAGAGTTCGTGGAAGGAGAGGATCCCAGAGGCCAGAAATTTTATTGGCTGACCGGTAAATTTGCATCAAGTGATACACGGGAGGAAGCGGATATTTCAGCTTTGCAACAAGGCTATATCTCAATCGTGCCTTCGCATCATGACCTGACGCTTCATCAATCAATCTCTTTATTAAAATCTATTGAATCCATAAACGTTTAAACCATGATGCAATTTCTAAAAAAGGATTCAGTTTGGTTTGGCATGCTACTGGGTCTGGTAAGTCCTATAATTGTTTACCTCCTGCTTTTGATGATCTATTCGTTTATGGATTCCATTGGCGTTTTCAGTGATTATGGCTTTGCCGAAGATTTCCGAACGCGAACACTTGCCCTGATTGCTATTTGTTCTAATTTGATCATCATGCAGACCTTCCGTAAATCACATCAGCAACATGAAACGATTCGAGGTGCACTGATTGCCAGCATGATTTTAGTAGCTATTTGGTTCTGGCTGTTTGGATTTAAAATGCTTCAGTTTTGAAATATTATGTGTTGGCCGGAGAAGCCAGCGGCGATAAGCAAGCTGCCCTCCTGTGTGCAGCCATCTTTCAAAACGATGCCGGTGCCAAAATCACCGGTTGGGGAGGTGAAGCGATGGAAGCAACAAGTGTTACCGTTACAAAACACTATAGCGAACTTGCTTTTATGGGATTTGCAGAAGTCGTCAAACACCTGCCTGCAATTTTCAAGAATTTTAAAACTTCAAAAAAAGAGATAGCAGACTTTGCGCCTGATGCACTTATTCTTGTAGATTATCCCGGATTTAATTTGCGTATTGCCAAATGGGCTTTCAGGCAGAAGATTCCGGTATATTATTATATTTCTCCACAGTTATGGGCCTGGCATACCTCAAGAGTGCACGGAATAAAAAAGGCAGTGCGAAAAATGTACGTCATACTCCCATTTGAGAAAGATTTTTACGAGCAATATCAAATGCAGGTGATGTACATCGGTCATCCTCTTGCTGTGGAAATAAAAAGAGCTGGTGATTTTGATTATGCACCACAGGAAAATCATATTGCCTTGCTTCCGGGCAGCAGAACACATGAGGTAGATCGAATACTTCCAATCATGGCTGCATTGATTCAGAAGATGCCGGAAAGCATTTTTACAGTAGCTGCTGTATCCCATCTTCCACGATCGATTTATGAAAAGTGGTTAGGATCATTTTCCAATGTAAAGATTGTAGTGGATGATATGAAAGGGGCTTTGCGCAACAGTGCAGCTGCCGTAGTGACATCCGGAACTGCAACGCTGGAAACTGCATTGCTTGGCGTTCCACAAATTGTCGTGTACAAGGGAAGTACGTTTTCATATCAGATCGCAAAGCGATTGATCAAAGTCAACTATATCTCTTTAGTCAATCTGATTATGGACAAGGAATTGATCCCTGAATTGATTCAGTCTGAATGTAATCCGGACAATATGCACCGGCAACTTACAAGAATGATGCAGGCAGATGTGGCATCGCAGGTAAAAATACAATACAAGCAACTGGCTGATTTGTTAACCTCAGGTGGAGGTGCCCCTGCTGCCGCTATTGATATTATTTCCGATATTGGGCGCCAGCAATAGGTATCATGGCCCGTTATAGTTTAAATCAGCGACTTAAAGAATTTACCACTTGTGCAAATGCCTTATCCTGGGATTTGAAGGACAAGGATGAGTTTGGCATGATTAAATGGCTATTGGATTTTCATCTTTTCAAAAAGGGAGGAGCTAAGAAAATTACGCCGATGGTCATGCACAAAAAGGATGATCTTGAGTTCAGTAGTTTGTTTGACTATTCCTATACGGTCTCCACCGGAAAATCAAGTGCTACCTTTCGCCAGACTGTTTATTTCAGATATTCCAAATCACTGGCACTTCCACATTTTATTATGGTACCGGAAAAATGGTATCATCGGCTGGGAAGTTATTTCGGGATGCAGGATATTGATTTTGTGGAGTACCCGGCATTCAGTCAGAATTATTTGCTGCAAGGCGGTGACGAAGATTATATCCGATATCATTTTAATCACCCGGACATGATTCGTTTTTTTGACCAGCAGGGATTCTATAGCCTGGAAGGAATGAATTATCTGATGATCCTGTATGTGGATAATGTGGTGCTGCCGGCCGAACAAGCATTACAGTTGGTGACGATTGGAGATCACCTGCACAATTACTTTGCCGATAAGACGCCGGCAGTTTCGTTACCGTTAATGAAAAATCCCGAAGAGGATTATTGAGCTGTACCGACTTTCTTAACCACGGAATCCGGCATCTTACCTTCTATAATTTCCAGTACTTCTTCCAGCGTTAATAATTTTGCTTCTTCGGAAGTGAGTCGCTCACCATTGATTTTCGGAATATTGATTGCTTTCTTTCCTTTGCGGATGAAAGGTCCCCATCGTCCGTTCTCCAGACTGATTTTCTCTTTCTCCCATTGCTGGATATATCGGTTGGCTTCTTTTTCTACTTTCGCAGCGATCAATTCAAACATATCATTGTCGGAAATGGTCTCCGGATCATAGCGCTTAGGAATATTGACAAAAATGCCATCGTATTTAAGGAATGGTCCAAAACGGCCTTTTCCTTTAGTAATTTCTTTTCCTTTATAGGTAGCGACCGGGCGATCTTCATGAAGTTTTGCTTCAATGATTTCAATGGCGCGCTCCTGGGATAGTTCTAATGGATCTTCCCCTTTAGGCAGAGAGACAAACTGCTCACCGAATTTCACATAAGGACCAAATCGTCCAACACCAATCAGTACCTCCTGATCTTTGTATGGGGCTAACGTTCGTGGTAGTTTAAATAACTCCAATGCTTCTTCCAGAGTGATCGTCTCAATGGACTGTCCCGGTCTTAAATTAGCGAAACGCGGTTTCTCTTCTTCGCCCACTTCTTCCCGCGTACCAATCTGAACTACCGGGCCAAATCGAGTCATTTGTGTCAGGATGGTATGACCACTTTCTTTTTCAACACCCAGGTCTCTTCTTCCTCGTGCACGCTCTGCATTTTCTCTGGTTTCCTCAACAGTTTTGTGAAACGGTGTATAGAAATCCCTGATCATTTTATTCCAGACCAGTTTTCCATCCGCGATGATATCAAATTTCTTTTCAATATCCGCGGTAAAGTTGTAGTCCATGATCACTGAAAAATGTTCATTCAGAAAGTCAGTGACGAGAAGTCCCATATCGGTCGGAACCAGTCGATTAGAAATAGCTCCAGTCATCTCCGTCTTTTGTTCTTCCGCTACTTTGTCTTTCGCCAACGTGATGACAGCATAAGCTCTTTCCTCTCCGGGTCGATTACCGCGAATAACATATCCGCGATCTTCTTCCATGATTTTAGTGATCGTCGGCGCATACGTAGACGGACGACCAATACCAAGCTCTTCCAATTTCTTAACTAATCCGGCTTCTGTATATCGCGCCGGTGGTTTCGAATAACGCTCCGTCCCGGTCATGGTGTTCAGATCCAGCGCCTGTCCTTCTTTCATTGGTGGAAGAATAGTCGCGCCTTCTTCCTCCGGCTCATCATCAAGATTTTCGATGTAAAGTTTTAGAAAACCATCGAATTTAATGACTTCTCCTTTGGCCACAAAAAAATCATTTTTGTGAGCGGAAACAGATATACTGACTTGTGTGCGCTCCAACTTTGCATCAGCCATTTGCGAGGCAACCGCTCTTTTCCATATCAGATCATAAAGTCTGACTTTATCTCTGTCACTATCGCTGATGGAGGCATTCTCCGGATAACTTGGACGAATTGCTTCGTGCGCCTCCTGCGCATTCGCAGATTTGGAAGCGTACTGCCGTGGCATCGCATATTCTTTACCAAATTCCTTTGTGATCTGTTCCAGAATCCCTGTTTGAGCAGTCTCACTCAAACTGGTACTGTCTGTTCGCATATAACTTATATATCCGGACTCATAGAGTTTCTGAGCAGCGGACATGGTACGCTTTACATTAAAGCCGAGTTTACGACTGGCTTCCTGCTGTAATGTAGATGTTGTAAATGGAGGAGCCGGTTTGCGTGTAGCAGGTTTGACATCGATATTGTCCACCTTGAAGGTAGCGCCAACACATGCATCAATCCATTTTCGGGCAGCAGGTTTTGAATCTATTTTAGCCGGAAGATCAGCTTTAAATTCATACACCTTTCCACTCTCATCCTTAACGTTAAAAATAGCTTGTATTTTGAAGAAGGCTTCCGGTGTGAAAGCCATGATCTCTCTTTCTTTCTCTGCGACTAATCGAACTGCTACAGATTGAACTCTTCCGGCTGATAATTTTCCTTTGACCTTGCGCCAAAGCGTTTCAGACAATTCAAACCCCACTAATCGATCGAGGATACGCCTTGCCTGCTGCGCATTGACGACATCAATATCTACAGTTCTAGGTTCATTAATGGCCCGCAGAATTGCCGGCTTGGTAATTTCCCGAAATACAATCCGTTTAGTTTTTGCAGGATCCAGTCCGAGTACTTCACACAAATGCCATGATATGGCTTCTCCTTCGCGATCCTCGTCCGTCGCGAGCCAGACAACATCTGACATCTTGGCGGAGTCTTTTAAATCCTTTACCGTTTTCTTTTTTTCGGGAGAAATAATGTACTTCGGTTCGAAGTCATTTTCTATGTCGATTGCATTATTCCCTTTTTCTAAATCTCGAATATGCCCATAGCTGGATTTGACTTTAAAGTCTTTGCCCAGAAATTTTTCGATGGTCTTGGCCTTAGCCGGGGACTCAACGATTAGCAGATTTTTTGACATAATAAGGTGTTAGTTGAAATAGTTCATTCAAAAGAATGAGGGGGCAAAAGTAAAAAGATTTGGATTCTTTGCCTGTTTTTTGGATTTATCGGGCGTAAGATAGGGGGATTACATCAAGGATGCAATTCATTGACATTTCATTCAATCAATTGATAAAGCGCACGTTAACGTGGCATTTCAACAAGAAGGTATCCCTCGAGATATTATCTTACGGCTTGCCTGGCGGACCTTAAATGAGGATAAAGGGTTATGATTCAAAGAGATTATCGTACTCGCTTGATCCGGTGTTAGGTCTTGAAAGTCGTTCTTTTTGCGGGGCGTTGAGGTCAAGTTTTTCTTCCTGGCTGCCTCCCATCAACAAGAGCGTGCTATTCTTTTCCCACTCTTCGAGCATCTGCATACCCTGATCTTCAAAGACGCCATTTTGCAAATCAACGGAATCCATGAAACTACTGGACATTTCCATAAAGCGCTCCATTTCCCCAACCTTATTGGCGACATCATCGGCTATTACTTCCAGTGCCTGATCAAACATAGCGCGTTTATCAGCATTACCGGAGATGATACTCATTGCCGATTTCATGGCACTATGACTGGAGCGAATGGCCTTGCGTTCTTCTTCTTTTAATTTAACCTGGTCCTTGGTGTCTTCTAAAAGGATTTCAGAATTGGAATACATTTTAGTCAGCACACGATATAAAATGTTCATTTTATTTTCGAGGACGGCATATTTTTCATTCGATTCTTTCAGGCGCGCTGCTTTGCGACTGGAGAGTAACATTTGTTTTTCAACCCCTTGCTCACGCGCCTTTTGAGCAAGCTTCATGTTGTATTCAATTTCATTGGCATTTTCTTCCTGTATGGTTTTTAGTTTTCGTATTTGCCCGCGAAGAATACCAATTTGCTCACCCATCTTTTTCAGATTGTCCTGCAGGTCTTCTACATAATTTTTAAGGATGCCTATTGGGTCTATGGTGATAAACCAACTCGTCAGATTGCGCATGACACTCTTGTACATGTAGCTCACCAACGTGCGCATTTTTGGATCAAGGACCATATAGATGATCGCACCGAGTACTAATACAGTGACGACAAGGCCTAACAACGAAGAAGCAAAAGCCACAATTTGCGGAAGATAAGTGACGATGGCATAACCAAGTCCGGCAAAAATAGCCAACATGAATATCAATCCGGTTTTACCTTCAGGTCTGCCCCAAAATGATTTTGGTTTTGACAGGTTGCCACTAAAATCTTGCGGAGGAGTTGTCATAAGTAGTTTTTTATAAGTTTTGTTGGATAGCCGCCATGTCCGATTCTATGGCCGATACAAATTGTTGATAGGTGTTTTCAAATTTAATTTTAGTCTGATTAATAGAGGCTTTTGCTTCTGCTACCTCTTCATCCGAACGAGCAATCTTATCCTGATCATCCAGAATTTGTTTTTCCAGCTTTGCAATTTGCTTTTTATGCTCTTCAATTTGTTTTTGAAGATTGATCAATTCGTCTTTTTTTGAGTCGATCCGTTGTTGCACCTGACTGTTGAGCGCCTGATCAAATTGTTTTTTCTCTTCCCCTAATATCGTCAGGTAGTGACGTCCTGATTGCAGGAGGGAATCTTTCGTGACGCCCATGGTGGAAGCAATGGCAAAAGCAGATTTTAAGGAGGTAGGTACATCCAGTTTTAACCCTGCCAATTGCTCGATGGACTGTTTAAATTTTAAATAGTCAAATCCGGGTTGCGTTTGCTTTATAATAGCAGCTTCCAGAAAATCAATACTCTTCTGATCAGCATTGCTACCCAGCCCTAATAATTGCGAAATCTTCATATGTATATATCAAAATAGAGCCTCTAATATAGAGTAACCCTGTTATTGAGCCCCAAAATAAAGATATCTGAACACCTCGGACATGATTTTATACCAAAACACGTGAAAAAGTATACAATTTCCCTTTGGCTAAAGGTGAATGGAAACATCTGCGGAGTAAGGATACCGCATCAGATAATTGAGTGCATATTCAAATGACAACTCCTCATACACGATTTTGTACAGGGTTTCGATAATAGGAAGGCGGGTTTTCTCCGTTTTGGCGAGTAAAAAGGCAATTTTTAACGTGCGGACCCCTTCCGCAAGCTCCGTCGTTGCATCCAACACATCTTGTAGCTTTTTTCCTTCGCCCAATTGAAAACCAAAACTAAAATTTCTGCTATTCGGACTGGTGGCGGTGGCAATAAGATCCCCAATGCCGGCAGTACCCAGAAAAGCAGCCTTATCGGCACCAAGCATACCGCCGAAATGAGCTATTTCATGCAAGCCTCTGGTAATAAATATACCCTGTACATTCTTGCCTAATCCTTTGCCCATGAGATAACCCGAGCCGACGGCAATGATATTTTTAAAAGCCCCTGCGAGTTCAGCACCAAGAATATCTTTAGAGCCAAACACAAATATTTTTTTACTGGATAAAAGTTCTTTACCAATTAACTCCACTTCCTCATATTCACTCGCAATCACTGTTGCGGTTGGTTGGCCTTCTAGGATCTCTTTACTTAAATTGGGTCCGGAAAGACAACCAATACGCAGCACATTGCTTTCCTGCCGAATGACTTCAGACATAGTAAAGACATCTGTGCGGGTTAAGGTGCCGCTAAACGACATGACGTCACTGACTTTTTCCGTATCGAGTCCTTTTGTGCCATGAATTAAAATGTGCCTGGGAGAAAGTAATGGTCCCAGCATTTTCATCATGTTGCGAAAGTCATCCGATGGAATCACGGGAAATATAACTTCGCAGGCGTTTGCCAGTTCCTCATAGGAAGATATGGCGGTAATGCGTTTCGAAAGTTTGACGCCGGATAAAGCATGCGTTTCATTAATCGTAGAAACTACATTAGGGTCACGAGCAAATAAAAGAACCTTGTTATTTTCAGCCAATAACTGTGCAACGGTCAAACCAAAACTACCGGCGCCTACTACACCAATCGGCGCCTCATGATGTGAATGGCTTACAGTCATAGGTTAAAGATAGCTGATCGGGTGATGTGTTGTTATTTCTTTTTCCTGGAGATATTCGCTTTGGCTTCATTCTTTTTAGCCTCCGCAATCTTTTGCTGATCTTTCATAGCTTTCTCAAGGCGCTCACCAAACCCACCTTTTTTCTTGGGTTTCTCTTTATTCTTGTTCAGCTGAAGCATGATCTTTTCATCATCAAACAAGAATTTTTTCGCCCCTAATGTCTGAGCGATATTCAGGAGATTTGAATAAAGAAGATACAAGGTCAGTCCGGAAGCATAACTATTAAAAAATACCAGAAACATCACCGGCATAAAATATTGCATGTACTTCAATGCAGGATTCATGCTGGTCATATCCGTATTCTGCATATTGTAGTAAGTATAGGCCACGGTACTGGCAGCCCATAACAACGTTAGCAAACTGATGTGTGCGCCAAAAAACGGAATATCCCATGGGAGATAAGTAATGACATCATACGAAGAAAGGTCAGTCGCCCATAAAAAAGAGGCTTGTCGGAATTCAATGGAAGCCGGAAAAAAACGATAGAGGGCAAACCATACCGGCATTTGAAGCGCCACAGGAAAACATCCCCCAAGTGGGTTGACCCCATACTCCCGATAGACCTTCATGGTTTCCATTTGCTGCTTTTGCTGGTCATCTTTATATTTTTCTTTTAATCCGGCCAGCGATGGTTTCAGCGCAGACATTTTTGCCTGACTGTGCAACATTTTATACGATAGGGGAGATAGCGCAAGTTTAATTAAGAAGGTCAGTAAAAGAATGACCAATCCCTTGCTGCTGATAAAGGATAATAGAAAATTAAATACTGGTCGGACCACCCATCGGTTGATTGTACCAAAAATGCTTCGACCAAAGGGAATAATATCTTCCAACCCCATTTTGTAATGGCGAAGATTTTCAAAATCATTTGGCCCGACATAGAAGGTCATGTCACTGGTCGATCCATCACGAAGCATCGGCAGTCCAACAATGGCAGAGGTCGATTTTAAGATATCACTTCCTTCTACCGGCATTTTAGTTTCAAACAGACCTCCGGCAAATGACTCGGATGAAATTAAAGAGCTGTTGAAAAACTGATTGGAATGAGAAAACCACTTAATAGGTTGGGTAGAGAGGTTTTCCTGGGCATCTGAACGACAGTTGCAGTAATCCATCGATTCGGTATTTTCTTTGAAATACACAGTGGACATCGATTGCTCAAACTGAGTACTTCTTTCTAAGCGACCAAGATGATTGACCCAGGTGAGTTTAGCCGTTTGATCAGAAGCGCGTAGCAGACCGGTAGCATTTTCTACGCGAAAGTTATAGCCAATCTCATACGGGCTGTCCTGTAGTGTGTATTCCTGCACGATCTGTTCTCCGTTTTCTCCTAAGGCCCTGAATGTCAATTTTTTGCCTTGAATGGAAGGTTTAAATATCAAATCTTCCGTATGCAATTCACCTCGTTGGGTCGGAATGGTGATATCCCAGATATTATCCGGATTGTCTAATAAATGCAGGGGTACCTTGTATTCTTTATTGTTTTCATCCAGAAGAGCTTTCTTGTATTGTTTGAGCTCGACATTGGATATTTTTCCTCCTTTTGAATTAAAATAAACGATAAAGTATTGATTTTCAAGCTTTACTATTTCACCATCGCCGGTGGCTGCTGCCGCAAAAGAGCCAAATTGATTAGCCATCGTGGCTGAATCCGGGGCGACCTCCTCAGCAGGTACTTCAGCCGGAGACGAAGGCAGAGAATCTTTAAGGATTTCTACGCGGTTAAGGCTGTCTTGCCTTTGCTGCATGGCCAGAGCCTCCTCTTTGGAAGGTGAATTGACAAATGTCCAGACCAATAAAAGCCCAAAAATGAGAACAAAGCCTATGATATGATTACGCTCCATATGATGTTTTACCTGATATTAAGAAGGTGCAAAGGTATATGGTATTCCCTAAGCACCAAATACCTTTATACCGGGAGGGTTTTCCGAAGGATGGATTAATCGTTTTCGCCAATCAGTACAAGAACCGGTATGGAAGCATGAAATCGGGTAGAAGAGGTTCTTTTAGGACCTATGGTTTTTTCCAGAAAGCCCCTTTTTCGCTTAATAATCACAAGTAAATCAGTAGGATTTTGGGACAGATGGGAGGTCATATTGGCACTATACTGATCATCAGGAAAATGTATGATATCTGTAGCCAGGGGCAGGATACTGACCTTATTTTGAACATCTTCCTCTGCTTCTCCAAATAGCAGGAGTTTTACATCCGGCTGAAAATGGGCGATGAGGTCTATAAGCGGTTCGAGGGTCAGGTTGTCTTTGACCTGACTGAAGATGGCGGCAATGGCGATATGCTGAATACCGGAAAATTTAAATCGCGGTGGGATCAGGATAACAGGAATCCTGGAAGCCATCATGATACCTCCGGCGGTTGATCCGAGATAGATAGTGCTGTCTTCCCGATCTCCCTGACAACCGGCGATCAGCAGATCAGCACCAATTGATTTTGTCAAACTTTGCATGCTGACTGCCGCATCCCCCTTGACAATTTTGTAATCGATTTGAAGTTCGGGATATTTCAGGGTGATTTTTTTAATACGCTTTTGCATCCATTTCTCCGGACTCTTTTCTTTGTGTCCTTTTTTTGTAGTATGAATGACCGCTTTAAGTAAAAGACTATAGAAATGCACGATGGTGATCATTGCATGTTCTCTAAGGGCAAGATGTACGGCATACCTCAATGCCTCTTTGGAATTCCTGGAGAGGTCTACCGGAACGAGTATATGTTTCATAAGAATAGTCAGGGATAAATGTTATCTGATTGGCGTTCAGACATCTCCGATTTTTGTTCCTGCCGGAATGGCAACTGATTTTTTAATCACGACAATACCATCTACGACAGAATAGGTCTCTGTTTCCATATCTTCAAGTTTTTCGCTGCCTTTAATGACTACGTTATTTCCGATGCGACAATTGATATCCAGAATAGCATTTTCAATATGACAGTCTTCGCCAATTCCTTTTGGAATGATTTCCTGCGAAATAAGCGCTTCAATATTTTCGTATTGATCCAGCCCCATCATGATTACGCGTCTTATTACAGAACCTCTGCCAATTCTTGATCGCACACCAATAACAGACTGACTGATTTCTTTGGCATTAATGATGCAGCCTTCACCCAGCAAGACATGTGTACATTGGGACCCAAGTATTTTTGAAGGGGAAAGCATTCTGGATCTGGTGAACACCTGATTATGCGCATCATAAAGATTGAAACGAGGCAATGGCATCGCCAACTCAAGATTAGCTTCAAAGAAGGAACGAATAGTTCCTATGTCAGTCCAGTAGCCATCATACGCATAGCTATGCACTTTGTACAGGTTATTGATGGCAAAAGGAATGATTCCTTTTCCAAAATCTACCTCACTTGGGTTCAGTTCAAAAAGTTGTTTGAGGGATTCCTTTTTAAATAAATAAATCCCCATCGAAGCCAGAAAATTTTTCTGCTCTGCAGCATATTTTTCCGGTACCTCCGAAGTCCAATCGTTTAAAATATCCTCGCCCGGTTTTTCAATAAAACTTTCAATTTCATTATTTTGATTCACCTTCATGATCCCAAATCCTGTAGCTTCTTCGGCGATCACCGGAATCGTGGCGATGGTGAGTTCAGATTCTTTGTCCAAATGTTGCTGAAGGAATGCAGCAAGGTCCATTTGATATAATTGATCACCCGATAAAATAAGTACATAGTTGTAATCATACTCATCGAGTCGGGTCATGACCTGACGCACTGCATCGGCCGTGCCCTGAAACCAATCCTTATTTGTGGGCGTTTGTTCGGCTGCAAGAATATCCACAAAGCCGGGCCCGAAGGCATCAAAGTGATAACTGTTTTTGATATGGCGGTTTAAAGACGCCGAATTGAATTGGGTCAAAACAAAAATTCGATTGTACCCTGAATTCAAACAATTGGAAATAGGAATATCAATCAATCGATATTTACCGCCCAGGGGAACAGCAGGTTTTGAGCGTTTGGCTGTCAGGGGATACAGGCGAGAACCGGCTCCACCGCCCAGAATCACACATAATACTTCTCTATTCAGATTACTCATTGGATGACGCTGGTATTATTTCGGAAAATATATGAAGATATCTTGAAGCGGAATGCTCCCATGACAAATCTTTATGCATGATTTTATTTCTAACGGTTGAGTGTAATTCAGGCATGGAAGCTAATCTTGCAGCACTT
Organism: Bacteroidota bacterium; assembly: GCA_024642665.1. Classification (GTDB taxonomy): domain Bacteria; phylum Bacteroidota; class Bacteroidia; order Chitinophagales; family Saprospiraceae; genus Opimibacter. Next base: position 42,933 of record JAHEAR010000028.1, read on the forward strand.
TCAATGCCCCACATCCCCTGATAGTCTTCCAAATCCCGAAACAGGAAGCCATCACCATTCTCTCCATCAAAGGGCTCGATCGTATCCAGTAACCCTCCGGTAGCTCTCGCTATAGGCACTGTTCCATAACGCATAGCATACATTTGATTGAGTCCGCAGGGTTCCGTTCGGGAGGGCATCCACAAAAAATCTGCCGATGCATACAAACGATGCGCGACGCCTTCATTGTACATGATCAGCGATCTTACATAGGGGCCAAAATGATGCTCAAGCGTTCGACACTGATTTTCTAAATGACCATCCCCGGTACCCAGAATAATAAAACAGGCACCTCGTTGGTATGCCATGTATTGATGGATCAAATCGGCAAGAAAATCAACGCCTTTGTCGTGCACCATCCGCCCAATGAATATATGCAATGGCAGATCAGTGGGCATATTGAGCTCAGTCATCAGACTGTTTTTATTGTCGAGTTTCCACTGATCAATATTCTTTTTAAGTTTTATTTTCAGATAAGGATCGGATGCAGGATTCCAATAATCATAATCAATGCCATTGACAACTCCTCTGCACTTGTGCGCTTCAGCTCTGAGGAGAGATTGCAACCCAAAACCATTTCTCTCCATCAACTCACGCAGATAATTTTGAGAAACGGTAGTCACCCGCCAGGCACATTTAATACCACAGGCCAAAGAGTTGATAGCATGTCCCCAATCCAGCAATCCTGAACGATCCCGGGCAAATTCAGGCAGGAGATATTGCCTGTCCCAGCTAAACATGCCCTGGTAGGCAGCATTATGGATCGTCAGTACAGTGGGTGTCCTACCTAACCGCCAGAATTCAGGACATTGGGTCATCATAAAGGGAATCAGTGCTGAATGGTGGTCATGACAATGAATCAGATCCGGTAGTTCTTCCCATTGATGAACCCATTGCAGTACAGCTCTTTGAAATGAAATGTTTCGCTCCATTTCATCACGATAATACGGATTGTCGTGGTCACTGTAAATACCCGGTCTGTCAAACTTTCCCGGGATATCTGTCACGTAAAGGTCATAACCAAGTTCTTCATGAAATATTTGACAGATGCGATATTCTATATGTTCTCCTCCTAAATGAAATCCACCTACATGGACTTCACGATACTCCTGTTGCGTCAGCCAGGGATTGTGATATCCGGGGATGATCACGGCACAACGGGCTTTTTTTGATTTGTTGAGGTACCTGGGAAGAGAACCAACGACATCCGCCAGTCCGCCGACCTTGGCAGCAGGGTAGCATTCAGCGCTAACCATTAAGATATGTGGTGTTTTAGCGGCCTTTTGTTTCATAGTTGGTTTACCCTTCATTTTCGATCAGTAGGTTCTGTTGCCACAATATACGTTTAGGGAAAGAATCTTGCCAAGTCCTGATCAATGTCCTTTCAGATTTCTTTTACGAAGGAAAGGAATCAGCACGGGAACCTCAGCTTTATACTGTTCAAAGTCCGATCTGGATTCAGAAAGCCTTTTTTCCTTCATTGGAATCGAAGCAAAGACAAACATCAGCAACATACCCACTGCGCCGGCGCACGTCCAGATAGGAGCACCTGCTCCCAACCCAATCCATGCAACGCCAATCCAAAATAATATTTCTCCCAGATAATTTGGGTTCCGACTATAGCCCCATAACCCTTTCCGAACGCAAATATCTATTTGATATTCCGGATTTTTTCTTTCCCCAAAAAGAACATTGTCTGCAAAAAGCTCAAGTAATGTTCCGGTAAAAGCAATCAGACTTCCTGAAACAATAATTCCATTCAACGATTGCGCACCATCAAAAAGATAGAACAGGCCACTAAGACTTAAAAAAACAATACACGTAGGATAGAGATGAATAGCAGAAAAGTTTATCCACTCAAAATGTTTACCAAATTGTTTCCTGAAATTTACATAGCGCCAATCTTCATGCGCCCATCCCGGCCAACTTCGATACCAATTGTGTGTCAAACGCCATGACCAAAAGGAAACAATGAACGCCGCTAAATAATGTGCCATGCCCCAGTATTCATTTCCAATAAACCACCA
>JAHEAR010000052.1 GCA_024642665.1 Bacteroidota bacterium
CTGTTATTTTGAAATCCATTGCCCGATTCATTTTCTCCAAATATGTTTGCAATGAGGAAGAAGAGAATAAATACTAAAATTAGCGAACCTGTTATTCGAGCGATCCATCGTATTGCAGTTGTGATTCTGTTTTGATTAGCCATAGTATAAATTGTTTAATTATTGCAATTTATATCGATTTAGACTAAAAATTGTTAACCTGAGTTAAGAAATACCTTTGACAAATCGCCTTCTAATACGACTCAGAGATTCAGGTTTTACTCCTACATATGAGGCAATTAAATACTGAGGTATTCTTTGGGCCAAATCGGCATATTGTGTAATAAACCTTGTGTACCTCTCCTCGTGGTTTTGCATATATATGGATAATAACTGATTTACCATGACGTCAAAACGATGCTCAATTATAAGGCGACCAATTAAATTCCCGTTTTCGGTACTATTAAAAATATTTTGAACATTTTGATTATTTATAATAAGTATTTCGCAATCTTCAATGGCCTGAATATTCTGGATGGATTCTGTTTTGTTATTAAAACTCTGATAGTCCGCAATAAATTCGCCTTCTTTTGTAAACTCAAAGGTTGATTCCTCACCATCTTTATATACGAAATAACGAACGAGTCCATTATTTAGATAACCAACATGCTTGTTTATCCTACCAGCTTCAAGAAAGAAATCTCCTTTAGTAAGGTATAGAGGTTTAAAGCTGCTTTTGATTAGTTCAATTTCAGTATCCGCTACGACTGAAAATTGACTAATTAGTTCAAGTAATTTTGAATACATCACCTTAAATTTAAGGATAGTTTTTAATTGCACACAACGCATTGTATACATGCCGTGGCGGCGTTTAGCCGCCATGAATAGGTATACTTTGTTGGGCGCCGGCTCTCATTTTAGTTCTGTTTAAGTTATCGGTTCGCCTAGGCTTAAAGCTTATTCCAGTTCACCTGCCGGTAAGGTTGAAAATACAACCACGCCGCTTCTCCAATCAGTTCTTCAAAATCCTTTTCCTAGAGAATATTTTCTAATCTTCTCTCTTGGTATTTCTCAGTATTAAAAGGATTGACTTTAATTCGGCCGTCCTCCTCTAATAAAAGGATTTGGGGACGAGTCAGGCCCTCTGTCAGCATTTGCTCTTCCAGCGTCTCGTCGGGCGTATAGATAAAGGGGGAACCATCCAGGAGGGGAAATCCCTTTTTGGCGGCATCAAACCAATGTGGAATTAAAAACTGGAGGTCATCTGTTTTTCTTAGCTTTTCAGCAAGTGCATTTTTCCAGGATAACACCCGGAGCATTTCCATTCTGGGTAGCGCTCGTACAGCCGTGCTGTCCAGGGTTCGAGCTTTTTCTATCTCATCTTCAAACTTTGCAATAACGTCTTTAGAGAGCAGGTTGTACAGGTCGATTGAATTCCCACGCGGTTCCGGTTGTGAGACCCGGTTGAATACGTTCAACACTTCCCGGGCCTCCTGACCTTTGGGACGCTGACCACTGCAGGCCGTCGTCAAAAGCAAAAGGCATAATACTTTTAGTAGATTCTTCATCTTAGTTTTTTTTTGCAAACATCCTGAATTTAGAGATTGACTCCCGGGAACTTTTCTCCAAAACAGAGGTTTCAAAGTTCAATTCGTTCCTTTGAGCATACAGGATATGGATCTTCAATTCTTCTGCTTTTCACGACAAATATCATTCACCTCTTCGTATCTGTCAAGGCTAGAGTCCTCTTTCTCAAGCTGGCGCCCAACGGGAGTCCCGGCAACAACCTCCTTTTCATCCTAAAAAGGAGTCTCATACCGCCCTTCTCCCGTCCGTTAATTTCATGATGAAAGTTAGTGATTGTGAGGTGAAAAGCCGCTCAAAACAGCTTAAAAATGACCTAATTGCAGCCATATACGCTGCAAGTGAGGTTTTTATGTTCATTTTCAGCTTCTCCAGACCCAAAATCGACAGGCTGCGCATGAGGTTGTAACAGATCGCTGTTAGGCGATATTCTGCTTCTACCTTCTGTTTTCCTTTTACCACCGAGTGGGTCATTCCCCAATGTCTTTTCCAGGTGCCAAGGACATGCTCGATGATCTCCTGGCGGGTTCGGTAAAAATCCGGGTAGCGTCTGACCCGGCTATCGTTTCGATCTGTATAAGCCTGGTGAGCAGGGCGTTCGATGAATCGGCCATAGGCATTGACTGTACAATCCTGTCTTACAGGACAGTCGGTACAATGAGGAGTGGCATAACCCTTCACCCGGTAGGGCAGGTTACCTTCCTTATTCAAATTAGAATGGGTAAAGCCCAATTCGGTGATGGGTAGAGCAGCTACAAAGAAGTCCACCACCCGGGCCCAACTATCCTGCTCCACCATTTGACTCAGGCTCGTCATGAACACCTGATCCCGGTCTTTGCCGCGTTGATAATGCATGAAAAACGAAAATTTGTGCCTCTCAATTTACGGATTTTGGGGCACAAAAAAGAAAAAAGGCGGGGAGTTATTGCGCAGTCTGGCGGGAGCGCAAACGCAATAGCGAGTGCATACGAGCTATTGTCGACAACACTTATCTTCTTAACTTGCCTTTCGCAAATAAGCACTTGGCATTTTCCCAAATCGACTTTTAAATACTCTAGAAAAGTTTGACTGATTGTCAAATCCAACATAATATGCCACTTCGGAAATTGAAAGATAAGTACCGCTTTCCAATTCTTTTCTAGCAGCTTGTAGCTGTACTTCCCTAATAAATTTACCCGCTGAAAGTCCTGTGATTGCTTTCAGTTTCCGATTCAATTGGCGGGAACTTATAAAAACTAATTTGGCTAAGCTCTCTAAATCAAGTGTGCCTTCCTGGAAAGACTGTTCTACCAATGTGGTCAACTCATCTACCCATTCTTTATCTTTGGCATTGATGGTATTTTGTGAGACGGTTTTTTTAGAAACTTCAGGATGCTGATCTTTAAATTCCTCTGATGCTTGCCACTCCAACCGTTGGTTATAATTGAAGAGCAGATTCTGAACGCGGATCAATAATTCTGATACAGAGAATGGTTTGGTCAGATAATCATCGACCCCAATAGTTAGTGCGGTTAATTTATCGCGCTCTGCGGCCAATGCGGTTAGCATTATTACTGGGATGTCGTACCATTCCGGGTTGGCTTTAATTTCTTTGAGCATGGTCAATCCATCGACCACCGGCATCATTATATCAGATATAATCAGGTTAATATTTCTACCCTGTTCTTTTAATACCTCCAAACCTTCAGCTCCGTTATTAGCCAAAAGAACCCGGGTGTATTTTTTTTGTAATAATTGGTGAATAAAATCCCGCATATCCCGATTGTCTTCTACCACCAAAACCGTAAAGTCCCTTCCAATCGAATAGATCTCTTCTTCTTGTATATCGATCGTCGGTGGCATCAGTATCTCCTTTTTAGCTACTTCTTTTTTCGGTATTTCAAAAAAGAATTTAGATCCTGCTCCGAGAGTGCTTTCTGCATATGCTTTGCCGCCCATCAATTGTGCAAACTCGTTGACGAGGGCCAGGCCAATCCCAGTTCCTCCATATAGCTTTTGGTCGGCTTGTTTGGATTGATAAAACCGATCGAAAATATAGGGGAGATCTTTGGGGTGAATACCTTTTCCTGTATCGGATATGATGACGTGTATGTCGGAATCGGTTTCGATCACTTTCAACGTAACCTTTCCGTTCTTAGGCGTGAACTTGATGGCGTTGCTCAAAAAGTTATTCAAAACCTTTTCCATCTTTTTCCTATCCAAAAGAACATGCAGGTCTTCATTAACCTCAAAAATCAACTCATAGTCCAATGTCTGGCTCTGGAACTGAGGCTCAAATACATGGATAAAATATTCGAAGAACTGGACGAGCGGTGTCCCTTCTTCTTGCAATTCCAGCTTATTGGCTTCGAGCTTTGACAAGTCAAGAATCTCTTCAATTAAGTCCATCAGGTTTTTGCCATTGCGTTGCATGACGAGCAACTGCTGCTGGATATTTTCTTTTTCCCACTCCTCAGGATGATCCAGAACATAAGACAAAGGGCCCAAAATCAAAGTCAGGGGAGTTCGTAGTTCGTGGGAGATATTGGCAAAAAAATTGGACTTGACTTTGTCGAGTTGTTTCAATTCCTCTGCTTGCAATCTGATTTCCTCTGTTCGTTCTTCGACAACAGTTTCCAATTCGTGCTGTCGATCCAATAATTTTCTGGTATTTCTTTTTATAATAAAAAACATACTTCCTACGAGCGCTAGTAAGGCAGAAAGAATAAACCACCATTGCATATAGAAAGGCTTGGCCACAAGAATATTGATAGGCTGGGAATAATATATCCAGTTATTAGTACCTGATGCTTTTCCTCTTAACAATAATTTATAACGACCATAGGGCAGACCACTTATCCTTACATTTGCTTCTTTCTGATAAGTCCATTTATCCAGATAGCCTTCTATTTTGTAAGAATATTGATTGCCTTTCGTTTTTTTGTAATCCAATAATGCAAAACTAATATCAGCAGCTTTATCGCCAGGTTTTATCGTGAGGGAATGATTATCCAAAACGGATTTAGTAATATTGATAATACTATCCGTTTGTTGGTCTATTCGGTTCACTGCTGTGATGATGAACGGAATATTTTCTCCTTCATGATTGAAGTCTTTGGGGTGGAATTCAATCATTCCATCTATTGTTCCAAAATAAAGGTTACCCTCTTTATCCTGATGATGAGCGATCGTGTTGAACTCATTATTGGGTAATCCATCTTCCTCGAGATAAAGAGACACCTGACGGGTTGCTTTATTCAGGCAATTCAGACCATAATCACTTGGCAACCAAAGATTGCCAAAGTCATCTTCATAAACAGCATAAATTACATTATTGGAAAGTCCGGTATTTCCCCGTGTCAGTTGTTCGCTTTTTCCAGATTCAGGGTTCCAACGAATCAGTCCCTGACCTTTTGTAGCGAGCCAAAAGATACCGTCCTTATCCTCATAGATATGTGCAATATGATTGGCAGGAATGTAAAATGCTCCAGTTTGAGTATCACTAAAGTGCGCTACTATTTTTTCCTGGACAAGATCAACTAGATAGACACCAGAAGAGGTAGAAAGCCAGGTGCCTTTGTCATTGAAGTAGAAAGCATACACTGTGCTTTTATTCAGTTCTTCAGATTTGCCAGATTCCTGGAATAATCGCAATTCTTTTTGGAGCGCATCGAATTTAAACAAACCTTTGCCTGCACCTACCCATATTGTTCCATCTGGAGCTTTATAAGGTTGCCACATCAATTTGCCGCCATAATTAAATCGCTCATTGGTTTTTAAATCAAATAAAGCCAGCCCATCGTGTTCATGCCCTGCCCAAAGCATGTTGTCATCGTATAATAACCCTAAGAATCCCCCTTCGTATTTCTTCGTGATAGGAATAAATCCTTTACCTTCTATCTTAGGATTCTTAATTTTTAATCCATCCAGTTCTCCAGCATATACAGTCCCATCAGACCGACTGCCAATCCCACGTATAGGCCTGGGGAATTCATCGGTTTTAGTTTTCAGGTACACTTTGAAGTATTGTGGACGAAAGCTTAGTTTGGTGATTTTATCTACTCCCGGTATCCATAAATTACCACTTCTATCAACCAGCGTTACATTTGGCGGAAAGCGCAGATGCCTATCCAAAGCTATGCTTTGTTCAAAAATCAAGGTATCTTGTAATGCTATGTGTTTTTCCACACGGTCAGTATAAAATGTGTAGATATTCCCATTTACCAAAAAGGGAGTAACTGTATTAGGTGTAAAATTTGTTTTAGCTACGAACTTTCCATTTTTATAAAACGAATTATAGGTAGGTGCGTACAAATCTCTTGAACCTGTAGTATAATAATAGTAGTCCTGTCCATCAGAGGATAACGTATTGAAATATTCTGATTCTGTTTTTGTAGCTATTTTATTGATGACTTTCCCGGAAGATTTTAAAAGACAAATTTTAATAGTATAATCTTCGTTAAGCACAGAAAATAGATAGGTCTCTTCATCAAGTTTAATTGATTTACGAATTCCTTTTTGAAAAATCAAAGGATCATCACTATTCAACCAAGAAAAACCTTTCTCTATTTTATCCTCATTTACTTCATAGTAGCGTACTTTATTCTCCTTCCATTCTTGCAGTAGAAAAATTCCTTTGTAACTAATGCTCATACTTGTAGCATTAGGGTCAAAAGGACAAGGCTGTCCTGTATATTCTTCTATGCTATAAATGATTTCTGAGATAGGGTCTAAGATGCAAAAATAAGAATCCTCTCTTCCATAATTACCAGATTGTATCCAAATATTACCTTTACCATCCTCGGCTATATTATATATATAGTTATGGCATAATCCATTGTCCTCCTTAGTATAGCTTTTGATGCTAGCACCATCATACCTGTTGAGACCATAGGAGGTGCCTATCCAGATGATTCCTCTGGAGTCCTGAAAGAATAATATCACATTGGTACTCGACAAACCGTCATTCAGGGCAAAGTCCTGGAAATGGGCGATTTCCTCCTGTGCTTCCGCGAATGGGGTGATGCCCAGAAAAAGTAATGAAAATATGTAAAAGTATTGTTTGATGTCGCTTCTGTTAAAGTGAGCTTTGTTGGTGCAGAGGGGATCCAAAGAGCCAATCTTATATAACCCTAATGTACCCGAAATTGTTTAAAGTTTTTTGCTGTTGTAAGCAAGACCACGCAGTCTGCCTGCTAAGCGCGACTTGCGAGGCAGACAGGAAGCAGCAATGCGAAAAATCACAACTATTTCCACTTAAGTAGTTGTCAATCAGTTGAATAAAAATAGCACAGGGTTTATATGAAAAACAAGGAGCAGGGTTGAAATGTCCGTTTTTGAGTAAAAGTTGTCCATTATTGAATAATGAACAGGGCTTCTCCAACCTACATTTGTGGCGCCAAAGCTACTATTGATAATAGTACAATTCATCTCAATTGAAAAGCACACAATAACAAGCCTTTTTTTATCACAAAACAGAATTCTATAATGAATACAAATTCAATTAAAACTCAAAGTTTCTTTTCTCTGCTCGCTGGCAGTTTTAAAACGAAAAGTCTTTTAATCTTACTCTTCCTGGGAATGAATGTTGGATTACAAGCATCATTAAAGCAGTCTATATTAAAATTTTCGAAAGAAAAAATCTTATTAGTCCTGTTTTTGCTAATAGGCTTTGCTGTGCAGGCAGCAACTATTACATCTGCACAGACTGGAGCATGGAATGCCACAACCACGTGGGTAGGGAACGTTGTCCCTACAAATGCAGATGATGTAATTATTGATGCCAACCATACAGTTACTGTTAATAGTGCCATTGATTTTGCATCACTCGTAATTTCTACAGATGGAGTCTTAGCTCTATTTAATGGTTCTGCTCTAAGTAATGTAATTACTAATGATGGTACCCTAAACGTAAATAGTAATTCAACATTTGAAAATGACATTACCAACAATGGTACATTTAATTGGAATGGTGGCAGTATAGCCAGTGCTTCTAATTCAACATTAACCAACTTTGGTACAGCGAATTTCAATCCTATAAATGTTCCTGTTTTTGAAATAGATGTCATAAACGAAAGCACTGGTGTAATTGTAAAAGGAGGCGGAAATGGTTCTCAAACCATTACTACAGATTTTACAAATAAAGCTGGTGGTACTGTAAATATTCTAGCTTATAAAGGTTTGACTTTGAGTGGAGGAACACTTACCAACTCAGGAACCATTGATGTGACTGGAATTTTACAATTAGCTGCTACAGCTGCTACATTTAATACTGGTAGTAGTGTTGTAGGGACGGGATTCTTAACATTAATTGGAGCCAATACCGTTACAGGAACTGCAGATTTTATTCCTGCTGTTGCAACGGTCAATCATAATAGTGGAGCAATCACAGCAACAGGTGTATCCATGCAGATCCCTTCAGGAACAACATACATTATGGGTAATACAGCCGCCTTGGTTGATTTTGGTGTGGTCACTAATGATGGTTCCCTAAACGTAAATAGTAATTCAACATTTGAAAATGACATTACCAACAATGGTACATTTAATTGGAACGTTGGCAGTATAGCCAGTGCTTCTAATTCAACATTAACCAACTTTGGTACAGCGAATTTCAATCCTATAAATGTTCCTGTTTTTGAATTAGATGTCATAAACGAAAGCACTGGTGTAATTGTAAAAGGAGGCGGAAATGGTTCTCAAACCATTACTACAGATTTTACAAATAAAGCTGGTGGTACTGTAAATATTCTAGCTTATAAAGGTTTGACTTTGAGTGGAGGAACACTTACCAACTCAGGAACCATTGATGTGACTGGAATTTTACAATTAGCTGCTACAGCTGCTACATTTAATACTGGTAGTAGTGTTGTAGGGACGGGATTCTTAACATTAATTGGAGCCAATACCGTTACAGGAACTGCAGATTTTATTCCTGCTGTTGCAACGGTCAATCATAATAGTGGAGCAATCACAGCAACAGGTGTATCCATGCAGATCCCTTCAGGAACAACATACATTATGGGTAATACAGCCGCCTTGGTTGATTTTGGTGTGGTCACTAATGATGGTTCCCTAAACGTAAATAGTAATTCAACATTTGAAAATGACATTACCAACAATGGTACATTTAATTGGAACGTTGGCAGTATAGCCAGTGCTTCTAATTCAACATTAACCAACTTTGGTACAGCGAATTTCAATCCTATAAATGTTCCTGTTTTTGAATTAGATGTCATAAACGAAAGCACTGGTGTAATTGTAAAAGGAGGCGGAAATGGTTTTCAAACCATTACTACAGATTTTACAAATAAAGCTGGTGGTACTGTAAATATTCTAGCTTATAAAGGTTTAAAGTTGGCGGGAGAGACTATAAATAATGGAATTATAAATAACAGTGGTTCATTTTTAATTAATGGCCACATGTCAGGTGAAGGTAATTTTGTAGGTAATATTACAAATGCAAGTGCTGGAACACTTCAACCCGGATCAAGTCCGTCTGGTTTAGGCTGCTTTACATTTGATGATAATAGTCACATATATATCAACTCGGGTACTTATAAAGTTGAAGTCGATAATTTAACAGCATGTAGTGGATATGATCAAATCGTTTTAAGCGGTACGGCAAGTCTTGGGGGCACACTTGATGTAAGTCTAAACTATGCAAGCCCTGTGAATTTTGATCAAGCTACCATCATTGATGCTGCAGCTATTTCTGGTACATTTGCTAGTGTAAATGGCTTACCTACTGGTTGGACCTTAAAATATGATTATCCAAATGCAGGCGAAGTAACTTTAGAATATTTTGTTCAAGATGTTATTCCGCCATCAGGATATGCAGTCAACTTTACCACAGATCCAATTGATAATACAAATCAAACAGCTGCGGCTTTTGAGGTAACAGGATTAGAAGCAAACTCAACTTATGCTTGGACTATTAGTGATGGTGTTGATGTGCTCAGTGGAATGGGTAGTTCAGCAGTTGGAGGTACAGTTACTGTAGATAACATAGATGTTTCTTCATTAGATGATGGTACATTGACATTAAGTTTAACTTCTACTGACGAGGCTGGGAATGAAGGGGATCCGGTTACAGGTACTGTCGATAAACAGATTATTTTAGATAGTGACGGAGATGGCGTAAATGATGATATAGACAATTGTCCAAATGACGTTAACCCAGGACAGGAAGATTTTGACGGTGACGGCATTGGTGATGTCTGTGATCTAGATGATGACAATGATGGAATAAGTGACGAAGATGAAGTTGCTTGTGGATCTGATCCTTTGAATGCCAACTCAACATGCGAAGTTTGTGATGGAGTGGACAATGATTTGGATAGTGATATCGATGAAGGATTCACAGATACGGATGGTGACTTGGTGGCTGATTGTATCGATACAGATGATGATAACGATGGTGATAGTGACCTAGAAGAAATCGCTTGTGGGTCTGATCCATTGGATTTCAATTCAACTTGTAATCAAGCACCAATCGCTATCTGCCAAGACATAACACTTGAAGCGGATGCTAACTGTCAAGGAACTGGAACAATTGATAATGGTTCTAATGATCCAGATGGAGACCCAGTTACGATTACTTTATCTCCAGCAGGACCATATGCTTTTGGAACTACAAGTGTTACGCTTACTATTGATGACGGTACGGAGACTGCTGAATGTACAGCAACGGTAACAGTTACTGGTACTGATACGGATAATGATGGAATTTGTGATGCAGGTGATGATGATGATGACAATGATGGTTGCTTGGATGTAAATGATGATAATCCGTTAGTAGCAAGTGTTGATACCGATGGTGACGGCGATGCAAATGATTGTGACGATGACGATGACAATGATGGCATTGAAGATGAATGCGATTCTAACCCATTGGTGAATAACTTCATCTTCACCGGAATAGACGATCTGCCTTTAGCATGGAAATGCGGAAATAATGATACAACTAAAGTACTTATCTGCCACATTCCTCCAGGATATCCGGAAAATGCACATACTATTTGTATAAGCCCAAATGCGGTCCAGGCTCATCTTGATCACGGATGTATGTTAGGTGAATGTTATTCTTGCCCAGAACAAGAAGCTCTGATCGTGATAACTCCTAATGGAAATACTAGTCTTACACCTAAAAATTTCGATCATGCGGATTTAGAAGTGTTCCCTAATCCTGCAACGGATAAATTGAATATTCATTTCAATCATGATGCAATGTCAAATGTTCAAATCATTATTTATGACATGCCTCTTGGGAAAGTAGTATTGCAAAGAAATGTTGATCAATACGAAACAGCACTAGAAGTTGATTTGTCAAGCAATAGATTTCACGCAGGAATTTATATTGTGACGATGATTTCGGGAGAAGAAACTGTTTCTAAGCGTGTGGTGATTTCTAAGTAACTATAAAAAAATACGCTTTTAACGATATGAATGACCCCGGGTTTTTGGCACTGCCAAAAACCCGGTTTTTTTTTGGATAGTCCTTGAGTTAGTCGGTAAAGTAAAAGTGGTCACAATAACCTTTAAGGGTAAAATCCCAGAATAGAGCCTCCTCATCTCAAAAGTCGAAAAATGATGAAGCATTCCGTGCTTGTTTAATAAGCAATCTGATTTTTTGAAAAGTTATTCAACTACCTTTCTTAAAGCAAATTAGCAATATTCATGGTATGCCCTCTTCTTTTAGACGGATTTGACCAACCCAACTAAATTAGACAGAAGCCATACCCCTTGCTTAATCTGCCCCTCTATTAATTAGCTAAAATTGGAAAGAATTGATTTTTAGGATCTTTCGAATAAATTTTGTCCTTGATTTTGTTCACTTCTTATATTACCTAATGGAGGCTATTTAAGTTATCGGTTCGCCTAGGCTTAAAGCTTATTCCAGTTCACCTGCCGGTAAGGTTGAAAATACAACCACGCCGCTTCTCCAATCAGTTCTTCAAAATCTTTTTCCTGGAGAATATTTTCTAATCTTCTCTCTTGGTATTCCTCAGTATTAAAAGGATTGACTCCCGGGAACTTTTCTTCAAAACAGAGGTTTCAAAGTTCAATTCGTTCCTTTGAGCATATAGGATATGGTTCTTCAATTCTTCTGCTTTTCACGACAAATATCATTCACCTCTTCGTATCTGTCAAGGCTAGAGTCCTCTTTCTCAAGCTGGCGCCCAACGGTT
>JAHEAR010000070.1 GCA_024642665.1 Bacteroidota bacterium
CCCCTACTTTTAATATCTGTAATATATCCATTTTTATCGATGGCAAATAGCACATATACTTTACCTCCTATACCCATTTCTTGTGCCATTTCAGGAAAATGAAAATTTTTAAGGACATGTTCTTGAATTTTAGCTTGAAAACAGGCCTTTAGTTCATCGTTTGTGTTCCCTTTACATCCTGGAAAAATTGGTACTTTTTCGATAACGGCAAAAGGTACAACAAGATCTTCTTCTACCTCTTCAACATTAACTTCATCTACATTAACAATTCGTTCTTCGATGGCGTCATCCTGATTGATTTCAGTGCTCTCAATAATAGTTTCTTCAATTTCAGCAATGTCTTCAACAACTTGTAAAGTTTCGGTTACAGCTGCAGGTGGTGGTGGTGGCGGAGGTATATTTATGTTAACAATAGGAATATCTTCTTCCAATTCCTCATCTATAGCAAGTAAGTCAATAGATATTTGAGATTTGTCATATGTTTTATATTCCAAAAGACTCCTAGTAGCCAATAACATTAGAATGATACCAATGGCGAAGTAAGTGCTACTATTTCTACCTACATCCATTTTAGGGTTTTTAATAGTTTTCATGATATCAAATTTGATATCATGAAGTTAAAAAATCACTAAAATAATAACTATGATAAATATCATGTTTTCAATACATGAATAATGGTCAAAAAAATTAAAAAAAAGAATGTATATAATTGACAACAAAACTATTATAAATTAAAAAGGCGAACTATTTTAGGTCGCCTTTTAATTACATAACTATTGCTTTTAAATTAGCTAGATTAAGCTAAATCAAAACGATCAGCATTCATAACTTTAGTCCAAGCAGCAACAAAGTCTTTCACAAACCTCTCTTTGCTATCATTTTGTGCATACACTTCGGCATACGCCCTTAAAATTGAATTTGAGCCAAATACTAAATCAATTCGCGATGCTGTCCATTTTACATTTCCGTTTTTGCGATCAACAATTTCATAAACATTATTACCGGTTGGTTTCCATTTGTAAGCCATACTGGTAAGGTTTACAAAGAAATCGTTAGTTAAAGCTCCAACTTTTTCAGTAAAGACACCATGTTTTGTACCTCCATAATTGGTTCCCATCACACGCATTCCACCAATCAATACCGTCATTTCAGGTGCAGTCAATCCCATTAATTGGGTACGGTCCAGTAACAATTCTTCAGAACTTACCACATAATCTTTTTTCTGCCAGTTTCTAAAGCCATCTGCTACCGGCTCAAGAGGCTCAAACGATTCAGCATCGGTCATTTTAGCTGTTGCATCTCCCCTACCTGGTGCAAACGGCACTGTAATGTTCATGCCAGCATTTTTTATTGCTTGTTCTACACCTACATTTCCAGCTAAAACTATTGTATCGGCAACACTGATTCCAAATTCAGCTGCAATAGGTTCCAATACAGAAAGCACTTTAGCCAAGCGTTGTGGTTCGTTACCTTGCCAATCCTTTTGAGGTGCCAAACGAATTCGAGCACCATTTGCTCCTCCCCTATAATCGGAACCTCTAAACGTTCGTGCACTATCCCAAGCGGTTGAAACCATTTCTGAAATTGACAAACCAGAAGCTACAATTTTTGCTTTTACTTTATCTACATTGTAGTCTTTTTTACCTTGAGGAACTGGATCCTGCCAAATCAAATCTTCTTTTGGAGCATCTGGGCCAAAATAGCGTTCTTTAGGCCCCATATCACGATGTGTCAATTTAAACCATGCTCTTGCAAAGGCATCAGAAAACGCATCAAAATCATTTTTAAATTTTAATGAAATTTCTTTGTAAATCGGATCCATTTTCATGGCCATATCGGCATCGGTCATCATAGGATTGTGACGTGTTTTTAAATCTTCCACATCAACAGGCATATCTTCTTCTTTAATACTTACAGGTTCCCATTGCCAAGCACCTGCAGGACTTTTACGTAATTCCCACTCGTGATTGAACAACATTTCAAAGAAACCATTATCCCATTTAGTAGGATGTGTAGTCCAAGCGCCTTCCAAACCACTGGTAACGGTATCACGACCTACACCTGTTCTTGTAGGATTTTTCCAACCAAGACCTTGTTCTTCAACTGGCGCTGACTCTGGATCAGGACCTAAAATACTGGCATCACCATTTCCATGGGTTTTACCAACGGTATGTCCACCAGCTGTTAAAGCAACTGTTTCCTCATCATTCATTGCCATTCTTTTGAAGGTTTCTCGAACCTGAGCTCCAGTTTTTAATGGATCTGGCTTACCGTTTACTCCTTCTGGGTTAACATAAATCAATCCCATTTGTACAGCAGCCAATGGATTTTCCATAGTTGATGGTTTACTTACATCTTCATAACGTTCATCACTTGGAGCCAGCCATTCTTTTTCGGCTCCCCAATAGGTATCCTTTTCAGGTCCCCAGATATCTTCCCGACCAAAAGCAAAACCAAAGGTTTTTAAGCCCATACTTTCATAAGCAATGTTTCCTGCCAAAATGATCAAATCGGCCCAACTAATTTTGTTGCCATATTTTTGTTTGATAGGCCAAAGTAATCGTCTTGCCTTGTCGAGACTCACGTTATCGGGCCAGGAATTTAATGGTGCAAAACGCTGGTTTCCGGTTCCGGCTCCACCACGGCCATCAGCGATTCTGTAAGAACCTGCTGCATGCCATGCCATACGAATCATTAAACCACCATAGTGACCCCAATCGGCTGGCCACCAGCTCTGACTATCGGTCATCAGATCGTGAAGGTCTTTTTTCAAGGCCTTTACATCCAGTTTTTTGAGTTCTTCGTGATAGTTAAAGTCTTTTCCTAAAGGGTTGGTTTTAGTGTCGTGTTGGTGCAAAATGTCCAGATTTAATGCATTGGGCCACCAGTCCATTACCGATTTTTCGGTAGCGGTGTTTGCGCCATGCATAAAGGGACATTTTCCTCCGTTAGCATTGTCGTTATTCATAGTATTGATATTATAAATTAGATTAATTAAAAAACTGTATACAACAAATTTACCCAAATGATTTTCAATCTTTGGGTGATTTATGATTAAAATAAATGACTACGCCATAGATAATATCTATGACACATCTT
>JAHEAR010000029.1:0-4238 GCA_024642665.1 Bacteroidota bacterium
TTCCTCCTCCGGGACAATACTCCTTCAAATAATTAGTATACAGTGTCGACAAATGCAGAAAAGTGCCTTCTCCTTCGGATATCCCATGCGAACGATTAGGATAAGGCATGTACTGAAACTGCTTATTATATTTGATCAGTTCATTGACCAGCATTTCTGCATTGGCAAAGTGTACATTGTCATCTCCGGTGCCATGAATGTAGAGCAAATTACCTTCAAGGTTTTTTGCATAAGTAATGGGCGACCCCGCCACGAAATCTTCCATATTCTCCTGGGGTAAACCCATGTATCTTTCCTGGTAGATATTATCGTAGGTAAGTTGGTTGGCAACTGCGGCAATAGCTATTCCTGTTTTGTAGATTTCAGGATAGCGGAACAACAGATTAAGTGTAGCGCTACCACCACCACTCCATCCCCAGACTGCAATTCTTTCCGGATCTACAAACTTCCATTTTAATATTTCCTTCGCGGCCTGCGCCTGATCTGAAATATTCAGGCGACCAATTTTGCGATAGATAGATTTGCGCCACGCACTTCCTTTTGGTGCAGGTGTGCCTCTATTGTCGATCGCTATATAGATATACCCATCCTTCGCCATATCCCCACGGTACAATCCGTTCTGTCCAATCCCATAGATATCCTTCACTTCCTGACCCCAGGGTTCTGTATACACATAAAAAACAAGAGGATATTTGAGCGTTGAATCAAAATTCTCCGGCTTGACCATAAAGCCATCCATCTCCACCCCGTCTTCTGTATTGACTTTAAAAAATTCGACAGTTTTTTCTACCGTAACCTCTCCCAATTTATTTGCAATACTTAATGAATCCGTTAACGTCTGATGACCCGGAAGAGAGATGAATTCACTTACAGGTTTGGTATAACTGTTCTGAAATCTATGCATGGCAAACTGGCCCGAAGGCGATATCTTATACGTGTGGGTACCATCCAAACCTGCCGGTGTCACAAGCTCAGCTTCCCCTTTTCCATCCAGCCGGGTTCTATAAAGATATTGTTGCGTTGCATTTTTGGGAGAAGCATGGAAATACACAAGGTTATTTCTTTCATCTACACACAACAAATTCATAACATCATAATCCCCTTTTGTAATCAATGCTGACTTTCCGGAAGTCGTAATGCGATACAAATGCTTCCACCCATCCTGCTCACTCGTCCAGATAAATTCTTTGTTTTTGTTGATCCACTGAAACTGATGATAAAACGTCAGTCCGTAGACATCATCCCAGACACTCATGACATCAATCCAGGCATCATCTTTTTCTTCATAGAAAGAGGTAACACTTCCCTTTGAAATATTGCAATTATAGAGGATACTTTGATTTTGTTTTCTGTTGAGCTGTTGCACAAATAATTCCTTCTCGCTATTCCAACCGATGCGCGGAATATAATGTTGCTGTGGATCACCGGGAATAGCCAGCCACACAGTGCTCCTATCGGCCAGCTGATAAACACCAATTTTTGCCGATGAAGGACTCTGCCCCACCTTCGGATATTCAACCGGAATGATTTGCGAATAAATTGAATCTGTATTATTGATCATATAGAAATCTCTGATACCGGTCGCATCCACTTTCCAAAAGGCAATATGTTCACCATCTGGACTCCATTGAAATCCATCGCGACAAGCAAACTCCTCCTCATAAGCCCAGTCAAAGGTTCCATAGATCATTCTTCGATGGCCATCGGTGGTGACTGCAGTTACTTTACCTGCCGCAAGGTCTTCGACATAGAGATTGTATTCACTGACGTAGGCTACCTTTGATCCATCAGGAGAAAATTTAGCAAAACGCAAAGAAGAAGCCGGTTTATCACGACCCACCTGCTGAAGCTTTTTTGTCTTTAAATCTAATACCCAATAATCTCCTTCTGTATTGAGACGCCAGACACGCTTTGTGTTTGTATAGATCAGCACTTTTGACTTATCAGATGACAAATAAAACTCTCTTACGGGAAGGGTCGATTGCCCGGCTGGTGTCAGTTCGCTTTTGGAAACAAAAACAGATCTTTCGTTTGAAGGCAGTGTATATAAAATCACTTCATTTTTCTCCAGCTTGTAATAGCCATTTCCATCTTCCGTCCAATTGATTTGCTGAGCGGACAATGGAAATACCAGGAATACTAATAAGAGAATAGTCAGCGAAGTTGAATAATGATTTTTTTTCATAGTCTACGATTAGGATGGGTGATTTTGTGATGCAGTGATTTTGTGATGTTGCAATGTAGTGATTTATTAAATGTAATATACTGTCTGAAAATCTAAGATCTCAGGTATTTTTGGTTGAAGGTTTAAGGTTTAGTTAAGATAGTCGTAGATTATAGCAAGATAAAAAATCGCATGTCGCGCATCGCATATCGCGCGTCGAGAAGGCTAAGGTCTCAGGTATTTTTGATTTAAGGTTTAATGTTTAATTAGGATAGTCATGGATTATTTCGAGGTAAAAAATCGCGCGTCGCGTATCGTATATCGCACGTCGAGAAGTCTCAGATCTCAATATGCCATCACGACCTGATCTTCTCCGCATTCGGATCAAGCTCACCGGGATCTTTCAATAACCCCTCGCTACTGGCAACAATCGCTGCGGCAGTAGCATCTGAACTAACATTGATGACCGTGCGCAACATATCTAAAGGACGGTCTATCGCAAATATCAATGCCAATCCAGCTTCAGGAATTCCTGCTTGGGCCAACACAATCACCAACATCACCATACCTGCTCCGGGCACAGCTGCCGAACCAATACTCGCTAGCGTCGCCGTTACAATAATCATAAGTTGTTGCGTAATGGTCAAATCGATATTCATCACCTGGGCAATGAAAATCGCAGCCACCGCCTGATACAATGCCGTACCATCCATATTGATCGTAGCCCCTAAAGGCAGAACAAAACTCGATACATCTTCATCGACGCCAAGATGTTCGGTAGCTCGCTCCATCGTCACCGGTAAAGTGGCAGCAGAAGAACTTGTCGAAAATGCCAGTAACTGAGCCGGCATCATGGCTTTAAAAAATCGCTTTGGCTTTATTTTAGCAAAGACGATTAATAAGGTCGGATAAAACAAGAAGAGCATTATAAGCAGTCCTGCAGTCACTGTAAGCGCATACACCACCAATCCACTCAATAAAGAAGCATCAGGTATTTCAACAATGAGGGCGGCAAGAAGAGCAAACACACCAAGCGGCGCCGTAAACATAATGATGTCAATAATTTTCAATACCACATCATTTAGTCCAGAGAAGAAAGAAGTAACCCCTCTTGATTTTTCTTCAGGAATAAGAATTAAGGCAATACCAAAGAGTATTGCAAAAAATATCACTTGAAGCATACTACCATTATTGATCATAGCACTAAACAAATTATCAGGGACCATGTCAACCAACGGCTGTAAGGGCGTAGTTTCTTTTGCAGCTTTGGCGGCTTCAATTTTAATCGTGGCATCGCCTGAAAAAGTCTCCAGCAAAGTAGCTCTTGCTTCCTCATTGATAAAAGAACCGGGATTAACAATATTGGCAAGTACTAAACCTATTGTCACGGCTATTGCGGTAGTTGACAAATAATAGGTTATCGTCTTTCCCCCCATCTTGGAAATTTTGGAAAAATCCTTCAGATCTGCCAGACCGGTAATAATCGAGGCTAGAATCAAGGGCATCGCGATCATTTTGAGCACATTAATAAAAATGGTGCCAAATGGCTTGATCCAATCACTGACAAATTCCTTTTGGCCCAATTGATTCATCAGGAATCCAAACAGAACACCTAAGACCATTCCTATCAGTATTTTCCAGTGTAGCTTCATTTTTCTTTATAGTATTTATATGTGCATAATGAATTTTGCTTAATCTATTCAGATGTCTCTTACCAAATTTCTTGTCAAATTCAGCCTTTACTTGTAACCGTTAAGTTAAGGTTCATAGTAATCCTTTACTCTGTAAAAACTTTCCGGTGAAGATAAGTCGCCATAGAGATAGACTTATCAAATTTCAAATGATTGATACTTTTTTCACTTGTCGTGTAGCTGCAAATGCTACATGATCGCCAAAAAAGTATCCAAAAAGTCTAGTCACGCAAAAAACTCACCTTCACTTCTTATCTTGCTTTTAAGAATCTAGCTTATTTTAGAATAACATTCACACTCCCTTGTATTTTCGCTTGCGAACGGAAATACAAGTTAGTCAGGGTGTTCGAACAATTTTGCGCGACACAAATTCCTTATTTCAT
>JAHEAR010000029.1:4338-13982 GCA_024642665.1 Bacteroidota bacterium
AAATCTAAAAAAATAATTGAATTCCCATTTTTCATTCTTCAATCCCACCCCAAACGCCAAAAGTTGAGTATTGTATTAGCATAGCTTTGTGATTTTCGTTTCCTTCCAGACTATCTGCTATTGATTTTACAAAACTTGCGCGTTTTTAGTAATTTAGGTATTCTAACACAATTGAATATAATAATTGCTTCCGTACAAATCCTGCCCATAGGTAAAGATAACTTTTACTGATGCTTATGAGGTATCGCCCAACAAATAAGGATTATTCCTACTTTTGACTTTTACAACCTTTTTATTATGAACCCTCGCACCTCCCTTTTCCCGGTCTTTATTATCTCCCTTTTCTCGTTTGTCGCTTGCCAGCAAGGCAATCCTGAGGCTGACACAGCAGGCACCCATCTTGGTTCAATCCACTTTGATGTCACAGGAGCTTCCGAGGCCCAGCCAGCATTTAATGATGGCATGTTGCTGCTGCATAGTTTTGAATATGACGATGCCGAGGAAGCTTTTGAAAAAACTATCGCATTGGATTCCAATTTTGTGATGGCCTATTGGGGAAGAGCCATGTCTATGAATCACGCCTTGTGGCAAGAGCAGGATTTGGAAAAAGGCAATGAAGTTCTGAATGAATTGGATGCCACGGCTGAAGGTCGAGTGGCAAAGGCACAAACTGAACTTGAAAAGGATTTCATGCACGGTATCAATATTCTATACGGGGATGGAAACAAAGCCACCAGAGACAGCAGCTATTGCATGTACATGGAAACACTCTATAACAAATATCCAGGCAATGATGAAGTCGCTGCATTTTATAGTCTTTCTCTGATCGGATGGGGTACAACAGATAAGAATAAAAAGCACTTCGAAAAAGCCGCAAAAATTGCATCGGAAGTTTTGGAGAGAAATCCACAACACCCCGGCGCCCTGCACTATACGATTCATGCTTATGACGATCCTGAATATGCAGCACTGGCACTGGCCGTCGCAGACAAATATGCCGGAGTTGCACCGGATGCAGGACATGCCTTACACATGCCTACACATACCTATCTGGCGCTTGGTAAATGGGATAAAGTCGTCAGCAGCAATGTCGTTTCCTGGGAAGCTGAAAAAGCAAGGAAAGAACGAAAAGAACTTGACAATAATTCCCTTGGCTACCACGCGTATCACTGGCTCCAGTATGGCAGACTACAGCTGGGCGAAAAAGAAACTGCCCGTGCCATGATCGATAGCATGAAACAATATTGCGACGAACTTCCAAGTCCGGGAGCAAGAGCGCATATGGTATTGCTTAAAACAACTTACCTCGCGTGCACCGATGATTATGAAAGTGGCGTTGCAGACATTGAAATTGATTTAAGTGACCTGAATATTGTAACCCGTGCAAAAGACTATTTCGCCACAGGGATGGCTGCTTATCACAAAAGAAATACTCAAGCACTCGATTCTACTATATTGCAATTAGCTAATGAGCGGGTCATTGAAGCATTGAAAATATCCGGTACCGGCGTTCGGATGTGTGGAAATATTAACAGATCTGCTACCACCAAAACGGACCTGCTGGAAGCCGAAACCATGGAACTTGAATTACGTGCAATGCGTGCATGGCTCGATAAAGATACCGGAATGACAGAAGACTATTTGATGAAAGCCACAGCACTTCATACAGAAGCCGGATTTTCTTCAGGCCCTCCCAGTATTACCAAACCATCCTTTGAAATGTACGGTGAATGGTTGCTTGAAAACAATCGACCGGAAGAAGCACTGGTTCAGTTTAACAAATCCTTAGATATGGCGCCAAACAAAACCTTGTCTTTGAAAGGAAAGCAAGCCGCCATGAAACTTATTTAAAAAAAACCTTCCGCTTATCTATCTAAATAACAGACAATATCCATGACCATAAAAATCCTCTTACTCGTCGGAACAGGAAGCTTTATTGGTGGAATATTAAGGTATGTTTGTTCTCTCCCCCTCTACGACAAAGATCCAAATGGATTTCCATGGTATACGCTATGGGTAAATCTGCTGGGCTGCCTGTTGATGGGCTTATTGTTTGGTATGGCGGAGCGTTGGAATCTGCCTAGAGAGTGGAAACTCTTTTTTGGCGCCGGCTTATTGGGCGGTTTTACAACTTTTTCGGCATTTTCATACGAAACCATCACCCTGCTCAATAATGCACAGTATACCTATGCCATTTCTTATGTACTATCCAGCGTTATATTAGGCTTGTCTGTTACCTTCCTCGGCTTGTTTGCTGTTCGATCGTTTTAATATAATCATTTATCACAGCGTTTACTTGCTGATCGTCTCACTTTTCTTGCTGCGCCCATTTAATGCCTGATCCCACTGCGCATCGACCACCTCACGGTCTAATTTAATAGACTGCAGAAAATCATTCGCAGTCCCTTTGTCTACGTTCCAGCTAACCACGTAATAGGAAAGGTTTGGTGCCACTTTTTTAACAAGTCGAATTCCAAAATTTTCAAATTTCATCATCCAACGATTGATCTCTACATCCGCTTTTAATTGCACTAATACATCTGTTGGTTGCGGTATATCAGGATTGGTCGGACGAATATCTGTAGGCATCCATTTTGCCCCTCCAATAAGCTCATCAAACAAGTTACAAACGTATTCTGCCTGTTCAGAAGTACGACCTCCCATAGCAAACCAGCGAAGACCATCTTTATGTTTATACACAATACTGCGCCCAGGAAGATCGGCAATTTCCGGTTGGTTTCGAAGATCTTCTCTCCACCAATCTTCCGGCTCCAGTTCCCCCATCAAAGCATGCACCGATTCTTCATCAAGATCAGCATGATACCACCCGGGTTCAATAAAATTATATTTGGCTTCTATTAATCCATTATTTGTTTCGGTCAGGTAAAAAGTGTACACCGGACAATTACCAAAACAGGCGCTACGATCATATTTAACGACCCATACAGTGTCTGCTGATGACACGTTATTCGAAGTCGTGTGATTTGAAGATTTAGATGTTTTGCAAGCAAAAAAGATCAGTGAAAGGAAAATAACCAGAGGAAGGATTTTATTTTTCATGAAAGATTTGTTAATAAGATTTATTGGTTAAATAGGCTGCCGACACAAGTCGACTTAATACAAAACTATCGTTCGCACAAAATATTTATTACCGTCCCCTGCAATTCTTACAAAATAAATACCTGAAGCCAGAGCACTCAGATTCATTAAGTGTGTTTGTTGGTCATCCCAATAATTAGTGTACGCCAACCTCCCATCGACCCCATATACTTCAACTTTCCTGACCTGATCCAGTATCTCATCGCTGTAGATGACATAGGTGTTGGAAGAAGCGTCATACGACCAGATTAATTGTGCATACCAATCGCTATAGGAGTCGGTGTAGGTGGCGCATTCCCCATCCACCGCAAGACCGGGATAGTATGTTTCAATGGCTGATTGCATGTAAGCTACCTGCCCTTTGGTAAAGGCAGCAAGGCATCGGTCATCGGTCAGATCCATAAAGTTCTGATACATATCACTCGAATTGCAGGATATTCGTTGTCCGCTTGGACAACCAAAATAAGGTCCTTCTGCATTCGGTGTATCAGGTACATCATCACTATCATCACAGTTGGCATCAAATCCTTTTCCCCAGATGTGTTTCAAACCAAAGAAATGGCCCATTTCATGCGTGAGGGTATGTCCCCGGCCATAGACTCCCGAATTTCCGGCCTCTCCAATAGAACCAAAATATTGGGGGTCTATTACTATCCCGATCTCTTCTGAAAATGGAGCAGCTCCGGGAAAGGAAGCGGAACCAAGAAAGTCACCATACTCTCCTATCCATACATTGATGTATCTCGTGGGATCCCAACCGGTTTTGCCGCCAAGTTGATCATAGAAAACAGCAATTCTTCCCTCCGGACCACTTTGCAAGGCAATGTTTGGAATATCTGTGTGGGTAAAAGTTATGCCAGACGTAGCTTGTCCATTTGGGTCTACCGTGGCCAGACAAAATTTCATCTCTCCTCTTCCAAGGAGTGGTACAAACTCAGAAAGCAATTTCAAAATGTTCTCTCCGTTGCCGGAAAAATCAGCATTTATAACATCCAGTTGATTTAACACTTGTGCTTCTGAAACAGGATTAGTGGTCTGTCTGCTTACTACATGAATGACTACGGGGAAATATTGAACGGATCGATTTTGGATTTGGGGATTTGCCAGATTGTAGCTAAGCAAGGATTGAAAATGATGAAACTTCAAACTGTCCCTTGCCGGATCGATTTTGCCATCAGTCTTACAAAGGTTGGATTGTCCGGTAGAAAACAACGGAATGATAAATAGCGTAAATATCAGGATCAATCGCATGGCAGAAGAATCATTTAAAAGTAAGTCAAAATGAGCTTCCTTCCTAAAATCCTCCTGAAGCATCATAATTTCCCCTTTTATACGGTACCTTGAGAAAGTCAAAAGTACCCGGCTTTACATTGATATTGAACGCATAAGTTCCTCTGGTAGGTTGCCAGTTGAAAGACATTTCCCAGCAATGCAGGTTTCGTGATAAGCCAATATCCGGATAGGTAATCCTCTTGGAAATAAAATCATAGCCAATATTTCCAAAGTAAATTGACCAGTTAGGCGTCAGCTTCATACTCCCTATCAAATTGACACTATTAGTTGTCACCATCGTGACATCCGGGCCTATCATCCCCATTCGAATGGCGCCAAATTCATGATTAATGTTAAAGCCGGATAAAAGTTCCTCAAATTTAGAGGTCTGATTCCGATAACTGTTCCCACTGGCTGGCGGTGGTGTAGCACTGGCAGTTTTGAAAATGCTTTTGATATCCTTAAAGGTGATTCTGGTCGACAAACGAATTCTGAGAAAATCAAATCGCAGCAATTTATTGTCGGTATTGACATAAAATTCCTTACTCAGGCCTCCATTCTCTTCCAATCCATATAACGAATACGCTGCCGAAACCGTCAAGGTGGTAATCCCTTTAAAAAATCTCGTATTCCCACTGATGGCTACCGGTGTAAATTTGTTGTATTCAGCCGCCATATTATAACTCCCCCCAACACTGATGTTGTCAAACAATTTTAATTTTTTCTCCGTGCTATCTTTCTTACTGAAATACTTCGCTTCAAAAATATTGGTAAAGGAATAATTCAGATTTGAATTTTTAATGGTCGTTGGCCGCACACTATAAAGCAAATTATCAAATCTACTCTGAGCAATAGTAGAATCCGGATACAGCACACTAAACTGCACATCCTGATAATATGACTTTGGTGAAGCCGGCGAAAAGGAATACCCAATACTTGGCTTAATGACATGTCGGATGCCACGCAGCCATCCTTTTTTGAATTGAACTGTGTTAAAAATCTGCGTGTTCATATTGATACTTCCGGACAGTCTCCTAAACGCATCAAAGCCGGGGGTGAGTGCACTATTAATCTCTCCATAACTGACTGTATCTTTCAATATGATGTATCCTGAGCCATCGGGATAAAAGGCCGTATCATTTTCAACAAAGTCCATATCATTTGGATCGAATTTAAACATACGATCCTGTGTTTTGAAAAACCAGGTCTCTGCATAATCAACAGACGGTGTCACATTGAAATTTTTGAAGACATTGAGATTCATGGATGTGCTGGCTTTGTGTTGGGCACCGTACTGTGCTTTCTCCCAGGTAGCCGCATCAAAAAGCATTGTATCCGTAGCGGTTATTTGAGCGGTTGCATTACCGGCGTATTGAAAAGCAATTTTTTCATACCATTGATCGGGTCCTGGTCGTCTGCTGTTTTTAAAAGGATAAATTCTGTTCAATCTGAAATTTAATTCCGGAGCATTGATAGTTACCAAATGAGATTGTGTATTCTGACTATGATTAAATGCTGCGGTGAGAGAATAGGGTTTACCCGGAAATGTGCGACTATAGTTAAAGTTTGAAGAATAGGAATTGGTCAATGCACTTTGCGCATCATTATAGTTGATGGATTCAAAATTATTGCTCTGGATATTAATACTTCCGCCGAGGGTTTGATAGGGATTGGCTTTTGGATCCTGAGCATGGGTCAAACGGATTGAAAATGATTTTGCAATCTGATTATTATAGTCATTGGCAATCTCTGACACTCTGTATGAATAACGAAGCGCAACATTTCCTCTAAATTTATATTTCTGCGCATAATTCGTAACGATTCCGGCTCCCCATGTTCCATTGAAATAAATGTCGGCCAGCAAACTTACATCCGCCCAATCACTGATTGGAAAATAATAGCCGATGTCCCGTATACCCAGGCCAAAGGTTTCCGAACGCTCATAATCCCTGGGGAGAATCAGACCTGCGGTATGTGTTTCAGATACAGGATAGAAACCGAAAGGAAGCCACAATGGTGTCGGCACACCAAATAATTCCAAATTGGAGGAACCAATCACCGCAAGTTTGTCCGGAATTGTTTTTACTTTTCTCGCCATAATGGCAAAGTGAGGCGGATTATGATCGCAGGTAGAAATCTGCGCTTTATAGGCATATAAAATATCATCTTCTTTGCCGGCTTCAGGATTGGCAGCGACAAATTTGGTCCGCTCACCAATGATATTCAAATCTCCTTCTGTCGTAAGTGCTTCGTAAATGATTCCCTTGCGCGTGACAAAGTTGTAGCTCATTTTTTTGGCATTAATCGTCTCCTCCCCCATATTAAATACTGGTAATCCGGCGAGGTGGCCAAGACTATCCGGAAGCCCCTGGGCGGTGGCAATGCTACTGTCCAGGTCAACGATGATATAATTAGCCTTGATGGACAGATCCTTATAGTACACAAAAGCATCCCCAAACAGGTGAACTTTATGTTCTGTATTGTCAAGGTAATTAGAATCTACCGAGCCATATTTCACTACAGCATCCAGACTATCAGGAGACATTACAATCATAGACATCCCTTCTGAATAGTTTGCTGCAGGGGGAATCGTATCCACAGTGACAGAATCCATCGCTGAATCAGTCATCGAAGAAATATCCGGCAAGGAGTCGTTAATCTGACCTGATACGTTCAGGGCCAGACAATTGAACAATAGAAATATGTAATTAAAAAGCTTCAAAGAATCACTAAACCTAAATCATCGAGAGAATAAGCTATCTGTCCGGATCGTTTTGAATCAATAGGATGTAAATCCCTTAAATCAACGGAAAGTAGCCTTAAAAAAATATACAAATTGCATTTGTCCATTTACTTACATATTAGTATTTTTGCTAATGTTATCCTTATAATCAAAGGTATGAAAGTTTGGAACGGTAGTAAAACGTCAACCCGGCAGATCCTGTCCATCACAGGAATGATTTTAACGTTATGTTTAGGTCTTTCGATATCCGCGAAGGCTCAGGAGCCTTATAAAATAAGGAAAATCGTTATAGATCCGGGCCACGGGGGCAAAGATCCGGGGTGCAGCGGAAATCACTCCAGAGAAAAAGAAGTTGCCCTTTCTATTGCTCTTGATCTCGGAAAAAAGCTAAATGAGACCTTTCCGGACATTAAAGTGATCTACACCCGTCAGACAGATATATTTATTCCCCTCAATGAACGTGCTGCCATTGCCAATCGGAATAAGGCAGATCTTTTTATTTCCATTCATTGTAATTACATCAGCGTGCGCAACCGGGCGACCGGCTCGGAGACGTATGTGCTCGGACTTCATCGTGCGGAAGATAACCTGGATGTCGCTAAACGGGAGAATGCTTCTATCCTGCTTGAAAAAGATTATGAGAAAACGTATGATGGTTTTGATCCTTATTCACCAGAGGGACATATCATCCTTTCAAT
Organism: Bacteroidota bacterium; assembly: GCA_024642665.1. Lineage (GTDB taxonomy): Bacteria > Bacteroidota > Bacteroidia > Chitinophagales > Saprospiraceae > Opimibacter. The sequence continues at coordinate 12,151 of JAHEAR010000029.1, forward strand.
GTTTCAAAACGCTCATCTTGAGCAGAGTATACTCTTTGCCACCTATGTAGAAAATTCCTTTACGCAATTGTCCAGACTTCCCAGCCGGGGAGTAAAACAAGCCGGTTTTCTTGTCCTGAGAGAAACTACTATGCCCAGTGTCCTGATCGAAACCGGATTTTTAAGTACCGATACGGATGAAAATTACCTGATGAAAAAAGAAAATCAACAGGAAATGGCCGCGACGATTTTAAAAGCTTTTACAAACTATAAAAATGAAGTCGAAGAGCCCCTGGTCGCCGACAATACTTCCAAAAAGCCGGAAGCAATCCATCCGTCCACTGCAGATTCCTCAAAACTCATAAGCACCAATCACCCCAAAAATCAGCTGGAAGTTGCCTACCGCATTCAGATTGCGGCCTCCTCTTCAGCGAACCCGGATATGCGATTTAGCAAGATTGAAGACCTGGAAGTGATCAAGGAAGGTGAAATGTATAAATATCTGGTGGGGTATTTTAGTAGCGCTGATGCGGCCAGACCGCGTCTAAGTGCACTGAAAGTCAGTGGGTTCGAAGGCGCATTTATAGTGGCTTACAAAGATGGGAAGCGGATCCGCGTATAAATTTCATTTTCAGAAAATAGGGCATTCATTGCCCCCGAAGGTTAACTTTGCGATTCGGAACGTTTTTGGAAGGCATAGACTATGCTGAAGTGTTCTGAAACGGTTACTATTTTTTAAAGTGAAAACTATTCTTAGTGAAGATTTCAAATGAGTTTAAGGTTGGAGTAATGGCGGTTATCGTCATCGTTACCTCGGTCTGGGGATATAAATTTCTGCGCGGACAGAACCTGTTAAAGCCCACTAACAACTATTATGTACGTTATTCCAACATTGATCAGTTGGCTGCCACTTCTCCTGTATTAATTCGGGGGATGAATGTAGGAACTGTGTCGGAGCTTGAGCTGGATGAGGATATGGTCACCATTGTCGCGACACTAAACATTAAAAGAGGAATTAAAATACCTGCTGATGCTGAAGCCGTCGTCATTAGTGTCGGAATCATGGGAGGCAAAGCAGTAGATCTAAGAGTGAAAGGCGCTTGTAATGGACCTGATTGTGCTAAACCGGGAAGCTTTCTTCAAGGCAGGGTTCAAGGGTTTTTTGATTCCTTTCTCGATCCGGGAGAGGACGGAACTTTGGCAAAAGTCAAAGGAACGATCGGTGACATTCTAACAACTTTTGGTGATTCACTGGCTTCCCCAAATGCGAATAACGAAATTGCAAAAACATTTGTGGAACTGTCTCACTTGATTTCCAATCTTGCCTCGATTACGAGTACGCTGGATAAAGGCATGAATCAGTATGACAGACATCTTCAGACAAGCTTGTCCAACCTATCAAAACTTACCGCTTCCCTGGCAGATAATCAGGATGAAATTTCCAATTCACTTACCCATCTCGAAAATATTACGCGTCAATTTGATGAAGCAAACGTGGGGACAAATGCCGGAGCCCTTCTAGCGGATGCACAAGGATTAGTCAAAAACCTTGATGCCACCATGGATGAAGCGAACACTTCCATGGCCAAATTGGCTGATATCATGAAAGACTTGGAAGATGGGAAAGGCTCTCTTGGAAAACTTCTGAAAGACGAAGCATTCTACGATAATACATCGGCGACTATGAAAAACATGGAGTTATTATTACAAGACTTCCGTTTGAATCCTAAACGCTATGTCAATGTTTCTGTCTTTGGTAAAAAACAGAAAGACTACAATGTACCTGAATCCGATCCGGCGCTCCTACCGACTTCAGAATTGACGCCTAAGAAGTAGTAGTTGGATCAAATAGT
>JAHEAR010000029.1:14082-23920 GCA_024642665.1 Bacteroidota bacterium
ATATAAATGCCAAAGGCCGCCCAACTACCCGGATCTGTGAGCCAGCTAAAATTGTAATTACCTTCATCCATAAACGACAATAACAAGACAATCAGTAAAGCAGAGATGAAAGGAATTAAGAATGCATAATTCCTTTTTACAGGTGTGGTTTTGTCGGAGGTCAAGGACATATAAAGAGGTATTATTATTGGCTTAAACGCATATAACCATCATTCAGTAATAAATATTGTTGCAAGGAACTGGCCCTATGCAATGAATGTATTGTTCGGGGCTTCCCTCCTCATCTATTTAAAAGCGCTTTGTGTACCCTATGCCCAGAACAAAACTGCGTGTTAAGCCATCAGGACGTGCTTCTCTGACAATAAACGGAAAACCAAGGCTGAATTCCAACGCATTTCCTGCACTTAGCTTGTAGTCTAAAAAGACTGTACCATTTAGTGTAAATCCACCTGAGCCATCGATAGGCTTTTCGACGCCATCCACGTCCGTAAATTGATCTTCTCCAAGATGAAAAATGGGAAGAAGACCCGGCGTAATCGTCATTTTTTCATTCACGGCTATAGGTCTTGATATCCTTAAAAGAACATCTGCGCTTCGTTCAAACTGATTGGTCGACTGAATAAGTGCCAATGGTGAATCAGGAGCATACAAATCTGCAAAGAATTCATTTTCATTTTGTTGAATTGGTATCTGGACACCGACAGCAAAAAACCAATTTTCTAATGTATAGCTGATTCCTCCAAGGAAATCAAGTGTACCAAGACTGGATTGATAATCCATGGGCAGAGGTAATCCATCAGCCATCTTATCTGCCTGTGTCAAGGGAATTTTTGCCCCCATGGAGATTGCCACTTGCCGGGATGGCATATAATTCAGGTTTACAAAAATATCGCCCGGACCGGTGACGTGTATGTCATTTCCACCTTGCGACAAGAAGGTGATTTTAGAATCGATTCGCCATTGATCTCCAAAATTTCGGCTATACCCAAGTCCGCCTCCATACACTGCAATTGTATAATCCGCTACCCCCATATTCAAGCCAAATGAAAGTTTGTTTGGATCCGTACCTTCCATTGGTTTTAAAACAGGTTTAAATGGTTCCGAGGTGCACAAGCCTGCATCACTGCATCCCTGACCATTTAGATGGAAAAACGTGATGATTAAAAAACAGGAGATCAATACTTCTTTCATATGACGTAATGTAAAACAGACAGGTTAAAAATTATTTCACAAATTAAGCATTATAGAGGAGAGGGAAGGGAGGAGTAAGGAGTGAGCGACTTGCCGATGCGAGGAGTTTGCTCCTGCATCTCCGTTTCTAGTGAAGATTAAAATACCAAAGGAAAATTCACAGGAATTAATGAAAGGAATTAATATCCATACTTTCAAGTATACTTCGAGCGTAACCATTACGGGCTACTTTAATCATAGCTCGCCCTATGGTTGTCGTATCAGTGACATACTTTGGCATTTTCTTAAGCAATCCATAAAATGGACTGAGCAGGTTATAAATACCCTGATATAAAGGTGTCTTTGATTTAATTCCTTTCAGCGGTTGAATGAACCCAGGCCTGAACAGATAAGCGGATTTAAATCCCAAAGAGAGAAGATCATTTTCAGTTTTTCCTTTCACATTAGCCCACATCATACGGCTGTTCATATCCGTACTTGTGCCTGCTCCGGATACGTAACAAAATGTCATATACGGATTCAGGGGAATTAAGGCTTTGGCAAACCCCATGGTAAGTTCATACGTCAATCGATGGTATTCTGATTCCTTCATGCCTGCAGATGAAACTCCCATGCAAAAGAAGCAGGCATTAAAACCTTTGAGTTCGTCCCGTATTGTCGTCCAGTTAAAAAAATCATTGTGGATAATTTCTCTGACTTTCGGATGAACGATTCCGACACTATTTCGATTGATCAGCAGTATTGAGCTCACATCGGGGCTTTCGATACACTCAAGCAATACTCCTTTTCCAACCATGCCCGTGGAGCCGGTGATGATGACATTTAGTTTCACGAAAAATATAATTTAGCAAGAAATTGAACTTCCATCCGGCAGTTGATTGACATTCCATGAATAAGTTATGCCCAATTTTTTGGGAATCAGGATTAAAAACATTACAAGTATTACTTATGTGAAATAACCTTTGAACGGTGGCAGAACACTCCGGAAGGAGGTTCGCTCAAACTGAATGGATTATGCTTTGCACAAAACAGCAGGGACTATAGTCTTTCGGTTAGCCTGACTGGGATATACTCCTTAGTATCCACTGCGTTTTTCCGATTGGATTGAACTTTAAGGACAATCAATGTAAGTCCTATGGATACTATTAAATACATCGCAAAAAGTACAACGGCTTTTCTCGTAAGTCTGTTCATAGCCTTCAAAAATAACAATTGAAATGACTTCCGGGCAATTTTCTTCTATTTCCAGATGTCCTGTGCCTTACATTTTTGTGAAAAGCACAAATTAATTATCAAATGAAAAATACAAATTGGGAGAGCTATGACCTGAGCTTCCCGCCTAAATAAGTGAAAAATGAAATTAGGCAATAATCAGGTCTCTAGGACCAGAGATTGACTTCAGGCGTAAGTTGAACATTAAATTTGATCCGTACTGATTCAATGATCTCCTGCGCAAAAGACCAGACTTCCTCCCCTTTTGCATTACCCAGGTTGACTAAAACCAGTGCTTGTTTTTCGTAACATCCAACATTTCCAATACGCTTGCCTTTCCATCCTGCCTGCTCAATGAGCCAACCAGCCGGAACCTTGACATGGTCACCCGCAGGATAACCGGGCATATAAGGATATTCCTGTTTCAAAAGTTGAAATTGTGATGAAGAAATAATCGGATTTTTAAAAAAACTTCCTGCATTTCCTATTTCTGCAGGATCCGGTAATTTGCTTTGACGGATATGAATGACTGCTTTACTGACATCCCTGATCGTCGGTTTTTCAATATGCCAATCATTCAAAGTCTGCTGAATGGCTCCGTATGAAATATCAACCTGATGTTGTCTGGACAACCTCAAAGTGACATTAATGATGACAAACTTATTTCGCAACTCTGTTTTAAATACACTTTCGCGATACCCAAAACGACACTCTTCATTTGAAAAAGTGACTAATTGTCCGGATCCAATTTCTATTGCTTCAAGGCTGTGAAAGACGTTAGCTAATTCAACGCCATAGGCCCCAATATTTTGCATGGGAGCAGCTCCGACCGTACCCGGGATAAGCGATAGATTTTCAATGCCCCCCAAATTGTTTGCAATCGCCCACAATACAACTTCATGCCAGATTTCACCGGCCGCTATCTTCACCAATGGTTGATCACTGTCATTAATGATTTGAATTCCTTTCAGTTCAACGCGAAGCACATTGCGATGAATGCTTCCCAACGGAAGAATATTACTACCCCCACCAAGAATCAATGGCTGGTCCAAATACTGCACCGCCAATTTCAATTCTTCCACATCTTCAATTCTATATAGATGATCACAGGCAGCTTCGACCCCGAAGGTGGTATAGGACTTTAAAGAAGCGTTGTTGATCAGTTCCAAAAGGTTGTTATTAAATTATTAATTGATTTGGCAGAGGTGAGGAATGAGCGGTGAGAGGTGAGAACAATGTGTCTCGTTTCTCGTCTCGCAATTTATTAATGTGTAATGATTAATGTGTAATCTCATAAAATTATTCTATTCACTCCTCACCTCTCACTCCTCACCTCTCATTTACTCAAATATCAAACTGCAACTTAGCCAATGCACCATAAACGCCATCTTCTTTTATGGTCAACTCATCATGTGTACCTTTTTCTACAATCTTACCTTCTTCCAGTACATAAATACAATCGACATTTCGGATAGTGGCTAATCGATGCGCAATAATAATAGCTGTTCTTCCTTCCAGTAATCGTTCCAGCGCCTCTTGTACGACTTTCTCTGATTCCGCATCGAGGGAAGATGTGGCTTCATCTAAAATCAAAATGGACGGATTTCTGAGGACCGCTCGAGCAATGGCGATGCGTTGTCGTTGCCCACCACTGAGTTTGATCCCTCGTTCACCTACGATCGTTTCAAATCCTTCCGGAAATCCCTGAATAAAATCCAGACTGTTTGATGATCGAGCGGCATTCATCAGTTCTTCTTCTGTGGCTGAAGGGTGACCGTAAAGAATATTCTCCCGAATCGTTCCACCAAATAACAAAACTTCCTGGGGCACGATCGCGTAGACAGAACGATAGGACGCAAGATCCATAGCATTGATATCTTTTCCATCCAAGGTAATCTTTCCTCCTTGCCACGGATACAATCGCATGAGCAAGGAAGCAATCGTACTTTTTCCTGATCCACTCTGCCCTACTAAAGCAATCTTCTGACCGGGATGAATATCTAAATCAATACCTTTCAGTACAGACATATCAGGACGCGATGGATACTCGAAGTGCACATTTTCAAAACGAATATGTCCTTCCACAACCGGACGGATGACTTCCTGAGGAACATCGATTTCATTTTTCTCATTCAAAATCTCTCTTATCCTTTCTGTCCCTCCCAGCGCTGTAACAATTTCAGTATAAAAGTTTCCTAAACTGCCAATCGCCGCACCGATAATCGCTGTATAGGAAATAAAAGAAACAAGCTGACCGATACTCATCATTTCATTCTGCACCATGGTCGCTCCATACCAAAGGATAAAAAAGATAACCCCAAAAAGAATCACGATAATAAAACTCGCAAAGGCTGCTCGATATGTTGCTAGTTTCAAGGATGTATCTACTACTTTTCCCATTTCTGATTTGTATCGTGTATATTCCAGTGTTTCGTTGGTGAAAGCTTTGACAGTATTAATGTTCTGCAAGGTTTCTTCAACTACCGTATTGGTATTTGCCAGTGATTTTTGACGACTCTTGGAAAGTCGGCGCACGAATCGGCCAAAAAACATGGCGCCAACGACAATCACCGGAAAAGTGGCGAGCATCGTCAGACTTAATCTGGGTGTGCTGATCATCAGAAACGCAATACCTGTAATCAATATCAGTATCTGTCGAATAAGTTCTGCCAACGTATTGGAAAATACAGACGATAGTCTGTTGACATCTTCTGATATTCTGCTGGTCAGATCACCGACACGATTCTTTTCAAAAAAGTAAACGGGCAGTCCGATGAGTCGCTGGTAGATACTGCTGCGCACATCCGCCATGCCTTTCTCACTTACTACGGCAAACCAGATCACTCTGAAGAAACTCATCACTCCCTGCAGCAGTAGAATCACAATCAGGATGAGACCAATTTGATTGAGACTTAATCCAAGTTTGCTTTTCCCGGTGGCTACATCTGCCAATTCTCCCGCCATATATGGGAATACCATAAATGTCATACTGCCAAAAAACAGCAATACTAAGCCCCCGATAAAGTGCCAACGATAAGGCCTGATAAATGAGAGCATACCCCGCACTTCCCTGAGTTGCTCCAGCGTCAACCGCTTTGATTTTTCCTCATCGGAGGAAGCTTCCTTTCTTCTAAACATCGACATGGGGACAAAGGTAGGTAATAAGTGAAGAGTGTAAAACGAAAAGTGAAAAGTGAAGGGAAGTGAAGAAATGGGGAAATTCACCACTACGCTTTTGCGAGAAAATAAGCTTCCAGCTGATTATACAGAAAAATTGGGAGATTTCCGCAGTACTACTTTTCCTAAACTTCCTAAACCATAAGCGCCTCAGGCGTTTATATCTAAACTTACCTAAACTCTACGGTTTCACTAAAACACGACACTACAAAAAAAAGGTCTGAGTTCTCACCTCAGACCATTAAACCAACCTCACGAATAGAGAAATCTATAAGTAATTTTTCACTGCATGATTAGCAAGGCTTATCGTACAGATATGTATTTCCTTTGATGACATCATCCCCCTCTTCATCGGTCACTGTTAAGCGAGACATTTTCATTTCAGATGATGGGGTGACGGCATCCAACTGTATTTTTCGTCTGGCAAACGCAGGCACCTTTGTCATTTCAGCAATCCACTCTGAATTTTGCATCCGACTTGGATTCACATTTAATTCAGGCTTATCCGATTCTTCGCGTAACCGTTTGGCTTCGAGTTCTTTTAACGAACGTCGAATCTCTTCTCTCTTCTCCACGTCATCGGTTCTCATATACGGATCACTATAGGTATGCTTTGGTTTTTCTTCAGGTGTCGGCTCCGCCATGATCACCGGTTCCAAATCCACCGGACGCTCATTGGTAATTTCAAATTCATCTTCTACCATTTTAGAGGTAGTCGAAATACCCATATCCTCATCGATGCCCACCATAATTTTTTGCGTCTCGTGCTGTCCTCCTTTCATTAAGTTTTGCTCAAAACCTGTGGCAATGATCGTAACCGAAAGTTTATCACCCAGGGATGCATCATAACAATTACCCCAAATCAAATCAGTCCCATAGCCGGCTTCTGCCTGCACATATTCTGTGATTTCAAATACCTCATCCATCGTGACTTCCACATTTCCTGAGGAAATATTCAAAAGGATATGTTGTGCTCCTCGTATATCATTGTCTTCTAATAATGGCGAATTGAGTGCTGCCACTACTGCTTTACGCGCACGGCCTTCACCCTCATAGGTAGCCGTTCCCATAATGGCTACACCACTATCTCTCATCACTGTATTGACATCTTCAAAGTCAACATTGACATACCCTTCCATCGTAATAATCTCTGCAATACCCCGAGCAGCGGTTGTCAGAATATCATCAGCACGACTAAACGCATCAGACAATTTAAGATCACCATGCAGATCACGAAGCTTGTCATTGGAAATCACGATCAGCGCATCTACATTCTCTTTCATTTCCTCTAATCCTTCGAGTGCCTGGCGTTTTCTTCGGCTACCTTCAAACGTAAAAGGCAACGTAACGATTCCGACGGTCAGAATATCTGCTTCTCTTGCTGCCTTGGCAATGATGGGTGCAGCGCCTGTCCCGGTGCCACCACCCATACCGGCCGTCACAAAAAGCATCTTTGTTCCATCCATAATAAAGTCGCGAATCTCATCGATTGACTCGATGCAAGCCTGTTTCCCCATCTGAGGTCTTGAGCCTGCACCACGTCCACCGGTCAATTCAGGGCCGAGATTAATCTTAACAGGAATCGAACTGGTCTCCATCGCCTGATTGTCGGTATTACAAATCGCGAAATCAACGCCGGTAATGCCTTGCTTGTACATATACGTAACTGCATTGCTACCGCCACCGCCTACGCCGAGGACTTTGATGATGCTCTTTTCTACTTTTGGTATATCAAATAACATGATGAGTGAGTTTTTAAGTTTGGAATTATAATTTTCTCTGGTACGTAGTCTGTTTTAGAAATCCTGATCCGGTGTTGCTTCGAAAAATGCTCTTGCTCGCGTAAAAACACTCTCCACCCATTTCGGACCGCTTTTATCTTCCGCGTCGTCCGAGGTTGATTCAGCATCAGCTTTTAAATCGGACGTTGCATTCATGGTATCAGTGCTTTTCGCATTGACCAACTGATCCGTTTCATCGACTACTTCTGGTTTTGCCAACCCATGAATGATTAATCCGATTGCCGTGGCGTAAATCGGACTGGATACATCATCCCGCTGACGTGAGGCAATATGTTCAATAGGTAATCCAACCCGTGCACTCATACCAGTTCGATACTCCGCCAAAAGATCAACTTTGCTAAGTAAGGCACCTCCACCGGTCAGTACAATACCGCCGATCAGTTTGCGCTCGTACCCTGATTTTTTAATTTCCACCCGAACCAATTCCAGAATCTCTTCCATTCGGGCCTGGATGATCAGGGATAGATTCTTTTCTGAAATCTCTTTATAATCTCTTCCATTAAAGCTCGGAATCGTGATGATCCTGTTGTCTACTATGGTTTCTGCAAGGGCAGAACCAAACTTCTTTTTCAATTTTTCTGCCTGCTCATGCATCACGGTGCAGCCTTCCTTGATATCCGCCGTGATCACATCACCACCAAATGGAACTACTGCTGTGTGGCGAATGATGCCCTCTTGAAAAATAGTGATATCAGTTGTTCCACCACCTATATCCACAAGAGCAACACCGGCTTCTTTTTCTTCCTCACTAAGCACTGCTGCAGCTGAGGCGATTGGCTCAAGTACAAAATCAGAAACTTTCAATCCGGCTTTCTCCACACATCGCTCAATATTTTTATGCGCAGACAATTGCCCTGTGACGACATGAAAATTTCCAATCAACCGATGGCCGCACATACCCACCGGATCCAGTATTCCTTCTTCATCATCCACGGTATATTCCTGTGGCAGAATATGAAGTATTTTATCTCCGGGAGGCAAAGCCAGTCTGTACATGTCATCCAGCAACGTCTTTAGATCCGTTCTTGCAATTTCCTTGTCTGCATCAGCGAGTGTGAGAATCCCCTGATGTTGCAAACTTTTGATATGCTGACCGGCGATCCCTGCATAGACCTCGATGATCTCCATTCCGGCACTTTTCTCTGCCTGAATAACGGCTTCCTCAATGGATCGTACCGTTTTATCAATATTTGCTACTACGCCGCGTCGTACGCCCTCTGAGGCTACCTTTCCCACCCCGAGTATTTCGATGCTACCGTATTCATTGCGCCGTCCAACCATGACGCAAATCTTTGTCGTCCCAATATCCAGGGCTACGACGGTTTTTGACTTTTGAGTTTCTTTACTTCTCATGAGGAAAAATTTATTGGTTTAATCTTTTTTTGGCTACGATTTGCCCTGCAATTCGCGTATCTATATAGGTATATGTATCCCACCCTTTATAGGGTAGTGCTTGTTTGTATAATCGTTGAATCCGGTCTGCCTTATCTTCCAATTCATCGGTATTGCCCACGAGTATTTTTGAAGGCCCAAATCGAGGTACAAGCCATATCATCTCATCTGATTCCATATAAATCTGATCGATAAGCGATCCCATGAATTCATTTTCCTGTAGTACCTCTGCAATACGAAACAAATCCTCAACGGGCCATTGGTGAACATCTTTGGTCATCGGAAAATTACCATTCACCAAAGGTACTCTTGCTGTAAAGTGACTGGATACCGGCATCAACACTGTATCGGTATCGATATACCAATGTCTGTTACTATTATCCACTATTCGCATCAATGGCATCCGCTGATGCAGACTGAGCATTAATTTTCCGGACGCGCCCAGATACACGTTTGCATCTCGCACATAAGGATTTGTTTTCAAATATTCCTCCATGCTTCTCATGTCTACCAGATCTACCGGAAGTCCTGTCACAGGACCAAACTTTTTTGTTACCATTTCCACAAACTCTTCCGGCAGGATGAGGTTGTTTCCTTTTTCCAGCAAGGATACCTCTGCCTCCACGCCGGTGATCACCGCGTCCGCCTGAAAGCGAGCGGCCATGAGCGTTACGCCTGTCAGTGAGGCCAGTAACACCAGCCACATAAAAGTTTTAATACGATGTTTATTTATCTTAATCATTTCAATATAATCGCCTGATCAAATCAGGTATATGTTTATCCAAATCACCTGCTCCCAGTGTAATCAATATGTCAGGTTTCTTTTCAATCACCCATGGCACCCAACTATCTCCCTTGCACCATTTCTTATTGGGATTGATCATGTGGTCAATAATCAATTGGGAGCTTACACCTTCTATTTCCTTTTCGCGCGCCGGATAGATATCAATGATCACCGGATAATCGAGCAAATCCAATGCCTCGGCAAATTCTTTTGCAAAGTCTCTGGTACGCGTATACAAGTGTGGTTGAAAAACCCCCATCACCGGTCCACCATACGTTTC
>JAHEAR010000029.1:24020-44555 GCA_024642665.1 Bacteroidota bacterium
GCAAGGCTTTCAGAATGAAAATTCGATTGATAGTTCGAAGCCACCCCACCCAGCAATGCTGTATGTTGAATGCCTGATGCATGAAGCAAATAACTAATCATCGATGATGTCGTTGTCTTTCCATGTGTCCCCGCAACTGCGATTGTATCAATGCCTTCCGTAATCCACTCCAAAGCTTCTGATCGTTTGACAATTCGAATCCCTTTCGCTTCAAAATGCGCCTTCAGTTTATTGTCCACCGGTATCGCCGGAGTCATCACCACCAGATCCGGAAGTGATCCTGCGCGTTTTGGATCATCCTCAAAAATAATTTCTGCTCCTTCTGCTTTCAGTCGATCCGTCATCGCTGAAGACAAACGATCATAACCACTTACCTTAATGCCCTGAAGGAGACAACATCTTGCTATTGCACTCATCCCTATACCCCCGATGCCCAGAAAATAAATATGACCAAATGATATTAATCCTTTCATATCCTTTTTCCTTTACGAGCTGCAGTTAAAATAATCTCTGCGACTTCATCCGCCGCTGCGGGTCTGCCCAACTTCTTAATCTCTGATTCAAGCGTTTTTCGCTCAGCCTCATGATCAAGTAATCTGATGGCTTCCCGGAACGCCAGATTCGGCGCATCCTTATCCGCTATTAAAACAGCAGCTCCTAGTTCCATCAATGCCTTCGCATTGTGTGTCTGATGATCTTCTGCCACATATGGAGAGGGCACCAGAATGGATGTTTTGCCGGTCAGGCAAAGTTCACTCACAGTGATAGCTCCTGCTCTGGCGATGACTACATCTGCCAGGGCATAGGCCATATCCATCCGATCGATATAGACCGAAGAATGGACTCTATCCAAATTTGCTACAGGTGTATCTAAATACGATGCAGCGTAAAGCTTCCCAATTTGCCAAAGAACTTGTATATCATTTCGATCCTTTATCAGATCAAATGATTGATGTATGATTTCATTGATTGTACGTGCACCCAAACTTCCTCCAACGGCCAAAATGGTTTTCTTTCCCGGATCTAATCCAAAAACGGCTGCCGCTTCGACTTTTGAAAATCCTTTACTCAGCTGACTGCGCATTGGATTTCCGGTAAAGACTATTTTATCTGCCGGAAAAAATTTTTCCATTCCGGGATAAGCGACACAAATTTTTTCAACCCGCTTCGCTAACAGCTTATTCGTTATACCCGGATAGCTGTTTTGTTCCTGAATCACTGCCGGCACTCCCATCCTTGCCGCTACATTGACCAGTGGGCCTGAAGCATATCCACCGACGCCCACCACCGCATCCGGTTGAAATTTTCGGATAATCGATCGGCACCGCATGAGACTATGCATCACTTTAAAAGGAAAGGACAAATTTTTTAACGTCAGCTTTCGCTGTAATCCACTAATCCATAACCCCTCGATCGGGTATCCTGCAGCCGGAACTTTCTCCATCTCCATTTTACCCTTTGCACCTACAAACAATATGTCAATGAACGGTTCGCGTTTTTTAAGCGCATCGGCTATCGCTATAGCCGGATATATATGGCCTCCCGTGCCACCACCACTAATGATGATCTTCATCGAGAGGTTTAATAACTACTTTTCCAACATCATTCGCCGACTGTTCAATAAATCGACTGACACTCAATATCATCCCAAATGCCATACTGGTGATCAGCATGGAGGTACCTCCTTTACTGACCATCGGCAATGTCAAACCGGTGACCGGCACTAGGTTTGTGGACACCGCTATATTGGCAAAGGCCTGAATCACAATATTCAGACATAAGCCCATCGCCAGCAAGGCTCCAAATGTTTTTGGGCTTCTGGTCACCATAGAAGTGCATTTAATAAAGAGTAGCAAAAACAAAAAGATGATAAGCAACCCACCAAGGAGTCCGTACTCTTCACAGATAATAGCATAAATAAAATCCGCATAGGAGTATGGGAGATAATTTCGTTGCGTACTCAAACCGGGACCTACGCCAAACCATCCTCCATCTGCAATAGCAATCTTTGCTTGCTGGATTTGATACCCTCCATCTCCATTGCCGAGGAATTCTCCCAATCGATTGGTCCAGGTAGCAGCACGGATGGCTTCCGGGAAAATCGTCCCTATCAGAATAAGTATAGTCATAAATACTATCCCCATCAGAATCAGGAGAAAAATATATTTTAAATGAACCCGACCGATAAACATCAGCGTCATGCATGTCAGGAATAGCAACAAGGCCGTACTTAGATTATTGGGGGCAATCAACCCACAGACAAGAATTATGGGCATCATCAGTGGAAGAAATGCACTTTTAAAATCCTTAATCACTTCCTGCTTCATCGCGATTGATCTGGCGATATACATGATCAATGCAATTGAAGCGATATCTGAGGTTTGAAAACTTAAACCAATACCCGGAATCGAAATCCATCGGCGCGCATCATTGATCTCCGGACCAAAGGCCATTGTATAAATGAGAAGCGGAACAGAGATAACAAATAGTATTGGTGCAATCTTAGAGTATACCGTATAGTGGGTGTTATAGCACAAGTAGGTTAAAAACAATCCTACCATCGCAATGACCACATGTTTGATCAGGTGAATCTCAGCGTGCCCACCATTGTATTTAAAGGCAATGGTGCCGGTGGAACTATAGACTGCAAGAATTGACGCCAGGCAGAGCAAAGCCACGATGACCCAGATTCCTCTGTCACCTTTTAAATTTTTGGCTATGTGAATGGCTTTATACATTATTCTAATTCACTTACTGCTTTTTTAAATTGATCTCCCCGATCCTCATAATTTTTGAACAAGTCAAAACTCGCACAGGCGGGGGAGAGTAATACAATATCTCCGGGTGATGCATGCGAGGCAGCTCGACGGACTGCCTCGCGCATCGTTGTAGTTTCTGATGTGTAGTTGACCTTTGTCGAAAAAGTTTCATTCAATTTTTTATTATCTATTCCAAGGCAAATCAATGCCTTCACTTTATTTTCCACGAGCGTCAGAATCGGCTCGTAATCGTTTCCTTTATCCTGTCCACCGGCTATCCAAATCACCGGGTGTTGCATGGCTTCAAGCGCATAGTAGACCGCATCTACATTGGTGGCTTTGCTATCATTGATGTAGGTCACTTCCTGATGCGTTCCTACCACTTCCATTCGATGCGGTTCGTTGACAAATGATTCCAACGCTTCCTGCAATCCACTCGTCGGACAACCCGCCAGCACAGCTGCTCTCGCTGCCGCTATGACATTGACCTGATTGTGCCTCCCCATCAATCCTGATCTCGAAAGATCAAGGACAATATCACTCGTGACATATACTTTGTCCTTTCCCAGTAGATCTGTTTCCCGAATGGAATTTAAGCGAACCTCGGCGTCTGAAGCAATAACTTTCGCCACGGTTACAGGATCCATCGCATTGTACACCATCGTCTCGTCCTCCGTCATTGCTTTTGCTATTTTCAATTTAGCTTCAGCGTACCGATCCAGACTATACTGATATCGATCCAAATGATCAGGCGTGATGTTAAGCAATACAGCTACTGCCGGATGGAAAGTCTCCACATCTTCCAGTTGAAAACTACTTAACTCACAGACATACCAATCTGCTTCCGAAGAGACCAGATAATGACAAAAACTTTCACCCACATTTCCCACTTTTGCTGCCTTGATTCCGGCACTTATCAAAAAGTGATGACAAAGGCTGGTGGTGGTTGTTTTTCCATTACTCCCTGTGATGCCAATGATCTTTCCTTTGGTGTTACGGAAAGCCCATTCGATTTCACCAATGACTTCTTTGTCTGCTTCGATCAGTGTTTGAATTACCTCACTGGTATTTGGAATACCGGGACTCTTCACGATGAGGTCACATGCTACCAACTTTTCAATACGATGTCCCGATTCTTCAAAAGGGATTTTATTTATTTCTAATGTTCTTCTAAATGTTTCTTTAATCTTACCTGCATCACTCAGCCACACCTCATGTCCTTTCGTCTGTGCTAGCAAAGCTGCCCCAATACCACTTATTCCTCCGCCCAAAACACCCACACGCAAACCCATATCACCTTACTTTTAAAGTGATCAGGGTAACGACTGCGAGCATGACACTAATAATCCAGAACCGCGTAACGATTTTAGCTTCATGCATTCCCAACTTTTGGAAATGATGATGTAATGGCGACATGCGAAATACGCGTCTTCCTTCTCCATATTTTTTCTTCGTGTATTTGAAATAATACACCTGTATCATCACTGAAAGAATTTCTACCAAAAAGACTCCGCATAAGATTGGAATCAATAATTCTTTTCTTAACGCAATAGCCATGACGGCGATGATGGCCCCGATCGTCAGACTACCCGTATCACCCATAAAAACTTTTGCCGGATAGGAATTATACCAAAGGAAGCCAATACATGCACCAAGAAAACAACTACTGAAAATCACCAGCTCACCACTATCCGGGATGTAAAGTATGTTGAGATAATCCGCGATAATTGTATTACCACTTACATACGCCAGAATAGCCAGCGTAAGTGCAATAATTGCTGATATCCCTGTGGCCAATCCATCGACCCCATCCGTAAGATTTGATCCGTTACTGACTGCCGTAACAATCAATATCACCAATGGAATAAATACAATCCAGACCCAAGCCTGGGCATTGTCCCCAAGAAATCCCAGAAATGTTTTGTAATCCAACTGGTTGCCCTTCACAAATGGAACATTAGTTAATGTTGTTTTACAATAGACCATTTCTTTGATTCCTCCCGGTGCCGTAGCATCCTCCATCTGAACGGAATGCAAAACTTCATATTTATTTTTAGCAGCCATTTCCGGCGTAAGTCTGACGACGACATCCTGATGAAAAAGCATGATCATTCCGATAATCAGTCCTAAGCCAATCTGACCAAACAATTTAAATTTGGCTTTAAGCCCTTGTTTGTTCTTTTTGAAAACCTTGATGTAGTCATCCACAAAACCTATGGCTCCCATCCAAATGGTGGTCAACACAAGCATTTGGACATAGATATTATCAAGTCTTGCGAGTAATAAACAAGGCACGAGAATAGCCAGTAAAATGATCAGCCCTCCCATGGTGGGTGTACCATCTTTTTCCTTTTGTCCTTCCAGACCAAGATCGCGTACAATCTCTCCTATCTGCAGACGTTTCAAAGAACGAATGATCCTGCTTCCTAAAAGCAAAGAAATCCCTAATGAAATAATAATCGCCATACCCGCTCTAAAGGAGATATACTTGAATACCCCTGCACCAGGCAGGTCAAGTTCTACATCCAGATATTGAAAGAGGTGGTACAGCATTTTTACACTTGTCATTTTTGTTCTACTTCTCAGAAAAAACGCAGATGCGAGCGGGTGGTCTCATGATCTTTATCATGCAAGAATTCACCCGCTGCAACTGCTAAAACCAACCTGAGAATGATAATAGAACCTATCTTATATATCATTTATGCCAGCGCTTCCGCCAGCAACTTTTTGTCATCAAATGGATAGCGGTGACCGTTAATCTCCTGGTACTTCTCATGTCCCTTTCCGGCGACTAAAAGAATATCTCTTGTTTTTGCCATCATCACTCCCGCTCTTATCGCCTCTTTTCGATCAGTGATACGCATCACCCGATCTTTTTTTTCTTCCGGCACGCCCGGCCACATCTCATCTAAAATCGCTTCCGGATTTTCAGTTCTCGGATTGTCTGATGTCAGGATCACCTGATCTGCAAACACCGAGGCTATTCTAGCCATTTCCGGTCGCTTGGTTCGATCCCGGTCACCACCACATCCTACAATGCAGATGATTTTTGAACCCGGTTGTCGAACCTGGATTAAAGTGCTCAGCACGTTGTGCAGTGCATCCGGTGTGTGGGCGTAATCAACCACTGCAAAAATCTGTTTACGACCGACGACCAGATCAAAGCGACCTTCTGCCGGTTGTAGTTTACTCAATTCAGCCAGTACGCGTTCTTTGTCCTCTCCCAGCAAAATTGCTGCACCATATATGGCCAGGAGATTAGACGCATTGAACTTTCCGACTAAACGCACGTGCAATGGGATTCCATCCAACTCAAGATGCAAGCCATCAATCCGGTTTTCAATGACGCGCACTCTGAAATCTGTAAGCTTGGTAAGACTGTAATTTGAGACCTTAGCAACAGTATTCTGTACCATGACTTCAGCGTGCTTGTCATCCGTATTGATTAAGGCAAACGCCTGAGCACTTAATCCATCAAATAATATTTTCTTAGCTGTGATGTATGATTTAAAATCACCGTGATAATCCAGGTGATCATGTGTGATATTGGTAAAAATGGCAACGTTCCAATCAATACCTTCTACTCTGCATTGATCCAGGGCATGACTACTCACTTCCATAAAGGCGTGTGTACATCCTGCACTGACCATTCGCGCTAAAGCTTCCTGTACCGCCACCGCATCCGGAGTGGTGTAACCGGAGGCTTCAATCTGTTCTCCGATCCTGTTTTCAATGGTGGATAATAATCCGCACTTGTAGCCCAGTCCTGTAAAAAGACTATATAATAAAGTTGCTACTGTTGTTTTACCATTCGTTCCGGTTACGCCGATCATGGTGAGTTTAGCAGAAGGATTTCCATAAAACGAATCGGCAATTTGTGCCAATGCTTTTGCAGAATTCTCCACGCTGATATAACTCACTCCGTCTCTTTGATGCGTCACTTCTTCCTGCGTGATCACACATACAGCTCCACGATCTACCGCTATGTCAATGAACTTATGTCCGTCGGTCGTCCTCCCTTTCACTGCCACAAAAACTGACCCCGGCACTACTTTTCTTGAATCAAAGTGAATCGCTGTAACAGGCTTTTCAACTTCTCCTCGTATTTCTTTGATACGGATGTTGACGATCAACTCTTTGATAGTCATATCACCCTAATGTCAAGTGTATTGTCTTTCCTTTTTCAATGGGCTGTCCGGATTTAACTGATTGCCCTTTGACCCGGCCTACCCCATCATATCGCACATGCATTCCTTTATTTTCCAATAGATAGATCGCATCCCGTATACCCATTCCATACAACTCCGGTATCCGATTTTCGGAGGATATATCCTGTACTTCTAATCGTAAATTTTTTCCATTGGCTAAACGCGCCCATTCACCCTGCCCATCTACCTCGCTATCCAAATCAAGATCATCCATGAGATCATACAACTCATCCTTCTGAGACCATCCTGCCAATCGCTTATCATCATAAGAAAGTGTATCCGGCATTGTACTACTGGCTAATAATCCTCTGTGAATACCCATGCATCGATCCGCTATTTTCCTGAAAATCGGAAGGGCTGAAGTAGATCCATAATACCCTCCTTCAATTGGATCATACACCATGACGATACAACTGTACTTTGGTTTGTCGGAAGGAAAATACCCGGCAAAAGAAGCCGTGTATTGTTTACGCTGACTCGTCGGATCATAATAATCCGTTCGTGCTGTTCCTGTCTTCCCGCTAAACATATAATAGTCAGGTTTCGCATTTTTGGCAGTTCCTCTTTCCACTACGCCTTTCAACAATCCCTGCACTTTTTGAATCGTAAGATCAGAAGCTATATGATCGCTTACTGTTTCCGGATAAAAACGTTTCACCACTTTTCCTTCTGATGTAATTTTAGACACCAGATAGGGCTTCATCATTTTTCCATTATTGGCTACAGCATTATATAATCGTAATATCTGAAGGGGTGTCAGACGACATTCGTATCCGGTAGACATCCATGGCAATGTTGTTCCACTCCAACGATCTTCCTTATTGGCCGGATCTTTAATCATAGGAGCCCCTTCGCCATCTAACTCAATGCCTGTCTTTTCTTGTAAATGCATTTTATGGATTCGGTCCACATACTTTCCGGCACGACCGTCTCGACCATAATACTCTTGCACTAATCTGGCAATGCCAACATTTGAAGATATTTCAAAGGCTTCTGTCAGGGTGCTTTCATATATACCATGTTGCTTGGAATCTTTCATTGTTCTGTCAAAGAAATGTCCGGTACCACCGCCTAAATCAACCACGGTATTTAAATCAGCTCCGTGATCTTCGAGTAAAGCAATCACACTCGCCAGTTTAAATGTTGACCCGGGTTCAGCAGAAAATCCAACAGCATAGTTGTAATCTTCACTGTATCCGCTTCCATTTGGATTGCCCAGATTGGCGATGGCCAGGATCGCTCCGGTCGCCACATCCATGACAACGGCTGTTCCCTTTTTAGCCTGGCTCTTTTCCAATCCCTCCAGCAAGGCATACTCAGCAATATCCTGAATTTCGGGGTCAATCGTGGTGTGAATATCAGCACCACGATGGCCTTCCAAATCATCCAGATTACTAACCGGAATCCAGGCGCCGCCGGTGACTCTTTGTACCAAACGCTGTCCTTCTTCTCCTTTCAAATAATCATCAAAAGTTCTTTCGAGACCAATTGTTTGCGCATTTTCACGCTCGAGGCCCAGTGTTCGGCTGGCCAACAATTTATATGGTTTGACTCGAACATGTTGACGATCGACAATTAGTCCTCCTGTGTTCTTACCCAGTCTGAATATTGGAAAAGTTTTTATTTGTTCCAGTTCTCTGATGCTGACATCTTTTGCAAGTAAAGCATACCGATCACCATTTCTTCTCTTTTGAATCAACCAGTCCCGCATTTGTGTTTTTGAAACACTTCGATTGACATACGTTGACAAATAATAGGCAAGACTATCGACGTTGGCTTTAAAAATATCTTCTCTTAAACCATTTGCTTTGAAATCCACATGCAAATCAAAAAATGGCAGGGACGTTGTCATCAGGCTTCCATCAGAGGCGAGAATATCTCCGCGATCTGCGACCACCGGTATATATTTAAGATACAAGCTATCCCCAAGGCTTCTCCATTGCTCTCCCTCGATGACTGAAATACGAACAGCTTTATACGCCAGCAAAAACGCGATGCCTACCATAACGATTGCAACGATATAAACTCTGATCAGTAATTCCTTCTTTATTTCTTTCATCGGTGGGAGGGGGCCCAGGCTTGCTACCTTATAACCACTGGATTTTGAGTTAAGAAATGAAGGTCTTGCGAAACCACGCTTCGCTCTATCATGGTAGGGGTCGATTGATACATCAGATCTGATTTGACCGTCATATATCGCCATCGTTCTTCTCGTAACTCTTGTTGTAAGGATTGCACCTTACGCACATTGCGTTCAGCGAAATGCACATTGCCAATATATAATACGCCTAAGCCACAGAGGAAATACAAGAATGGAAGATTCTTATAAATCATCTTGGTGCCCAATAGTCGATATAATGAATTTTTAATTGGCATGCTTTTCGCAGTAATTTATTGTTGTTAGTTCTTTGTTGTTTGGTTTAAATGGGGTTAATAGGTTAAAAGATTATTGGGTTAATAGGTTAATTCATTTGATACTTCTAAATTCTACACTTTTTTACCCCCTTTGCCCCCTAAAGGGGGTACCGGGTTTTATAATTTATCATCTCGTAATAGGTTCCGCTCAGCGGGAAAAACCCTATTCTACTATGAGCGCTTTCAGCGCTATTCGCCCTCTGCTCTTCGCCCTTCGCTCCATGCTCTTCGCCCTTAGCTCTTTACTTTTTCCGCTGTTCTTAGCTTCGCACTTCTTGACCTCGGATTTATTTTTTGTTCTTCTGCATCTGCTTCAATCGGACGTTGGGTAATCGTCTTCCACACTTCTTTTCTTCGGCCGAACAAATCCGTATCTGCCTCTCCTTCAAAATTTCCTGACTTAAAATATCTTTTGACCAATCTGTCTTCCAATGAGTGGTAAGAAATCACGACGATTCTTCCACCCGGTTTTAAAATTTGATGCGCTGATTGAAGCATCTCCCGCAAGGCACCCATCTCATCATTAATCTCGATTCGCAAAGCTTGAAACAATTGTGAGAGATATCTCATCTTTTGTCCCTTTATGCATTGCTCTGCTAAATCTGCCAATTGGCCTGTTGTCTTAATCGCTCCACCCGCCCTGGATTTTACAATGTGTTGCGCAAGTGTTTTCGAGTTCGTGATCTCTCCGTAACTTGAAAATATCTTTTGCAACTTGCCTGCATCATAGTCATTAATAATATCTGCTGCAGACAGGGCTTGCTGGCGATTCATTCGCATATCCAGTGGTTCATCGAATCGGTAAGAGAATCCTCTTTCGGGATCATCAAACTGATGGGATGAAACACCCAGGTCAGCGAGCAGGCCATCCACTTTGCCATCGACTCCGTAAAACTCCATCCACCTCGTGAGGTGACGAAAATTGGAAACGATCAACGTGACGCGCTCATCTCCCCAGAGATTTGCTTCAGCATCTTCATCCTGGTCAAAAACAAACAGATGACCTTTGTCATCCAGGCGATTTGTTATTTCTCTAGCATGTCCTCCTCCGCCAAAGGTGGCATCTACATATATTCCATTCGGCTTGATCTCAAGACCATCCAGTGATGGACCGAGCATGACCGGTATGTGATATTCACTCATCGGACCCTTTGGTCCTGAGGTGGGCAATCTTCTGTGCGAGGGCTGAAATATCCTCGGGTTCTTTATTGATCATCTCCTGATATGCTTCTGCATTCCACATTTCGAGGTATTCCCCGACGGCGGTGATGATCAAGGTTTTCTTAATCGATGCGTAGTCAAGTAAAATCTTTGGCAGGAGTATACGGCTGGCCTTATCCGGTGTGAAGGCTGTAGCACCTCTGTAGAAGTACCTTTTAAACTGTCTGACTTCGGGTAAGTATTCATTTAGGCCCTGTACTTCCTTGAGTTTGGATGTCCAGACATCCTTTGGAAACAGGTAGAGGCAATGTTCAAAGCCTCTGTTGGCTACAAAATCCTGTGAGTTGTTTTCGCCCAACTGGCTGAGGATCGCTGAGGGCAGCTTTAGCCTGCCTTTCTCATCGAGTTTGCACTCATATTCCCCAAAAAAGTTGGTCTTCATTCCTTTTCTCAGTCTTGTAACGACTCAAATGTAGAAAACCCTCCCACTTCTTACCACTTCATCCCACCATTAATTTCAAAAAAACCACCGGAAAACTTCATCTCGGGTGGTGGGTATTCACAAATTAGTGATATGTTGTACTCAAAAGGAGTATATTACATATTTCAATAATGTAAATATATAATAATATTTCATAATGTAATACTATTTGAAAATAAATTCAATACATGTAATAGAACCATTGAATATATGAAAGTACTAATATGTAATGGAAATAAGCCTTGAGCCCGGATAGGACTAAGGGGTTTTTTACAGCCCATTTTAAACCCATTTTTGAATCACTTACACATAGCAATACCTTTTGGCTATCCGGGTTTTTGAGGTTTTGATAATTTCTTTGGAAAGGAGTAAGCTTTTCATCTGCCAGACCCTTCATACAAAGCACAAAGCCATCCCTTCGCATAATTCAGCAATTACATACCTCCCCAATAACCTTCGGGAATAGCGGCTTCAGATTATTTTAATATTTTACTCCTAATATTTAATGATTACAATTTTTAACTCACGAAGCCCATCTTTTTTAAAATCATCTTATTCCTGTTAGTCGTTTCTGTCGCTTGCAAAAAAGACGATAAAGAATGTACGGCTCCCGCACTTGAATCAAACATCGCAGGAACCTGGTCCTTGACTGCCTTGGGGACAAATCGCGGGAGGTGTTGAGTTTTAAGCTGATGGTATACTCGTAGACCAGGAGGATGTACTGATTGATGCGGAATTCAATGGAATGGCATTAGACCAAAAAACGTATGAAGTGATTTCTGAAACTTCCTTCAAAACCAGAACATCCCATGGAAGTACTTTTATTGCCGTCCAGTATGAAGTGCCTGCCAACACTTGCGATGAACTAACGATAGAAATATTTTGGATTGCAACAAAAATGAACAGGAAGTAAAAACTTCAATGCAAGCAAAACCTAAGCAGATTTTACTCTCCTTGGCTTAAACACCGAACTTAGGCGTAGTGCTAGCACACCAAAAATCGCCTCTCGAATAATCCCCAGGTGCATTTTACTTACGCCCAATTCGCGCTCGACAAACTGAATAGGTACTTCGGTTAATTTAAAGCCTGCTTTGTACGCAAGATATTTCATACCAATCTGAAACGCATAGCCGACAAATCGGATTTTGTCAAGATCCAGTAATTCCAACACTTCACGTCGATAACATACAAATCCGGCGGTTGGATCCATAATGGGCATGCCGGTGATGATACGAGAATAAAGAGATGCGCCTTTGGAAAGGAATAACCTGTTTTTAGGCCAGTTGACTACCCCACCGCCGGAAACATATCGGGAACCAATGGCCACATCAGCCCCGGCTTCACAAGCTGCAAGTAATCTATTCAGGTCAGGAGGCGGATGAGAAAAATCTGCATCCATTTCAAAGATATATTGGAAGTCTCGCTCCAGGCCCCATTTGAAACCATAGATATAGGCAGTACCAAGCCCAAGTTTTTTACCACGTTCGATCAGGGAAATAATATGTCCGTGCTCCTCCTGCTTGTCCCGCACGATATCCGCTGTTCCGTCCGGCGAACCATCATCTATCACGAGGATATGGTAGTGCCCATCCAATGCCACAATGGCATCGATGATGCGCCCTATGTTCTCCTTCTCTTTATAGGTAGGTATAATGACCAGCTTATCAGACAATCGCTCAGATTTGAAAAGCAAATATAGAAGAAATCACCATTTGACTGAGGTAATCTGAATCGCCCATTCGTTAAAAGAAGTTAAAACACTGCATTTTAGCCTTTGTAAGCAAAAGGAATTGATTCCTGATAACCTATAAATAAACAGGTATGACCAATAAAAAGGCATTTGCCAAATCAACCTAAGTCAATCCGGTTTGAGGTTATACCCCTTCCTCAACCAACTCACGCAATGCCTGTGCTACTTCATGTGCATGTGGCTTTGAAAAATAATCCCCATCCGATCCAAATGCCGGACGATGCGCTTTAGCCGTTATGCACTGAGGCTTTTGATCCAAATGAAAATAACCATTCTGCTCCTGCATTACCTTTTGCATCATATACGCAGTTGCCCCACCGGGAACATCCTCATCCATGAAAAGAATCCTATTGGTTTTACGCAGCGAATGCACAATTACATGATCCAAATCAAATGGCAACAAAGTTTGTACATCTATTAGCTCAACAGAAATGTCAAAGGGTTCCAACATTTTGATGGCAGCCTCTGCGATACGAACACAAGAACCATAGGTGACCAATGTCACATCTGTTCCTTCCTGCAGCACCTCAGGCATCCCAAGTGCCACCGTAAATTCATCAAGATTGTCAGGACATTTTTCTTTAAGACGATAGCCATTCAGACACTCGATCACAAGGCCAGGCTCATTTCCTTTCATCAGGGTATTGTACATACCGACTGCTTGCACCATGTTTCGAGGAACGCATATATGCATACCCCGCAAGGCATTGATCAACATACCCATCGGCGAACCAGCATGCCAGATGCCTTCGAGACGGTGACCACGTGTGCGTATGATGGCAGGTGCGGTTTGAATGCCATTCGTTCTGTATCGAAGGGATGCGAGATCATCCGAAAGCGGTGACAAACCATAAATCAGATAATCCAAATATTGGATTTCAGCAATTGGCCTAAGTCCACGAAGCGCAAGACCAATGGCCTGCCCCATAATCGTCCACTCCCGAATACCGGTATCGAAGACTCTGTCTTTGCCGTATTTAGCCTGAAGCCCTGCAAACCCCTGATTGACATCACCGATATGACCAACATCCTCACCAAACGCAACGACTCGTTGATCTCTTTCGAGCAATTGATCAAAATATTTATTCAACACCTGATATCCATTCATCACTTTAGATGATTGATCAAATGCCGGGGCCACGATTGGGACCCTAAGACATGAACCCGGACCCTCTGCATACAGGTTTGTATTGAAGTCCTTTTGCCCCTGTAATTTCCATTCTGATATCATAGCATCCAACACCGGGTGACTATAGTTGTATTTAAGTTCGAGTATACTCTTCAAAGTAGTTGAAGTATCCAACAATTCTGAAAACTGGATATTTAACGGGCTGTTTAGTTCATTGGACACGTGAGCAAGAGAGGCATCAACTTTCATTTCCTCTGACAATGCATTGAAAATTTCCAGGACCGCTTTCTTTTTTTCGCGAACAGGATTTATAAATGCTTCCCAGGCTTTTTGTTTGCAATCGCGGGCATAGGTAATGGCATTCTGTCTTAAATCGTCAATATCTTTTTGGGAAGCAATGTTGGATTCAATCATCCATTCCGCCATCTTTACAATGCAATCTGTATCCACTTCCCATTGCAGACGTTCCGGTGATTTATATCGCTCGTGACTTCCTGAGGTGGAATGGCCCATGGGTTGTGTCACATCCTGTATGTGGAATACTGCGGGCAGGTGATTTTTCCTGACTTTACGAATGCCTCTTTCATACATTTCACAAAGGCCGGGATAATCCCAGGCTTTACAAGTATAGAGATAAATGCCTTCTCCATTTTCATCGATATGAAATCCTTCCAGCAATCGTGAAATACTTCCTTTGGTTGTTTGAAACTTTGTGGGCACAGAAATCCCATACCCATCATCCCAAACAGAAACTGCCATTGGTGCCTTAATCACTGCGGCCGCATTGATGCTTTCCCAGAATGCGCCTTCTGATGTACTGGCATCACCGATGGTAACAAAACAAACTTCATTGCCATCATTACTCATTTGTAATGCACGACCAAATTCTGCATTCTTTCGGTACCAGACAGAAGCCTGTGCAAGACCGACTGCGCGAGCCATTTGACCACCGGTCGAGGATATGTCCGAGGAAACATTGTATCGGTCATCCTGCGATAAAAGCGACCCGTCCTTATCAAGCATCGGTGTAGCAAAATGACAATTCATCTGTCTTCCACCGGAGAAAGGATCATTCGATGTGTCCGCATAGAGTTGTGCAAAAAATTCTTCGACGGTTGCTATGCCACTGGCAAACATCCAGGTCTGATCTCTGTAATATCCGGAACGCCAGTCGCCTTTATTAAATGAACGCGCCATGGCCACCTGAGGAACTTCTTTTCCATCTCCGAAAATGCCAAACTTTGCCTTGCCGCTTAAAACTTCTTTGCGACCGATGATACTGGCTTCTCTGCTGACGCAACATATCCAGAAATCGGATAGTACTTCGCGCATAAACTTGTCATCACGGTTCTTGATCTTCTGAAGTTTAAGCTGCTCTACAGCGACATTTCGGAGCATAGTTCTCTGAATTAAAGGTGGTTGGACAATCATTTCAAATTGAACAAAAGTAATGAAAAGAAGGCAATATTGAAATCGAATCAGGGTCGGTTATACCCCCGGATTTTTTAAGACATCCAATAAAATACAAAATATTTGGTTTCAGCCCCTCTAAGCAAATAGAATTCCAATACTTTCCTTCTATTACCCATTAATAATTTGGTTATAATATTCCGGTTCACTGGAGAAATATTGTTGATCCAATCCATCAATAATTACAAAAAAATGCTTTTACAGCAATGGCTGATCATACGATTGAAAAGAAAATTCCCAATTTTTGCAAAGCAGTGGTCATTCATGTCTAATAAAAGGCTGCAGATACGATATTTAGTAAGATATACTTGTACATTTGATTATCCTAGCTTTTCAGGCATCATACCAAAGTTTTTTTGACAACGTTTCCAGATAAACAACATTCTATTACTATGCATAAGTTTTTACTCCAGATTATTTTATCCTTATTTGTAATATCTCTTGCTCAGGCTCAAATTTTATTTGAAGAGCATTTTGAAAACTCAGGTCTCCCGACCGGATGGGAGATTCAAACAAATGCGACCGATGGTGGGTGGTTGACCGGCACGGCTGAGGCACTTTCCAGTCAATACTGGACTATTCTTTCAAATGGCAGTGATGGTGTCATCGCCACAAACGATGATCAGTGTAATTGCAATAAAAATCAGGATATCCTCGTCACCCCACCGATAGATTTATCCGAAGTCAATGCTGCAACATTAAGTGTTGATATTTTCTTTGGCAAAAAAGAATATTTAGGCGCTATTGAAGAAGGAAAAATAATAGCTTCCGACGATGGTGGTTTAAATTGGATCGAAATAAAAGACCTGGAAGGCAAAGCAGGCTGGTATACCTTAAAACTTGCTTTAAATGATTTTATCGGCGAGGATTCACTGTACATTGCTTTTACCTATGGCGATGCAGGTGAATGGCTTTTCGGGTTTGCATTAGATAATGTTGTTATCGAAATTCCAAATACACTGGATGCAAACTTGACTGGTTTGAAAGCAATCCCATTTGCCCTTGAGAATAAAAGTGTTGAAATAGGTGGAACCGCGTACAATAATGGGCAGACCCTTATTGAGTCACTGGAAATCAACTACATCATTAATGGAGAAGATACCATCAAGGGTATGATAGATGGATTAGCTATCAATTCTTTTGATACCTATGATTTTGTTCATCCTGTATTATGGACCCCTGAAGTTGTAGGCATATATAATATCGCTGTTGAGATTGTTTCAGTCAACAATCAAATAGATGAATTCGCTGATAATAATATTCAAACGATGGAGGTAGAAGTATTCGAAGAAATAATTCGTCCAAACAGAATCGATGAATTCTTCGTTGCCGAACCGGTGACCACAGTGATCGCTACGCAAGCGAATCAACTTGACAAACCTAATGATCTGGATTTTTTCCCGGTACTCGCTAAAAATGAACTTTGGATTATAAACGAACGAAATGAAAATTCCGGTGGTAGTACGGTCACTGTTTTTGATGCAGGCACTCCGGATCAAACCTTTTGGCAACGAGTAGACGGTAACGCCTGGCATTTTATGTCTATGCCAACAGGTATTGCTTTTAGCCCGAATCTGAATTTTGGAACTTCCCCCGGTGTGCAAGATGCCAACCACGGTGGTGGCACTTTTACCGGCCCAACGTTGTGGTCAAGTGACCCGGCTATTTATGCCCAACCTTCCGGTGGCAATGGCAGCCATCTGGATATGCTGCATGGCAGTCCTTATAGTATGGGAATCGCCTCCGAAGCAGACAATATTTTTTGGGTTTTCGACTCATGGAACAAGGAAATTGTTCGTTACAATTTCAATATGGATCATGGCCCGGGAAATGATGACCATGCAGATGGGGAGGTCAGACGTTATCGCGAAATTGAAATTGAACGAGATGGAGATGTACCAAGTCATATGGTGATTGATGATGCTACCGGATGGCTCTATGCTGTTGACAATGGTCATGACCGCGTCATTCGTCTTGACATCCATTCAGGTGAAGTTTCTAATTCGCTTCCCTTGATCAATGAGCCATTAGCCGAGCATTCTCAAATGGCAAATGTCACCTGGGAGGAAATAATAAATACCAATCTGATCCGACCCTGTGGCATTGATGTCATTGATAATCGCCTTTTGGTGGGGGATTATGCCACCGGCGAAATCATCATTTATGATATTGACAATAATTTTCAAGAGTTGTTCCGATTGAATACCGGAGCTCCCGGGCTGACCGGAATTAAGATTGGACCGGATGGCGCTATATGGTATACCAATAAGCTTGAAAATACAGTCACTAAGATGGAGCCGGGTGAGTTAGTGAGCACAAAAGAATCGGAGTTAATTGCTCAAATTTATGTTTCTCCGAATCCGACTAGCGGATTATTGAATATTTCGCTCCCTACGCTTGCCAATACTGTTCCGGTAAATCTTGCGCTGAATGATCTTTCCGGCAAAAATGCCCTGTCTTTAAGCCATGTAACGGGAAGTCAAACACTTCATATTGGTCACTTGCCGGAAGGAATGTATATGCTTTCTATTTGGTCTGAAGACTTTCATACTGTCAAAAAGATTATCCTGAGCAAATAATTGCACCAGAAATACACGTATTCTAAGATTTGCTGAAAACCGGATGGTCCATACTGCCGACTTTGTTTTTAACATTTGTATATTTCTATAGATTGCTATATTTCAATAAAATACATATACATTATTAAACAAATGTATTGGTGTCAGGACCTTGATACTTATGTTTTGAAGCGTATTTGACCCTTAAATCGGCCTATGTAAGGATCATTTAGGCCTATCTATCTCATTAATAAAACGTTAATAAACTCACTGACATTCAGAAAAATGTATCTTTGCCATATTATTTAATCACTTTTTATTACAATACAATGAATAAAGGAATTGTCAAATTCTTTAACGAGTCCAAAGGTTTCGGATTTATTAAAGACGAGTCCACAGGCAAAGAGTACTTCGTACACGTCAGTGGTCTGACTGAAAAAGTCAAAGAAAACGATGAAGTTACATTTGAACTTATCGAAGGAAGAAAAGGACTTAATGCCGTAAATGTCCAAAGAGCATAAAAAAGCAGAGTTTAATTCTAAAGAAAAGCCTCACGTCAGTGGGGCTTTTCTATTTTAGGGACTTAGGGTGTTTCTCTTTAGAACATGAGTTTAGAAAGTTGAGATCAGTGCCTACGGCACTTTGGTGTAGAAGGTTTAGAACACACGTTGATTAAAAAACTAAACCCTATCATCTTCAGATGATAGAACTCCACCGCGATACCGCAAGGTATCGCAACTAAACCCTCTCAACTCAATGACAACAGATCATTCATAGTTCATGAGTTGAGAGGGTTGAGATCAGTGCCTTCGGCACTTTGGTTTAGAGGGCTTAGTTTATGTATCAATCGATGATCAAAAAACTAAACCCTATCATCTTCAGATGATAGAACTCCACCTCGATAACGCAAGGTATCGAAACTAAACCCTCTCAACTCATTGACAACAGACCATTCATAGTTCATAAGTTTAGACTCACCTTCTCCCAGGGCTATAGCGAAGGCAGGCCTTTAACCAAACCCATAATTTTCTTTAACATTTCTTTAGTCTATCCCGGCTTATTGTTTTCGTCTATACAGTAATCAAACACATTACTGCGATGAAAAATCTAATTATTTCTGCACTGGTCATTACCCTTCTCGCCTCATGTGCTTCAGCCGATAAAATGCTGGACCGGGGAGATTATGATGGACTCATCAATCTGGCAGTTCGCAAACTAGCAGGTAAAAAGAAAAAAGAAGCGTATGTAATTGCTCTCGAAGAAGGCTTACAAAAAGTTACACAGCATGATATGGCACGCATTGAAGCCCTGCGCCTGACTAACAGCGCGGAAGCCTGGGAAGATATCGTGTACATCGCAAAGAATATCCAAAATCGTCAGGATAAGATCTCTCCCCTTCTCCCACTCGTTAGCGAAAATGGCTATAAGGCAGAATTTACGTTTGTGCGCACCGGACAAATCATCTCTGAAGCAAAATCTACTGCTGTCAATCTCTATGAAAAAAGATTAGTGGATATGGTCAGCGCAGCACGCAAAGGAAATAAAACTTCAGCCAGAGATGCCTTTAATCTGATCGACCGTATTCGAACTATTGGTACTGAATACAACTACCGTCAGGAACTGAGGGATGAAATGAGGAGTTTGGGTATCAACAGAATTTTGGTCACCGTTGAAAACAACAGTCATGTATTTATGCCTGCCGGCTACGAAGAAGAATTACTGGCCATGGATTATGGAAAGATCGGCGGAAGCTGGGACAGATTCTATACTCAATTGGATGAAAACCAACCTATAGACTACCATGTTATCCTCCAGATTCTTGAAGTACGTGTTGGTGGTGAAGAATTGGCTGAAAGACAGTTTCCATATACCAGAGAAATCGTTGATGGTTGGGAATATGTATTGGATAAAAATGGCAACGTAGCAAAAGACACCCTCGGCAATGATATCAAACAAGACAGAATTATCCATGTCCATGCCACCGTTGTGGAAATGATACAAAGTAAACGTGCACTGGTGAGTACCAGATTAGAAGTTATCAATGTACAAAATGGTGCACATACATATTCCAAGCGCCTGGAGATTGAAGACAACTTCTCTCATGTGGCCCGGAACATATTTGGTGATGAACGGGCGCTTGAGCCAGATCAAAGGCAACGCATTTTACCGGTTGGCTTCCCATCCGATGCAAGCCTGATCTGGAATGCATTTCAAGGATTGAAACCAAAGTTACATAGTGAAATGCGTAGAGCGCAGTATACTATCTAGACATCATTAGTGCAGTGATCGTAGTTGAAATGGGATGCATCAGGAGTGGTGCATCCCATTTTTTCTTGAAGCAGAGAGCGTAGGGCATAGAGCGTAGGGCATAGAGCGTAGGGCATAGAGCGTAGGGCATAGAGCGGAGGGCGGAGGGGTAAACTACTAAATCAATTACGTTGTTGGAGCAAACGCCAGACAACGGCAATGTTGCCTTTATATAACTAAACTTTCTAAACCACAAGTGCCCTCGGCGCTTTGTTCTAAACTTTCTAAACTCAATGACCTTGCTTTAATCTTAATCTCCGTGGTCAAAGAGGCCGCAATAGGCACCGGCAGGATCTT
>JAHEAR010000053.1:0-8263 GCA_024642665.1 Bacteroidota bacterium
TCAATACAGGGTCGGGTGGCCGAGCGGCTAGGCAGAGGTCTGCAAAACCTCGTACAGCGGTTCGAATCCGCTTCCGACCTCAATATTTTCTAAGCCTTGCCACATTTGTGGCAAGGCTTTTTTGTTATAATGCCGTGTGCAGTGAATGAAAGGTAATCCCTCTAAAGGATACCTGTTTTCACCGGAATTCCGAACAACCATAACTTTTTTGCAGAACTGTCCATATACTGACTGTGCTATTTGCAGGAAAGGCGGTTCAGCCATTTGCTCAAATTTGACGAATTTTGAAGAGTGAAAAGGATTCTTATCTGGTCATTATTTATTTCTTTGGTGCTCGTGACTCGGGTAAATGCTGCCGGCCCCGACAGCCTGCTGGAGTTATTAAGTCACCAACAGGATGATAAAGAAAAGGTGCTGCTCAATTGTCAGATCGCAACAGCCCTAAAACCCGATTTACCGGACACCGCCTTCATTTATGCAAAACAAGGCTACCGGCTGGCTAAAACCATTTCGTATAAAGCGGGAATCGCCGAGGCTTCTTCAGTCCTGGCAGATCTTTTTATAAGAGTCAACAACCTGGATTCAGCAAAAATATTTTACAACCTGGCAGCATCCACCTATTTTGACCTGGATGAGCTTTTCGAACACACCCAGTGTAAGATGCGTCTGGGCAATATTGAGCTCGCACAAAATAATTATTTCGAGGCCTTTCAGCTCTATACGTACTGCCAACCTATTGCGCTTGAAAATGATTTCCACCAAATCATTCCACATCTTTTTAATAATACCGGAGTTATTTATTTAAACCTCAGAGACTATGAGCAGGCACTTCCGTATTTTGAAAAAGCACTGGCCAGCTTCACGAAAGAAGAAGATGTATATAGTGCCAGTCTGGCGACTTCCAACATAGCATATATATACGAAAACCTTGGTGAGCGTGATAAATCTCTTGAATTGTACCTTGGTCTTGTACCGGTCTATTTAAAAGGAGAACGCTGGACAAATCTGGCAGATCTTTACAGCAGTATTGCATCTCTTCAAGAACAGAAAGGAGACCTTCAAAGTGCAGGAGAATACATCGATCTGGCATTGAATATGATTCTCAAAAACCGAAAAAACTTCATTGGCCCCTCGTCGCAAATTGAATCGAGAATTTATTCTACTGCTGCCGAAATTGAAAACTTGCTGGGCAATTACAAGCAGTCTATCCTATATGCAAGGCACTCTCTCGCACTCGCAAAAGCCAATTCCTATCAGGCCTTTATCCTAAGGGATTTACGATCTATGAGTGACAGCTATTTCGCTTTGGGAGTCATTGACTCTGCCCTGATCTATTCCCGCAAATACATTTTAAACATCGATGCTGAGGATGCCGGAAAAGGTTTGCAAGAAGTTACGCAGCTAAAAATGCAAAATGATTTTGCCTTAAAATTAAGAGCAGCAGAACTTCAAAGTGTAAAAAAGAGCGCCTCCCTAAGGCAACGGGAAACTATATATCTATCAGGTGCCATAATGTCCTTTCTTTTTATCTGCGTACTTGTTTTATTGTTTGTTAATCAACGCAAGAAAACAGCAGCTGCAATGCTTAGAAAAGCAAATCTCGAACTGGAACACCAAAAACTAAGTAGTCAAATGGAGTATAAAAACAAGGAGCTAACCCTTAATATGCTTTACCTGACGGAGAAGAACGAGTTTATCACTTCCATCGCGCGAAAACTGGAAGGAATGAAACCGGATGTGAAGCGCGAAAATCGAGTTGTTTTTCAACAAATCATCAATGAACTGGTACACAACAAAGACGTCAGTAGTTGGGAGGAGTTTGAACTCCGGTTTATGGAGGTACATGCCGAATTCTATGAAGCATTAAATAAAACATTTCCCGACTTAAGCCCAAATGAAAAAAGACTTTGTGCCTTCCTGCGGCTTAATATGACCACGAAAGAAGTCTCTGCCCTTACCCATCAAAGCGTACAGAGTATTAATATGGCACGGTTCCGCTTGCGAAAGAAAATGAACATGGACCATGACGACAATCTGATCTCTTTCCTGGCACAACTTTAATTACCGGACGGCTTTTAACGACTATCACAACCTCTCATTTAGTCATTTTGTGGATGATTCAGGCCCCCAAACCCCCGGATTTTTAATTTCCATCAACATCCACACAAACGTTACAATTTATAGATAATCAGTCACTTGTGATTGATGTTATACAATTGTTACAGGCTTTTTTGGCCTTGTAAAACTGTTGTGATGGCCATAATTTCCTTTCCCTTGTATTCTGTCCTATCCTTGTTCCGGAATCAGCTCAGGTGGTCCTGAGTAATAAAAATCAATACCTAATGGACGATACTTTAAAAGACCCTCTGGAAGAAGAAAAAGATGAACTGTCCCACGAAGAGGAGACAGATGAAAGTCTTCAGGAAGAACTTAAAAAACTAATAGAACTGAATGATTTAAGGGCGGGCGCATTGCGTAAAATGATTAGCAAAATCGGTACGCTCAAGTCCAGTAAGCCAAACGCAGATAAATAATAATCACTAGCATTTAAACCAAATAAACATGAAACTTTTTACATTTTTACTATCCTTAACCCTGATTTTCCTTAGTCCAATGCGGAGTGAAGCAAGCTTATCGAAAAGCTTCAATTTATCACCGGCTTCAGCATTAATGACTAATGATGTTTTCTTCTTCATTACAGAAGGCGGCCCACTTGCGGCACTTGATGCCACAGTGACCATATCCAATGCGGATACAAGCTTTACGTTTATAACGTCCGATCCTTTTGGAGGAGAAGTTCTTTCTGAAGTCCCTTTCGGAACGTATGCCCTGACGATCACCAAGACTTGCTATGAAACCTTTACAGACACTGTAGTGGTCGATGAAAACAACGGAATGGGCATATCGGTTTTTGCAGACTTGCAGGAATTGACAACAAACAATGTCTTCTTTTTTATCACGGAGGGAGGACCATTGGCAGCACTTGATGCAACCGTTACGATATCCAATGCGGATACAAGTTTTACGTTTGTCACCTCTGATCCCTTTGGTGGAGAGTTGCTTGAAAATGTTCCCTATGGAGAATATCAACTGGACATCACTAAGACTTGTTATGCAGACTTTATCGATACGATTACGGTAGACTGTAATAACGAAATGGGTATTTCAGTTTTTGCAGATTTGCAGGAGTTGACAACAAACAATGTTTTCTTTTTTATCACGGAAGGCAACCCTCTTGCTGCGCTTGATGCGACTGTCACGATATCAAATTCAGATACAAGTTTTACGTTTATAACGTCCGATCCTTTTGGCGGAGAGTTGCTGGAAAACGTTCCTTATGGTGACTATGCTTTGATGATTACAAAAACATGTTTTGAAGATTATATGGGCACTGTAAATGTGAACTGTAATGATGGAATGGGCATTTCTGTATTTGCGGATCTTGTTCCCGGGGGAATGAACAATGTGTTTTTCTTTATTACGGAAGGCGGACCACTTGCCGCCCTTGATGCCACAGTTACATTGGCTAATTCAGATACAAGTTTTACGTTTGTCACGACCGATCCTTTTGGCGGTGAATTGCTGGAAAATGTACCGGCCGGAGATTATGTACTGACGATTACTAAAGAGTGTTATCTGGATTATATTGAAGATGTAAATGTCTTTTGTGATCCTGATATGGGTGTTTCTTTGTTTGCTGATTTGGAGGAAGGAGCAATAAATGATGTGTTCTTCTTCATTACAGAAGGCGGACCACTTGCCGCCCTTGATGTCACCGTAACGCTGTCAAATGCTGACACTACCATCACGTTTGTGACCTCGGATCCTTTTGGTGGAGAGATGTTGGCCGATGTACCCGGAGGCACTTATAATTATAGCTTAGCCAAGGATTGCTATGATACCATTTCCGGCAGTCTTCTTGTTGGCTGCAACGACATGATGCCGATCTCTCTTTTTGCCGATCTGCAGGATCAAACAACCAACAATGTTTTTTTCTTTATTACTGAAGGCAACCCGCTTGCTGCGCTAGATGCTACAGTCACCATCTCAAATTCAGATACAAGTTTTACGTTTGTAACGTCCGATCCCTTTGGTGGAGAGTTGATTGAGAATGTGCCTTTTGGAGATTATGATTTGATGATTACAAAAACATGTTTTGAAGATTTTACTGGTACTGTAAATGTGGACTGTAATGATGGCATGGGGGTTTCGGTTTTTGCTGACTTAGTTCCTGGTGGAGAAAACAATGTATTTTTCTTTATTACCGAGGGAGGACCACTGGCTGCTTTAGATGCAACAGTTACCATCGCAAATGCAGACACAAGTTATTCTTTTGTCACCACCGATCCATTCGGAGGAGAGCTTCTTGAAAACATTCCTGCCGGTGACTATATGCTTACCATTACAAAGGAATGTTATCTGGATTATACAGAGGTTGTTACTGTTTTTTGCGACCCTAACATGGGCGTTTCAATTTTTGCAGACCTGGAAGAAGGAGCAACAAACGATGTGTTTTTCTTTATTACCGAAGGAGGTCCTTTGGCAGCGCTTGATGCAACGGTTACGCTATCCAAAGCCGACACCAGTTTTACATTTATAACATCTGATCCCTTTGGTGGAGAGATGTTGGCAGCGGTACCCGGCGGAACTTATAATTATTCCATTACCAAGGATTGTTATGAGGGGGTCTCAGGAAGTCTTCTGGTGGGCTGTAATGATATGATGCCGATCTCTTTGTTTGCCGATTTGCAGGAAAAAACAACCAACAATGTCTTCTTTTTCATCACCGAAGGAGGTCCTTTGGCAGCATTGGATGCGACGGTTACTTTATCAAATGCCGACACCAGCTTTATGTTTATAACGTCTGATCCATTTGGCGGTGAATTGCTTGCAGATGTTCCTTACGGTGATTACAGCTATAGCATAACAAAAGACTGCACGACAGAAGTCTCAGGTAATCTTTCCGTTGGTTGCAATGATGGAATGGGTATCTCCTTATTTGCCGATCTAGAATCTTCAGTCAATACAAATGTGATCGAAACAGGTACGACGCTTACCGCTGAGGTGGCAGATGCAGTATACCAATGGGTAGATTGCCTTAATGGTTTTGAGGCCATTGCCGGAGAAACAGGACAATCCTTTACCGCCCTTGTTTCCGGATCCTACGCCGTGATGATTACAATCGATGGTTGCACAGAAACAAGCAACTGCATTGAAGTCATGACCGTTGGGGTTCTTACACTCAATTGGCCAACCGAAATAAGCCTTTACCCTAACCCGGTATTTAATGCCGTAACTATCGAGCCAGGGATTATACTGGATCATCTTGCTATGCGTATCGTCAATGCTTCCGGTCAGGTGGTCATCGAAAACAAGTACTCCGGTGCTGAGCGTGTTGAATTAAATATTGAATCTCTTCCAGCAGGCGTATATATGGTTCAATTGATAGCTGATGACTTAACGGCTATTCGTCGATTTGTCAAAAATTAAAAAATTATTTAACAAACAAGAAAAGGACATAGCCAACCTTCTGGCTGGCTATGTCCTTTAAAAAATCAAAGTCATGCGTAATCTATTGCTGTTTTCATTTGTGCTATTTGCTTTTAATCTTTTCGGACAAACCGTCAGAACTGTCTGTGAAGGCTTTGAAAGCTGGCCGCCCCAAGATTGGACATCCTATACACTTGGTGCCGGATCAGGCTGGGTTGAAAGCTGGCAGGGTCCCGAAGAAGCTCATACTGGGGAGCACTCAGCCTATTCAAGTATCAATAATTCAATTTGTAATAATTGGTTAGTACTACCGGCCATTGATATTAGCAGCAATGATTACCAACTTATTTTTTGGGAAAAGTTTGGCAACGTAGAATATTACAATACTTCTGAGATTATGATTTCTACCGGTAGTGCCAATCCGGGTGATGGAGATTTTGCATTGTTATACACGCATTCAGATACTTCTGCCACCTGGATCAGGCGGCAGATTGATTTAAGTGATTATGCCGGTCAGGAGGTTTACATTGCCTTTCATAACAAAGGTACTTGGCACACCTGGTTCGTAGACGACGTGGTTGTTGGTCCGGAAAATTTTACAGATGCTGTTATGCTGGATATTGTTTCTCCCACGGGAGTAAGTATGACCCCCGGAACAGAATTCATTAGAGTCAGGATCATCAACAAAGGACTGGCGCCTATATCAGAAGCGACCATTAGCTGGAGCATTAATGGACAGCTGCAACAGGAATTTATGGCATCAGGGTTTTCTCTTTCCCCCGGGGCAACGCGTCTGTTTACGCTTGGAACATATTCATTTGACGAGGAAGGAAATTATGTAATCGGTGCGACGGTGACCGTTCCCGATGATTACAATCCGCAAAACAATACGCTTGAAGATAATTATGCTGTTTCCAGTTTTAAAGATGGGCGAATGGTGGGTTTGGATCCTGAGTCTTATACACCAGGGACAGGGCTAAAAGAAGTCAGGGTGTTTATGCAGAATATCGGAGGAGCAATGAT
The DNA here is from genome assembly GCA_024642665.1 of Bacteroidota bacterium. GTDB lineage: Bacteria > Bacteroidota > Bacteroidia > Chitinophagales > Saprospiraceae > Opimibacter. The sequence goes on from JAHEAR010000053.1 coordinate 6,514, forward strand.
AGATTCAACAGAAATTAATTGGACGGTTAATGGTGAACCCCAGACAAGTCATATCGAGCGGAACCTTCAACTTACGCCGGGAGAAACAACTTCATTTGTCGTAGGACAGTATGATTTTTCTAAAGCGGTATATGAAATACAGGCCACCGCATACATTGTTGGTGATACTAATGCGTTAGACAATGGTTACCGGTCTTATGCCGCAATCGATACCTTTTGGGAAAGTTTTGAGGGGCGAATTTTTCCACCACAAAACTGGAGCATTGTTTTTGGTACCAAAGACAATATATATTTTGACACGCCACCACATGGTTTGTACTACTATGTCGCGGCACCAGATCAAAATATCTTTGGTACTGTTTCGGATACGCTTTATATGCCCCCAATGAATATTGAATCAGGAGACTCCATACATTTTAGGGTAAAGAAGAATTCTTTTCTTCCGACAACAACGGAATTAATAGCGAGAGATGAATCAACCGGGCAAATCACAATTCTGGAAACCATTACGGCTAATGATTTTGAGTGGGATGAAGTGGGTTATGATATTTCCGCTGCACAAGGATTACAGTCACTGGGTATTGTGAGCTCAAGTCAGAACCCGGGAGAAACTAAAATTGATCTTATCCGCTCGAGTGCACAGGTTAATATGCCGACTTTTGATCTGGGGGTAACCACCTCAGATATTTATTTTCTGGCCCGAAAGGATATGGAAGAAGGGTTTGTATGTCATGTAAAAAACTTTGGCGCAAGTACTGTCCATGGAGAAGATTACACCATACGACTGATGGGTGTTAATATCGGAGAAATCGCCGCAGTGGTTGGACAGGATGTGGAGCCTTGGGGTGAAGTTAGCATTGTGGTTCCGCACACCTTCACGGAGTTTATTCGACCTGAGTTATATCTGGAAATAGATTTTGCAGCAGATGTGAACCTTAGCAACAACCGCTCATGGAGGACCAAAGTGCAGGTTGTTCCCGATGATGTGGTGGTTAATGCATCAGGAGACGAACCCTATATTAATTTAAACTTTCCTTTCAGCAGTAATGGAAGCACCCAGACGCTTGGCGAGGATGATATTTCACAAACTGTCTATACAGCAGGGGAAGTAGGTACCGGCGGCAACCTATATGGTATTGTGTTGAAGTACGACAATTTACTTAATGCGAATTACCAGCAAGAGATACCGCTAAAAATTTGGGCCAATCAAGATGATGTTACAGATTTAAGTGGTGGGTGGTATCCGGTAGCGAATATGACCTTGATCTATGATGATACTATCCGGGTGTTACCCGGAAATGACAGAGAATTGTATCTGCCTTTTGACAATGCGATAGTGATGACAGGTACCAGCAATCTGTTATTGCAGTATTATGCCTATTCGCCTGAGTGGCCGCCATCCATCATGCGATTTTATGCTGATTATAAAGGAAATAATGGAAACATCAGGACGGTTAGTGCATTGGAAGTATTTGATTTGAATCCTTTAAATCCTCCGGTATGGTTTTCTTCCTGGCAAGATATTCCATTTACAAAATTTGTGATTCAACCAGTATTGGATACAGGGTTAATATCCGGACATGTAGTTGATCTGGAAATGAATCCGATCCCTGGAGCTATTGTGCGTGTCAATGGGACAAATATTTTTGCTACATCAGCTTCGGATGGATCATACGCGCTCCCGTTTCTTCCTCAGGCAACCTATAACCTGGAAGTGACAGCATCATTTTATAATGATGCGTTTTTAACT
>JAHEAR010000053.1:8363-11539 GCA_024642665.1 Bacteroidota bacterium
CAATGGGACAAATATTTTTGCTACATCAGCTTCGGATGGATCATACGCGCTCCCGTTTCTTCCTCAGGCAACCTATAACCTGGAAGTGACAGCATCATTTTATAATGATGCGTTTTTAACTGTTGAATTATCATCTGATTCGCAGACAGTTGATTTTACCTTAACGCCCAAAACACAGGTTACGATAACCGGACATATTGCGGCATCTCACAATCCTGATTTTTCATTGCAAAACGTTCGGGTAAGCGCTGTTGGATATACAACGGATATGGCCAAAACAGATCTATCCGGAGACTTTCAAATGAGTAACATCTTTGGCATCTCTGCTTACGTGATAACTTTTCAGCTATATGGTTATGCCGATACAACCATTACAATTGGTGTTACGGATCAGGCGATTGACCTGGGCACCATTCTCATGCGTCAGGAATTCCTAAGCCCGTTTGATGTATATGCTACGCTTCAAAACAACAAAGTCACTATTGCCTGGAAAGACGGGCTGAAGAGTGAGCCTTTGCTTTTGCAAATGGACTATAATGAATGTCCTGAGAGTTATACCAACGAACCAAATGAAAATGTATGGTTAGGAAATGTTTTCAGACTCTCTGATACAACGACGATAACGGCTGTCGAAATACATACGGATGTGTATGATCTTTCGGAGGGTGTAGTGACAATAGATGTATACGATCATAATCAGGATCTTCTGATCACCAGCCTTCCTTTTGCCATAAAGAATGATTCGGTGATGATTATTGACATCCCCAATATTGTTGTCTATGACGACATCTATGCCATGCTTCATTTTGAGGGTCTTTCGGAGTCTGTCCATGCGTTGTGCTTTGACAATTCCGATGATAATATTATCAACAGTGCCGTCATAAAATATCCTGATGAGAACATTCAGCTGGTCTCTAAATATTTTGGTACGAATGATGCGAATTTTGCTTTTCATGTGCGCGTCCATACGCTTGACCCGGGCAACCCTGAGACCAGTGGTGAATTGAGCGTATATAATATCTACCGTGGGCTGTCAGAGGAGTTTCCGAATACAACTAACTGGGCGCTTATAAACCAGGAGCCGGTGGAACAACTTTGGTTTGTTGATTCAACATGGACACCTGACGATATCCCTGGAGAATATCGTTATGTTGTTGAAGCAAGTTACACGGCAGGCAGTTCAGAGGGTACATTCTCAAATGAGATAACGTGGGATGGTATCACTGCGCTTACGGATCCGGCTGCGTTTGAGGGGCGCCTCAACGTCTATCCTAATCCGGCTCAGGAAATGATTAATGTGGAAGTTGAGCTGGAGGTGCCATCAGAAATGATTCTTTCGATCTATACCGTGGATGGACAGCTTGTAGACAAGCATCAGGTGAGTCGGCAAAACCACATTAAAATATCACGGCTTACAGACCAACTGCCCGAAGGAACATATTTTCTTCACCTTCGCGTTAATGATCAGGCTACAGTAAAGCCTTTTGTGGTGATTAAAAAATAGCGGCGGAATTAAGAAATGGGGAGTTAAGCCTGTGGGAAACCACAGGCTTTTTTAATAAACAATTAATGATTCATTATTCGTTTACCTGAATATTAGTCGGGTCATTACCGGGAACATAAAAATGACCGTGGTCACCCTGATCATAATCGTAATCCGCTACTGCAAAATCACACCAGGTGTCAAAAGGTAGCCCAAAATCAGAAGGAACAGTTTCTGGAGGAGCAACAATAAACGCACTGCCAACTTCATCCGGATTAGCATTATTACCCTCCCCATTGTCTATGGCGGAAAGCACGAAAATCCACCCTTCTCCATAAGGGAATAACCCAGGATTTGAAACCACCCATTTCGTAATTTCTCCACCCCAAAACGCAACATTTTCAATGACCGTGATACAGTCAGAATGTATTCTGACATCTTGAAAAAAACCATCTCCCGTAAGGTGGCTGTTACCATGTACACCACTATTGTTTTCCATGGCCGAAAACGTACACATCAGATTGCCTAAATTAAAAATACCATTCGCAGAAGCATTGTTACTACTCCGGGGTTGTACCTGTTTCTTTGCTAATGCTTTAAACGCATCAACTGTAATTGGCTCCATCTTGAGCTGCCCATTTTGTACACTCAATCGATAAAGAGTGGGTTTTTCTGCCTGTACCTGTTGGGTGTCAATGCCATGGCTGCAACTTAAAATGGATAAAACAAGCATGCAGCATAAAGTCAAACTCATAAAATTTTTCATATCGTTCGGTTTTAATTTGAAAACTAATACGGGAGGTTAACTTATGGTGTCCAAATCACGAATTGGTTTCTGTGGGGGGAGGGGGAGAATCGAAACCTTGCTCACTAGGTATAAAGACCTATGTAAAATAATAAAATTATTCAATGTTTGCGATGTATTCAACTGAAAAGTAACATTTCCCTCACCTCAGGACACTACATGGCAAAGACCAAAACCATTTATCAATGAACCTGAAAATTTTCAACACCAGACTTTCCGCAGAAAATGTACTCAACGACCAAGTGGCCATCAACACGTTTATGAACACCGTTGCCGTACAAAATACCACAGCACAGTTTATCCCCGGAAACCCCGACTACTGGTCCATCCTTGTTTTCTATAATGAAGAGAATGACACAAAACCTAAAGAGAAAGAAAAACCACAGGCGATCACCGAGAATGATCTGACCCTCGACGAAGTCACGATTTTTTCTGCACTGAAACTATGGCGCAAAGACAGAGCCACAGAAATCAATCTCCCCGAGTTTATGGTGTGTCACAACGCCACCCTATTATTTATCGCTAAAGAAAAACCACAGGACCTGGTAGCTTTGAGCAAGATCAAAGGCATGGGCGACCAGAAAATAGCGACGTATGGGAATGATATCATCGCTATTTTGAATGCGTTTTGATGGCATGGGCTGAACGCTGAAGGGCGAGAGCCAGGAAGCATAGGGCAATAGGCAAAGAGCACAAGTGCAGTTGTCAGAGATACAAAAAACCTACTCCATTAAGATATAGCTGGTCCCTTCTTTGATAAAAATCTCACCGTGATTCGTCCAGGCCGTTGGGTTCGGTCCTTCAAAGTTTCGAACAAACGTAGCACTCTCTAAATATAAGTGACCATCGTTAAGCACAGCACCCCCGTCCGTTGGGCTATATCCACCA
>JAHEAR010000030.1 GCA_024642665.1 Bacteroidota bacterium
GGAGCAGCTGTGCCATGATCCGTTCCCATACTATCATTGGATCGTATCTGACGACCAAATTCTGAAAAGGTCATGGTCAATACCCTCTCCTCTAATCCGAGGAGTTTTAAATCATCCTGAAAGGCTTTCAATGCGCCGGAAAGTTGTTCTAACAACTGTGCGTGATTACCTTCAGTAGTCTCAGCCCCAACTTGCGCAGAATGGGTATCAAATCCACCTAATGAACAAACATAAACTTTCGTTTTAAGTCCTCCCGCGATGAGCAGCGCCACATTTTTAAGTTGGATCGCTAAGCGATTACCATCAGGATAGGTGGCCTGGTTTGCTCCACTTTCTGCAGCTTCAAGGATCACCCCGGCATAAGCATTCGTCTGCGCAATAGCATCAATCAAAAAACGCAACTCACTTCCATAATTATTATCGGGTAGATTTCCGACTTCACTTTCTGATAATGGCGCAAGCGAAAACGGATCATTTAAAGCCAGCGAAAAATTAGTCAGCGGCCCCTGACAGGTCTCAGAAACTAATGATCCCATCGTGAGGGCAAATGGTGCGTCATATTCTGCATTTGGGTAACCCTCCGGATACATGGAATGGTCTTCGTTAAAATATCGTCCCAGCCAGCCGGTGGATTCAAACTCATTAGCAGCAGAACCAGACGTCCAGATATCCGTTGAACGAAAATGAGAACGATCCTGATTAGGATATCCTACGCCTTGCACAATCCCCATTTTTCCATCGCCATACAATTCCTGCAGACCGGTCATCGAAGGATGCAGGCCGAGGTTTGACTCTATGTTGAGGACACTGGATTCCGGAATGAGAATATTGGATCGCAGATTACTCAGGGCACTGTATTGATCAATTGGAATGACGCAATTCAGTCCGTCATTACCCCCATTCAATTGAATGATGACCAGTGCTCTGTCATTTTCGGGTCCCTGTCCAAGCATCAGGGGAAATGGAACGGCTCCCAATTTCATGCCGTTGAGGACCACGGGCATTGTGGAGAGAGCACTATTTCTTAGGAAGATTCTTCTTTTCATAACACGATGATTAAAGCCAGAGGGAGTGGCCGTTTATTGTAATTGAAATTCTGGTAAGGCAAGGATGGCAGAGAACAATAATTTGAGTCTGGTCTGAACGGCTGATTTGGCAGTTTCATTTGTCGGATCAAGTTTATACGCACCATACTCTACAGTCCATTCAAAATCCGGCAATCCGGGAATCAGGACTTCTTTTAATGCATCCAGTTGCGCTTGTGACAAGGGCCAGGGAACAGTCAAGTCCACCAAAGCCTTGATCATCACATTGGGATCTTCAGAAGAAGGAATTTTATCCACAACTTTTAAGGTGTCAATCCCCCAGGGCAGATCAAATAAATTAATAAGTCCGTAAGCCATTCCATCAGAAAGCGTTCGACGAACAGGTAAGGTGACGCTGTTAATCCAATTGCGATAATAGATAGGGTCCTGATAATAGGCTTTCCATCCTGCTACACTTGGCGGCGTATACATATCCTGCTGGAGCGCTGCATTAACGGCAAAGAAAGAGTACCACAAGGCATATTGTTGCCTTATTGGAAAAGGGATTTCCACTTCGAAAGTTTTGATCAATGATGCTGAAAAGTCAATCGGACTTTTAATCATACAGCCTATTGCATTTTCATCATAAAAATGCTCGCTGGACAACAGCGCTTCAATGGCCGGCTGTACTTCATAATCTGCATCGCGCAGTATGGCAGCTAATGGCTCAATGACATTGGCTTCTATATCATCGTCAATATGATAATAGACAAACCAACGATACAGTTTTCTGGCGAAAAAAAGTGACACAGCTTCCTGTGCGAAAATAATATCGACGACAGTCTTATACTCTTCAGCACCTTCATCCTGTATTATTGCATTACCAAATCGATTGGACAATTGTTTTGTTCCCGTATCGTGACGATTAATTCTAAAGTTAGCCTCCGGATGCGGACCGGCGGCATTAAAGCCTGCATAGTTAATCACCCAACCGGTCAATGCACGGGCTATTTCTTTAATGTCCTCCTCTGTGTAATTCGTATAGTCTCCAGGACCTGCTTGCTCGCCTTTTCCAATTGTAAACAATTCAAGTAGCTCACGGCCATAATTTTCATTCGGTGCATTCTTATTGTTTTCATTACCATTTAGATAGCGCAGCATTAAGGAGTTGACAGTGATTTCTTTCACGAGTGATTTGAAATTTCCAAAGGCATTATTTCGCAACAACTGAATATACTGATAGATGTATTTTCCATGGGGAGCATCCGCCGTAACGAAGTGATTATGCCAGAAGAGCACCATTTTCTCCCGCAGATTGACACCTTCATTCAGGACCAGACCGAATTGCCAGGCGCGGATGGAGCGTTGTGAAAATCCCTGATTCTGGGAAATTGCAGCATAGACCCATGGCTCACCAATCGGCACATATGGATCACCATTGAAATTATAATTGATCGGCAATTCCGGATCTGGTGAGGGACTAAACAATCTGCTGATGGTCATCTCCATGCCTTCTTCCACAGCTTGTGCTATCTGCTCTGCATTTGGGGCAAACATAGCACGCTGCAAAAGATGTTTGGCGGTCTGCTGATTCCAATCGCCGGTGTACTTGTCCATTCCCCCAAGGATTTCTATAGGAGGCGCTATGGTTAGCGAGGCCGCGATAGGGGTGGTTGAACCTATTGCCTGATCCTCATTTTGAAGGGCCGTTGGTTTTTTTAAAATGTCAATAAAATCTTCCATACATATGATTTGATGATCATCATTACTATTGCTTTGATCAGGGATATATTCTATCGTTATATATCCTCATTAAATATAAGAAAATCATCGATCAGGATGCTTCTCATAATGTAAAGAGACAAAATGGGAGGCTTTGTACTCATTACGGCCAAACGCATTTTCCTATCTTGCGCTCATAAAGGTTAAATAAAGTGAAAATACTCGTCACCGGAGCAGCAGGATTTATTGGATTTCATATGAGTAAGGCCCTCATAGCGGAAGGGCATGAAGTGTATGGACTGGATAATCTGAATGCCTATTATGATGTCCGACTGAAATATGCGAGACTTGAACAACTAGGTGTTAAAAAAGGAAATCTGGTTCAGGGAAAAGCAATGCCCGGGATGCATGGATTTACCTTCTTCTATCTTGATCTCATGGATAGCGCGAATCTTTCGGCTTTGTTTGCTGACATTCGGCCTGAAGTGGTCATCCATCTTGCAGCGCAGGCCGGGGTGAGGCACAGCATCCATCACCCGCAATCTTTCATTGATAGTAATGTCCAGGGATTTTTTAATATCCTGGAGGCTTGTCGTCGCTATCCGGTCAAGCATTTGGTCTATGCAAGCAGCTCAAGTGTTTATGGTTCTAATTCGGATATTCCGTTTAAGGAATCAGACCGGACAAACCAACCTGTTTCACTTTATGGCGCAACCAAAAAAGCCGGAGAAGTGATTGCCAATGCTTATGTTTCATTATATAAAATCCCTTCCACCGGTTTAAGGTTTTTTACGGTGTACGGTCCCTGGGGCCGACCGGATATGGCCTATTATAAGTTTGCCGATCTCATCATGCAGGATGAGCCGATAGACGTTTACAATGATGGTCATATGGAACGCGATTTTACGTATGTCGATGATATCATTAATGGTATTCAAGGCTTAATCAATCATCCTCCCGGAGAAGATATGGATGAACTGCATCGCATCATCAATATCGGTCGTAGCAAGCCTGTGAACTTACTTGAATTTATTGAAACATTGGAAAAGCATTTAGGTAAAGAGGCGAAAAAACATTTCATGCCGATCCAACCAGGGGATGTACCGTCCACCTGGGCAGACACCAGTGCCTTACAAAAAATAACAGGCTATGCACCCACCGTCGATCTTGAAGAAGGTATCCAAAAATTTGTAGCGTGGTATACTGTATATCGACAGTCCTAAAATTAATGCCCCATATGCAACCAGTATCTTTTATCACACCAGTGTACAATGAAGAGGCAAATGTCGAAAAGCTTCACAAAGAAATATTCGATGCTGCTGAATCACTTGGCGTCCCCTTTGAAATCATCATGGTGGATGATGGCTCCTCCGATGGCACCTACGGAAAGTTAAAAAAATTAAGTCCCGTAAAAGTCATCCGCATGCGTTCTAATTTTGGACAGACTTCAGCCATGGATGCAGGTATCAAAGCAGCAAAATATCCATATCTCATCACGCTCGATGCTGATCTTCAAAATGATCCTGCTGATGCAGCATCATTGATTCGGCATCTCGAAGAAAATGATCTGGATGTAGTCTCCGGTTGGAGAAAAAACAGAAAGGATTCTACCTCGAAAAAATTCGTGAGTCGAGTCGCCAATCTTTTACGGTCTGTTTTAGTAAAGGATGGTATACATGATAGTGGCTGCACGCTCAAGGTCTACAAAAAAGAATGCTTTGAAAATGTCGATCTGTATGGTGAAATGCATCGGTTTATCCCGGCCATTTTAAAAATGCGTGGATTCTTAATCGGTGAAATAGTCGTCAGTCACAGATCCAGACATGCCGGCAAATCTAAGTATACCTTTAAACGCACCTTAAAAGGATTCGCAGATATGATTATGATCTGGTATTGGAATCGATATGCGGTGAGACCATTTCATTTTTTGGGAGGAATCGGTTTGCTGATCATCCTGTTCAGCTTTTTTTCCGGCATCATGTCGCTGATCGAATTCTTCCATGGTCAGGATATGTCTGAAACCTTCTGGCCGATGTTTACCCTCTTATCATTTTTAATAGGTATTCAGTTTTTAATACTGGGCTTTATCAGTGACATGCTGATGAAAACATATTATGGTCAAACCGGTCAAATGGCCTACACGATTAAGAACGTTTTTGAAAATAATGGGAAAGAAGATAGCCTTTGACCAAAAGATAATACCAGATACAAACGAAGGTATTATTCGATACTTTTGTTCTTTCAAAAGGCTGCTTATATAGATCCCACCAGCTTTGGGCAACAATTTCAAAAAACTCAACCATGAAAACTTTGAGCAAAGTACTTCTTACCATAACCATTCTGGGCATCCTCCAGCCGGCTTTCAGCCAAATTACGATTTCCAATACGACTTTTCCTGCTGCAGGGGATACACTCAAAACTGCCACAGACGGCACGCCGGACGGAGTGACCATCACCGGTCCGGGTGGTCCGTATACCTGGGATTTTAGTATGTTAAAGGCTGATTCAAGATTTGAGACAGTATTTCAGTCAGCCAATGTGGGAATGGCATTTGCCAGTTACCCGAATGCCGAATTAGTAGTCATAGGAGATGCAGGTGGAGAGACTTATTATGATGTTTCGGCAACAGCCTTTTCCAATCTCGGAATAAGTGGTTCTGACATTCTTGGTGGATTCATGCTTGATGCAGATCTTAAGTTTTTACCCCCATTGCAGGAAAGGCTTGCACCTTTATCCTATCCAAGCGTTAACAATACTTCCTCTTCCCTGGCTATAGCTTTTTCCACTGCTTCCCTGCCCGATGGCATTCTGGACAGTCTTGGTATCCCATCCGGTTTGTTAGATTCCATCAGAGTAAAACTAACTATCCAACGAGCAGAATTTGTAGATGCTTTTGGATCCCTGACTATTCCGGGAGGAACCTATGAGGTCTTAAGACAAAAACGCACTGATATCAGTAATCTGCGTCTGGAGATACATACCTTTCTTGGATGGCAGGATGTAACTGACCTGGTTCCTTTAGATGGATTTGGTCAGGATACCACCATCTTGTATCAGTTTCTCAATGACATAGAAAAGGAGCCAATCGCCGAGGTGACGATGGATTCAACAGGAATGAATGCTGTATTAGTTGATTACAAGGACAACGGCATAATCAATGCGGTTATAGAAATTCCGAATGCCCTTTTGGATCTGATGGTTTATCCTAATCCTGCGAATGATGTGGTCACCATTTCCTTTAAGCCTGCAGTATCTGCTATCTACACCCTTCGCATGTATGATTCGACCGGAAAAATTTTAACATCAAAGGATGTAAGCACCGGAATGGAGCAACTATCCCTGTCTTCCTTTAGTACGGGAATTTATATGTACAAGATTCAGAATGAATCAGGCCAGGTTGCTGCCGTTGGCAGACTGATTAAAATCTGATCCGATTGGGTACATGCGATGGCTGAAATCGCAATGACATGTGCTGCTTTCCATCCTAAGGTCGTCCAAATTTTCCCTGGTTCTGCTTTTGGGTAAAGCCTTGTGCCGATAAGCGATAGACTCTCATTCCGCCAATTGGCCAGACATTAAAAATCAAAATAGGTAACTTGCATTCTATAAGGTATAGTTCTGATGATACGCATTTATAGTATAGCATTCCTCTTTTTCATAGCACGCTCAGTCGAAGGTCAGTCTTTGCCTGTTGACATTCAAGTGCTTCTCCAACAAAATCAAAAGAAATTTGGTCTGACACAACAGGACATTCAGGAATACGAAATATCAGATGTGTATACGACCAAACAACTCAATATTTCCCATCTGTATCTTGTCCAGAAATTTAGGGACATCCGGGTATACAATGGTCTGCTTAATCTAAATCTGCAAGGAGGTCAACTCTTAAGCTATGGCAATCGATGGGTGCATGATTTGGCCGGACATGCCCTTGATAAAGAACCTTTAATCATTGCTCGTACTGCTGTCAATCGTTCCGCTGAACATCTTGGCAAAATATCCGCAAATCCTTCTTTACTATCCAGCGAGAAAAATAAATTTAGCCTTGAAACAAAATTTGTTTTTGAAGATTCGACCTTATCCCGGGAAACAATAAGCACCGAACTTGTTTGGCTAAAAACTGATCAGGCAAGTGTTCTACTTTGTTGGGTGGTTAGTATCTACGAACTTGATGCCGAAAACATCTGGAACATCTTTATTGATGCGCAGACAGGGGCGTTTATAGATAAAGACAATCTCGTCATCGAATGTTCCTTTGACAAAAATTATTATACCCCTACTCGCTCTCTAAATCAGGTAGCTACCGACTTTTCGCTGATGCCAATGACTGAAGATAGCGCCTACAATGTTTTTCCGTTAACCATCGAATCTCCTAATCATGGTGACCGATCTGTTATCGTCAAACCCTGGATGGCAGCAGGACCGGGTAATGATGCCACCACCCTTAACTGGCATGATGATGGTTCAAATAATTACACCTCTACACGTGGGAATAACGTGCATGCATACGAGGATATAGATGCGAATAATCTACCGGGATATAGTCCTGATACGTCGAACTTGCAATTTATTTATCCTTTTGATCCTTTACTCCCTCCGGCAGATAATGTAGCTGCAGCCATTACTAATCTGTTTTATTGGAATAACATCCTGCATGATGTCATGTACCAATATGGTTTTGATGAAGTCTCTGGTAATTTTCAAAACAATAACCTGGGACGCGGTGGAAGCGGTGTTGACTATGTGAGAGCTGAAGGGCTTGATGGGGGTGGTAGTAATAATGCTAACTTTTTCACGCCTGCTGATGGTAGTAAACCTCGGATGCAAATGTATTTGTGGTCACTGGTCAGCAGTACCTCACCACTGACCATAAATTCACCTCCCTTTATCGCCGGAGAAATGTGGTCCGCAGAATCAGATTTTAGTACCAATAACAAACTTGAAGATATTGGTTTGACTACCGGGGACTTAGTCCTGGTGAATGATGCTGTTGGAAGTACGCATTTAGCTTGTGGTGAATTGAGTAATGCAGAAAGCATCCCCGGAAAGATTGCTGTGATCGATCGAGGTTCCTGCAATTTCACGGTCAAGGTGAAAAAAGTGCAGGATTTAGGTGCTATTGCAGCCATTGTCATCAACGATGTCGGTGGTGCCCCTATTCCAATGGGTGGGAGCGATAATTCCATTGTGATTCCGGCAGTAATGGTTGGCCTCGATGATGGAAATCTATTGAAGGCCGTTTTGGATACATCCATAGTAAATGCTTCTCTTGATTATGTGTCCGGAGGTATTATTCCGGATGGTGACTATGATAGTGGTATCATCGCTCATGAATATGGACACGGAATTTCCACCCGGCTTACGGGTGGTCCGGCTTCTTCAAACTGCCTGAACAATGAAGAGCAGATGGGGGAAGGATGGAGCGATTTCTTTGGTTTAATGCTGACTACCGATTGGGCAACAGCGCAACCTACTGATCTAAGAGGAATAGGTACTTATGTTTTAGGTGAACCTACCGACGGAACCGGCATCAGGACTTATCCCTATACCACAGATATGGAGATTAACCCCTTCACCTATGCCGATGTGGCTGATGCACCAGGCTCCAGCAGCAATCCAAGTCCGCACTTTGTAGGTTCGGTTTGGAGTACAATGCTTTGGGATATGACGTGGGAAATTATTTCTATTGCAGGGGTAGATACTGATATTTATAATGGCACCGGAGGAAATAACATTGCTCTCTCTCTCGTCATCAATGGTTTAAAGTTGCAACCTTGTAATCCAGGTTTTGTGGATGGACGGGACGCTATATTACTTGCTGATGAACTATTATATGATGGACTATATAAGTGCGCTATTTGGAAAGCTTTTGCGGGTCGGGGACTAGGCGTTGATGCAGATCAGGGCAGTTCAGATGATTTTGAAGATGGTGTTGAATCATTTGCAACACCTGATGGCATATCCATTGAAAGTACACCACTGGCGATTCATGGAACAGAAGGGCAGGAAATTACTTTTCAATTACGTGCTATTTGTGGATGTACGACTCAATCTGATATTGAAGTAAAGGACAAGCTGTCTGAAGACCTAACTTACATTCCGGGATCAGGAGGAATCTTCAATGGAAATGAAGTCGTGTTCACCGCCGATACTATTTTTGTGCAGGACACATTAGCGTTTACCTATCGTGCTTTTATCAATGCTTGTTCAGCAACGGATACTGTGATCATTAGTGACGATGATAGTGAAACACCTGACGATTACACCTCTATAAAATTAGCCGGCTCCGGAATACGCAGATGGGTTAAAAATAATACTCAGTTTGTTAGTCCTTCGCATTCCTATTATGCGGAGGATTATAATCAACTATCTGACTATGCCCTTACGCTGACTAATGCAGCAAACACCTCCGGTCCTTTGGAAATAACTTTTCATCACCGCTATGAAACGGAAAGCAACTATGATGGTGGTGTTGTAGAATATTCTTGGGATGGCGGATTGACCTGGCATGATGCCGGAGCAAATTTTGTGCTCAACGGCTATCCGGCTTCGATCAACAATTCCGGTACGGATAGTCCTATCGCCGGTCGGGATGCTTTTACGGGTGACAGCGATGCGCAGTTTAACAATGCCGGATTTATTACCAGCAAGATTCAGGTTTGTTCAGACAATAATCAATCATTTAAGATTCGTTTTCGATTTGTCACGGACGGAGGAGTTGGCGGACCCGGACTAAACGGATGGTATATTGACGATATTCTAATACAACAACTTTCCGGTGTCGTCAACAAATCCACTGTTTCTATGGAAGGGAGTGCGCTGGATAGTTTGACCTATTGCCTTGGCACATCTCCCTTCGTGGGCACAACCATCTATGTTGATGAAAATGCAGACGGAGACTTAAGTGGATCAACCTGGAATGGTGCTATGCATTACCTGCCCATTGCTTTGGATGTAGCATCATGCAGAGAGGCAGATAGCTTATTGATTGCAGAAGGTACCTATATACCCAATTTAGAAAATGATCCGGGTATAGGTTTTATGATATCTGATAGCACTTCGCTTTTTGGAGGATTCCCTTCAGGAGGTAGTTCGTTTGCCATGCGTAACCCTTCGATGTACATCACTGCATTGTCCGGTGACCTCGGCATATTAAATGATACTTCGGATAATGTATATCATATCGTAAAGGTATCACCGGGTCAAAAAGCTCTTCTTCTGGACGGGCTTACTTTAAGCGATGGCAATGCAAATGGATCCGATGAAAATGGAAAAGGAGCTGCTATTTTCTGTGAAGGTGAATTATGGCTTGAAAATATTTCATTGAGTAATAATTTTGGGCGGATTGATGGGCGAATTATTTTCAATCATGGGGAGACGGGGCGACTATCTATAAGTAATTGCACTATCTATACGCCAGGAGATAGCCTGATTCAACTATTAAATAATAATTCAGGCCGTATATTCTTTCTTGGCAATACACAGTTTATAGAAGACTAAAACTATTCAACAGGTTGGTAGCTATTTGGGAATAGCGACAAAATCAAAATGCGACCATTTTGACATGTCGGCCGCCTGCTCAATTAATATAGTATCATGCTTTTTATCGGTAGCTCCCACAGCAGGATGATCATTGATCGTCTCCAATTTATAAAGTGAATATCCCATATCCGCTATGACATGAAATAAATCACTGCGTTCTTCATCATTGAGATATTTATTGCATTCGGATATGATAAAGGGTTTTGTCTCTAGTAATATCGGCTTAATACTTTTAAGGACCTCTTTGTCATACCCTTCAGCATCCACCTTAACCAGAGATAACGTACCAAGCATATCAGCATAATGTTCTCTGAGGTAATTTGTCAGACTTCTGCCCTGGACTTTCAGAATATGCTTATGCCTGTTTTTAGTTGTTTGTAAACTTTGAAAATTACCCCCATTACAAAAAGAGGCATCTGAATAATTAAACTCAAACTCACCATCTCTATCGGTAGCAGCAAAGGGCAGTGGAATTATATTTGTTTTGCTCTTATTGAGTGAGGCATTTTTTTCCAGCACTTTAAATACATAAGGATTAGGTTCTAATGCCAGCGTAGTACCCGCTGCACCATTTGCCAGGGCCATTGGAACTGTTGTATCGCCATTGTGTGCCCCAATATCAATCACTAGTGTGCCGGGTCTGGAATAGATCTTATAAAAATCAACCACTGCTTGTGTCATGGTTTTGACCTGATCGTAAGGATGCAACCAATGGGCATATTCGATTGTCCCTTCATTTTCCAAATCAAAGGTTATTAAATCATAGCCATACTCGTGAAGAGAACGCTTAGATTTTATTTTTTCAATCTTTTTCCTGATATAATTCAGCATAGTGGATAGAAATTCGTTTTGCTTATTCTTAAATCACCTTAACGAGCATCAAATAATTCGCCTAAAAACCTGTAAAACTTTGTGCTCATCACCAAGCTAAACTTGTCATTTTAGTCTGCAAATGTATATAAAATGCTCCACACCCCGAACTGATGTGGAGGTACCTCCCGCACCGGCAACCAAGAAATTAATCGCTTGCGCTTACACGATTCTACCCCATGATTAATTATCTTGAGACGTATTACAAACCAATCTATTAGCCTATGCCTTCTTCATACATAAAGGGAATTGGGTTCTATGTCCCTGGAAATGTTGTATCCAACGATGATCTGGCCAGACATATGGAGACCTCGGACGAATGGATTCAGGAACGAACCGGTATTCAGGAGCGACGCTATAGCACCAAACATAAAGAAACTACATCCATCCTTGGCACCAATGCCGCAAAAAAGGCATTAACCAATGCCCGGATGAAGGCTGAAGAACTTGATCTGATCATATTTGCCACACTAAGTCCTGACTATTATTTCCCGGGATGTGGTGTACTGCTACAACGCCAACTTGGCATCACGAAAACTGAAATACCGGCCTTAGATATCAGAAATCAGTGTAGTGGTTTTGTCTATGGCCTCTCCGTTGCAGATGCATTTATTCGAAGTGGGATGTATCAAAACATTTTACTGGTCGGTGCTGAAACGCATTCCATGGGATTGGATTTCTCGACAGAAGGAAGGAATGTTACTGTGATCTTTGGTGATGGTGCAGGCGCTGTCGTGTTAAGTGCTACGTCCGAAACAGATCGAGGAATTTTAGCCACCAGAATACATGCGGATGGCACTCATGCAGAAGAACTAGCGATGATCAATCCCGGTTCACATGGTGGTGTACATGCAGATGATCTCACCATTTTTGGCTATGAAGAATCCGAATTTGGCAAAACCTTTATCAGCCCGAAAATGATAACCGATGGTATGATTTATCCTAACATGAATGGTCCGTTTGTTTTTAAAAATGCTGTTGCCAGATTTCCCGAAGTGATTGGCGAGGTACTTGACGCTACAGGGTTGGTGAAGGAAGATATAGATCTTTTGGTATGTCATCAGGCCAATCTTCGAATCAGTCAGTTTGTTCAAAAGCGGATGGGTTTGCGTGATGATCAGGTTTGGAATAATATTCAGAAATATGGCAATACCACAGCAGCCTCCATTCCGATCGCCCTTGCAGAGGCAGTGGAAGCCGGTAAGGTAAAAAAAGGAGACCTGATTTGTTTGGCTGCTTTTGGTAGTGGATTTACCTGGGGAGCTTCATTGATTCGATGGTAAATAAATCTCAAATGAAATTTGATTGATGGTAAAGCATTAATTTGCCCTCTCGATTAATTGAATTTTCCTATCCGCAAAAAAGAAATTATAGCGCATGAACGTTGATATCCTATTTATTGCTGCACATCCGGATGATGTCGAACTTTGTTGCGCAGGGACGGTCTTCAGACATATTTCCCTTGGTCATACCGTAGGGATCGTTGATTTGACGGCCGGTGAATTAGGAACCCGCGGCAGTGCTGCTATTCGTGCTGAGGAATCAGCCGTTGCCTCGAAAATTATGGGGATCGCCACCAGAGAAAATATAGGGCTTCCTGATGGTTTTTTCGACTTTTCAAAAGCTAACAAAGAGGCTATCATTAAAGTCGTTAGAAAATATACTCCAACGATCGTCATCACGAATGCCATCCGGGACAGACATCCCGATCATGGACGAGCATCTCAGTTGGTCGAAGAAAGTTGTTTTCTTGCCGGTCTTCCAAAAATTGAATTGGAAGAGAATGGCAAAACGTTAACTGCCTGGCGACCCAAGCAGGTATATCACATGATACAGGACAATTATATTGCACCTGATATTTGTGTTGATATCACACCCTTTATCGAGCAGAAGACTGATGCTGTGATGGCATATCGTTCTCAGTTTTTTGACCCTCTTTCAAACGAACCACACACCCCGATCTCGGGACTTGATTTTCAGGATTTCCTCAAAGCGAGAGCACGAGAGATGGGAAGACTTATTGGTGTAGAATATGCTGAAGGCTATACGATAAAGGGCCCGGTGAAAAAGGATGATCTTTTGCTATAGGATGACGCCCCTTCAGGGCTGGGTTTTCTTATGGGCTGTTATTATTCTTTTGTATTGGTGTGCCTTCAAGGATGATGTTACTTATAGTATCGCATGTAATAGTCTCGCTTGCCTTCCATCCATTCCGTATAGTATAGTGAACCAAGTCTGAAACGAG
Organism: Bacteroidota bacterium; assembly: GCA_024642665.1. Taxonomy (GTDB): domain Bacteria; phylum Bacteroidota; class Bacteroidia; order Chitinophagales; family Saprospiraceae; genus Opimibacter. Next base: position 13,405 of record JAHEAR010000030.1, read on the forward strand.
GAGCAAGTTTGCTTTTTGATTGCAGTTGATACTCCAGTTTGCAAAACAAACTCGGCAGATGATCCAGTGATGGTATATGGGAGATGGACCGACCAGCTATCACGTTATTTTGAGAAGCCAGCTGAAAATTGAATGTTGAAAGAGATGGGAGCGGATATGAAAATAAGGATGTAGTTAATTTAATTGAATCCATTGGAAACATCTCATCTGTGTCCTGAGCAAACACGCCGGAGTAAATTAACAGACAAATCCCTAATGAACATATTTTCATTTTTTAAAGATAGGGGGTTTGCATCAGACATAAATTTTCAATGGATACAAATCAAGTTTGCAAGACACCGGTATTGAATGGTTCAATAGGGGCATGATCTGCTGCTTGCAGCGACTGCGAAATAAAATTTCTCGTATCCCTTGGATCAATAATCGCATCTACCCACAAACGTGCAGCTGCATAATAAGGGGATGTCTGTTCGTCATAGCGGGCTTTGATCTTATTAAAGAGTTCTTTTTCACCGTCCGGATCAGGTTTTTCTCCTTTCGCAGCGAGAGATGATACTTGTATTTGCGTTAATACTTTGGCCGCCACAGCGCCACCCATTACAGCAATATTAGCGGTCGGCCATGCGGCAATAAATCTTGGATCATAGGCTTTTCCACACATGGCATAATTTCCTGCGCCATAACTATTACCCGCGATGATGGTAATTTTCGGAACAGTACTGTTGGCTACAGCATTGACCATCTTCGCTCCATCCTTTATAATCCCACCATGTTCTGATCGTTTACCGACCATAAAACCGGTAACATCATGAATAAAAACAAGTGGGATTTTTTTCTGGTTGCAGTTCAGAATAAATCGAGTAGCCTTATCTGCAGAATCAGAATAGATGACCCCACCCAATTGCATTTCTCCTTTTTTTGATTTGACTACTTCTCTTTCATTGGCAACGATACCCACTGACCAACCGTCAATGCGAGCGTAGGCACAAATAATTGTTTTACCATACTCCTCTTTATAGAATGTCATTTTCCCTTCATCCACGAGATGCCTTAAAAGCTCTGTCATGGAATATGGTTTCGCCTGATCAGATGGCATATGATTCAGGATAGCATCTTCACCTCCCGGTGCCGGTTGAGATTCCTCGCGATTTAAATGGGTAGAAGAAATCGGTCCAAAGCGCGATACTAAATCGCGAATAGTTTTAAGGCATGTTTCATCGTCAGGCATTTTGTAATCAGTTACACCGGAGATTTCACTGTGGGTGGAGGCTCCTCCCAAATCTTCCTGTTCTACATTTTCGCCGATGGCTGCTTTGACTAAATAGGGACCTGCCAGAAAAATAGAACCTGTACCCTCGACGATCAGAGCCTCATCAGACATCGCAGGCAGATATGCTCCACCCGCTACACAAGAACCCATGATGGCAGAAATCTGAGGAACACCCATCGAAGACAACTTTGCATTGTTTCTGAAAATTCTACCAAAATGCTCTTTGTCAGGAAATATTTCATCCTGCATCGGCAGAAAAACACCTGCACTATCTACCAGATAAATGATTGGAATCCGATTCTCCATCGCGATCTCCTGCGCTCTCAAATTTTTCTTCCCCGTGATGGGAAACCAGGCTCCTGCTTTTACGGTAGCATCATTAGCCACAATCAAACAAGTCCTGTTGGAAACCTGCCCCATCACTACGATGACACCACCTGCCGGACATCCTCCATATTCTTTATACATCTCATCCCCGGCAAAGGCACCTATCTCCATTCTGGTAGTATTTGGATCCAGTAATCGGTCAATACGCTCACGCGCGGTGAGTTTGCCGAGCTGGTGTTGTTTATCAATTTTCTTTTGTCCACCGCCCAGGGCTATGGCTTCAAACTTGCGTTGCATTTGGGAGATAAGGAGCTTCATGGCATCCTCATTCTTGAGTTCATCTATATTGTACGAAGGCATGGTCGAAAGATAAGTGTTTGCTTTCAACAGTCACAGTACCACATTGGGAATATGACGACACTTCTATGGTTTGGGATACTGTATGACCTTGTCTGCTGCAACAGTTAATCAAAAATCAGTTTGATTATACATAATATATAATATTATATTAATATATATTAATTTGATTATTTGTATTTTATACAACTAAAAAAGCCAATGATAGGAAATGCCGCGTGTAAATTCACTATTTTGATGCTTCTATTGAATAGTTATGGGACCACCGATCATCAATCTTACAAGTGATACACTGACCAAGCCCACCTCGGGCATGCTGAAGGCTATGATGCAGGCAGAAGTGGGGGACGATGTGTTTAGACAGGACCCCACTACCGCTGCTCTGGAAAGGAAAATGGCCGATATGTTCGGTCATGAAGCAGCTTTATTTTGTCCTTCTGGGACAATGACTAATCAGATTGCCATCAAAGCACAAACTCAACCGCTGGATGAAATTCTTTGTGATGAATTGGCACATATCTACCGCTACGAACTCGGTGGCTATGGATTTCATTCGGGCGTAAGTATCCATGTGATGCGAGGGAATGGAGGCATCGTGACCCCTGAAATGGTCACCGCCGGTGTAAAACCAAAAGCTGATTGGAATCCAAATTCAAAATTGCTATGCCTAGAAAACTCTATCAACATGGGTGGAGGCATTTATTATTCTTTCGATCAAATCAAAGCACTTACAGAAACGGCCAGAACGCATGGACTGAAAACGCACCTGGATGGGGCACGGCTTTTCAATGTCCTGGTAGAAACCGGTGATACACCTAAGGCCTATGGTCAACAATTCAACAGCATTTCGATTTGTCTTTCAAAGGGATTGGGTGCACCGGTAGGTTCCGTGCTCATTAGTGATGCAGAAACTATATCTATGTCCCGAAGGATTCGCAAAGTGATGGGAGGTGGTATGCGCCAAAGTGGGTTTCTCGCCGCTGCCGGCATCTATGCTTTGGATCATCATATTGACAGACTTAAGGAGGATCATAACCGGGCTCGCAGAAGTGCTTCAAAATTATCAGGTTTATCATGGGTGGCTGAAATACTGCCCGTTAAAACCAATATTGTGATTTTCCGTGTGGCTGATCATCTCCGTGCAAAAGACGTGGAAACTGCTTTAGTGAAGAAAAACATTATTTGTTTAGCAATCAGTGAACAATATATTCGCTGGGTGTTTCATCTTGATATAAATGATGAAATGACAGCTGTTATTGAAAATTTAACGGATGATCTCTTTTCATAATCATTTAAAAGGCTGACCTTTATTCAATCTGATGAAAATGTATGTTAAGCATTAAAGAATTCCAATTATGAGAATCGCATGTCTAATGGCCCTGATGCTTCCTTTTTTTGCCTCAGCCCAGGAATCACTTAATATGTCCTTGCTGAGCAATCTCGACCTGCCGGATTTACCTACCAGATTTGGCTCTGAATACAATGATTGCTGGGGGTATCACACGCCTGCAGGACTTGAAATCGCCATTATTGGTGGTACGGAAGATATATTCTTTGTTGATGTTTCCGTCCCCTCTGACCCTGAAGTCATCTATACCTATCATGTTCAAAATTCTCCATCAGGTACTACAAATCAATCTTTATGGCGGGATTTTAAAAGTTACAGCCATTATGTGTATGCTGTGGCGGATGAAGGCACCTCCGGCTTATTAATCTTTGATATGATTAATGCGCCATCCAGCATCACGATGGTCAAGCAGACGGTTGAGTTTTTTAACAAAACACACAATATTTATATTGATGAAGAGAATGGCAGATTGTATGCTGCGGGATCAAGCTCTGTTAGTAATGGGTTAGTCGTGATCGATTTACTCTCCAGTCCTGCTGATCCGGATGAATATTGGAATGTTCCTCTCAATGGTGCGGGAGGAGGTTATGTACACGATGTTTTTGTTCGTGACAATATCGCCTATTGCAGTCATGGCAGCCTGCAAAAATTACAAATGTATGATTTCAGCAATCTGCCCAGTTTTACCATAGAAGGAACAGTAGAGAACTATCCTGATCCCGGGTATAATCACAGTAGCTGGCTCAATGAGGAAGGGAATATGCTTGTCATGTGCGATGAAACCCATGGAAGCGATGTCAAACTCGTGGATGTCAGTGATCCATTAAATATTTCTTCCGACGACTTCAAGACCTTTTATTCTGAATTGCTTGGGCCTGATGCACCCAGTGCCAGTGTAGCGCACAATCCATTTATTTTGGGTGATCTTGTGTATCTGTCCTATTATCATGACGGAGTTCAGGTTTTTAACATCGCTAATCCGGATGATATATCTGTCGTCGCTTATTATGATACCTATCCGGACAATGACGGCTATACCGGGTATAATGGTTGCTGGGGAGTCTATCCTTTTTTTCCTTCCGGCATTATCATTGGATCTGATCAGAATTACGGTCTGTTTGTACTTCAAATTGACGAACTTCCTTTGGCCATAGACTTTTTAAGTTTTGAAGCTTATCGCAAAACAAATGCCGTAAAACTTGAATGGGTCATTGCTGATGCCTCTTTTGGCAATCAATTTGAAATCAACAGATCATCGGATGGCGGCGTTACGTTTCAACCGATAGGCTATGTAAATCTGGTGGATGGACAGGATCAATATGAATTTATGGATGAGCATGTCGCCGAAGCCATTAAATATGCTTACCGAATTGACTTTGTGCAGGAAGATGGATCACACGTGCCTTCTCCTTTGCGTTTTGTGCGCACTGCGTCCAAAGAACTTAATTTTAGAATTGTCAATCCGGTTTCTACCGAATTAATCATAGATGTATTACGACCATCTGATGCCCTTGAAATATTGTTATATGATATTGAAGGAAGAGCTGTATTACAGGAAAAAATAGAAGCTCCGGGAAATAGAATGACCTTTGATATTGCCTTAATTCCAGCGGGCCATTATGTTCTATCTATAAATAACGGCGGACGGTCAGAGAATCTGATTATTCAAAAAACCGAATAGGAATAGTTACGATAAAGTTGTTTTCCAACAAATAAATTACCAGGACATATTGCCTGCATCATCTGCATCGTTACTTTCAGGTTTTGACTGAGGTTCTTTAGTGGAATCCTCATGATCCCCTTCCTCCTGGTGGAGATTATTCAATTCCCATTCAGCCTGCTTGCGATCAAACTCCTCATAGTCATAATCAGGCATCAGATCTAATTTAACATGATCGATGACCTCCTGAAGAGAACTCAAAAAACGGTTAAAGTCTTCCTTGTATAAGAAGATCTTATGGCGCTCGTAGCTCTCTGAATTATGCTTTTTAGTGCTTTCAGTCAGGGTTACATAATAATCCTCCCCGCGTGTTTTGCGCACATCAAAAAAGTAAGTTCGTCTACTTCCGGCCTTTACCTTCTTGGAATAGACATTTTCAAATCTGGAATCGTTCGTGTTCGACATACCGCACAATTTTATATTACAAATCTAATCTTATAATTGGAATATCCCAATTGCGAAAGGCTAACGGCTCGATATAACTAATTTTCCTCTGCCTCCAGAGCAGATACCAATTGCTGTTGTTGCCACAATTCATAATAGTGACCGTTCATATCGAGCAATTGTTCATGGGTTCCCTGTTCCACCAGTTTACCCTTGTCAAGGACGAGGATTTTATTATAATCCAGCATACCCATAATACGATGCGTAATGATCAGAGAGGTCTTGTGAGCCAGTTCTCTGTTTAAAAAGTCAATAATCGTATGTTCCGTATGCGTATCAACCGCTGATAGACAGTCATCCAGAATGACCATCTCAGGATGCTTGATTAATGCCCGAGCGATGGATATCCTTTGCTTCTGTCCCCCGGAGAGGGTCACACCTCTTTCTCCGATACGTGTTTTAAATCCATCCGGCAATCCCATAATATCCTCATAGACAGCAGCATGTTTGGTATATTGAGAGATCGTTTCAAACTCCGCCTCAGGTCTTCCAAATTTCACATTGGCTTCGATCGTATCTGAAAAAAGAAAAACATCCTGGGGCACATAGGCAATACTTGCCCGCAGTGCAGCCAGATCATATTGTTGCAATGGCACACCATCCACTAGTATTTGCCCTTTGGTAGGCTCATACATACGCAGCAGTAAATCTGCAACAGTTGTCTTGCCGGAGGCTGTTTTACCGATGATGGCCACTTTTTGTCCGGGCTCAATGGTAAAACTCAAATTATCAATCGCCAAAATGCCTGAGTCCGGATAGGTAAAACTAACCTGATCAAAAGTAATCTTCCCCTTGATCTCCGTTTTGACTGTTCCATTATTTTGGATGGCGGAAGGGGTGCTCAAAAACTCATTTATTCTGCCTTGAGAGACATTGGCCTGCTGTATGATGGAGGCGATCCATCCAATTGCCGTCACTGGCCAGGTTAGCATATTGATATAAATGACAAACTCAGCGATATTTCCGGTCGTAATTGTTTTGTCAAATACCTGTAAGCCACCAATGTAAATCACCAGAATAGTACTCATCCCGATCAATACCATCATCAATGGAATAAACATGGCTTCCACAAATGCCAGAGACATGTTTTTTGATTTATAATCGTCGCTCTCCTTTTCGAAGTGAGCACTAAACGCTTTTTCCTGAGTGTAAGATTTGACCAGTCGGATCCCGGAAAACACTTCCTGTACAATAGCCGTCAACTGCCCAAGTTTAGCCTGAATATATTGGCTGCGTCGTTGTATAATTCTACTGACATAATATATCGAGACTGATAAAACAGGAAGCGGTATAAGTGAATAAATTGTCAAACGAACATCTACTTTAAGCATGGCGTAGATCACCATGACGAATAAAGTGATGAGATTGATACCGTAGAGCACTGCCGGACCTAAATACATCCGAACTTTATTGACATCCTCAACGATTCTGGCCATCATATCACCGGTCCTGTTTCTTCTGTAAAACCCTTTATCCAGTACCTGATAATGATCATAAATTTGTTTCCTCAAATCATATTCAATGAGTCGGGACATGACAATAATCGTCTGTCGCATAAAATACATAAAGACACCCATGGTCAGAGCCAACACAATGACCAGACCCCCAAACCGGAATAAGGCAGGTTTCAATGCGGATTGAATAACTACTTTTTGCTCTGCATCTGCAAGATTATAAGCGTCAAGTTGTGCAAGGACATAATCGAGAGCCTCCCGAATTACTTGGGGTTGCCATGCTCTGAAATAGTTGCCTGCGGCAACAAACACGATCCCAAGAATCAGATGGTATTTATACTTTAGAAAGTATTTGGTGAGTACGTTGAGATTTCCCAAATGGTGGTTTGATTATTTGCTCGCAAGATAGGACAACCGAGGGACTTGAATTGTTTATCCAAATGCTCGATTTCTCAGCATTAAAATCACTTAGGCTTTGCCTCTTAGCGTTTCCTGGAAGATTCTGAGCTTACGCCACTCTCCCTGGGTGGCCATTTTTGCTTGCTTAGCCCAACTGGTTGGGTCCTGATTTTTATAAATACCTCCTGCGGCCAGTAACCATTTACTCAAATTTAAAAGTGGTGTAACGGAAAGTTTCTCCCATGTGTCTACACCATGCGACTTTAAAAGTTCTGCTGTTTTTGGGCCTATACCAAGAATAAGTGTCAAATCATTCTCAGCCACCTGTTTGCCAAGCAGTTTGCTGACATGTTCATAAGAAACAATTACCGGAGCTTTCTGACTTATTTTTCTGGTTTTAACTTTTGTTATTTTGGATTTTTCAAGATCCTGCTGGATGATATTAATTCTTTGTTGATATGCATCGATGGTTGCATTCAACTGATCGAAAGCAGTTTTTTGGTTTGTGTTTTCGACCTCTTGTTCTCTGGATTTAATCTGCTGATCATAAATGGTTCGGGCCTGTTCTGAAATTTTCCGACGACCAAATTCAATCTCTTCTTCCAATGTCGATTTACTTTTTAAAACTTCACTCAGTTTTTGGACGACATCAGCTGTTCGCTTTCTCTCCTCCTCCAGAGCCTTATCATACTCCATAAATTTGCGCTTAAGCCCCCAGGAATTCAGATAGCATAGCAGTATGCCAAGCAACATAGAGCCAATCACAATGATCAGTGTTTCTGCAGCCAGCAGGAAAGTTTCATTATTAAAAATATTTAACAACACCATGATTTTTCTATTTACACCTTACTCAAAAAAAACTACAACACAACGGTTTCGAAGGGCGAGCGGGTGATTTCGTTGTCCGGAAGAAATTTGAATTTGTTCTTTCTCCCAGCCTTCATTTAATAATAATGTTTCTATATAAAGTGCCCTTTCCAAGGCGATCTCTGATGATTCTACGATGCCCCCACCATCCGCCGTTCCTGTGATATGGATGATCGCATCTTTTTGCTTTGATGGTCTTCCCATCCATTCCAAAAACTGATCGGTCAGAATGATCGGTATCACCAATGAATCTTTGATCGGAAAACATATTTCAAAAGTATCCAGACCGGCGTTCAACAAACTTGAAGTCTGATAACGCTCAAACCGGATTGCTTCAAAGGGATTAGATCGCACATCTCCATTTACCGGTTGATCGCCAATCACTTTGATAATACGTTGCCGATCAATATTCAAGTATTCAAGGACATGGTCTATCCTGCTAAGTGCTAGTTGTTGAAGTTGATCCAAATCTTCCTTTTCATCTCTGAAATAAAATCCATGCACCACTAAAACCTCATTCTTTTCATCCAGTTGCTCCACTTCTTTTTTTAGCACTTCAATACCACTGCCAATTAAGGGGACATCGGATGTCCATGTAAACGCCAGAGGATAAGCTAATGTCTCGGAATATTCGGGCCAGGACGTTTCCTGAACGAGATGCATCCTTGGTACTATTCCATCGGCATATAACCAAAAGCAAAAGCATAACCAACCGGCTAGCAAAGCTACATATGCCAGATTCCTAAAGTTCAAGGTCAGATCTATATCATTTCCGTGGAAATAGGGTAAAAAACCGTGCCAAAAACAATAGCAAGTGCTATTTGCCTGACTATCAGTAACATTTTGCCCTGTTTAATACACTTCTAGGGAACAATCATCCGTCATGATCAACCTACGGAACAGCCCATTTTTATGGCTTGCCTTGCTCCTGCTTCTCGCTTATAGCGTGGTAGAGCATTATGATTTCATTCCCACGGGTACAGGATTATGGATACTCTTTTCGGTCTTTATTTTATGCGCTTTAGCCACCTCCGTTATTTACAAGCCGGGAAAACAAATTGTAGCCACCCTCTTTTTAAGCATTTGCATTTTACTTGCCGGTGTATTCAGACACGCAGAAATTGAAAAAGAAAATTTTCCAAAAGATGATATCGCACAGGGCGGTAAATCAGAAGCAATTGTCAGTGTCATCAGTGTCCTTAAAAAAAAGACAAATAGCCTAACACTCCATTGCAAGGTTTTAGAATCCCACATTGAAAATGCAAATCAACAAATACCATTTACAGACAAATTCATTCTGGTCCGAATAAAGGGTTCACAGTACAAAAGATTTTATCCACAGGATATCCTGAACATTCAAGGGTGGCTCTTCCCTATTTCCGCCCCAAAGAATCCGCATGCCTTTGATCTCCGGCAATACTATAAAACACTGGGTATTCGACACCAGATAAGCTGCGCTGACTCCACAATCTTTTTACATCCAAATCAGGGGTATAGCTTCATGCGCCTATCTGCCAAATGGCAGGCTCAACTTTGTGACATCATCACGCAACACACCTCAACGGATGTAGCACAGATGAGCAATGCCCTTGTTTTTGGTGAGCGAAGCAGCATGGATGAGGAGATTCGCGATGCTTTCGCAAATTCCGGAGCTATGCATGTGCTTTCCGTTTCTGGCATGCACATGGCGATTATCTATAGTATGCTATATCTGATGCTTGGAGCACCGGGGTCCGGAGCCCTTCCACGCAGAATGATTCGCTTGTGTTTCTATGCCCTTTCCATTCTGATTTATGTAGGGCTTACCGGAGCCAGTCCTGCCGTCTGGCGAGCTGGACTGATGATTATCCTTTTCATTGTAGGGAAAGCTATGGGTTGGAATACACAGATTTGGAATCTATTGGGATTTGCAGCTTTTGTAATGCTCTGGAGTAATCCGTTCATCTGGCATAATATCGGTTTCCAGCTTTCATTTCTGGCGATGGCAGGTATCCTCCTTTTTGCCAAACCGATTATCAGATATTATTCATTCAGACAAATCATCCTGCAACGCATTTGGGAAATTACATCGGTTTCTATCGCTGCCCAGATTTTTATTATTCCAATCATTCTCCACCAATTTTATCAACTGCCTTTAACGTTTGCCTTGAGCAGTCTGGTGGCTATGCCGGCTAGTTATATTATCATTTTTGGCGCACTACTTAATATCATTTTATCCCCGTTGCATTTAGATTGGCTATGGCAATGGTATGATCAGCTATCTCATTTCTTCCTTTTCCTTATGAAATGGATGGCGGGCCTCAATCCTGATATGAATTTTTCCATGCCGTTTTATGCGCAATTATGGCTCATGATGTCCGCACTTTCATTCGCTTGCGGATTACTCTATCAATGGTCCAACGGCAGAAAACTGGCGCTGCTTTTTTCGCTTACCGGCCTGCTGACACTTTGTTGGCATCGAACTAGGCAGTGGACAACCAGCGATCTGACAGTATATCATAACTACAGTGGACTGGTTATGGATATCATCATGGACGGTCGTTGCATTTCATTGCAGGATAGCATGGTCTCCGATCAACATGTTGAATTTTCAGCCGGTGGAAACCGGGTCTTCAGAGATGTCATTCATGTCGATCCACTTGATTCAAATAAAATATATACGCGGGCAGATCGATACTTATCCCATGCAGGATTCTACTCTTCGGCTCTCTCATTATGGATTTGGAATGGAAAAGAAATTCCACCCATGGCTAATCCGAGAGCTTCCTATTTACTGATTGATCATTGTCCTGATATTATTGATCTGAAAAATTATCTCCAAACCAACAATCATTCGGTGATCATTCTACCGGTTCACCTGGAAAGAAAAACAAAAAAAGAGATTATAGAATGTCTTCAGGTGAGTGAAATCAAGTTTTGGGATATTGACGCAGATGGTTACTTCAGCATACCCCTATGAAGCGAGAATACCAATTTACCCTGGCCCGCACAGATCGTATTTACATCATTGTACTGGTGGTCTTTCTACTTAGTTGGGAACTCATCAAGTATGCCATTCCCAGATCAGAGTTGAATGAATCATTGGAGATCAATAAAGCCATGTCGATGGAAAAAGAAGATTATTTCAAAGACAACATCAGGAACGATAAAACAACATCCAAAAAAGGTGTTACAAAAAAACCACGTCGCTTTCCTTCAAATGAAGCCGAGATCAGATCTTCGGATATTCCTGTTCCCGTAAATATCATGGAGGCCACCCCTGATGAATTAAAATCGATCGGCTTCGATGCTTATGTCGCCGGTAATTTAAAGAGGTATATGGAAGCAGGTGGCGTGATAAAAGATGAAAAAGATGTGTTGAAAATCTACGGCATGGATTCAGCAAAATGGGGATCTGTAGCCCCATATGTTTTATTTCCGGAAATAAAAACAGGAACAACTGCAACACCTGTCGAACGTACATTTGATCCCAATCGTTACCTGCCGAAACGAATTCTGGATTTAAATACTGCCGCGGCTATTGATTTGGATTCATTACCAGGTATCGGGCCTGTATTTGCTGATCGAATCATCAGTCTTAGAAACAGTCTTGGTGGATTTCTTCACGTAGACCAAATACAATCATGCTATGGCATCCCTTCTGAGACCATTGAAAAAATAACACCGTTGTTGACCATTCGTGAACCCGTGAAACCAAAGAATGTAAATGAGATCGACTGGAAAAAATTTTATCATCCCTATCTGGACAAAAAATTCAACCCCATGATTATTGCTTACAAAAACAATCATGGACCTTTTAAGACATCAGGGGATTTTAGAAAAGTATTCCCACCGGATACAACCTGGTGTGATCGATTACTACCCTATCTTACTTTCGAAGAAACAAATTAGAATTTATTACCCTTCTCAAGTTTTAACGGATGCGCTGTATTTCTCCACGAATGATTTCATTTGAGAAACCATCTCCGGACTACCGATTGAAATAGTCGCACGTTGATGAAGGTCATAAACCGGCAACTCCAGAATACGCTCCAGATTACAAGTCATGGCAATACCTCCGGCTTGTTCAACAATCATCGCCATAGGATTGCACTCATAAAGCAGTCGAAGCTTCCCTTTAGGATATTTTCGGGTATGGGGGTAGAGAAATATTCCACCCTGAATCATAATCCTGTGAATATCGGACACCATCGAACCGATGTACCTTAATCCAAAATTCATATCTGAGCAATGATCAATATACCGTCTCATTTCAAGATCAAACTTGAGGTAATACCCCTGGTTGACTGAGTAATACGCTCCATCTACCGGAATACGGATATTACGATGCGAGAGACAGAACTCACCTATGGAAGGATCCAGTGTAAATCCATTCACCCCATGTCCGGTAGTGTACACCAGAATAGTAGAAGTACCATAAAGTACATATCCCGCAGCTGCCAATGCCGTTCCGGGTTGCAGAAAATCATCTAATGTAGCCGGGCCTGACAGATCAGAAACTCTCCGGTAAATGCTAAAAATCGTACCTACCGAAACATTCACATCGATATTACTGGAACCATCCAGCGGATCAAAAACGACAACATATTTTGGTTTTTTCTTTGCGACAGGAGGTATGTGTACAATGTTCTCCAATTCTTCCGATCCAATCGCCGCACACTCTCCGCTATTGCCCAGACATTCTATGAGTTTGTCATTGGCATAAATGTCCAGTTTCTGCACCGTGTCGCCGGATTCATTTTCGGCGCCGGCTACCCCGATGATATTCACAAGGCCGGCCTTGTTGACCTCCCGGTTAATAATTTTGGCTGCTACCCCAATATCCCTCAGCAAATTGGTGAGTTCGCCGGTAGCTGAAGTGTACTCCTTTTGCTGTTTAAGGATAAATTCATCCAGCGTAACGATTCTATTTCTATCGGACATATCCATCATATTGTTCTCTAAATTATCATCTTTTTAATACCCACCATAGAATCTTCTCAAAAACCACTCCATACACAGCCCGGCAAGCAATAAAAGACATAACCATTTGACGTGGATCAAAGGCTTTGTCTGGGTGCTGCTGTACATGACAGGTTTAATATTAGCGTTGGTCAGGATTTGTTCTGCCAGCTGATCCATCTGATCGGCATAGACAAAACTACCCCCTTGACGCTCAGCCAGTTGACGAAGCAGTCCATGGTCAGCGGTGGAGGTCATTGATTCCAATTGAACCGGCTGAACCACGAATTTTCCATTGGCCGTCTGCCGAATACCGTTTAATTCCGTGGTGGCTGTATAGGTATAATTTCCCTCTGGAAATCTGCCAACTTCCAGGGCATATGACTGACCGGAAGTATTAAATGCATAGTCAAATTCCTGTCTTTCTTCATTTTGAATGATCATCAATACCTCAGGAGAGTTGATTAGCTCATAATTATCATTGAACAACTCGGCCTGAAATGAAATCGCCTCCAACTCCGTAAAAAGTTTTTTAGGCGTCGTCACCCTGAATTTTCTTTTATCCGATTTAGTAGAAGCATATTGACACAATTGACTCAACAACTCATGCGTAATTTCTTTTGATCCATTTTGTAATTGATCGTACAGCTGCCATTTCCAAATACCCTCGCCGGCAATCACTACCGTCCTGACGTCATTTTGCTCACCCATCAGAATGAGCGGAAACTGTGTATCGACTCTTCCAATTCGCTGATAGGATAATACCTGCGCCGTAGGTGAAGATGTATATTCTCCATATGGTGAGTTTAAGGGACTAAAGGTTGACAGTTTACTTTTCAATTCCTCAGATGTATTAAAGCTATTGAATCCGGGATTAATAATCATGGTGACTTCATTTGGAGTTTTAATGTCCCCATTTTCAATCTTCAGGAGAGACTGCGCATAATTAAATGCGTACAGATCCGTTTGGTATCCGGTCACCATTATTTTTGGGATTCCCTGCCGTTCGATCGCCTCCAAAACGGTCTTCATTGGATGCTTAGAAGATGGTAGTTGATGAAGGACGACTAAATCATACTTCTTAAGATCGGCAGGATCAAAATCTGCTGCCATGGCTATGTCCACTTCATAATTACGTTGCTCCAGTAAGGCAGACTTCCACACGGCCAGATCCGGATGGGGGCTGTTTGCCAGTAGCAGGACATTTAACCGTCCATCAATCACCTCTACAAAAAAATCTCTGCTGTTATTGACATAGGTGACTTCATTCCTGACATTTGCTACCTGAATACGATACCGTTGAACACCGGATTGATCTGCTTCAATCGTAAACTCCCGGGTGCTAAACCATGGATCTGAATTGATCTGAATGGGGACACTTTGCAGTAAAACACTTTTACCATCTAACAGATGTCTTATCTCTAAAACGGAAGTTGCTCCATTTAATCGTTCAGCAGAGATATCAGCCTGTACAGTAAACTTATCTCCTTGATATGATATGCTATTATGGAAGATATTTCTAATCTGCAGATCAGTTTTCATCACCGTATCCCCAAGCGCGATGACAGACATTGGAGCTTTCTGAACAGATGTCGTATATAAAGGATTTCGGCCACGATTGATAGCACCATCAGAAGCGACAATCAGTGCCCCTACATTTTGTCCGCGATACTGCTCATTGTAATAGGTCATAAACTCTCCCAGGTCACTGGCCTGGTCATCCATCACCCATTGATCAACCGTTTCGACCTTTTCTCCAAAACCTATTTTATGGACAATAAATTTTTCTTCAAGCTTTGTGCTCAGGTCTTCCAGCGCGACCATATATACAGTGGAATCTTCTTTTGAAAAATCTTCACGTATACTGGTGGATTGATCCTGAGCGATAACGATAATAGGTGGTTCAGATCGCGTCTGCATCAATTTCATCAGTGGGGCCAGCAGCAGAAAACATAGGACGGTCACTACCAATCCTCGGAGGAATGCCATCAGATATTTCAGTATCGGTGCCTGATCGACAAAGGTGGTGTCCTTACGATACAAGAGTACCGCCGCTGCGATCCCTGTTATAACACAAAAAAGAATATACCAGGATGGATATTGCAAGTCAAAATTCTGCACGTTTCCAGTTAATTTTTATGATAAAGCTGTTTAGCTAAACGATCACAAAGATTGAAAAAATATCTGTGTCACGCGATTGTCAGTTCGAACCTCCAAAAATCAAATTTTTGAACCTTTAGGACGTTTTAGAGGTATCTTTGTGGTATAAAATGGTCAATTTTTAGAAATTATGAGTGGGATTCAGCTAATTCGATCTATAGTATTCAGTATCATTCTGCTATTTGTGAGTGGAAATGCATTTGGATCCTATATTCTGATTCCAATGGACGAAACACAGCGCAATCACCTGAAAGCCTATGGTATCACCTATTGGGTGCTGGATGCAGGGGTGGAAGCCTATTGGTTGCTAAATTATCGGGGTGGTTCTTTTGCTTTTGAGGCTAATCCCCTGTTCGAAAAGGAATGTAAAACACGTGATGTCACTTATCAGGTGATTTCCAATGGCGAATTTGCCAATATCAGGACCGAAATCAGCCATCCTGAGGTGAATATGGAGACCATCAAACTGGAAGCAGCCCCAAAAATAGCAGTATATACGCCGGACTTTGATTCTCGTGGAGAACGTATCCAGCCATGGGATGATGCAGTGACTCTTGTTTTGACGTATGCTGAAATTCCCTACGACAAAATCTACGATACAGAAGTACTTTCCGGCAAACTTGCAGATTATGACTGGCTCCATCTCCATCATGAAGACTTCACTGGTCAGTATGGCAAATTCTACCGTTCCTTTAGTATGCAACCCTGGTATCGTGAAAATCAACAGCGTCAGGAAGCGCTGGCTAAAAACCTCGGGTTTGCCAAAGTATCACAATTGAAACTTGCGGTGGTGAAGGAGATACGCGATTATGTCGGAGGTGGAGGATTTATGTTTGCGATGTGCAGTGCGACAGATTCCTATGATATCGCTCTGGCAGCCGAAGGTCTTGACATCTGTGCGGAAGTATTTGATGGTGATGCTGCTGATCCGCAGGCACAATCGAAATTGGATTATTCAAAATGTTTTGCCTTTAAGGATTTTCAACTGGTAACCAATCCGATGGAATACGAATTTTCAACCATTGACCACAAGGCCAGAAGTGTAGATGCAGAGCGAGATTATTTTACGCTTTTCAACTTTTCAGCAAAATGGGATCCTGTTCCGACAATGTTGACACAAAATCATACGACCACCATCAAGGGATTTATGGGGCAAACTACCGCCTTTGATAAAAACTATCTAAAATCAGATGTCCTGGTGTTGGGTGAAAATAAACCGGAGAATGAAGTGCGCTATATTCACAGTTCTTTTGGTTTTGGTACCTGGACTTTTTATGGGGGTCATGATCCGGAAGATTACAGGCACTATGTAACTGATCCGGATACAGATTTGAATCTGCATCCGAATAGTCCGGGCTACAGATTGATTCTTAACAATGTGTTATTTCCGGCGGCCGAGAAAAAGAAAAGAAAAACCTGATCCTGTCATACTATTTTCTTTTTTGTGCTGAAATTCTCCGCTTTGCAAGCCATGCATTTACGGTGAGATACTTTAAAGCTCCCTTAAATAGTATCCAGATTTGCTTAAATTCTTTTGGTTTTTCTACTATCTCTGGAAACTTCTTTTCGTAACCCATCATCGGCAACAAGTCAAATGTCATACTTTCAAATATCCGGATATCCTCTGCTCGAAGAGCGTTTTGCCAATCGTCTATCCGTTGTGGATCAGGCGCCTGGCCCACCAGTTGATGCTGCGATTCGGTATAAGACGGGACTCTAAAATCTGCTCCTGCAATCATATTGGGTTCGAATGTTATATTCAGAAAATCACAAATTCTCCGGCATTCTTTTTCAGGATATTTAACCAATTCCTCGTACTGTATTCTTATACAGCGATCCTTAAATGCAGCCTCACAGGCCAGGCCAACACAAAGCGGTTCAATCCATTTCAAGGAAGCAAAAATCGGATCATTACTTCCCCAATCCAAAGCAAATTGTGAAGCCATCACAGCTCTGCCATCACGTACAATATGAATAAAAAGACATCCCGGATAATGCTGATCAAGAAATTGACTGTAGCGCAAATTAGTGGGCGTATGATCTATCCAAAATGAAGCTTCAGATTTCTTGCAGTTAGCAGCATATTGATCCACCAAGCCAAGGACAGAGGAACTTAATCCTTTTCCGTCAAAACCATCCCAGTTTGGCATCAAATCCCATACTTTAAAACGTGGATGGGATTCAATGGAAGTAAAAATATCGTGCCTCGCGGGATCCGACGCCTTTTTAATAAGTTCAGTGTCAAACTTAAACTGACTCTCCGGAGTTACTATGGCTGCACTATGGCTACCCAACATCGCTCCGAGCATGGTCGTGCCACTGCGCGAAGCTCCTCCAATAAAAACACTGCGCCTTTCTCTGATAGTATGCTCCATAATCCTTAAACTATTGTCTTCGCTCAATCGAGTTACAAAATACAGCTTTTGTATCTTAGCGAAAAAGTAACTGAATTTTACCCTATACCACTGACTGTGCTCTCCCCAATGACTAATCCTTCATCAACACTCCCAATGATTTATGTCGTTGGCAACAGCCATTCCGGTTCGACATTACTTGGGTTTTTATTGTCCACCAATCAGGCAATTGTCAATCTCGGGGAATTAAAATGCCGTTCCTGGATGAAAGATCGATTTTGTTCTTGCGGTCATTCGGTAGCGAACTGCGCATTTTATGGCGACTATTTTCCAATCTACAATGCACTCAAACGAGACGTAGTGACCAAAATAAGGAGCACCAAACCGCTTTCATTTTTTTTAAAAAAGAAAAATGATTTACCGGATGATTCAAAACGGGAACTCCTTGCGTTTTATACTTCATTGAGCGATCGTGTATTGACGCTGATGCCGGAATCAAAATACATTGTGGATACTTCAAAAAGCATTTCAATGCTGAATGGCTGGCTGAATATCCTCACAGACCAACAAATCAAAATCATATTTCTAAAACGTCAGTCAGAAGCCAACATATCTTCTTTTATTAAAAGAGGATATTCATTCCGAAAGGCATTCATTTCGGTCTATGCGAATAACTTTCTGATCAAACATTACCTCAGGAAAAACAATCTCAACTATCTTGAAGTGGATTACAACCGGTTTTATGCCAATTACCCTGAGGAAGCACAAAGAATGTCTGACTTTATTGGACTGCCATTACCCTCTACCGATCGCATGCCTGTTCATCATCATGTAATGGCCGGTAACAGCAAAACCAAAGATTCATTTACCAACAAAGTGGCAGCTATTCATGAGGATGTTGAATGGCAGCACATTCTGTCAAAATTTCAAAAACAATTTTTGAAATTAATATCCTGATAACCATATGAATATTCTTGTTCTGTCGATAGAATATCCACCCATCGGTGGCGGTGCCTCTCCTCAATCCCATGAGATTAATAAACAATATCACCTAAAAGGACATCAGGTTACAGTCGTAACTATGCACACTGGAGATTTGCCATTGGAGGAAGTAAAAGACGGTGTCAACATCATACGTATTAAATGTTTTCGACGATACGCGCATATCTCCTATTTCTGGGAACATATCGCATTCATCTTTGCTTGCAAACACCGATTAAAAAAGCTAGTCAACGAAAACAAGTATGACGTCTGTCATACACACTTTTTAATTCCTACGGGGCTGATTGCAAAATGGGTTAGAAAGCGTTATAACATCCCCTATATCATCTCTTCGCATGGCAGTGATGTCCCGGGGTATAATCCTGACCGGTTTCAAATGATTCATCGTTTTACACCAACCTGGATTAAAGGGATTATCAGGGACAGTTCTTTTATCGTATTTCCATCCAAATTTTTGCGTTCTCTCCTACGGGAAACAATCACGCAATACGATGAGCAACTGATGCATATCCCCAGTGGAATTGACACGGATTATTTTACGCCGGGCTCAAAAAAACCAATATTAGTTTCGACGGGAAGAATATTACCCAGAAAAGGATTTCAACACCTATTGCATGTAGTCGCAAAAAAAGCCTATCCAATAGAAGTTCATATCTGTGGTGATGGCCCTTCCCTGCCAGCCTTAAAGGAAATAGCGCAGCATAGTCAAACCGCTGTAATTTTTCACGGGTGGCTGGATAATCAAGGTGAAAAATATAAAAATCTAGTCGCTGAAGCTTCCATTTTTTCATTAGTGTCCGGCAATGAAAATGCCAGTTCATCTCTGCTGGAAGCCATGGCTTCCGCCTGCGCCATTATTACATCTAATGTTTCAGGGTGCCCGGAAACGGTCGGAGAAGCAGGTATATGTATTCCGCCGGGGGATGAAGCCGCGCTTCAGGAGCAACTTGAAAAACTACTCGATAATCCTGACGTTAGCGCACAACTGATGACAAAAGCCAGAACACGTGCCATCAATGTTTTTGCATGGCCAGCCATTGCAGATCAGTACATTGAGTTGCTTTCCAAATCAATGGTGTCATGAGTCAGATGAAAAAGGATGTGCAGTTAACCCTTTTGAGCAGGCTACCGGTCATGCTCCTGAGCTTTCTGTCTGTCGTATTTCTGACCCGACTATTAGGACCTGAAGGAAATGGAATATACACCTTCACCTTTGCCTCGCTCAATCTCTTTTTTACCGTCATCGGGTTTCAGCTGGAATCTTCTCTTCCCGTCTTTCTTGCGCGAGACAAAGCAAAAGCACCTTCCATTTTCAGTGCCATAGCGTTGTTGGCCTTCATCACCATCGTAGCTTTTGCCTTCGTATTAGCGATCATTATCTTCATCATTCCGGGAGGTGAGAAATGGGTGATTCCGCCCGATCAACCGGTCATGTTTTTCTTTATCTTTTTACTGGTTTCTTTTGGTTTACGAAGAGTATCTACCCTGATACTCGCCACGTTGAGAGGAAAGTTTAAGTTCAAAGCATTTAATTATTACATGATCCTCGGGAAGCTGATTCCGTCCATAACGTATGGCGGATTATTGCTTTACACCGTTTCATCCAAAGCGCCTGTGGCCTTCATCACGTGCTTTAAAATTATTCTGGTTGTAGAATTTTTTCTTTTACTCATCGGCTGGATAATCCTTTCCCGCCATAAGATTATTTCATTTTCAGTTGAGTTCAAAGAATACCTCAAGCCCATTTCAAGCTTATCCTACAAAAGTCTGGTCAGTGCTTCGGGGCACTTTCTGAATAAGCGTCTTGACGTTTGGTTTGTTCAGTTTTTCAACGGAACTGCCACACTCGGACAATATGGGCTGGCCACACAGGTCACTAATTTCATCAGTGATGCCATGACCCCATTCACGCAGGTCTTAGTGCCGTATATCGCAGAAACAACAGCAGACAAACACAATGAAATTGTAGAACGAATTGCACGACTTAATTTAAGCATTGCCTTGGCGGCAGCCATCGGGATCAGTAGTACCTCCTGGTTGTTTATTCCCGTTCTATTTGGCAAAGCATTCCAACTGGCAGTACCGGCAACCCAGGTTTTGGCCATAGGCATACTATTTATTTCACAGCGCCTTGTATTTACAGGCTATTTCAGAGCCATCAATGAGATGCAGTATCCTGTCCGAGCAGCGTGGGCAGGCGTCATCATTACTGTCATTCTGGACTTATTACTGATACCCACCTTTGGAATTGTCGGAGCATCATGGGCTACCTGTGCGGCTTATGGTGTCACTTCATTTTATCTGATCCGAATGGCGCAAAAAAAATTAAGATTTTCATTACGCCATATACTGATACTCCGGAAATCAGATATCCAATGGCTTCTCAACCGTGCACAACGAAAGCAGTAAAGCTATTCGTTGTGGATTAAATATTCTTTCCAAATCTAAGAAGCCCGATCAGAGCGATCAACCCAATCGCAAACCCGATCCATCCCAACTTCGACATCGGTGGCGTGTATCTCAGTACAATGGAATGGTGCCCGGGTTCCAACATTAATCCCGTGAACCCATAATCAATTTTCCGCAACTCATTTTCCGTCCCGTTGACATACGCATGCCATCCATCATCAAAAGGAATTGAGAAAAACATCATTGTATTAGCGTCCACATCAATATGCCCTTTGATCTCATTGTGTGAAAAATAATCCATAGTCATAGCCTGCGTGGACAGCAATTTTGTCCTGTCCTTGATCGCCGTACCATAAAAAGAAAATCCTTCCAATTGAAAATTGGGAAGAAGGTTGAGCCAGTTATCATTTTCATTTCCAATGACTGCAAAATATAGTGCACGCTTACGCTCAGAAGAGGACAAGGTTTCAAATTGTGCTTCGGTGAGATAAGATTGAATGGGTATGCCAAAAGGAATATAATATTTGTTCTCCCATGACGAGGTTTTTCCGGTAGTCTCGAGCGGCTTGTATATGGCCTTATCTACTCTGGATTCAGTATCTGGGTCCGACAAAAGATATTTAATGGAAAACAAGCCATGCAATATATTGGTGGTGGCTACACCAACAAGCCATCGGGTATTCGCCTCCTTTGTTGCATCAATGACACCCGTTTTATCGAGGAAACGTACATAGTTTTTATGATTGTGCGATTGATAAGACTTAGAACCAAAAAAACCCTGTATTTGGCCATCATTATACCCTGTCTTAATCGATCCATAAACTTTGTCAATCCGATAAAATAAATCTTTGTCCGTCTCCTTAATTTTTCGAACCGCCTCACTCGTATCATCAAAATGGAATTTTTTGTTAGTGATGTCTGCCTTTAGCATTGGAGTCCGATGATTTACGGAAGGCCAGGCCAGCAATATTGCCTCTAATCCAATCATGCAAATTAATCCCGGAAGCACCATTTTGTGCAGTATTCCTTCAGCATAAAACCATAATAATGCGGTATAGCCAAGGATAAATAAAGAGACTTCAATTTGGATGGACGGATCGATGGCAACTCCTTTCACATCATACGGATACCAAAGGAGTATCAGCCATAACAAGGAGGAAAGAAATAAAACCAATTTGTTGAGTGGCTTTCCTTTCAAAATCTCCTGGAATCCCAGCATACCTGTAAATAGAAAGCTAAAGGGAATGAATAAAGAAAGCGCACCCTTATAATAATTTCCCGCAAACCCATAGAAGGCATATCTGAACCATGGAAAAATAATGAGAATCAACCAAAACATTAGCAGCGAGCCATAAATCCATTTTCTCCTTCGTTCAGCCAACACAAAAAACTGGAAAACAAAGAGCAAGGTAATCAGACCCATGTAAAAGCAAGGCGCTTCCAGATAATTTCGCCAACCCTGATAATCACTACCCGCTCCCATCATGTGATTGGCAAAGGTTCGCATCAAGGCAGTCACATTATGCTCAGCATTTGATATTAGAAAAACAGGTTGGTCCGATAGTTTGTCCTGATAAGATACATTACCTGTCACTCTGGGGCTATAGGCAAACTTATGCCATTTCCCCCCCACAAAAGGTGTGATTAACAGCAACGCCACGATGCCGCCAATAATCATGCGTTTATAGGTTTGTAGAATCGGTTTCCAGACGATACCATAAACATCAAACATTCGAACTAGGCCGTAAAGAGCCATGAACAAAATCAGAAAATAGGCTCTCGGGCCAAGAAGAAAAATAAAAGGGATCGGAAAAACCCACCAAATCTTACGACGAAGCAAAAGTTCAAAACCATAGAAACCCAATGTCATCCAGAAGATGACATATGCGTGACCGTACCATGAATTGCCCAGCACGGCGTATCCTCCAAAGGTATATATCAAAGCACCAATAACGCAAACCAGATCATCAAACTGCGCTTCTTTTAGAAATTTGTAAAAAACAAATCCCGTGCCTAGTAATACCGCGGCCTGCACCCAGGCAATCGTATAGGCTATGGACTCTGCATCCATCGGCAGATAAATCCAGTAAAAAGGATTCAGCAAAAATCCAGGGTAAAAGTTTTTCCCTAATCCAAGATAAAAGGACCATCCGGGCAACCCTTCTTCCTGAAAATATCGTGCACTTTGTGAAATATTCGGAAAGAATACGGTAAGGGTGTCCGAACCCACATCATTAAAAATATACAGGTTGGGTCCAAACAGATATGGAGCGAAAAGGATGATTGTAAGCAGCGTAGCGATACCACCAAATAACCAGAAAGATTGTTTAGCATTTAATAGCCATACAGGCAATTGAATTTTATTTCTCTGCTTACCCGTTTGGCTCTTTTTACTTTTTGCTTTAGTCATAATACATTCACTTTTGTCCCTGCCCAATCATTGACTCATCAAAATAAAACAATTCCACTCCGTAATCATCCATGTTGGCATTGTGATAAGGCTTAAATTTTTTGTAAATATATTGCCTGATTTCTTCCCGCCAATGATGCGACTTATGCCATTCCCACATGACCCAGCCGTGCCCTTTGCTTCTGACATCTGCTTTAAACTGATCCAGCGTATAATCTCCCTTTTTAGATACTTTTAGGAAATTGTCCCCCGCCAGCATTTCCGGATCCAGGTAATAGGTTTTAACATTCTGGACGATTAAAGCATCTCCCGGTTTGTAATTCGATTTCAGGGTCTGATAAACTATGGAATAGCGGGGAGCCCATGGATGCCTATCATAATCCCGCTGGTAGTCCTGATGAAAATGGATTCCGGATATCAGTAAGATTGTCAGCATACTCCATGGATAAAGTTGCTTACCGAATACTTTACCACCATAATAGGTGACCAGAAGAATCGAGCAAACTACAAACGGCACAATATGCGCGATGTACCGGTAGTCTCTTCCACTGTTTCCAATCAGATAGACCATCGAAATTACAGCAATGATGATCAGCAAATAATTAATCACCAGAAGTGATTTAAGTCTTCTGGAAACATTAGAAAAGAATAACCCTAGCCCCACGATTAAAAAAAGAATAGTAGAATTACGGGGCAACCCATTGTTGAAGACATATTCAAAGTAAGCTGTTAAAGGCGTATGAGGAGCCAATATTTTATCGGCTACCTGTCTGAACATTTTCAGGGGTTCCCATTGGACTATAAAAGTCAGAAATAACATCACCACTACTCCGACGGCAATTACTGACAAAAAACGCATTTGTACTTTTGTACGATAGACAAGACCCAGATAAATTATATACAAACCAAAAACAGGTAATACTATCATAGAAAGCTTATGAAGATGAGCCAGTAGCAGTATACACAAGAGGGAGAGCAGCACCAACCCATACGTTTTGCGTTTTTCAGCTTTATCCTGCATCAGCGAAAGTGGTTGCTGGAATCGATCTATCGTCATGTGGAAAATATAGACTCCGGCTAAAAAGACCGGAATCAGTAAAGCATACATGCGCATGTAGCGAAACAGCAACAAAAACCGGTCATTCATCAGACAAATCAATGGGAGAAGCAAGGCTAACCAAACCAGTCCATACCATCTTGAAAACACGTAAAAACAAAGAGCAATAAAAAGAACTCCAAAAATTGCAGAAGGGAGACGGCCGATGAATTCAGAAGGACCGAATAATTCGAATAACCCTGCAATAAGCATGGTGTGCAACTGTGCTCTTGAATAACCGTCAGCAAAATAGGAATACCCTTTTTCAGTCACGCCCACTGCGGCATTGATAACCAGATTCTCATCTTCCCAGATATCAAAATAGCCAAGTCTATAAAAGATCAGAAAGGCACCAATTGCTAAAATCAAAACGCCGGCTATTTTCGCTGAAACGGGTTTAAAGACTTCAAGGAAATGAAATGATTCATTCACACTAACGGCTGGTTCAGGTTCAGCTTGATACTTCAGGATAAAAAACCAGATGATTGCAATTGGAATGGTTATCGTACCAGCAATAAATGACATTACCGCAGATTGACTAACCCAGGAATAGGTCACCAAAACATTCGCTACAATATGAAGAAGCACCAACCCTGAGGCGAAATAAGCTATTATCTGAATATGCTTTTGAAAAAAAGAAGAGGTACCCCATAACGCAAGTGCTCCCGCAATCACGGTCATCATTGCGATAAATCCGGACGACATTTCAGGGATAAAAGAGAGTATTTGATGCAAATAAAAAAAGGCAGCACCACCGGCAAATCCATAAATCAACGGGACAATCCCCTTCCATCCAGGCAAAGGCGAATCAGGTGCAGCACCTTTCTTATGGACTCGCTTAGGCTTAGTGGATTTCTTGTTACCTGCTGACACAAAGCAAAAATAAGAAATCCCTCAAATTGAAGAATAGTTTATGCTTTAGGACAGCCATGAAGCAAGATCCCGACCGGAAAGTTGCTGAAGATTCAAAATATCTTCCCGAAACTGATCAAGCAACCAGGCTTTATCCGCATCTGTCGGTTTAGGATATTGAATTGATGTAGAATTTAGGGATGACAGGAGATAGTTGACTTTTGCTGCCTTCAGCCCCCTCACAATGCGTGAAAATCCGGCAGTTGTCAAAAATCTCTCTCCGGAAGCCATAAAATCACGCATCCATTTAAACCTGGAACGTTTGGCGGCATTTTTCTTTTGATATAATGTCGCCGGAACAAATGTCGGATCGACGCCAAGAAATGCATATAAGTCACGCACGACCATCTCAGGTTTATCCTTGATTTCTTCAAACCAAATAAAATGAATTTTTGATAAGGGAAAGTACTCAAGATAACGTTGCAAGGCTTGGAAATATAATCCATTTTGGACATAAACCGGTTCTTCTCTCAACGCCTGATGCATGGGCCTTTTCTCCCGTTGATTAAAATACTTTAAAAAATAATATTGCGAAACCGCTCTGTCAACTGGTGAACGCAAACACAGAAGCAACTTCACATTTGGAAACATCTGATGAATTCGTTTTGGGACAACCGGATCAATTAAATATTTCGGTGTAAACTCACCTTTGACCTTTCCCTCTGCACAATGGTTGAAGAATCTTTGATACCAGGACAGTCCTTTGGCGAAATTACCTTTGTGTGATTCCCGTGTAAAATCAGTTATATCATGGAAGAAGTGAACTTCCTTTGGTTCTGCAGTACAAATCTCCGGATGTGCACCAAGCATTTGATTCACCCAGCTGGTGCCTGCTTTATTGGCCCCAATCCCAATATAATCCAATTTAAAGTCACGCATGAAGTAAATTCATTCGGGTTACAACTTAAAAATAGCCTTTTCAAAGTCCATCAAACTATTGGACGCTCCATGCTTTTGCATAAACCTGTTCATGAGCATCCATTGCTTTTGACATCTCATAAGTGGAACTAACATATTCAAATCCTGCTCGCCCCATCTCCTTCCAATGCTGATCCTCCAGCAACCAGCTTAATCCTTTTTCAAAATCGTCTTTTCCGGCATGGTATCCAAAGGTTGATGAAAATGCATCCGGATTGACATAGCTCAAAATAGCACAACTGTGTCCTGCGGCTTCAATAAAAGAATTCGGTAGACCCTCACGAATAGCGGTATTAATATGAATCCATGCCTCTGTCAATAAACGATGATGAGTATCTCCTTCAAACTGTTTTACAAATCCCAGAAACTCAATATTCGGATAAATCGAATATGTTTCTTTTAGGTGATTTTCATATTCAGGATTTCGGGATTTTCCGGCAATCCGGAACTGAACTTGCGGAAAGCATTTAGCCAGATTAAGGGTGGCTTCAGGTCTTTTACGATGATCCAGTCGCCCCATGTACAGGACGGTTGGAATATCAGCTTTGGACCCTACATGAATGAATTCCGTCGGTGTAGGAAGAAAATCCGGAAGGACCTTCAATTGATATAGATTCCTTGTTTTAACTTGTTGAAACTTAGCTGCCACAAAAACATGATTGGCCGAACGAACTGCCCGACGCACCAATCCATTAGCTTCGAACAAATAGTTTTGCACCACCTGCCATTTGCTTTTACTCGGATGGCGAAACTCCTGAATCCATTCATCAAAGCCTTTAGGATCACGACAGGTTACCATATGCTTTGCAGAAGGCACAGCTTTCATAGCCAGCCAGGTGGCTATAGACGGCTCACAGGAATGATAAATATCTGCATTGATCCGTTTGCATATTTGGCCAACGTTTAGTATCTCAGCAGGTGTATAGCCAAGCACCGTGATACCATCGAGATTTTCTTCTTTCTGCTGTCCATGACGTTGAGGAATCACGGCAAACACTTCATACCCACGCTTCACTAACTCTCTTCCAATCATCCTTGTGGCTTTGCCATATCCCCCATATTTGCCCCAGGCAAATATTTCCACAGAAAGTAAACAGATACGCTTTGGTCCGGTGATCATCAATGCTGCTGAAAATTAAAATTGATACCAAACATAATCGAATTTTTTAATATGTACATCATGTGATCCAGCATATTACTACATCCCTTTAAACGAATACATCTCGAATAATTCGGTAATTGACCTGCTATTTAGCTTTGCCATCAGATGTGTTATTCAGATTTACTGTATTTAGAAAAAGAGTACTTTTATATACAATCATTCATAAACTTCTGAAATGCTATATAATAAATTGAAGCGTTCAGATAACCAAAAAACAACCATGGTGGCTTTTCTAAAAAAGAAAATCGCTTTTATTAAAAGTAAATATGATGCATTTCAATCGAATACCGTATTGATTCATATTGGAAAGTGTGGCGGATCGACTATCCGTGAGGAATTTAAAATACATGGTATAAAATTTATTGAAAAGCATCTTACACCGGTTAAATTCAATCCGTCCTTTGAATACATTATAGTGATCAGAAATCCAATTGCAAGATTTATTTCAGCCTTCAACTGGCGATACAAATTAGTAGTAGAAGATCAGACACAAAAGAATCGTTTTAAAGGAGAAAAACAATTGCTTGAGCAATTCAAAAATGCAAATGACTTAGCTGAAGCCCTGTATAATGATCAAGGAATTCCGGCCATTGACTTTCAGCAAAAGGAATTTTACATTCATCATCTGAAGGAAGATATATACTATTACCTCGGACAATTTCTTTCCGTCTGTAACCCTGACCAAATAAAAGCAGTAATTGCTACTGAAACATTAAAGGAGGATCTGAATGACTATTTTAATATTAATGCCACTATACACGAAAAGGACAATGGTCGCAGCGATGATGAATACTTGTCTGAACGGGCTTATCAAAACCTGAGGAAATATTTTGTCAAAGATTATAATACCATAAACCAGTTATATAAAATGGGACTGATTTCCGAAAACAAGTATGCATTGCTTTCTAAATAATAGCTATTCTGAATTGCTCGAACAGTTATTATTACATTATCTAATTAAGCTGCCAACCTGCCTTTTCTTTTCCTGATTAAAAACATCCCTAACGCTTAAATATCCACCACCAGCTTATACCCCACGCCACGAATATTCAGAATCTTTACTTTTGCGTCAAACTCAAGCTTTTTTCTCAATTTCGAAATGAACACATCGAGCGTTCTTCCCACATAATCCCCATCATCACCCCAAACCTTTTTCAGAATAAACTCACGCTCCACTGTCGTGTTCGCATCATTATAAAGCAAAAGAAGCAATTCTGCTTCCTTCCCGGTAAGTTCAATCGTTTGATCCTGAATCAAAAGCGCTGTATTCCTTTTGTCAAAATGATAATTACCCAGGACAATTAAGTTGGGATCTATAGGACTCTTTCTTCTTTTCTTCCAAATAAAAAACAGACCACCGCCAAACAGCAGGACGAATAAGGCAATCATAGAACTATGAGAACCGGATTTTGCAAATAACCCATTGGATAAAACAACTACCGATTCCGCCTTTGCCTGACCACCTTCCAGAGACGTAAATAAAAGGCTGTAACAGGAATTGGGGAGACTTCGCGATCTGCACGGTGCCATATCGGATTGATTCAACGCACTCAATTCAAAGCTATAGACCACCTCCATGGAAGTGCATTCCTCTACCTCCACGATATAACTACTGGCAATGCTCGACTCACTCACTACTCGTTTGACAATGGTGACCAAATCATCAGGTACAATCGCTAACTCAGACTCAAATTGAATCCTGTACTGCCCTTCATCTTCAATGATCGGCAAGACGCGGGAAGTACTATCCCCTGCGCTAAGCAAGACCTGATGACCAATCATCCGCAGCGTGACCTCCATATGCTTCTCATTTAGAGCATCTTGTCCCTGACTATTGTAAGGCATCAAAAGAAGGCCGGCGAAGGCCAATACATATATCTGGATCCGATGTAGCGACATTCAACAAAGCTATTTGAAACTTAGACAATTAGGGTTGTTTTACACTACTTTAACATCAATTTACAATTCATAAACCTACTCCGGTGGCAATGCCCTATACATTTGAAAGAAATTATTTCACTTAAAACATTAGCCATGAAAAAGAGTATTTTAATTGTTTGGGCTGTAATCACCACCTTTAGCTTAACCGCCTTTTGCTTTATCAATTGGAACCATGAAAACAAATTATGTCTCACATTACCATCCTATGGTACCACAAATAAGGCCAATACAATGATTGGCACAGCCATTGGAAACATGATAGACATCAATTTTGACTACGCGGTGGGTACACGATATGCACCTATTACAAAAGGTGAGGTGGATCGGGCTACATCAGTCATTGATTTTCTACCCGCTGACCATGTCCCACAAATTGTGTCATTCAATGAAGTCAGCGTATTCATTATGGATCATGAGAAATTATCTGAAACACTTGAAACTGGCAATGGCGCAACCCTGACTTCCGCTCAGCTTGGTCTGTTGAAATCATGCGATTATTCCACAAATTTTCTGATCAGGGCAGAGTACATTCAGAAGAATATGGTGACCGGAGAGTTTGAGTCTAGTTTCTGCAACCCTCGCAGGACTATTGTCCCGGAAAAGCAAGCAGCGTACCTCCCCGGAAATGAGGCGCTCCTGGATTACCTGAAAGAGAACAATAAGGAAAATATCAACCTTTTGGACAATGAGAAACTACAAGCTGCTAAGCTCTATTTTACGGTCAATAAAATGGGAAATATTTCCAATATCTATTTGGACAAAACATCAGGTTATCCAATGATAGATAATTATATGATGGAATTAATTAAAAATGCCCCGGGACAATGGGAGGTCGCTGAAAATGCCC
>JAHEAR010000054.1 GCA_024642665.1 Bacteroidota bacterium
TTCAGTTTCAGTATCCCCAAAGGATTTGATCATCTACTGTTGATTTACGTTAGTAACGTCAAAGATAAGTATAAAAGTTCCTGGATGCAAGTAGAAAATTTGATATTAATGAGTCATAACGTCCTGTGACACCCGCCGTATTCCTTTACTGCCAGGTGTGATGTCGGACAACTAAATCTACAACTTTTGCCCAAATAAAGAGACCCAAACATGACGGGTGTCACGTGTTAAGTGAGGGGCGAAACCAGTAAATTCATTGCAAATAGATAAATCTTTCTGCTCTGCCTTATTTCGGATTTTTACGGCGGAAGATTTTTCCCTACCCGAAGAAAGAGATTTTTAGAAGTTTAGGATCAGCGCCGACAGATAACGAGGGTAGGTAAGCACTGCAGGATTCTGAGGGTAGGATTTTGCTTTTTTCAAATAACGCCGGAAAAAAAAGTCATGTCATGAGCCTCGCACTTAACGGTTGCGGCTATGCGCAGTGTCCCGCAGGGCATTGCGTATAGGTTTTGTTAGCTGCAGGCATTTCTATTTCATATCTTTTAAAACGTTGTATCTCTTAATCATCTCCCATAGTGATAGGTTTTTGATTGCGTCTTTCTTGAGGATTTTTTCTGCTTGTTCGATGATATCACTTTCTGCTGTTGAATAATTTCCGGATTGAAACATCGGATTTGGATCATACTCTATTATCAATTGAGCAGCTTTTGCATCCTTTTCACCCTTTAATATACTCGTGAGGTATAAGGCCATATCAATTCCAGCTGAAACACCTGCTGAACTAATAAACTTACCATCTTCTACAATTCGTTCTCTCGTTGGGATTGCTCCAAACTTTGATAACATATTTATTGGTTTCCAATGAGAAGTTGCTTTCTTTCCTTTTAACAGTTCTGTTGCGCTTAAAATGATAGAGCCTGTGCAAACAGTCACAGTTTTAAGAGTGGTTTCGTTTATCTTCTTTATCCAGTTCAACACTCTTTTATCTTTCATCTCCCGAACAAAACTAACAGTAGATCCTGGAATTAATAAAATATCTGCTTTTTGAATTTCATCAATTTCGTATTTGGCGTTGAGATGAACGAATTGGCTATCAGCTGTTATTTCTCCTTTTTTCTTTGAAACAAACTTGATGTTTACATCCCTTAAGTTTCGCAGTACTTCATACGGTCCGATGGCATCAAGCATCGTCATTCCGTTGTAAATGTATATTACAATTTCCATGGTTCATTTATTCTGTATGAATGGAATCAGCACTTACTGTTTTACTACTTCGATTACCACGTTTCCTCTTTTTCGCCCTTGGTCAACATAATTATGAGCTTCAATGATATCAGACAAGGGAAAGATTTTGTCGATAACGGGTTTAAGCTTTCCATTGTCAACTAGTCGGCATAATTCCTCCATATGTTTCTGACTTGGATTGGTAAGAGCTTGAACAGTTACAAAACGGCCATCATTTTTGAGAATTTTTACAGCTTTTGATTTTGAGGTTTTTCCAACGGCATCAAAAACGACATCAAATTTTTGATTAAGCAATGAATAGTCCTGACTCTTATAGTCGATTGAAACATCAGCTCCTAGTGATTTTACCATGTCAAAATTGGAACTACTGCATACTGCTGCTACGTAAGCACCATGCGCTTTAGCAATTTGAATCGCATGGCTTCCAACGCTTCCGGAAGCACCATAGATCAATATATTTTGACCTTTATTTAGTCTCGCTTTTTGTAGAATGAATAAGGCTGTCATTCCACCAACAGGTAGGGCAGCAGCCTGATTGAAGTCTAGAGTTTTTGGTTTTAATGATAATACACCTTTCTTTCTATTTTCAGGAATACATAGATACTCTACATAGGAGCCTGAGGATAGCATTGTTGGAGTTCCAACAACTTCATCGCCTACTTTGAACTTGGTGACGCCTTGACCAACTGCTTCTACAATTCCTGAAAATTCATGACCTAATATTTCCTTTTTCGGTTTAAATAGACCGTAAAATATCCGAACTAAAAGCCAGGCAATACCAGGAAAATCCGAGCTACGCATTCGTGCATCACCTGACGTAACCGTGGTTGCAAGAATTTTTACTAACACTTCATTGCTTTTTGGTATTGGTTTTTCAATATCCCCCAAATTCAAAACACTTGGTGGGCCATAATTTTTATACGTAACTGCTTTCATTATTTCTCTGACATTTAAGTTCCGCATTTCAAAAGTAAAATGCGGGCGTGTGGTTATAATTATTTAAAGTCCATTAACAAATCTTCGGAAGGTATGGATAAATAAATCTTGTTCTTCCATGTATCCCTCGTGGGCACTGTTTTCCAGAATGACCATCTCCTTGTCCTGAAAGTTCTGGCCGCCAATGCTGTTAAATGCGTCAAATCCCATCTCAATGGTATTGACCCCATCGTGCCTTCCCCAAATCACCATTGAAGGAATCTTAATTCTTTCCATGTCCTTACTCAGGTTAAGCTCCAGAATATTGAAACGTTTGGCGAGATATTGACCATTGAAAAGGATAGCTAAAGACAAATATGAATTCATTGTTCCCAATGCTCCAACAACTGGCCCTTGAACCTCTTGATTTGGATTGAAACGATAGGCATTCGTGTTTGACAAATACCCATCATATTTGAAATAGTTTTCCTTGACAGTCATGTCAGGTGCTGTTGCACACCAATTTCTGGCTTCTGTCCAATAGTCAATGTCTATTCCATTGTCTATTTGCTCCTGAGCATATTCTTTCACAAACACTACTGATTTAGGTAGTCCTTCTACTAGGTTATGCCCACTGTCCATGCAGATGAATCCGTCAATCTTCTCTTGATAGTTTTTTGTGCTTAAGTAGGCACTTCCTAGTGCGCCTCCCCAGCTTATTCCGTAAAACACGATTCTTGGGTTGTCGTATCGAACCTTTATCGTTTCAATCACTAGGTCAAGATCGTCTACAAATTGTTCTAGGGTAAATGTGCTAGGGTCAGGATTTCCCATAGAAAGCCCCGACCCTCTTTGATCCCAATAGGCAAAAGCGAAATCATTCTCCAATTCCTTTGAAACAGGCATGAATGAAGGCAGCGTTGCATTTCCGCCAGGGCCTCCGTGAAGGAATAGAATGAAGGTTCTTGAATCAATGTTTCCTTTAATATAGACAGGCATTTCTGCGCCTGCATTCCTCACAAAAAAATGATCTCCTTCAAAGAAGCTCTCCTTCTTACATGAAGATGAAGTAATTAAAATGATCGATGCTAAAGTTATGATTTGATTTTTCATGGTTATTTGAATTTGTAAGTCATACCAAGCTTTGCTGCTACATGTGGCAAAAAAATGTGGTTAAATGATGATTGCAGATAAACTTCAGGACCGAAGTGAACAGTCCATTGATGATTTCCTTTGCGGGTAGCATCCCAGCCTAATAGCAATGAAGCATTGGGCATGAAATGGGAATGCCCCCAATTGCGTGCTTTTTCAACACCACCGTCAGATGCCCTCTGGTAAATTGTACCCGCAGCAAAGGAGTGCATGTAGCCAATTCCTGCAATAAGATCAGCGAAAACAGCCCCAACATTAAAGCGCGACCCCAATGATGACTTCAGAAAGACCGAGGTGTTATTCCAACGGTGATAGTAACCGCCAAGGTCATTATCCCAATGGATGGTAAGCCAATTGTTTTTTGAAATTGTATACTCCAAACCTGCGCTGATGCCTGGATGCAGAACTAACTCTCCGAAGTATTCTACCTTGACTGCTAATTTATCCTCTAATTTGGTGTTCGATGCGCTGTTGTTTTGCGCCATAGCAGATGGAGAACTAATTAGTATTATCAAGAATAGAATAAGTGATATCTTCATTTTATTATGATTTTGTTCATTGTGTGAATCAATGAGCATTTTAATGGTTATGAGGATTACCGCTATCATGGTGATGATTTTCAATTGTCTCAGAACCTTCAATCACACCTACTGTGAAGTCTGCTGTGTGTACCTTGCCTTCCAGTTGAAACTGTACCCACATTCTGTAAATTCCAGGTTTTTCAAAGCGCGTTTCTCCATGAATTGGTACATGATCGTTGGACCCAGGATGCACATGAAGCATTTCCTTGTTTTTTTTGCCTATGATCACCACATGGGCTATTGCACCTAAGTATGGATCAATGTCATCAGATGTGATACTGTGCCCATTCTTTTCAATTCGAATACCAATATGCTGGGGCCTGTTGGTTTGAAAGTCGTTGCCATTGATTAAGGTTACAGTGTATCCATCTACTTGTGAAACCCATTTGTTTTCAATGGTATCTGTAATGGGTTGGCCACTTCCATTTACTTTAAGCACCTGCTTGTAAACAGATCCTGCACTTCCACTTATTTTAAAATCAGCAAACACATAGTAGTTTCCCCTGTGAGGAAAAGTTTCAGTGACCGTATAATTTCCATTTTCTTGTTCCTCTGGATGAATATGGTCAAACCAAGTAAGTTCTTCGTCAACAATAAGCATGTGGATTTGTTTTTCGTGTACGATATCCAGTGGTGCGATTTTTCCATCTTTTAAAGTGGTGGTGCTTAGTTGAGTCTCCATACCTGCTTCAATTATTTCGGGTGTAGTGCCAAACTTCACTTCGATGTTTTCGGACGATCCATTTTCTAAAAGCTGCAGTTCCATCCCGCATTTTGAACATTTGTCGCCTTTTTCTCCTGTGATTTCAGGATGCATAATACAGGCATAATTTCTATCTGCTTGATGCTGAATTGATTGTTCCGTGAATGTGGATACTGGTTGTGTTTTATCGCAAGAGGTTATAAATAAGCCCATTGCTGCAGCACACACTGCGATCGATTGTTTAACTATTCGTTTCATATTGGTTAGTATTAAAAATTAAAGGATAAATAACATGGCTAAGCTCATGGCGATCATAAGACCATCTTCGATGATGGTGACCGTGCTCATAGGCAAATTGAAAATGGCACCTAAGCATGCACACTGAATTTGCTTTTTGTTTAGTACAGTTTGGAATACCCCAATGATGCTGGCCGTCATCACGATAACGGTTGTTAAGTTGGTTACGAATGGATTGAAATCAATCAGAAATGCTACACCCAACAACAATTCCACAAAAGCATACACGTATGCCCATCCTGGAAATTTTCGCGCAATCACGTCATACATTACATAGCTTTCTGCAAATGCTTTTAGGTTCAACATTTTGAAAAACGAAAACACCAAGAAGAATCCCGCCATGAAGTGTCGCATCCATTGCATTGCATCAAATTGATTGTTGACGGCCTGCAAGAGCACGGTTATGCCCATGATGTACATGAAAATGAGGAGAATGGGTTTATAGGTTGAAAACCAAGATTTGGTTTGCTCCACCGCATCACTATGATGAATAGAGGAGATTTGATACTTGCTGTCAAGGGCATTTTGAAGCTCAGACAATGCAATGTGTTTGTCCATTGTAACCGTGGCTGAATTGTCTGCTTTAGAAACTTCAACAGCAGTTACATTATTTACCAAGTGCAAAGCAGATTTTACTTTTGATTCGCAACTTGTACAGGTCATTCCAGTAATTTGATATTTATGTACCATATGTTTAAAATTTTGATGGCACAAATGTCAAAAGGAATAGGGACGAGGATGTTACACTATTTTAGGAAAAAATTACAAGATTAAAGATCCTCAATTTGCTTGCGCTTCTTTTCTTTCAATTGTTTGAAGTAGCTCGGAGAGAATCCGGTTACTTTTTTAAACTGGTTGCTCAAATGACCGACACTGCTATAATTTAGAAGAAATGCAATTTCGTTCAAGGTCATTTCATCATACATTAAAAGCTCTTTTACCTTCTCTATTTTTTGATTTATACAGTACTTTTCAATGGTAATTCCCTCTACCTCTGAAAACAGCTTGCTTAGGCTTCCATAGTCCTGGAATAAATGCTCAGTGAGGTAATCGGATAAATTGGTTTTGATCTGGTTATTCTTGTTTTGAACGATGTCAATAATCAAGTTCTTGATTTTGTCGATGGTCTTACTTTTCTTATCGTCCATTAAGCTAAAGCCTAAGGATTCTAAGTTCAGTTGCAAGTCTTGGATCACATTTTTTATGTTTGATTCAAGAACTACTGCTTCACCCAATTCCACCGATACCGGATGAAGTCCCACATTTTCTAATTCAGCCTTCACTGCCATTTTGCAGCGGCTGCATACCATATTTTTAATGTATAGCTTCAATATTGGGTAATATAGGTATGTACATAGCGCTAATCATACTTGTAAAAGGACAATTAAAGTTAAAAAAATACTGGTACATGGAAAGGCCACCTTCATTGCACCAGTAATTGTGCTTTCATACTTTCCATTTCAAATTGAAAAGACAATATCACATTATATGATTATTGAAGGTGACAATCCTATTCGTTCATAAAAGTTCGAATTGCTTGAATGGACTCCTCTGTTGCTTCTTCTTGCACAAAATGACCGCATTTAAACTCTTTCGTTTTAACATTTGGAATTCGCTCTTGGAATTTCTCCATGTTGTCCGTGGTAATGAATTTGTCTTCAGTTCCCCAAATGATCAACCATTCTTTATCTTCTAGCTGTTGTATTTGTTTCCATTGGCTTTGATACCAATCTGATGAACCCACCAGTGCTTTGGCAAGATCAAGCAATGGAATTCTTGAGGTTTCATCTGGAAAAGGAAGAATGTATTGCTGGTGAATTTCTTTCGTTAGGTTTTTCTTGTTCGCAAATCCTTTTTTCAGAAGGACTTTAGGCGAAAAGTTTAGGTTGAGATACATGAATCGTCCCAACTTGCTGTGCACAATGTTGTCAATTTTTTGAGCGTCTTTCCTTTGTTCAGTGCTCCAAAGCCAGGTGTTGAACATAACAATTTTTTCGATTCTTTCAGAATTTTCAATGCCCGAGGCCAATCCTATCGGTCCGCCAAAATCGTGCTCCACCAATGTGATGTTCTTCAAATTTAATTTGTTGATGAATTCGCTGAGATTCTGTGAGTGCCATTCAGGTGTTCCTGAAAAGGAATCTGGTTTATCAGATAGGCCAAACCCCAGATGATCAATGGCGATACAACGATAATCTTTCGAAAGTTGTTTTATGAAATCCCTGTATAAGAATGACCAAGTAGGTGTACCGTGAACAAAAAGAATGACATCACCTTGCCCTTCATCAACATAATGCATGTTTCCTGCCTCTAGACGGAGATATTTGTTGTCAAATGGATACAGAGACGTGTTTACCCATGATTGTGAGAATACTGTTGTGTTCATGATGAATAAGATTAAAATGTTAAGTGCTTGTTTCATTGTTTTTTAATTTGAAACAAAGGTCATTTGATCAAAACATATAACTCTTGGTATAAACCAAGATTCTAAATCTTAATCGTATTGAACAGTTTGCTAAAGTTTGTAGAATCGATTCTCAGGTAAGAAGCGATGTCTTTGTGGGCAACCAAACTGAATAAATGCGGACTCCTTTGGGCAAAGGATGTAAAGCGCTCACTGATATCAAGTGCCATCAATTCATAGTGTCGCTGAATCATTCCAATCAACACCAGTTCCGTGGCCTTTCTAAAAAGGGTTTCTATTTCTCGGTATTCTTTCATCATTTGTTGGTGCTTTTCAAAGGAGATCCGAAGGAAAGCACTTTCTGTAATGGTTTCTAAGAAATACTTGGAGGGAGTTTGGGTCAAAAATGATTCTGGAATTCCACTGAACGATGGGGCATAGGTAAAAGCAATCACATGTTGTTTGTAATCGTTGAGGTAATACGATTTTTGAATTCCTTCCAGTACAAAATACATGTATCGCTCCGTTTCCCCTGGTGCGGTCATGATGGTTTTTCTTGGTGCCTCGTACTCGGTCCACTCAGAAAGGTAGGTATCAAGTGTATCTTGGTCTATTGAATGTATTTTATTGAGAAACTCTTTCAAATTTATAAGCTTGCAGCTAACGGTTTGGCTAAACTGCGTTTTAATGCTGTTTAGGTTTTGTTGTAGCATGTAATACTAACAAACTTCTATTTAAATCAATCATCTTTTTTTATAGGTTTTGATTTATTTTTTGATCGAGCCGCAATAGCTAAGAACGACAGTAAAAATCCAATACAAAGGTAGACGAAGCTATCTTGAATAACTGAGTATAATGTAGTTATACCTTTGGTAGGGAGTTGTGAATACATGATTTTATCATTATCGTCAAAACTGCTCATTTGTGAAACCATTTCTCCGTATGGAGTAATTGCTGCAGAGAGCCCAAAACGCGTTGAACGAAGAATCGAGTGACCTTGCTCAACAGCTCTAAAGGCTGCCATTTCCGTATGAAGAGGGTCTATGCCTCTCCAATCACTTGATGGAAGCATAACAATATCGGCACCTAGTTCACCATATCCTTTTGCCAGATACGGAAAATCATAATCGTAGCAAATTGCGGCTCCGACTTTTGTTCCTTTTATATCAGCAACTATTAAAGGTGACTTTCCCTGCACAGCTGGTTCTCCTGGTACGGGTTGATGCTTGAGGTATGTATGCGAAATGTTTCCTGACGAATCGATAAATTGGTACTTGTTTTCATACCTTAAGGGACTTTGTGAAATGGGTACCACATAAGAAGCTACCAAAGTGATATTGAGTTCAGCAGCTAATTCCTTGATGGAGTTAATCCATTCATTCTCATCTTCAGGCACAATAAATATGGCAGCTTCGTTCCATGATATTATTTTAGCACCACCCTCAGCTGCAGTTTTCGTTCGTTGAAATAATGTCGATTTA
This sequence comes from Bacteroidota bacterium, assembly GCA_024642665.1. Lineage (GTDB taxonomy): Bacteria > Bacteroidota > Bacteroidia > Chitinophagales > Saprospiraceae > Opimibacter. The sequence goes on from JAHEAR010000054.1 coordinate 8,782, forward strand.
GTCTGTTCAGTTCTTTCTTTAGTAGGTAATGGTAATCCACTGGCCTCCGAGTCTGTTCCCACCGCTGCGACAGTTACGCTGTCAATACCATTGCCTTTACTAATGTTGTAACGGATGGAGCCAAAAGCAATTAAAAGGAACAGCATAACTAACGGGAGCTGAAATGTTGAAATAGAGATTTTTCTTTCGATTATGATATTAGCAATTGAGACATTAACCCAATATATCAGAAAGCTTAGACCGGCCAACCCAAACAAAGATATTGTTTGAATAAGTGATACATTATCGTGCATGGTATATGCAGCTACTCCCCAAGTAGCAAGAGGTGTAAAGGTGTATTGAATCCATTCCATAATGATCATGATGACAGGAAATAGAAACAGTGCATATTTCTGATTTTTAAATTTGCTCCAGATCAAGTATCCCGGTAGGTGAAACAAACTAATTGGGATCGAGTAGAGAAAGACCAGCACCAATGGAATTGGATCGCTAATAATCTTCATTACAACAAATGACCAAGCCAAAACTAAAGCGAGAAAAAAGGTTAATCTTGACTTCAAGCCTTTTGTAAGACTTAGATAAATTAAAAATGGAACACTTGAAACCCATGCCATGACTTCAATACTAAAGGTCATGTGAGTAAGGGCTATGGTAACTACTCCAATTGCGAGATACCAAAGTGGATTAATTCTATTTACATTAAATCCATGTGTGAGAGTACTTGATAGATTTTTCATCTTTCTTTGTTTTTAAGTTCACTGCAAAGGTTGATGATGAGGATTTCAAATCCATTAACATTTGTTAAAGGATGACATTTTACTGCAAGAGTTCTTTACGGAGTCGACTGAGGGAAATATTTGTAATTCCCAGATAGGAGGCAATGTCAACATGTGAAATTAGATTTTCCAGAAAGTGGTATTTTTCTCTAAAAAGAATGAGCCTTTCTCTCCCGTTCAGCGAGGCGAGGGCAATTTCTTTTTCAACTTTTGCAAGGAGTTCATTTTGTAAGACCATATTTCCAAACTCACGTATGTCAATGTGATTTATCATCAGCTGCTCAAACTTGTCAGCGTTTAAACTAGCTACGGTTACCTTTGTAAGCGCTTGAAAGTTGAGGTGAGATATTTGGTTAGCCGATCTCGTTTTATTCGGAGAGAGTACACCGCCTTCAAGAAAATAAGATATTGTTATTTCCTCACCTTCTGGGCTTAGCAAAAAGCTTCGGCAGACGCCTTCGTAAACAAAGTATTCCTTGTTGTTTTTCTTTCCTCTATCAATGAACACATCTCCTTTTTCATAAAATTCAACTTCAATCAAGTCACTTATCAGATCTAATGACCCCTCCGATACACGAGACACTTTGTTGACTAAGGGTCTTGTACGTTCTTTAATCTGGTCGAAATTCATGACTATTTTTTATTTGCTACAACGTTTGGGATGCTCGTAGGCAGGCCGACACTGATGGGACTGTTTCCGGGGCACCTTCTGTCAAATATAAATATACATTTTCAATGTTGAAAGCCCTGCTTATGAGCATCCAATGTTAGATGAGGCTTGACATTCATACAATGACTACCTAATTTTTTAAGGTAATGTACCCAATACCTGTATAATCATGCAATGATGGATCGACACCAATTTCTTCTCCAGAGGTCAAATTCCTAATGATCACGAAATCATGATCTCTAAAAAAAGCGGATTTGAAATACGGATGGATATTCTTGCCTAGAAGATATAGCTGACCAATCTGGGGTGTGGCCACCCATTCATTGGATAAATTACTCTCTTTAAGCATTTGGTTACATACTGTTGACATAAATGCAGCATATCCAATACAATTGGCATCTCTTGATTCTACCAATCTATTTGGATCGTTAGCATTATTTCCATCTGTGAATCTGAGACTTTTCGAAGTCAAGGAAAGGGAGGTTTTCACAATTTCTTTAAGATTGGTCTCTTGAAATCCACTATTCTCGGAAATCAGTTTTTCTAGATTAGGTGAATTCACAGGGTAGCTTGTTCTTCTTTCAATTGTCTTATATGTCACAAGATGTCTATAAATCCAACCTTTAAATGCAAAACAAAAAGCTATAAGGATGAAACTAATAATTGCTAGCCTTTTAAAGATTTTCATAACTATGGGGCTGTGATATAAGTCTCATCTAACGTTTCGGGACATTCGTCGCCACCTTGAACAGCCGGACGATCCCTCGACTGATTAAAAATACAACAATTCTTTAAGCGTGGAAACCGAGTAATGACGAAGTGTGCCGTGTTATGGGG
>JAHEAR010000031.1:0-39434 GCA_024642665.1 Bacteroidota bacterium
ATTACATATGTCGCAATACCTCCTATAATCGGTACTTTAATCGCGGTGCCTTCTCGGTCACTGACGAAATCATATATTTTTAAAAACCCGGTATCTATATAACAATCTTCCCCCAGAATTTCTTTTACTTCAAATTGAACGACATAACTTAACCCTTGTTCCATCAAGATGATGTTTTCATCTTCCGAATTTGTGCAATCAAGGACCTGTGCTCCTGCATCCACCCAATTTGTAGTGATGACTAGCGGCGATCTGTAAATAAACGTAACGCCGGGAGCCACATCGCTATAGGTTGTATCGGAAAGCGTGACCATCATCGTATCCGCATCAGTGGTAATGATTACACCATTAGGAAGAGTGTCGATAGACATCGGAGTGATGAGCGTTGTATCCGTGTTGGTAACGATCTGTGCTGTATCCCTTACGGTAAGATCTATCACCACCGGCTTAAATCCGATTTGATCCATGATATTTGAAATATTAGGATTGCCGGGAGAGATAATGTCCGTGACCTGTACTGAATAATCTCTGGCCGGCAGATCGTAAAGCGTCAATAACCCATTGACATCCGTGTAACGTGTTTCGTTGAAGCAATTGTTTGGGGAAGTAATCTGAACTTCAACTGAATCTCCAAGTGAAGCACCACATCCACCCTGAACAATAATATTGAGGTCATCTGTCTCTGTATCTTCAAAATCAATACTCGTATTGTCGGCTGCAATAAAAAGCACCGCCGCGCTGTCACCATTTGAGTTTTCAAAACTGTGATGCAGGTATGTAGGGGAAAATGAATATGTTTTTTCTTCCTGTATCGCAAAAGACCAATCGCCGGCTGCATCTGTAAGAATGCCATAGTCCAGACTATCCACCAAAATAGTTACTCCTTCAATGCCGCATGTCGATCCATTGCTGGAGGTTGGATACGTGATCTGGCCTCCTACCGTATAGACCGTAAGGTCAGTAAAATCAACCCCTGAAACTGTTTTGGTGTTTACGTCCAATGTCCGTTTGACAGTATCCGGACTAAACTCATGTGGCACGAGGCCCATCTTGAAGGGTACAATTTCAAACTCGGCACCGTCATAATAATAGATGTCTTTAATTTCATAATATCCCTCCGCATCCGTGACGGCACAATAGGTAAGCGGGCAGGTTGGAAGGGCTGCACCTCCGGCCGGAATAGTGGAGATGAGTTCAATATTAACCTCTACCCCCACAACACCGGCATTTAGCTTTGATCTGACATGACCACTGACTTTCCCGTTGGGTTTACTATATCCGGTATCCGTATCGGTCAGGTATGGATTCGCTCCTATTGGTGTAACATAGTAGGTATATTGATATCCGGGAATACCATCCTGATCATTATACGCTTTGGCGCTCCCGGTTAGTATAGTCAGTTCTTCTTTCAGGGCGGATTCGGGAATGCTTCTTTCAATTCGAATATCATCGGCGATATGTGAGATATCATTCCATGAAAGTTTAGCGCGGTTATAATAATTTCCATCACTGACGACAAGGCCGACATCAAATGTGGAACCTTGATCACTCGCTCCAGAGGATTCATGGACTTTTCCAAACGACCCGATGGGTGTATAGGTTTTAACCGTGTAATTATGGTTTTGCCCAGGGGTCAGACCGTTATGAGTATATGTTGTTGAGGAGCCATTAATGGTAGCGATCAGCACATTGTCGCTATATATTCTGTATTGGCGAAGGCCTGCAGGCACATTTGACCCATGCGCCCAGGTAATGACCACCTTGGTATCAAACTCTCCATCGGTGGCTGATACTGAAGTTGGGTTTTTTAAGGCCGAAGTAGATGATGTAACGCCTGTTCCTGAAAAAGAATAATCACAATCACAAGGAACAAGACAAGTAGCAAAAACAGTGCAATCATCACCGGTCCACTTCCGCTCACCGTAAAAGTTAAATGACCAGTCCAAGTCAATGCTTTGGCCTGGCCCACACTTATAAATGGCCGCCCTCGTATCTACGTCTAACCAATCTGCCGGAAAATCATTGCCACCGCTTTGTGTCCAGGACACACTTAAAGTAGTCGTTTGGCTACAGTTACAATAACTCCCATTATAGTCCCACGTCATATCAAGAGCATAATCACTGTTTCCGGTGTTTGATGCCGAATATGTTGTATTGTGGTCCGGTGCGTCAATCATCGCCGTTCGGTCAGAATCATGGGGGTTTGGTTCCGAAAACGTTGTAATGGAACCGGATGCCTTTGATATCGGTAAGTGTCCATCGACATCACTTACTTCCGTCCTGGTTTGTTTTTTCGTCTCCTGCGACTGCGCTTGTCCGTAGCTAAACGACAGACAAAGAAGAAAAGCAAATAAGAACATCCGAGTCATTCCCGTTAGAAAAGGTGGTCGGTTAAAAAGCAGGTTTTGGTTTTCGTTTTTCATACGCTTTGGTTTTTTAAAGAAAGGATTTGATTGTCTTTAAACAGGGGATTCCCTATCTAAACACAATGTCTTAAGAAAAAAGAAGTGTTTGTACCCCCAATTTATGTGGGGATTCCTGGCCTGCCCCGCATAAACAGATGGTAGGCATGTACAGCATATAAGGTTACATTTGGAATGTGAAGAAGATCAATCTGGGCATTATTGAAGACGAAAGAATCGTAATGGATGGTCTTGTTATGTTGTTTTCAGAGCAACCAGACATTTGTCTTCACAGCACTGCCGGGAGTATGGAGGATTTTTTAAAAAATGAATCTGTCGGCGATATTGATATTCTCCTTTTGGATATTCAGCTGCCCGGGATGTCAGGGCTGGAAGGTATCCGGCCATTAAAAGAGTTGATTCCGGGCGTTGAAATTATTATTCTCACCACGCATGAAGACGAGGAGGTTATTTTTAAAGCCTTGTACGCCGGAGCTTCTTCTTATATTTCTAAACGCACACCGATTCAGAAGGTGCTTGATGCCGTACGAACGGTCCATCGTGGCGGCTCTTATATGTCTCCGTTTATTGCTCGTAAGGTTTTTCAGTATTTTGCCCCTATCAAGAAAGAGGAAGAAAAGCTCACGCCAAGACAAAAACAAATTGTTCAGGCACTTGTCGATGGCGACAGTTATAAAATGATCGCTGACAAATTTTTGATTTCAAATAATACTGTAGCGGATCACATTCGAACCATTTATAAAAAACTTCATATTCACAGCAAGTCTGAACTTATCTCAAAATCGTTTAAAGGCGAAATTTGATTCGGAGTGATCATATAGCCTTTTTTGAATCCATCGAATGATTCATGCGTATATTAGATTCTATTCTTTAACTAATGCGCTACCACTACATTTTTCTTGCCTGGTTTGTCTTCGCTCCAATAATCGTGCTTTCACAGGATGACTTTCAGGTCAGTTCCTTCTCTTCGGTGTTTATTGCTCAAGACATTCCAAATGCTAATATAACCGGCATGGCTCAAGACCCCAGGGGGTTTGTTTGGATTGCAACCAGAAATGGGCTGTTTCGATATGATGGTATCACCTTTCGATCGTTTAGAAATGCTCCGGGAGCAGAAAAGAAAATTAGCTTCAACGTAATTAGTAACATGCATTTGGTGAAAGACACCTTTCTAGTCCTGGAGGGTTTGCGCGAACTTAATGTGCTCAATATTTACTCAGAAGAACTAACCTATCAATCCCCAGCCGACAAAGTGCTGGCCCAATCCGTGCACTTTGAAGATCAATGGTTTTTTTTATTTGAAGATCATGCGTACAACACCTATTTGTACGAATTCGCTCAGGAAGGTCATTTAAAGCCTGTCCCGATGAGATTGCCTGATGATATGCGCATTCATTACGCATGTTATAATGGGGCTGGGTTCCTTTATTTTTTTGATTGGCGTGGACACTTTTGGATGCTAGACACAAAGGAACCTGTTGCTCCAAAGCGATTAGATTCGTTACAATTCATGGGCAGGAGAAAGCTATATATGCCCTCACTTTTCTGCGATAGCAATCAACAGGTATGGGCAATGGACAATGCTAATAACGGCCTTCGCAGGGCTTTCCGCTGGAGCAATGAACAGGGGTTTGAATATCAGTTTGATCTTTCCAACAACCTAACCCTCATTCAAGGGAACAATCCCGATTTGCTATGGCTCTATGATCTTGATCGCTCTGTCCTAAGTCAAATGAATCTGTCATCAGGAGATTCCTATGATCTTTTTAAAACTCATGTTCCACTCAAGAATATTTCATCTGTTTTTAAAGACCGTCAGGGTAATATATGGATAGGATCCCAGTTTAATCCCGACCAAGGCATTCTTTTGATACACCCTCACCATGATGGATTTAAAACGTTTCTAAATCAACCTGGAAAAGAGTCTTCTTTGGGGGAGGCGTGTCGAGCCATTGAACAGCTGCCTAATGGCCAGTTTCTTGTTGGAGCGGCTAAAGGATTTTACTTGCATGACCGCATGACCAATCGATCCAAACATTTAGATCTTCAACTCGCAAATCATCAAATTTCCATCTCAAATATTTGGGAAATTATTACTGCATCTGACACCAATCAAATCTGGTTTTCAAAAGAAGAAGGTGGCGTCTATTCGCTTACCTGGCCGGAGAAAATAATCACGCGTTATGGGCTTAACACAAATGTGAGTGACCGTAGTCTTGGTTTGGTATTAGATAAAAAACAGATGCTGTGGGTGGGAACCAGAAGTGGTATTACCTGGCTAAACACCAAAACACTGGAAGTAGATTCTCTGGATGAATTGTCTTCTTTGTTTTACGATGTAAACGGATACAACTGGGTGACTACCGATTCCGTTCTTTTTTGGTTGTGCTCCTCTCATGGGCTATATCTTTTTGACGAGAACCGAACATTGATTCGCCGGTATGCTACCGATACAGAACCTTTTCTATTCACTAACGAAGTCTATGATCTTATTCCGGATGATGGGGGGTATTGGATTGCAACAGACAATGGACTTCATTTCCTGAGAGGTGATTCGGTATCTCGCTTTTCTGTTGAGAACGGATTACCACACAACGCTATAGCTTCCGTTTTACTGGATGATCATAACGATTTGTGGTTGGCCACCTTTAATGGGCTAAGCAAGCGAGACAAAAAGAGTGGTCGGTTTCAAAATTTCTATGTGGAAGATGGATTGCCCCATAATGAGTTTAATCGCTTAGGAAAGTTTAAATCAAAAGATGGGGAACTTTTTTTTAGTACACAGAATGGCGTCGTTCACTTCTTTCCGGATAGTTTGGAGAAGAACATGGTTCCAATTCCTTTGGTGCTTGTAGATTTTTCCTCCTTTGGAAATGATGGCGTATTGGTCAAAACACCCATAGCGGATATAAACGATCTTGATCATTTGGTTATTCCTGCCGGAAACAAGTATTTTCAAATTGATGTGGCCTTGTTAAACTTTGTCAACGCAAGAGAAAATCGATATGCTTATTTCCTTGAAGGACTGGAAAGTGACTGGCGACCTTTAAGTGCGATTTCCACGATTCAATATAACAATCTCCCTCCCGGCACCTATACACTTCATGTCAGGGCTGCCAGTGTCTCAGGAATGATTGCACAGAGTGCGTTATCTCTTCGAATTGATGTGCTTCAACATTTTTACCAAACAAGTTCTTTTCTTTTTTTAACGATCCTTTCTCTACTGGCGCTGGTTTCAGCCATTATTCGGTATCGCTATTTACAGGATTTAAAAATGGAGCGCATGCGCATGCAAATTTCAAGCGATCTGCATGATGAAGTAGGCGGCGTACTTAGCGGTATTGCCATTCAAATGGAAGTGCTGGAAAATCGTTCGCCGGATGATATCAAGCCATTTATGAAATCACTTGCACACAGCAGTCGCAATGCCGTATCAAAAATGCGTGATGTGATTTGGGCGGTCGACACCAGCAAAGATGCCTTCGAAGATTTACTGGAGCGGATGAAAGCATTTACACTCGAGTTGCTTGTCCCACTGGATGTAAATTATAATTACACCTTCACCAATATTGATAAAAACAAAAAGCTAAGTGTTCCCTTTAGACAAAATGTATATCTGATTTTCAAAGAAGCGATGGTAAATATCATTAAGCACGCCGATGCCCACACCGTTGATATCGTGCTGACGGCCACCAGAAAGTCGCTTCAGATGCGCATTGCAGATGATGGTAAGGGTTTTTCTGATGCCTCTAATGCACGGGGGCGAGGAGTAAAAAATATGCAAAAGAGAGCAAAGCAAATCGGGGGCTCTCTAAGCTTTGAAAATGGAGAAAATGGCGGTACCGTTTTACTTTTAACAGCACCCTTTTAATCATGACCATCGACAAAATCATAGATGATTTGAACATCTTCTTTTGCGCTGATATCCACTTTTTCAGACCCTGTTTTATTTAATGCCTGCTTAAAAACTGGTTCTCGAGTGAATGTAAAAACCCCACTCCCCGAGATGATTTCCCGCGTAACTAAATTGGAAAAAAAAATTGTTATACATCAGCACACTCAATGCCGGACCGCCGCCATAAAGCCATCGATTGGCTAGTGGGTTTTGTGCTCCGGTATACGGGTCGTTGACATAACCCGCCTCAAAGAGTAATGAGATATAAAACGCATACGGCGCTGTTCGAAACTGCTGGATGGGCATAAATTTGCCAAGGTCTGCTTTTCTTTCGAGCAACTTAAAGGCCAATTGATATTTTCCAAGGATAACATCTAATCCGTCAATCGCATACAACTCATAGCCACTAACATATTTGACGCCATACCCCAGGCCCCTGTAATACACATAAGATGGCTGATCTCTGGTAATGCTATATTTTCCTAGCGCTGATATCCTGTGCTGAAATCTGCGACCCTTGGCTATATTAAACTCTACGGCAACATTGGAGGTTAGCAAGTCTTCATCGCCATCAATCCCCAGACCGATTTTTTCAAGACTTATTCCCGCTTTAAATCCTCTTGCCGGAAAGATTTTAATATCTCGGTCATCATACTCAAAGGCCAGCGCCAAACCAAATACGCTTTGTGTACTATCTCCTTTTATAAAATACTTTGGATTATAATCGGACACCACTCTGTTGTCCACATCCAGATGCTGATAGCTTAATCCCAGATCGTATTTAAGAAATATATTGGGTCGATAGAAAATGCCTGCACGTCCTTCCCAGCGTTCTTGTATGATGCGTTCATCAAACCGAACAAACGATTCTTTGTTGTCGTTGGTCGCATAACTAATTTCTTTATTAACACTATGCACAAACCCCGTTGACAAACCGAGACTTTGCCTTTTGTTAAAGTAAGGAAACCGATATTCTATCTCTTGTTTTGGCGTATAACCAAATTGTATTTTAGCTTTTAGCTTATCGTTTCTTCCCGAAAAATTCAGCCAATCCAATCGGGCACCAATATTAATGCGGTTAATGCTTGCTTTTTGTGTTGTCCACCAGACATTAAAGTTTCTGTCCGCCAGATCAAAAATAGGAAGGATATAGATATACCACGATTCTTTGACAACAACATTGATGTCCACAGTATTTTTGTCTGTGTCCCATTCTCTTATATTGACGACCGCCTCTGTAAATAAACCCAGATTTATCAAGTTGTTGCTGTTGCGCTCAAGTGTTGGCCCCAGATCGTTTTGTATAAGGCTATCGCCTACAGAAAATGTAAGCTCTCTGCTGACAATGGATGCCCTTGTTTTTTTTAGTCCGGTGATGGTGATGGACTGCACGGTGACCGACTGTCCAAAAGAAAACTTAAAAAGAAAAATTAATCCTGCGATAAGAATTGCTTTCCGGCGAAGTAGATGCATCAGACATTTAGATAATGTAAAAAGGCATCAAAGTTGTCCTGAAGATTTTCAAAATAACCCTCTTCGGAGAAGGTGGCTTTGATGGTATATTCATATCGCTCCAGAGTAGCCACCAGGTTTTGGATTTCCTTTTGATTGGTTTTGATCGTTAAAAACATTTTAGTGCTCGATGGTTCCCTGGTCAGAAAACTGCTTAACACAACGGAGCCTTCACTTTCGATGATTCTTGATATTTCTGCCAAACTATAATCCGACTTTTGAAGTTCTAAAACAATAATTCCTCCTCGTTCTGAAAAAGAAAAACTTCGGGCATAATATTGAATCAAATCTTCAAGGGTAATTAATCCGAGATAATTATCACTTCTGTCTACAACCGGAATCATGGTCAACTTACCATCCGCCATCACGCTCATCACCTCAAACAGATGATCAGTGTCTCTGACAAACGCTTTGTTAAGTCCAAGTGAAAAAGAACCAATCGGTTCGTCAATCGGACTCGTCGTAATATCTTCTTCTGAAATGGTTCCGAGGAGTTGTTCGTTGTTGACAATCGGAAGATGTTTCAGGTGGTATACCTGTAAGTAGGTCAATGCCTGCTCACCTGTGTCAGAAGTATTAAGCGGCTGAATTAAATGTGATATGAGTTCTCTGGCAACCATGCCTTTCTAGTTTTATATGTATAAGACGAAAGATTGTGCCAAAAGTGGCGCGGTTTAATAAATATTTAACGCGTCAATTTCCTTTTTTCAATGGAAAACTCCTGTTCGGAGAGCAATCCTCGTTCCCTCAGCTCAGAAAGTCTCTTTAATTGTGCCAACAACATGTCGTCCTGAACAGGCATTTCCGCTGATGGTGTTTCCGCTTGATTGTCCGTTTCATTGATTGGTGCAGCTGCTAAACGAAACTTGTTGTTTTCAAATTCATCAAACCGTTCCTGGATGCGGACATAAGCCAGGTCGTCATGTGTTTTGATTTTATTAAAATCGGTAAATCCTAAAGCTACTGCTCGATCAAGATGGGCATACGCTTTGTCGACTTGCTCTGTCAATGAGTAGGCACACGCCAAATTAAAATGCAGTGATATGTCATTAGGGTTGATTTCCAGGCCTTTTGAAAAATCTTCAATGGCGCCTTCCAAATCAAACTCCTTATACTTTTTTATACCATTGATTTTATAAGGATTTTGGATGTTTCGCCCGGATGACCTCCCTGCTCTGGGCGATGCCGGAGCTCTTCTGGATTGGCGTGGTGGTGCCATCGGCGGATATCCCTTTTGTTGTAGTCTCCTGTTATATATTGGCGGAACCATGCCTTGTTGTGTGTTATACTTTGCGTCAAACGCCTCTTCCGTCATGCTAAACAGGATAATGGCATCGATGATCCCAATAAAGGCAGGAATAATGGTAAATGAAACGATGGCTAAAAAAACATAGAGAACGCCCAGACCTACCTGTCCAAGATAGAATCGATGCACACCGGCCCACCCCAGAAAAATGGCAAAAAGCCCTGCTGCTGTTTTATTTCTCATGAAATGCGCTTAGAAAAACAAGTCTTGTGATCATCATAACTTCGTCAAAGTTCGGAATTTTTGGTTGGGACTGTTGCCTTAACCACCGGCAATGGGGCCATAAAAGGTAATTATTTTACCCAAAAAACTACTTTTTCTGTTTTTTTTCCTCTGTAAGACCCACTTTGTATTTACAAGTTAGCATAGCGATGTCGTCCGGGTAGGGCATTTTTCCCCGAAAAAGGTCTACTTTTTGCATTAGCTCTTCATTGAAATCCGCCGCAGAAGCCGTTTTTTTTGCCTCTTTTATCGCCGCAATAAGATGATCATCATCAAAATATTGCTCGAGGTCGTTGATGATATCCGTAAGCCCGTCAGTACATGCAAATATCATCCCCGGGTGCGTGAGCGTCACCTGTCCCATATGTATTTCAGGCAACGTATCAAACGCTCCTATGATCGTACACCCGCTTTCCAATCTTGTGATTTGTCCGTTTTGCACCAAATAGGGCGGATGATGGCCCGCATTAATATATTGAAGGGTATTGTTTTTTAGATTTAGTTCACCGATAAACAGCGTTATAAACCGATCGCTTTTAGTGATTCTGTACACCGCCTGATTAAGGGCAAACACAAACGTTTCCAAATCTCTGTATTGATAAATCAGGCTCTGAAGAATCGCCTGAAAATTTGCCATCAGAATAGCCGCCGAAACCCCTTTTCCACTAATATCAGCAATACAAAATGTCAACCTTTGCTCATCGTACTGAATGAAATCAAAGTAATCTCCTCCAACCGTAAAGTGCGGTTTGTAGATCGATGCCATTTCAAAGAAATCACTCTTTGGCAGGTGGTCCGGAATCAACATCTGCTGGACACTGCTGGCCAGCTCCATGTCCCGTGCAAAGCGCTCTTGCTCTATTTGTTTTTTAAATAGTCGTTTGTTTTCGAGTGCTACCGCTATAATGTTGGTAAACGTAGTGACAAACTGGATTCGCGGATATTCATTAGCATCCGCTCGCAGGCCTCCAACCAGGGCAAAGGAAATAGGCACCTTTTTATGATATACAGGAACTATCAGATCAAAGCCCTGAAGGACCTCCGGATCATCGGCTGTGATACGTTGGGTTTTGGTGTATTTTTTTAGAATAGGACCCAAATCTTCGCGGGTGGCTAATTCATCTGCCATCAAATGGGTGGCGCAATACCACCGTTTATCATCCTGTTTGAAAAATAGGGCCATTCGCTTTATGCCCATTTCCCACCCAATAAATGATTTGTACATATTATACAGCTCAGGCGCCGCTACATTGTCGTTGATCGCTTGCGTGATCGTCAACAAACTGTTGATCTGTAGCTGTTTAAGGCTTAATTCCTGCTGTAGCTTTTCGATGCTGACCTGTTCGGTCTCACTCATGGTTTTGGTGTTCGTGGATTAGTCTGACAAGGTAATTTATTTTTCCCGAGTAGGTTGACAGGTTTTGTCATCCCGCACTTACTAGTAAACGTATTCATTGCGCTCCTGTTGCCAGGTGGAAGAATACATTTTGCTTGACTGGTTCAGGATTCCGCCTGATACCTTTTTCGCCTTAGTTGTTTATTCCCTATGTTTGTATCCTCAAATCAGGTATGCCATTGCTGACGTTAGACCGATATATTATTCGCAAATACCTGAGCACGTTTTTTTTTACGGCCCTGCTTTTTTCCATTATTGCCATTGCAATCAATTTCAGTGAGCATATTGAAAAGTTTGTCGATCAGCCGGTGACGAAAAGAGAAATTTTCTTTGACTATTATCTCAATTTTATTCCATGGATTAATGGTTTGCTCTGGCCCATTTTTTCACTGATCTCCGTCATCTTCTTTTCCTCTCGGATGGCAAAGAATACGGAGGTGGTCGCCATGCTCAATGCAGGCATGAGCTACTCCAGATTTTTGCGGCCTTATCTTATCGCTGCCTTTTTTCTTTCCGGCATCTACCTTCTTGGAAATCACATTTTTTTTCCCCGGGGAAACAAAACGATGATGTCCTTTGAAAACAAGTATATTTTTCCTGCTAATTACAAAGTAAAAAGCAGCAATATTCATTTGTTTATCGGTCCCGAATCAAAAGTTTTTATTTCTAATTATCTATCCAATGACAGTAGCGGAACCGGATTTCGACTGGAGCAATATGACGATTTACAACTAACTTTTTTATTGCGGGCCAAAAACTTTGAGTACCTGCCGGAGAATAAAAAGTGGCGCCTGTATGATTATGAAATCCGTGACTGGGACGATGGAAAAGAACATTATGTTTCAGGGATTGGCGGAAGTCTTGATACCGCCATTGCTTTATACCCATCAGACTTCGTCTATTATACCAACGACAAAGAAATGATGACCTCTAAAGAACTGCTGCAGTATATAAAGTATGAACAGGATCGTGGGATAGGATTTTCCCGAATCATGCGATCCGAATATCATCGTCGCTGGGCTGAGCCATTTACGATTGTGATTCTGACCGTCATCGGTGCTTCTGTTTCCTCCCGTAAATTGCGTGGAGGAATGGGTTTGAATCTGGCGGTGGGCGCTGTCATTGGTTCTTTGTTTGTGTTGTTAAGTAAGTTTGCATTAACCTTTTCCACGAACCTTCACATGAATCCCATGATCGCCATGTGGTTGCCCAATATCCTGTTTACCGGTCTGGCCATCTATCTTGTCTCCAGGGCGCAAAAATAAATACAACCCCGACCCTCTTTGTCTGTTTACTTTTAAACCTACCTTTAGGGTGCTTCGAATATGGTAAATCAATGGATCTTAAAAATCTTGCTTATGCCTTTCGCCATTTTATATGGACTGGGCGTAGCGATTCGAAATGGCTTATATTCCATTGGCCTTCTGCGTGGCGTTTCTTTTAGTATTCCGGTCATTAGTGTTGGGAATCTCACGGTTGGAGGAACCGGAAAAACACCCCACATAGAATATCTTATCAGAACACTGCATCAGTACCTACCCATTGCAGTAGTGAGTCGCGGGTATAAAAGAAAAACAACCGGATACCTAGAAGTCTCTACTCAGCATGATGCTTCCCATGTAGGCGACGAACCCCTTCAGTTTAAACGCAAGTATCCGCACGTACCGGTAGCGGTAGCAGAAAATCGAAGTTTTGCTATTCCACAAGTGATACGATCCCATCCACATACAAAAGTTGTTTTGCTGGATGATGGTTATCAGCACCTGGAAGTTATTCCCGGTCTTAATATTTTACTCACGGAATACAACCGATTATACACGAAAGATTTTATGCTGCCGGTGGGCCGTTTAAGAGAGTGGCCTGGGGGTGCGAGTCGTGCCGATATGATTGTTGTGACGAAGTGTCCCCCATCTGTCGCTAAAGAAGATATGGAACGACTTGCCACGGAAGTCAGGCGAAAGAAAAGTCAGCAGGTTTTCTTTAGTGAATATCATTATGGTCATCCGTATAAAATGTATGGTAGTGAACGCCTGCCATTACACAAAGAGCTGGATGTTTTACTCGTCGTGGCAATTGCCGGTACCGAGTATTTACTAGAATATGTGGATGATCAATGCGGCGACGTGCGCATGTTGGAGTATAATGATCATCATCCGTTTTCGTCGTTTGATATCGGAGATATCGAACGGCGCTTTAAACAATTAAGCCCGGATCGGGAGCGAATCGTTCTGACTACGGAAAAGGATGCCATGCGCCTGGATGGTCATCGCACGCTATTACAAAAACTTGCTCTTCCCATATATATTCTACCGGTTGCTGTACGGTTTCTTGGTGATCATCCGGAGGCTTTCGCTGATGCGATTAAAGAATGGCTTCTTAACTTTAAGCGGTAATGAAGAGAGGCTTATACGTTTACGCAATGGTTCTGGGGTTTTGCCTGACTGCCTTTGTGGTGCCTTCATGGGGACAGAACATTTTAACAGAAATGGATCATGATGCCCATGGCCGATATGATCGCATGATCATCCTCAGCGGCGGTGGGGACTCATCCTTGCATTCGGCTATTAAGCCATTTTTACGATCAGATCTTGTTGTCCTTGCGAATACGTTTTCTGATTTAGCTATCAGCCCGATCACCCAACATCAGGTGCAAAATATCTATAATCAAAACAATGAATTTGTTGTTCCCGCCGCCGATGGAAATTCTTCTTTTCATGGCTATTTAGATTCCATTATTTCTTTTTCCATTGACGGCGCCAATCGTTACCAGCGCAGCAAACATCCTCTTTGGAACGCGTTTTATAAAACGCCGGAACAGTTTTTTGAAGTAGATGTAAAGGATTTTTATTTGCGCGTCAACCCGATTTTGCATGTTGCCGTAGGAAAGGAAACGCAGGAAAGCGCAACTACTTTTTACAACCAGCGTGGCATTAGTCTTCGTGGTGGTGTTGGTAAAAATGTTTTTTTTCAAACCAGCTTTTACGATAGTCAGGTAGCCTTTCCAAACTACATTAATCAATATACCGATAGTCTTGGTGTTGTTCCTGGTGCAGCACTCTATAAAAACTTTAACAGCAAGCTTTTTGATGTTGATAATGGTCGGGATTTTCTGTTGGCGACGGCCTACATTGGGGTTAACTTCGGAAAATACATCGGTATGCAGTTGGGGCATAACCAGTTTTTTATCGGAGACGGAATACGTTCGCTTTTTATTTCTGATTTTTCCACGCCTTATTTTTCTCTTAAGTTTAATACACGTATTTGGAAATTTCATTATCAAAATATTTTCGCAGAAATTTCGGCCGACAACTTTATGGTGGTGAATGGATATTCTGAGCCTGTTCCCAAAAAATATATGGCCGCCCATTATTTGAGCTATAAGCCAAATAAAACACTTAGCCTTGGCCTGTTTGAGTCTGTTGTTTTTGATCGGGACAACAACCAATTTGAACTTCAGTATCTGAATCCGATCATCTTGTACCGAACCGTAGAAGGCTGGATCGGCAGTCCCGACAATGTCTTGCTGGGTTTAAGTTTCAGGCAGGATATAAAACGCTGTCTTTCGATCTATGGTCAGTTTATTTTGGATGATATTTCATTCAGCCAGATTTTTGATGGGCACCTCGATTGGTGGGGTAATAAATTCGGTTATCAGCTGGGTGGAAAATATATCAACGCATTTGGTATCAACATGCTGGATCTTCAGGTGGAATGGAATCGTGTTCGACCTTATACCTACTCCCATTATGATAGCCAGGCGAATTATTCTAATTACAAACAAACCCTGGCTCATCCGTTGGGAGGTAATTTTAATGAGATCATTCTTTCCGGAAGATATCAGGCTACTGAAAAACTGCTCATCAAAAGCCAACTTAGTTTTATGACAACCGGGGAAGACATGGATAGTATATCTTATGGAAGCAATGTAATTTTTCCAAACACTTCCCGTCAGGGGGATTATGGCAACCATGTTGCACAGGGTATCGCTACTACTATTTTTTATTGGAGCTCGGGGATGGTGTATGAGTTGACACCGGGATTATTTCTTGATGGGCGAATAGCTATTAGAAACAAAGTAAGTGATCTGACAGAACGCAATTTAAAAACTTCGTTATTTCAATTTGGCGTAAGGGTAAATCTCGCATACCGGGAAGATGTTTTTTAGTCGTTGGCTTTGATGCCAAAAAACGATTCGGATCTCTTTCGATTGCTTGCACATTCCTTTGTCTATCTTCGTCGCCTATGAGAGCCAAGAAATCCTTTGGACAACACTTCCTGACTCAGGAGCCTATTGCAGAGCGCCTGGCCTCTTCCTTAGATACAAACGGCTGTGGAACGATCGTTGAAATTGGTCCGGGGAAAGGTGTTCTGACAAAGTATCTTTTAAAACAACCCCTGCCGGTCGTTGCCGTTGAACTTGACCGGGATCTTATTCCGTTTTTGGAAAAAGAGTTTCGAAATACGGCGCTTCAAATTATTCAGGGAGATATTCTTCATGTTCGTTTAGAAGAAGTCGTTAAGGCCGGAGATGATTTTGTGATAGCCGGAAATTTTCCCTACAACATCTCAAGTCAAATTGTTTTTTTAGGCCTTAAACATCGTGACCGGGTTCCTTTTATGGCGGGTATGTTTCAGTATGAAGTAGCCAATCGGATTTGTTCGGGTCCCGGCAGTAAAGCGTATGGCGTTATTTCTGTTTTGGTACAAGCTTATTATCATACCGCATTGCTATTTAAGGTCGGTCCGGAGTGCTTTTCCCCTCCTCCAAAAGTGCAAAGTGCCATCATCTCCATGACGCGTTACAGGACTGAAATTGAAGGCGTGCCCTTTAATGTTTTGCGTCAGGTCGTCAAGATCGCGTTTAGTCAGCGCAGAAAAAAATTGCGCAATACACTTACTTCTATTCTGTCCGAAGAGGTGTTAAAAGAAATGGGTGTGGCGGACCTTAGACCAGAACAACTATCTGTTAATCAGTTTATTATGTTGTCTGAACACGTACAGAAAAATCAGGTATAGGCACCTCATTACTCAATCTTTGACCTTGTTTCGCGCAAGAATTTTGACATATTTATTTCCCATTTCGTGGTAACCCTGATCATAACAAAAATAAAACACTTGTCCTGTTTGCGATTTATAGGTGTTGGTGAAATAATCAAAATTCAAACCCGATTCAATTAGTTTTTGCTTTGCAATCTTTGCCTGGCCGGTAGGGTTAAATCGGGCTAGAATTCTGCGGTTCTTACTGATCTTATAATTCACCCTTCGCATTAAACTTGTGGCCTCCGCATTGGCGCGGTTATAATAAGATGCTCTGCAATAGTCTGTGCAAAATCGTTTGTCTCTGCGACCATGAATTTCTTCTTCACATTCCTTACAATATCTTTTTACGCTTTCCATTGACAAAACAAGATGGTCACTTGCTTGTAGTGTCTTCACGGGGATGGTTTGTTACTCATGGACTTGGTTTACCATATTTTAATTCTCTCCTCCTGATTTCGGTACCACTTACTTTCGGGCATTATTTCAAAGGCGTCATAAAAACTCTGCATATTAGAAGGTGCGGCAACGGCTCTGTATAATCCCGGTGGATGAGGATCTGTTTTAATTTGATTTCTGAGCGCTTCGGGTCTTGTTTTAGTTCGCCAAACCGTTGCCCATGACATAAAGAATCTTTGTTCTGCCGTAAACCCATCAATATTTTCCGGTTTTCCATGACGCTTAAAATAAAGCTGTAGTGCATCATAGGCAACGCTCAGTCCGCCCAGGTCAGCAATATTCTCTCCTAACGTAAAGGTGCCGTTGATCGCAAGATCTTCAAAAGGATAGTATTGATCAAATTGTTGAATGAGGGTTTTTGTTTTGTCGTCAAAACGAGATCTGTCATCCTCGGTCCACCATTCTTTCAGGTTGCCGGTTTTGTCAAAGCGACTACCCTGATCATCAAATCCATGCGTGATTTCGTGGCCGATGACGGCACCAATCCCTCCATAGTTTACCGCTGCATCTGCTTCCCAATCAAAGAAAGGGGGTTGTAAAATAGCAGCAGGAAAGACGATTTCATTAAACATGGGGTTATAGTAGGCGTTGACCTGCTGCGGTGCCATAAACCACTCGTTCTTGTCCACCGGATTTCCTATTCTCAGAATATCTCTGTTAAACATCCACTGTATGATCGACTGAATGTTTTCCAGATAGCTTCTTCCTTTTTCTCCTGATGTAATTTTGAGCCCGGCATACGCTTTCCATTGATCAGGAAAACCAATCTTTACCGTAAATGCCTCCAGTTTTTCGAGGGCATAGGCTTTTGTTTTCTCCTCCATCCAATCCAGCGCCTTAAATCGGCTGCCGAAGGCTTCAATGATATCACCGACCATTTCTATGGCACTTTCTTTGGCCTTATTTGGAAAATGCTTTGAAACGTATAGTTGTCCCAGTGCCTCTCCAAGACTCTGGTTGACCACATTTACCAGTTTTTCTTTTCTCGGGCGCATGGTTTCTACCCCTTGAAGGGTCTTAGAATAAAAATCAAAATGGGTCTTTTCCAGGGTTTGATGAGCATAGGGGGCAGCCCCACTGATCACCATAAACTTCAGATAGTGTTGAATGGTGATAAGTGAAAACTGCTTTAGGTTGTTATTGATAAAGAGTAAATAGTTTGGTTCGGTGACAATTACTGTGGCTGGAAGTGTGGTGTTGAACGCATTAAAAAAGGGGTCCCACGTCCATTCGGGCATCATATTTCGGAGTTCCTCTGCTGTTTTGGGATTATATAGTTTGTCCATTTGCCGACGATCCTCTTTGGTCATCATGTGCTTGGCCAGTTCATTCTCCAGGGAGAGAATGTCGTCAGCAGCGTTTTGGGCTTCTTTTTCTTCGTATCCGACTTCTTCAGAAAGAATGCGCTTGATATAATCCTTGTATTTCTCCCGAATCGTCTGTGCTTTTTCGTCCTGATCCAGGTAATAATCTCTTTCGGGTAGTCCCAGGTTGGGGGCTTCAATATAGGCTGCATATTTATGGCTATCGGCCAAATCGGGATGAACACTAAAGTGCAGCACTACTCCACTACCATGTTTAGCCAGGAGGCCGAGCAAACCCGGAAGCTGTTCAAAATCACTAACTCTATTAATCTCCTCTAGTAAGTTGTTTATTGGTTGAAGGCGGACTTTTTCAATCCTTTCTATGTCCATGCCGCTTTCAAACAGCCTGGCAGCAATATTCTCTGAAGCCCCGGGATCTGATAATTCGTCATTCAATATATCGATCACGCTTTGCTCGGTGGTTTTTGAAAGTTCATGAAAACTGCCCCAGGAGCTTCTGTCTGCGGGAATTTCAGTTGTATCCATCCATCCGCCATTGACATATTGATAAAAGTCCTCCCCTGGTCGGATTGCGGTATCCAGGTTGTTCATATCTATTCCCTTTGCCATAAAAACTCGCTTTAGCTATTTCAATAGGATATAATAGTAATGTAATTCCTTTTATTGCCGGATGCAATGGATTTGTTCCACGTGGAACCAGCCATCTCTAAAACAATAAGCTGTTTACTTAAAATACCCTAAAATCAAAACTATTGTGTGTTGGAATAGGTTGGGTTTGTTCCACGTGGAACACACTACGGATTGGGTGTTAAATTTTTCCCTTACTAACCAGAAACTCTTTCAGTATCCTGTTAAATTCTTCCGGGTACTCCATCATGGGTGCATGTCCACATTTATCTAAAATAAATAGCGTTGCGTCCGGAAGAAGCTCATTAAATTTCTCACCAACAAAAGCAGGCGTAATCGTGTCCTGTTTTCCCCAAACCAATAAAGCAGGTTTTTTAATCTGATCTAATCGATCCCCAATATTGTGCCGAAGGGCAGATTTGGCTATAGCAATAACCCGAATGGCTTTGTTTCGGTCATTGACGATATCATATACCTCATCGACCAACTCCTTCGTGGCTACTTTCGGGTCATAAAAGGTAGACTCTGTTTTCTTCTGAACAAACTCATAATTCCCTCTTTTTGGAAAGGTGCTGCCCAGAGGTGCTTCAAAAAGACCTGAGCTCCCGGTAAGGGTCAGTGATTCTAATTTATCAGGAATATCCAAAGCATATAGAATGGCTACATGACCTCCCAAACTATTACCAACGATATTAAGGTGTTTATATCCTTTGAATTTTACAAAATCACTGACATGATTCACCAGGCCCATGACCGACAATTTCCTCAGAGGTAATTCAAAAATAGGAAGCATTGGCACCACCACATTAACCTTTCCGGCAAAATGGTTTATAATCCCTGAAAAATTACTTAACGCACCAAACAGACCATGCAAGAGTAAAAGGGTGTGCTCTTCACCCGGGTTTGATTCAATATATTTAAATCCATTTTCCTCTATGATGTGATAATCCATATAGTGGTGATAAACTTCTAAATGATGCGATTAGTTTAATAGCTCTAAAAATAGAATTTATTTACTCCTAAACTTAAAATAAAAAAGGAAGGTTAAAAACAAAATACCCAGACCCTGATGTAAAACACCTGTTAATACCGGTATATGACCAATACTACCTAAGAGTGTCAAAATACCCAACACCATCTGAAGGATAATAATACCCAACAAAACAAATGCCAGCCAATGTATTTCTTTTCTTTCCTTGCGCATCCATCGCCACAGAAATACCAGCGCATATATAAAAATACCATAAGCTAAAAAGCGATGAATCACCTGCACCAGCGCCGGCATAAAGCCGGCTGAATCATAGAGCAGCAAAGCCTCCATATTCCAATGTGAAGTATCAAATACGATCGATGGAATCCAATCAGCATTCATCCTGGGCCATGTAGGATAATTCATAGCTGACTTCATTCCGGAGACAAAACCACCAAAACAAACCTGAATAATCGCTAAACCAATAAAGGTGTGAATTACCTTTTTCCAATCACCATATTCCTGTAAAGGTTCTATTCCCTTTTCTTTTTGCCAGGTGTAAAAAAGAAAAATAAAAAGGGATATGCCCAGGCTTAGGTGAATGGTCAACTTATAAGCATTCACCCATGGTCGGTTTATTAATCCTGAAGCCACCATAATCCAACCGAATATTGCAGCTACAGCAGCAAGGCCCACCACCACTCCCAATCGCCGGATTGTTTCTTTTTTTAAAGAGCCCCTAATCAGAAAAACAACAAAAGGAATGATAAAAATAAAACCCATGGTTCTTGCCCATAACCGATGAAAATACTCCCAGAAGAAAATAAATTTAAACCGCGACAATTCCATTCCCTCATTGATCTTTAAATACTGCGGGGTTTGTTGATAAAGCTTAAAAGCTTCCTGCCATTGATCCATATTCAACGGGGGAATAATACCGGTCACAATATCCCATCGTGTAATACTCAATCCGGATCCTGTCAGCCTTGTCACCCCCCCAATGACAATTTGAAAAAATACCATGACCAGCCCGATAAAAAGCCAGCTTACCACCCAATGACGATCCTTCTGAAGGTTATTTTTCATTTCGATCCAAAGATACTTTACGAAAGGCTGAAATTTCCTCTGACTGATATTGATGAAATGATATTTTAAATACTTTATTATACCATCATCATTAGGGGTGTTAATTCGTGGAAAATAAATTTTACCGCTTGATAAAAATGTAAAAAGCTTAATTTATGCACGGTAATTCACAATATTATAAACATGTTAATTAATTGAAATTCAATTATTTATGATGATTATTACCATTTTAAACCGCCATGTATATAAGTAAAAATGTTTAATAATATTTTTTTATATATGTTTATAAATAGCCGCTGAAATGACGATCCGGCATGGATAAAAAATGCAAATTATTGCCCAACCCACTAAATCCATTTTTACCCACACCCAACTGACACGAACAAGGGATAAGATGTGGAAAATTTATTTTAAACAGCAACTGATAGAGTCCAAATTATATAGTCTAATTAGCTTTAATGTTTATAAGTTTTACCCATACCCTTTCAGTCGTCCATTATTATGAGAGCAGTGATCCAACGCGTAAGTTCTGCCTGCGTTATTTCCAATGGTGAACAGACAGGTCAAATAGCTAAAGGTTTTTTGGTGCTCCTTGGGATTGAACACGAAGACACACAAGAAGATGCCCGGTGGCTCGCTGATAAAATAAGTCAGATAAGAATCTTTGAGGATGATGAAAGCAAAATGAATCTTTCTCTTCAGGATATCCGCGGGGAAATATTGCTCATCAGCCAATTTACACTACATGCAAATACCAGAAAAGGCAACCGGCCCTCCTTTATTCGTTCAGCGAGACCCGAAATAGCTATACCTCTGTATGAATATTTTAAAGAATATTTATGTGTAAAAACGGGGCAAAATATACCCACCGGAATTTTTGGCGCAGACATGAAGGTGTCCCTGGTCAATGATGGACCGGTCACTATTATTATGGACAGCAAACAAAAAGACATATGACCTTAAAGGAAGCGCAGCAACAAGTAGATCAGTGGATAAAACAATATGGCGGTGGCTATTTCAGCGAGCTCACCAATCTGGGAATACTTACGGAAGAGGTAGGTGAAATGGCCCGATGGGTGGTACGGCAATACGGTGATCAAAGCTTTAAACCAACAGAAAAAAGTGTTGATACGAAAGCGGCCATCCGGGATGAGATGTCAGATATCCTTTGGGTGATCATGTGTCTGGCTAATCAAATGGATATAGATCTGTCAAAAGGTTTTGAAGAGAATATGGAAAAGAAAACGAAAAGAGACAGCACAAGACACATCTCCTGAATCGCAGGCAGTACAACTTATACGATAGAACCATAAAAAGAAATCAGGTCGCCAATCATTTGTGACGTGTTGTCATACATCGCCAGATGACGTGATTCGGCGTAAACAAACAATGTGTTTCTGGCCGGCATAGCGGCCTGTTGATACGCGAGATCAATAGGAACCGCCGGATCTTTTTCTCCCATGATCATCAGGACCGGGACAGAAATTTTTTTCATGGTTTCACTGTGATCTATACGATCTCTCATCGCCTCCATCCCAAAACACCATGCGTGATCATCATACGCCATGCCACGAGCAATCAGCTTTTCAGCAATACGTATTTCAGCCGCTGAATTTCCTAAAAACGAGGGGATCATTTTTCTCACCAGAGAATCACGCCCATTCGCCCTTATAGACGCAACCGTCTCGGTACGTGATTCTTTTTTGGCTGGTGTGTCGGCAAAGACATGACTGTGAACCAACCCAAGACTGGCGACCAACTCGGGTTGCTGTGCCGCCATTTCCATACACACATAACCACCCATACTGTGCCCCAACAAGTGAATGCGTGTGTCTTTCAGAAACTCCAAATCAAGCCAGTACCGCTGTGCCAGCGCATTAATAGAATAGGGCTCCTCCGCAGGATGATCACCAAAACCCGGCAGCGAAAGATAAATCACATTGAATTCATTAAACGCCAGTTCAACAGGCGACCAAATTCTCTTATCAAAACCAAATCCATGGATGAGAATGATTGTTTCTTTCATTAACGGTGATATTTGTGCAGGTGAATATACCTGAAAACGGTGCACAAAAGCAACCGTGACAGGAAATGACGGACCTGTGTTTTGAAAAAATAAGTCCTGTGACCCAATAGGCCAACAACCAAAGCAAATAATACCATTATCTTTCGCCTCGCTAACAAAAAATGAAGTATGTCCTTGACTATTGGAATTTTAAAGGAAAGTAATGACAAAAGGGTATCTATTACACCGGATAACCTTAAGAGATCAAAACTAAAAGAGGCCACCTGGTGGATTGAATCCGGGGCCGGTAATGAAGCGGGTTTTACCGATGCGCTTTATGATGGGCTGGCCTCATCAAAAGACAGAGCTACCATCCTAAAAGAGGCGGATATAATTGTTTCCATCTTTCCACCCTCGGAAAGTGATATGGGACAGATTAAAAGCGGGGCTCTCCTGATATCTCAATTCAGGCCATACATCAACGAATCAGTCAATGGTCAGTTGGCGAAATACGGCTTTCGTGCTTTAAGTATGGATATGATCCCCAGAACAACACTGGCCCAGGCGATGGATGTACTTTCCTCTATGGCTTCTATTGCAGGTTATAAGGCCGTGCTTACAGCAGCGCTGAAGCTGCCACGATATTTTCCGATGATGATTACTTCGGCAGGAAGTATTCGCCCGGCAAAAGTATTAATCATTGGCGCAGGCGTGGCCGGCTTGCAGGCGATCGCCACCTCAAGAAAACTAGGTGCTGTGGTAGAAGTGTTTGATGTTAGGGCTGCCGCGAAAGAAGAAGTTCAAAGTTTGGGCGCCAAATTTGTAGAAGTCGAGGGTGCCAAAGACGATAAAGGAGCCGGGGGATATGCTGTTCAGCAATCAGAAGAATTCCTCCAGCGACAGCGTGCAGAAGTGCAAGCCAGAGCAGCTAAATCGGATGTAATTATATGTACAGCCCAGATCCGCGGAAGAAAAGCACCGGTTTTGATCGAAGCAGACACAATTAGCAAAATGAAACACGGCTCAGTGATCGTGGATCTTGCCGCCTCCACGGGAGGTAACTGTGCACTGACAGAAAATGATAAAATCATCACGCAAAACGGCGTTACGATTATTGGGAACTCTTCCCTTGAATGTGATATGCCGGAAGATGCCAGTCAGATGTATGGCAACAACATCCTGAATCTACTCGTGCACATCACCAAAGATGGAGCGCTTGACCTGAATATGGAGGACGAAATTGTTTCCGGATCTTTGATAAAAGCGTAGCAAAAAACATCTTCAAAAGAAAGACCAAACACGAACTTGGCGACCGGAATCACCGGAAGCGTTACACAATTCTTTTGATAAATAATGCGTTTGGCACGTATACAAGAGAGGGTTTTAGAGATACATCATACATCAACCTGATCAAAATCACCCACGGATATAGTTTGGTAGAGAACTATTGTTGTACTGAGCAGAACCAACCATGCGCTATCGGATTTTGTGACAAATCACCACACCATTCGAACGGGGATCGGCTTGGTTTTTGTTATATCAACAAGCTGATGTCATTAAATAACAATCCGCATGACCGGAAAAGCACACCGTATCTATATTGGGGTACTAACTACGATTGGCATTATTATTTTCCTGATACTTTGTTATTGGGGGTACACCTATTATGGCACCAGTCTGGAGGAAAGGCCTTTTCATGAGGCTCACAATACACTAAAACCAAGTGGTTCTGTTGGCCACGGCCTTGGCATTGTGGGAACAATTCTTATCCTGATCGGCGTCTTTGGTTATATAGGAAGAAAGAAAAACAAATTTCTTCCAAAGGTTGGCGCATTAAAATATTGGCTAGAGTTTCACATCTTCCTGTGTTCTGTTGGTCCCCTTTTAATCCTGTTTCATACCGCTTTTAAGTTTGGTGGGATAGTTTCTATAAGTTTTTGGAGTATGGTTGCCGTAGTTTTAAGCGGTGTCATCGGGCGATTTATTTATGTGCAAATACCCAGAACGATTCACGGGCGTGAATTAAGCCTGGGAGAAATAAAGGCTATGAAAGATGAAATGAGTCAGTCGCTGAGTAAAAAATATGGTCTTTCTCAAACAACGTATGAAGATATTATTGGCGCAACAAAACAAGTGGCGGATCAAACCCAAAATGGGTTTTGGGCCGAAGAGCAGAGCAGGAGAAAAGCAAACAGGAACAGTATTAAAAAGGCAAAGGATATTTTAAGGGAAACGGATTTGTCAAAAAAAGATAAACGAGGCGTAATGAATCTTGTACACAACGAAATCAAAATCAACAACAGGATCAGCAGACTGCAGGCCATGCAAAAACTGTTCAGATACTGGCATGTCGCACACCTTCCTTTTGCATTGATAATGCTCGTTATTATGGTAATACACGTGGCCATCACCCTGGCATTTGGTTACCGCTGGATTTTTTAGAAATGGAAGTTTTTTTAGAAAAAGTAATCATCTATT
This sequence comes from Bacteroidota bacterium, assembly GCA_024642665.1. Lineage (GTDB taxonomy): Bacteria > Bacteroidota > Bacteroidia > Chitinophagales > Saprospiraceae > Opimibacter. Next base: position 24,742 of record JAHEAR010000031.1, read on the forward strand.
CGGTTGTGCTCGGGCTGATCGTCCTGACCCTCTACCTGTATGTACGGCAGCTTCGAAAAAAATCAAAAGTCGTTGGCGAAAAAATTAAAATCGCCAAAGAAGAAGGATTATATGAACCCGTTTCTCTGCATCCCGAAATCGATACGAACACCTGCATTCAAAGCGGCGCTTGTATTGAGGCTTGCCCGGAAAAAGAGATCATCGGCATCCAGAATGGACGCGCGACACTCATCAATGCATCAAGGTGTATTGGTCACGGTGCTTGTTTTCATGCTTGTCCGGTGGAGGCCATTTCTCTGGTGATTGGTACTGAAAAGAGGGGGGTCGATCTTCCACATGTAAAACAGGATTTTGAAACCAACGTCAAAGGCATTTACATTGCCGGAGAGCTTGGCGGAATGGGTCTGATAAAAAACAGTGTGGAGCAGGGAAAGCAAGCCGTAAATAATATCATCCGATCTATATCAAAAGCTAAGGAAGACTGCTATGACCTGGTAGTGATCGGTGCAGGACCTGCCGGCATATCTGCAACCCTTGAAGCAAAAAAACATGGACTGAAATCCATCACACTTGAACAGGACACGTTGGGAGGCACAGTCTTCTCTTTTCCACGATCCAAAATTGTTATGACATCGCCCATGGATCTACCGTTGTATGGAAAAGTAAAGCTGACGGAAACAAAAAAATCCGAACTGCTGGACTTGTGGGAAAAAGTGTTGTCAGAAAACAACCTGACCATTAAAGAACGTTCCAAGGTGGAGCACATTTCCAAAAAAGGAGATTTATTTAATGTCGTGACAGCAGACGGTGCTGAATATATCACCAAGAGTGTTTTGTTAGCCATTGGTCGACGAGGCACACCCAGAAAATTAAATATACCCGGCGAGCAACTTGAGAAAGTAGCATATCGATTATTGGAGCCGGAAGGTATATCGGGAAAAAATGTAATCATCGCAGGCGGAGGAGATTCGGCGATTGAGGCTGCATTGTCACTCATGGAAGAAAACTCAGTCGTACTGTCTTACCGGGGAGAGGCCTTCAATAGAATAAAACCAAAGAACAGCGAGAAAATAAATCAGGCCGCAGAAGAGAAAAAACTGGAGGTGATTTATAGTTCGAATGTGATCCAAATTGACCCGCAAACGGTCACGCTCTCTATGGCGAATAATGAAACAAAGGTGATGACCAATGACCTGATATACATTTTTGCGGGCGGAGAATTACCAACACAGTTTTTACAAAAAGCCGGTGTTGAAATTACCAAGCGGTTTGGCCATACGATTTTGAAACACTAGAAATAGATATTAATGAAGGGGTCGGTAGACAACAGGCGATACTTTAAACCAATGCTGATACTGGCGTTGTGTTTCGCTTGTGTGACCAATGCTTCTGCACAAATATCTCCCGGAGATTTAACAAAAGGACACGCTCAGCTGGAAGGAATGACTAATTGTACACAGTGTCATGATCTCGGCAACAAAGTGACCAATGAAAAATGTCTGAACTGTCACAAAGAACTTAAGTCCAGATTAAATGAAGGAAAAGGATATCACGCCTCATCAGAAGTAAAGGGGAAAGATTGTTTTTCGTGCCACAGCGATCATCACGGCAGAACATTTCAAATCGTGCGTTTTGACACAGACCGTTTTGATCACCGGCTCACCGGATATACTTTAACCGGCGCACACAAAGAACAAGACTGTAAGGCATGTCATAAAAACGAAAACATTACCTCCTCAGAAATTCGAAAAAAAGAGTTCACCTACCTGGGGCTGGAAACAAAATGTATATCCTGCCACACGGATGCGCATCAAAACACACTATCTACAAATGATTGTTCGTCCTGCCACAACACTGACGACTTTGCCCCCGCGGCATTGTTTGATCACGATGATGCTAAGTTTAAATTAAAGGGTAAGCATGAAGAAGTTGATTGTGCGTCCTGCCACGAAACAGGCACTCGAAACAACGAAAGGTTTCAGGAATTTACCGGCATTGCGTTTAACAGTTGTGTGGACTGTCACGAAGATGTTCACACCGGGCGCTTGGGAACCAACTGTGCCTCCTGTCACACTGAACAATCGTTTAATCAGTTTACCGGATCAAACACCTTTAATCATAACACAACTGATTTTCCCCTTAAGGGCAAACATAAAAAAGTGGATTGTGCGTCTTGTCACAAGACGGAAGGACGTGAACCTGCCAGTGTTTTTCAGGACTACCGTGCGAAAGATTTTAACGCCTGTGTGACTTGTCATAAAGATGTACATGACGGAAAATTTGGAACAGATTGCGCCTCCTGTCATACCGAAGATTCATTTCGAAGCACATCTTTTCAAGGCGAGTTTGATCACGCGCTGACAGGTTACCCGTTGATCGGAAAACACATCGAAGTAGATTGTAAAAAATGCCACAAGAGCAAAATGACAGATCCGCTGGAGCACAACCGATGTTTGAGTTGTCATGAAGATTTTCATCGCGGACAATTTGTGGCCGAGTCTCAAACTATAGATTGTCGGGAGTGTCATGAGGAGCTTGGTTTTTCAGAAACATTATACAGTATTGAACGACACAACGAAAGTGCATTTCCGCTTGAAGGTGCACATCTTGCAACGCCTTGTTTCGCCTGCCATCTGCAGGAGGAAGAATGGGTCTTTAATGATCTTGGAGATAACTGCGTGGACTGTCATCACAACATTCACAAAGAATATCTGGCTGAAAAATATTATCCCGAAAATGACTGCAGCGCATGTCATATTACAGAAGCCTGGACCGCCATTGATTTTGATCATTCGGTCACGGCGTTTGAACTGGCGGGCAGACATGAACAAATTTCCTGCGGATCCTGCCACCGGGAAGAAGAAGAGGACCTGATCACATTTGCCGACACACCGGAAGATTGTATTTCCTGTCATGATAACGTGCATGATGTGCAGTTTGAAGAAAACGGAGTAACAGATTGTCGTCGCTGCCATGGTTTTGATCAGTGGCGGCCCAGTCTTTTTGATCACAACACGGCAAGGTTTGTTTTGGAGGGGGCACACAAAGACGTGAGTTGCGCCGAATGCCACAAACCCAGAGACATAAGCGGGAAACAGGTCATTGAGTACAAAATGCAGCAAATAGACTGTGCTTCCTGCCACTTATAGATAATCTAAATAGCATAAGAAATCAGCATGGGTTTTGTAATATCAAAACAGGGTTGTAAATTTGATTACCACACCACTATAGTCAGTTACCACAAATCCCTGATTATCAACCCTCTTTAGCTTACCACACCCACTTTATATCCTATTGCAAGGCAGGATATCAGCCTTGATGTGTGTTAGTTAATAATTGAAAGCAAAGAGAAAATGAACCGCTACGGGGCATTATTGTGTGGGCTCTTCTTACTTTTCTCGATAGTGATCAGCTATGGGCAGTCTCCCCATGGAGAAGACTTCCAGATAGACTGTGCTTCCTGCCACACCTCTGATAGCTGGACAGTCGTTCCGGATTCAGTTTCATTTTTTCACGCCTCAACAGGATTTGATTTAGAAGGACAACACGGGATAATAGACTGTAAGCAATGTCACACCACGCTTGAGTTCAAAAAGACCCCCTCCAATTGTGCTTCCTGCCACCTGGATGTTCACCAGCTTTCCGTTGGAGACCAATGTTCCAGATGCCACGACTCAAATTCCTGGCTGATCAACAACATCACACAACTTCACCGAGAAAATTCTTTTCCGCTGGAAGGCGCACACCTGGTGACAGAGTGTTTTCTGTGTCACAAATCAGAAACACATTTGCGTTTTGATCCGATAGGAACAGATTGTTTTAGTTGCCACAAGGAAGACTATCTCGCCACCACCAATCCGGATCACGAGAAGGCAGGTTATTCAACAGACTGTACCGTCTGTCACAGCGTCGACGCCTTTGACTGGTCAACAAGTAATATCAATCATGATTTTTTTCCACTCACCAAAGGACATGAAATCAATGAATGTGCACAATGCCATACCAGCGACGACTATTCCAATATATCCCCTGATTGTTTTGCATGCCACGAGGATAATTATTTTGCCACTACCAATCCAAATCATCAACAAGCTAATATCACCACCTCCTGTGCTTCATGTCACACCACAGATATAGGATGGCAACCGGCTACGTATAAGCAACATGATGTTTTGTTCTTTCCTATTTATACCGGTTCTCACAATGGAGAATGGGACAACTGTATGGATTGTCATACAGACCCGGACAATTATTCAAGCTTTACTTGTATTACTTGTCACCAAAAAACACCAACGGACGGAGAGCACGACGGCGTAAATGGGTATACCTATTCCAGTACAGCATGCCTCGCCTGTCATCCAAACGGCGAGAGCGATGGGAACTTTGATCACAACGCCACTAACTTTCCTCTGACCGGTGAGCATACTACGCTTGAATGTATTGCATGTCATGCCAATGGCTATACAGGCACACCAACCGATTGCTTTGCTTGTCACAGCGAAGACTATGATCAATCCATCAATCCAAACCATACCGTACTAACCTTGTCAACAGACTGCGTAGCCTGTCACACGACGGCTCCGGACTGGAATCCTGCTCTTTTTGAAGTGCATAATGACTATTATGTTTTATCCGGTGCACATGCGGTCATTGCAAATGATTGCGCTGCCTGTCATAACGGAGACTATAATAACACGCCCAACACATGTTATGGTTGTCACCAGGGTGATTACGAACAGACGACCAATCCATCGCATACAGAACTGCAGTTTTCTCAGGATTGTGCAACCTGTCACAGCGAATCAGAATGGGTGCCTTCTACGTATGATCACGACATTCAGCATTTCCCGATTTACAGCGGAAAGCATCAGGGCGAATGGAGTCAATGCACAGATTGTCATAATGTGCCGGGCAACTATGCCGAGTTTACCTGCGTAGCTTGTCATACAAATCCGGAAACCGATGACCATCATATTGGTGTCGGAGGATATTTTTATGAAAACGGTGCATGCCTCGGCTGTCATCCGGACGGAGATGCCGACATGACTTTCAATCATAACGAATCAGATTTTCCACTCACCGGTGCACACATCATGGTAGATTGTATTCAATGCCATGCCTCCGGTTATGCAGGCACACCAACCGCATGTGATGCTTGTCACTTGCCGGACTATAATGCTACTACAAATCCGGCGCACACAGCGCTGGGACTTTCAACGGATTGTGCGTCCTGTCATACGACAGCGCCCGGATGGAATCCGGCTTCGTTTGATGATCACGATCAGTACTATGTATTGAACGGTGCGCATGCAACCATATCCAATGATTGCGCAGCATGTCATAATGGGGATTACAACAATACGCCAAACACCTGTTTTGGTTGCCACCAAAATGATTACAATCAGACCACAGATCCACCGCATGTTGATCTGCAGTTTTCCCAGGATTGTGCAACCTGTCATAGCGAATCCGCCTGGGAGCCTTCAACTTTTGATCATGATGCCGAACACTTCCCGATCTACAGCGGATCACATCAGGGCCAGTGGAGCCAATGTTTAGATTGTCATAATGTCCCGGGTAATTATTCTATTTATACTTGTGTGACCTGTCATACGAATCCCGAAACCGGAGAAGAGCATAATGGGGTGGGTGGATATATTTATGAAAGCACAGCATGTCTTGCCTGTCACCCGACCGGCGAAGGCGATTTTACATTTAATCATAACGAATCAGCTTTCCCGCTGACCGGTGCACACACGGTAGTAGATTGTATTCAATGCCATGCATCAGGGTATCAGAACACACCGACACAATGTGATGCCTGTCACCTGCCGGATTACAATCAATCCTCGAATCCAAGTCATACAGCGCTCGGACTACCGACAGATTGTGCATCCTGTCATACCACAGATCCGGATTGGAATCCTGCGGCTTTTGACATACATGATCAGTACTATGTACTCAATGGCGCACATGCATTGATTTCAAATGATTGTGCAGCATGTCACAACGGAGATTACAACAACACCCCCACGACTTGTTATGGTTGTCACCAAAGTGATTACATGGAAACGATAGATCCACCGCATGTGGCGCTGCAGTTTTCAACGGATTGTGCTACCTGTCATACCGAATCGGCCTGGGTGCCATCAACCTTTGATCACGACATTCAGCACTTCCCGATTTATAGTGGTGCACATCAAGGGGTATGGAGTGAGTGTATGGATTGTCACAATGTGCCCGGCAACTATGCGGTATTTACCTGCGTATCGTGTCACACCAATCCGGAGACGGATGATGAACATAATGGCGTGGGTGGATATTTTTACGAAAGCTCAGCATGCCTTGCTTGTCATCCGACCGGAGAAGGCGATATGTCTTTCAATCATAACGAATCCGCGTTTCCATTAACCGGTGCACACACGATGGTCGATTGTATTGAATGCCATGCTACAGGATATGAAAACACACCGACACAATGTGATGCCTGTCACCTGCCGGATTATAATCAGTCCATCAATCCAAATCACACGGCGCTTGGCATACCAACGGATTGTGCATCATGTCATACGACAGATCCGGACTGGAATCCGGCGACGTTTGATATTCATAATGATTACTATGCACTCAATGGTGCTCACGCAGTGATAGCTGATCAGTGTGTAACGTGTCACAACGGAGACTATAACAACACACCAAACACCTGTTATGGTTGCCATCAGGCGGACTATGAACAAACAACGGATCCATCACATGTTGGATTGAATTTTCCAACAGACTGTGCTGCCTGTCATTCAGAAACAGATTGGACCGGTGCAGAGTATACCGATCATGACATGCAATATTTCCCGATCTACAGCGGTGCGCATCAGGGTGTATGGAGTCAGTGTACGGAATGTCATACCAACACGAACAACTATACAGAATTTACTTGTGTAACCTGTCATGCAAATCCGGAAACAGATGATGCTCACGTTGGAGTGAGTGGTTATTTCTATGCAAGTTCTGCATGTCTGGCCTGTCACCCAACCGGCGATGTCGATGGATCATTTAATCACGACGAATCAAACTTTCCTTTGACCGGGGCGCACCTGACGGTGGACTGTATCGAATGTCATGCTTCGGGATATGAAAATACACCCACAGCGTGTGATGCGTGTCACCTGCCTGACTATAATGGATCTGCCAACCCAAGCCATACCGCGTTAGGAATTCCAACCGACTGTGCCACATGTCATACGACAGAACCGGACTGGAATCCGGCGACCTTTGATATCCACAATGATTATTATGCGCTCAATGGTGCTCATGCACTGATAGCGGATCAGTGTATTACCTGTCACAATGGAGATTATAACAACACGCCAAATACGTGTTATGGTTGTCACCAGGAAGACTATGATCAGACGACAGACCCATCACACATGACGCTTAATTTTTCAACGGATTGTGCACTCTGCCACACAGAAACAGATTGGTCAGGTGCGGAGTACGGCGATCATGATGATCAGTATTTTCCGATCTACAGTGGAGCGCATCAGGGTGTATGGAGTCAGTGTACGGAATGTCACACCAACACCAACAACTATGCAGAATTCACTTGCGTGACGTGTCATGCAAATCCGGAAACGGACGATGACCATACAGGCGTGGGCGGTTATTTTTACGAAAGTTCAGCGTGTCTGGCTTGTCATCCAAACGGGGATGCAGATATGCCATTCAATCATGACAACTCAAACTTCCCGCTGACCGGTGCGCATATTACGGTGGATTGTATCGAGTGTCATGCTTCGGGGTATCAAAACACTCCAACTGCGTGTGATGCCTGTCATCTACCTGACTATAATGGATCTACTAATCCTAATCATACGTCATTAAGTCTGCCAACCGATTGTGCATCATGTCACACCACAGAACCGGAATGGAATCCGGCTTCTTTTGACATACACGATCAGTATTATGCGCTGAATGGCGCTCATGCGCTTATAGCGGATCAGTGTGTGACTTGTCATAATGGAGACTATAACAATACACCCAATACGTGTTATGGATGTCATCAGGCGGACTACGATCAGACCACAGATCCATCGCATGTTGATCTAAACTTTTCTACGGACTGTGCTTCCTGTCACACGGAAACAGATTGGTCCGGTGCGGAGTATAGCGATCATGATGATCAGTATTTTCCGATCTATAGCGGAGCGCATCAAGGGGTCTGGAGTCAGTGTACAGAGTGCCATACCAACACCAACAACTATGCAGAATTTACTTGTGTAACCTGTCATGCAAATCCGGAAACAAACAATCAACACACCGGCGTAAATGGTTATTTCTATGAAAGTTCGGCGTGTCTCGCTTGCCACCCAACCGGTGAAGGGGCCGGATCATTTGATCACAACAATTCAAACTTTCCATTGACCGGAGCGCACATCGGCGTAGACTGTATTGAATGTCATGCATCAGGCTATGACAACACGCCAACTGAATGTGATGCATGTCATATACCGGATTACAATCAAAGCTCAAATCCAAATCACGTTACCTTATCCCTGCCTACTGACTGTGCATCCTGTCATACCACTGAACCGGAATGGAACCCCGCCACGTTTGATATCCATGATCAGTTTTATGTCCTGGAGGGTGCTCATGCGGCCATCTCAGATCAGTGTGTGACGTGTCACAATGGTGATTATAACAACACACCCAATACCTGTTATGGTTGTCATCAGCAAGACTATGATCAAACCAATGATCCCGATCATCAGGCAGCGCAATTTCCAACAAACTGTGCCGCTTGTCACTCACAAAACCAATGGGTGCCGGCTGACTGGGATCACGATGATCTTTACTTCCCAATCTACAGCGGTAAGCACGATGACGAATGGAATCAGTGCAATGAATGTCATCCAAATCCAAATGACTATTCGGTATTTACCTGTATAACCTGTCACGGACAATCCCAGACCGATGCGGATCATGATGAAGTCGATGATTATGAATACAACAGCAACGCCTGTTTGGCATGTCACCCGGATGGAGAAAATTAATAAGGGACAATGCAGGGATTAAAAATTATTCTTTGTTTTTTGCTATTACTTGGCAGTAGTCGGGCTTTGTTTGGGCAAAGCGAAATAGACTATATGGAAGGTGAGATTTCGTATAAAAGCAGCCAGACCATTTATGTAAAATTTTCTTCCACACAGGACATTGCTATCGGTGATACGTTGTTTCTGGAGGACAACGGAGCACTCATTCCATTGCTGGTGGTTAAGAACAAATCATCCATCTCATGTATTGGTACTGCTATGACTGATCGCGCAGTAGAGATTGGAACGAAACTCAGAACGGCTTCGAAAAAGATCGAAGAAGAAATACCGGAGGCGCCGGTCAATACCCCGGTGGTTGTCATTCCTGAAGAACAGCCGATATCCGAAGAAGAAGGGAGCGAAATAGAAAATCAGGATAACACAAAAAAACCTACTGCAAGTCTTAACGGCCGGATTACCGCAGCAGCCTATTTTAATTTTTCCGACAACCCCCTTGGCAATAAGCAACGCATGCGGTATACGCTTAACCTGAATGCCAACAGAATCAACAACTCAAGATTTTCGCTGGAAACCTATATGTCTTTCAGGAACACCATCAATGAATGGGCTGAGGTGAAACAGGATTTTCACAGGGCTTTCAAAGTATACAACCTGGCGCTGCAATATGAAACAGACAATGGTATTCGTGTTTGGGCCGGGCGCAAAATAAACTACAGTATTTCAAATATCGGTGCAATCGACGGTGTACAGGCTGAGAAAAAATGGAACACCATACTGGTGGGGGCGTTTGTCGGATCCCGTCCTGACATCTCAGATTATACCTATAACCCAAACCTGAATCAGTATGGTGTATATGTGGGCAATCAGGTGCAGGGTAAAAACGGATATACCAACTCATCGCTGGCAGTCGTCGAGCAGAAAAACAACGGCATGACTGATCGCCGGTTTATTTATTTCCAGCATCAGAACAGTCTGGTCAAACGCATCAGCATTTTTACTTCGTTTGAGTTTGATCTTTATACCCTGAGGAATGGTCAGCCGAAAAACACATTTGATATGACAAGTCTTTATGTATCGATGCGCTACAGGCCCTCCAGGAAACTCTCCTTTTTTGGATCCTATGATTCAAGAAACAATGTCATCTATTATGAAACGTATAAAAACACCATTGATCAGCTTTTGGATGATGAAACAAGACAGGGATATCGTTTAAGTTTCAATTATCAGCCATGGAAAAGAGTAAATATCGGATCCAATGCCGGATACCGATTCCAAAAGGATAATCCCTCTTCCAAAAACCTGAACAACTACATTCGGTTTTCGAATGTGCCGGGTATAAAAGCATCCGTCACGGCGTCTGTTGTTTTGATCGAATCGGCGTATCTCAAAGGAACCGTAATGGGCATCAGAATGTCCCGGGACATCATTAAAGGAAAGGTTTTTGGACAACTCGAGGCGCGAAAGGTGCGTTATCGGTACAATAACATAGAATTTCCGCTCAACCAGACCATTGTAGGGCTAAATCTTTCGTGGCGTTTTACCAGAAAACTGTCATTTGCCATTAACTTTGAGGGAGAGTTTCAGAACAAGAGCACCTCCAGCAGGGTGTATACTAACATTATTAAACGGCTCTAGCCTAAATTTTATACCTGTCATGATTTTATTCCCAATCGAAAAGAACAAATTATCTCTCCTGAAAAACGCAATCCTTTTACTTGGCGTAGTAGTCCTCTTCGCCTGTAATTCAGGCCCTAAAATGATCGAAGCGGAAAGCGATGAGACCGCTGCCAGTAGCACTCCGGCTACTGAAACTACTCAGGCCACGCACAAAGTTGTGGCGGACGAAGTGTTGCAGACCTCAAAATATACCTACCTCAATGTCTCTGAGGATGGCGTCCAGACCTGGATCGCTGTACCAAAGACGGAAGCTGTCGTTGGTGAAACATACTACTATCGCGGGGGTTTAAAAAAGACAAACTTTAAGAGTGTAGAACACAATCGTGTTTTTGAAACCGTCTATCTGGTTTCAGGGATCAGTACCAGTCCCACGGCTATGGGCGCACCTGCCGGGCATATGCATGCCGGCATGAATACCAACCCGGTATCGACAGATCCAAATGTGAAAATTGAGCCTGTCGATGGAGGCATTACCATTGCCGAGCTATTTGAAAACAGGTCCAAATATGATGGTAAGTCCGTTCGCATAAAGGGTCGATGTGTTAAGCTCAACAATATGATCATGGACAGAAACTGGGTTCATCTGCAGGACGGATCGCTGGATGATCCTGAGCAAAACCTGACGATTACCACGACGGAAAATATCCCATTGGGAGCCGTTGTATCGGTGGAAGGTGTCATTAGTTTGAATAAAGATTTTGGTGCCGGCTATCGCTATGATATCATTATGGAAGAGGCCCATCTGTTACAATAGTGAAAGGAATACACCACTGATCCCGTAACAGGAATAAAAACGACATGAAAAAATTTTTTGACAAACTCTTTTCTACCACGGCAGGTGGATTTTATCTGATTCTTTTTGCCGCGGCGATTGGAGTGGCCACCTTTATAGAAAACGATTTTGGGACGAGTGCTGCTCAAAAAGTAGTTTTTAAAGCGCGATGGTTTGAAGTGCTTTTGGTTTTGTTTGGTATCTGCATTCTGATGAACATCATTCGCTTTCGGATGATCAAACAAAAAAAATATGCCACCGCCCTTTTTCATTTTTCCGTTCTGATCATTTTACTGGGCGCAGGCGTCACACGCTACTTTAGCTTTGAGGGGGTCATGCATATTCGCGAAGACCTTACGTCGAATGAAATTATTTCCTCTGAAACATTTCTTGTTTTTGAAGCCAACCAGGATGGGAAGACCTATCGGTTTGACGAGCAGGTGCTCTTTGCGAGTCTGGGAAAAAATCATTTTAAAGAAACCTATCAGATCGGCAAAGACGTCATTGATGTCGAGCTCGATGATTTTCTTCCCAATCCGGCAACGGTATTTGAGCCGGATGCAAATGGTGAGCCTATTATTAAAGTGGTGGTCGCGGGAAGCGGTGGCAGAGAAGAATATTATTTACGACAAGGCGAGCTGAAAAATTACAGAGGCACCTGGTTTAATTTTGGCAACCCGGAACAACCTCAAGCGGTCAACATATATTATCGCAACGATTCCCTTGTGTTTAGTACACCGGAAGTTTTGACACAACTGGTGATGGCTACGCAAACAACCGACACCATATATCCCGGGGCTTACTATCCACTTCGCGTTCGATCGTTGTATTCCAATGAAGGAATCAATTTTGTCATCGGAGAGTTTAGTCCTGCAGCACATCTCGTATTAAAGTCCGAGAGTCCTAAAATGAAAAACGAAAGTTTTGCAGCCCTGAAGATGACCGTCAAAATCAACAATGAACCGTCGACGATATTTGTCTATGGGAAAAAAGGACTGGAGGGAAAACCGGAAATCGTGTCCGGCGGAAATACGCAGCTCGCGGTTTCCTATGGGTCCAAAAGAATTCAGTTGCCCTTCTCGCTTAAGCTGAGAGACTTTATCCTGGACAAATATCCGGGTACCAACAGTGCGTCTTCGTATGCGAGTGAGGTGACCTTGATTGATCCCGAAAAAAATATCAACCGGGAGCAGCGCATCTATATGAACAATATATTGGATCATCGGGGATACCGGTTTTTTCAATCCTCTTTTGATCAGGATGAGCTGGGTACGGTGTTGAGTGTCAATCATGATTTCTGGGGCACGTGGATATCCTACATTGGGTATATATGCCTGACGCTTGGATTGATCGTCATGTTATTTACTAAAAACAGCCGTTTCATGAAGCTTTCTGCGCGCTTAAAAGAAATGCGTGTGGCGGATCATACCGGAACGGCATCAAGTATCATATTGTTATTGTTCTTTTTGCTTCCCGGCAAAACGATGGCGGCGGACCAGCAGGGCAATCCGGTGCATATCCTTCCCGCGGAGCATGCGGAAATTTTTGGAAAAATATTAGTGCAGGATCAGAAAGGACGGATCAAGCCTATGAATACCATGAGCAGTGAAGTGCTGCGCAAGATTTCCAGAAGAGAGAGTTTGTTTGGTTTAAATGCCGATCAGGTGATTTTGGGTATGACACTATTTCCGGAGGAGTGGACGGCCCAACCGGTGATCAAAATAGGCACGCAGGAAGAAATTCAGAAACTGCTTTCGGTAGCGGGAGACTATGCATCATTCAATGATTTTTTTACCGAAGGCGGACAGTATTTGATTCGTGATCAGGTCAGGCGGGCGTATAGTCTGCAACCGATCGACCGATCGATGTTTGACAAGGACATCATGAAAATTGATGAGCGTGTCAATATTCTCAACATGGTATTTAGCGGAAGTATGGCGCGCATATATCCGGTGGCGGGTCATCCGGAGGACTTGTGGTATACGGCATCCGATGTCTTTCGTGGCAATCAGGAAGTGCCGGTCGCAGACTTTGTCAAAGAATTTTTTCAAAACTATGCGTTTGCGGTGCAGGCGGCTTTTGAGACCAATAACTGGGCGGAGGCGAAAGCACAGCTGGAAATGCTGGATGGCTATCAGCAGGAAACCGGTGGTGATATACTGATTTCCAAAACGAAAGTCAACATGGAAATTCTGCTCAACAAAATGAATGTCTTTTCCCGGTTGAGCAAAACCTATGGATTACTTGGGTTGATCTTTCTAATCTTGTTTTTCTCCAAAGCGTTTAAGCCGTCGATGAATATCAAGCGGCCTACGCAAATCGCTTTTTATATTCTGGCGGCATGTTTTGCTGCGCATACATTTGGTCTGGCCATTCGATGGTATGTATCGGGTCGGGCGCCATGGAGTAATGGCTATGAGTCGATGATCTATATTGGTTTTACGACGGTTCTCGCCGGACTTTTATTTTCAAGAAAATCATTAGGAGGACTTACGGCGACCAGTATCCTGGCTTCTACGATATTGATGGTGGCCGGACTCAGCTGGCTCGATCCGGAGATCACGCCGCTTGTACCGGTGTTGAAATCATATTGGCTGACGATACACGTTTCACTGGAAGCGGGTAGCTATGGATTTTTATTGCTGGGTGCCATTATTGGTCTGCTCAATCTGGCGCTGATGATCTTTTTGACAAAAGCCAATGAGGAAAGGATATTCAGAACGGTCAAAGAGATGACCTACATCAGTGAGATGACACTCATTGGTGGGTTGATCATGGTGAGTATCGGTACTTACCTTGGTGGTGTGTGGGCGAATGAATCCTGGGGAAGATACTGGGGTTGGGATGCCAAAGAAACCTGGGCGTTGGTGACGACGCTGGTCTATGCGTTTATTTTGCACATGCGTTTTATTCCCGGACTGCGCGGACCGTTTGCGTTTAGTGTTGCTTCTTTGTTTGGTTTTGCCACCGTGATGATGACCTATCTCGGGGTGAACTATTATCTCTCAGGATTGCATTCCTATGCGGCCGGGGATCCTGTGCCGATTCCGGCGGCGGTGTATTATACCGCTGCAGTATTTATAGGCATCAGTGTTTTGGGCTGGTGGAAATATCGGAAGTTTAAGCCGGAGAATAGGGTTTAATTTTTTCTTGTGCCGGTCATGAATGTGCCGATGCAAGGAGTTTTCTCCTGCATC
>JAHEAR010000031.1:39534-42180 GCA_024642665.1 Bacteroidota bacterium
ATATTAAAAGCGCTGGGCATACCCGGACGCAGACCTGCCGGTCTCCTGGCTACATTGTAGACCTGATCCGTCACGTTGGTCGCATTGGCAAATAACGAGATGTTTTTATGCAGCACATAGGTGGCACTGGCATCGATCACAAAGCATGCATCGGTTCCTTCATTGACAGGAATATCTCCCTGACCCGGGGATGTGCGCATAGCGGACGAATACCTTCCGCTCAGGTTGATACTAAACAGGCGGTGTTCAAGCCCGAGCAGTAGCGCCAACTGATTTGTTGCTAAATATGGAAAGTGGTCGCCGGCATGTACATCTCCCCACCCTTCAAAGTCGCTGTCAAAATCATTGAGAAAGACAGCATCAGAGTAGGTGTAGACCACAGAAACCGGCAGACTGAAAACAGATTGTTTTTTTGCAGACAACAGATCATAACCGAGTTGAAACTCGATGCCCTTTGCCTGTGCCCGGCCACCATTAAACAGATCACCGGACCCACCACCACCGGCTGCAGAAAGGTCAGCCCCAAGCAGGTTGGTGTAGTCATTGAAATAGATTACCGCCTGACCGATCAATGCGTTTTTAGCGTAGCGCACACCAAGCTCATAGTTTGTGCTTTCTTCCGGGTCGGTATTTTCTTTTGAACCCGGAGGAGCAAAACCCCTGTGTATACCAATAAATGTGCTGAGATTTTTATTGAAACGATAATCGATACCAATGCCGGGGATGACAGCATCTACTTGATTGGTTCGCTCTGCAAGATTAGCGCCGGTTCTGTCGGGATCGTTCTTACCATAATCCATGCGCGAAAGCGAAATGTGTTCATACCGAATGCCGGGCGTAACGGTGAAGCCGGAAAACTCAATGGCGTATTGAGCGTATGAGGCAAACGCATTGGCTGATTCAATCACGTTACTTTCAGTACCCGGAACGCCAACGACAGAAAGTTTCATGACCCCATTATCCATGGCATAGGCATCCACCCACTGAAACCGATCGATCTGATCCCGGTGATAACGCAGACCAACACTCAGGTCATGATGTGCTTTTTTTGAATCAAAGTCGAAATTCAAAACGGTTTGAACCCCCTGTGCGTAATAGGACCTGTTGTTGGCTTTCACCTCAAGCGCATCAGCAAGGGTGCTTGTGCTGCCTTTGAGTATCTGGTAGGCTTCGTTATGTTCAACCGGTTGGTCAAGTATATCAGCGATGCTGGTTTTTATGCCGGTACTGTCTTTTACCTTGTCCACCTTATACCAGTTTCGTTTGAAGTTCGTTCGGTATGCAGCGGTTGAAATAGTAAGCACCTCAGAGAGCTCGATCTCGTGAATCAGAGAAAACTGCGACTGCTCCGTATTCATCTGATCTACCTGTGAGCCGGGATATCTGCGGTAGGGACTTTCGTTAAAATCCTCTTGTGTCAAACCGAGATAGGTTTCGTTGGAGGTTTCGGATGTCTGGCCTGCTTTAAACGTCAGCGACTGTTCTATTTTGGCGCCGGGACTGGTATTGATTCGAAATTTGGCAAGGTAATCCTGCTTATCAAATCCGGTATCTCCGCCGCCATCTAATTGTTTAAATCCATTAGAACCATACTGAAAGGTTTCTACCATGTACCCGATATGCTTGTGCGCATTTCCTACGACGGCATGCAGGTTGCGACCGCCAAAGCTCCCACCAAACAAACTTATTTTGCCTCCAAATTCATTTGGTATTTGCGTGGAGAGAAAATTGATGGCACCTCCCGTCGTGTAAGGACCATACTTTATCTGACTGCTTCCTTTCAGGATTTCAACCCCCTGCATACGGCCTATGGTGGGGAAGTAATATGCCGCCGGAGCAGCATATGGCGCCGGTGCCATCAGCACGCCATCTTCCATGACGGTAATTTTTGAGGTTCGTTCTACGCCGGTGCCCCGAAGGCCAATATTGGGTCGAAGGCCAAAGCCATCTTCTTCCTGCAGGTTGATACCGGGCACCGTCCGCAATGTTCGGTTAATATCCGTGTAGCTAAACTGTTCAATCTCTTTGGGTGAAATATAATGTACAGAACCCGGAATATCTCTTAGTCCTGCATTGCCTTTCGCCATCACGGTAACTCCTGCAAGCTCGGAGACGGATTCTTCCAGGACAAAAACAGCTCTCACGACTTCATCTTCTGCCGCTACAATGTCTTTGCGAAGGGTGATAAAACCGATACCTGAGACAACAAGTGTATGTTTGCCCGGTGGAACATCCTGGATGGTAAAATACCCACTACCATTTGTAGCGTCGCCAAGACCGGTGTTATCTATATACACAGAGATGCCTGATAGGGTGGTTGTGCTATCCGACAAGAATATCCTGCCTTGAATCGCAGTGTTTTGCCCTAAAGCATTGGAAATCATGAAGGTGGTGATCAACAGGAGGGAGATAATTCTAATCATGACAATCGTTTGAGTCCGAATCAGGCACAAACATACTATTTAGATATAATCTAAACAACAGCCAAAAAAGTTGTTTTTCTCATAAAAAAAGACTAAAGGGTCCGAATTAGCCCGGATAATATTCGTAACGCAATCAACAAGAAAATCCTTGTTCTTAAATCAAAACAGAAAATTCTGATGTTGTTCCAGAATCATTGAAACGGGTTGGAGGAAGTATCGGAGG
>JAHEAR010000071.1 GCA_024642665.1 Bacteroidota bacterium
CCGTTGAAATCCTTTATTTTTGCGCAGTTATGAAATATCTAATTGTAGGGCTTGGAAATATTGGTGATGAATATGCTCACACCCGGCATAATGTCGGTTTTGATGTAGTGGATGAACTGGCCACTTCACTCGATGGAAATTGGAAGAGTGCCACGCTTGGAAGTATCGCGGAGGTAAAGCACAAAGGTCGAATCCTGTTGCTGCTTAAACCAAACACCTATATGAATCTCAGTGGTAAAGCAGTAAACTATTGGCTCCAAAAGGAAAAGATTCCGGTGGAGCGTTTATTGGTCGTCGTAGATGAATTACAATTGGACCTTGGCACGATTCGACTGCGAGGCAAAGGAGCAGATGGCGGTCATAATGGATTAAGGGATATTCAGGCACAGCTCAATTCTGCCAGTTATCCGCGATTACGGATTGGCATAGGAAGAGATTTTCATCCCGGAGGTCAGGTGGATTATGTCCTGGGCCACTGGTCAAAAGAAGAAGCTAATCTTGTACCGGAGGTGCTTAAAAAGGCTGCTGAAGGGATAAAAACGTTTGTTGGCATTGGACTGAAAAGAGCGATGGATGAAATTAATGCTTCGACTGCTCAAATTAAACCAACGGAAAAATAATGCTCTGATTAATTTTCTACAGCCACGGCTATTGTTTTCTTTTTGATATGGGTGAGCTGCAAAAGTCTTTCCTCAAAATTCTCAGCTTCAGGTCTGGTCCCAAAGCCTATTGGATTTACATTTTCAAGTGCCTGAAAGGCTATTTCGAGATCCAGATTTTCCTGTCGTTGATAGACACATTGCTTATACCTTGAAAGTCTGTCGGCCAGATAGATTTGTTCATATTGTCCTGGTGTTGGGCACAGGATAGCTTTATGACCTGTATTGGCCAGGTCCATCAATGTGGTATATCCACTTCGCGCAATGACAAGATTAGTTTGCGCTAAAAGATTGGATAAGGCAGCTCTGTTCAGATAAGGGAAGATCGTCAGGTTACCTTCTTTTTTTATAGGATCATCTGATCCCGGTCGTCCTCTGACAATGGCAAAATCTCCGGGCAGTCCAGATAATTGACTGATGACCAACTCTTCAAAATTAGTGCGTTGTGGTTCGGGCCCGGATAAAATGGCGACGCCCTTAAATTTTCCTTTCAAAGAGGTGCAATCCAATTCTGAAATAATTCCCAGATAATGTTTTGGAATGGGCGCAGTGTCCAGTCCGGAGAGATCACCGGTGATATTCTCCGGAGGTGTTTGGTCCGGGATCCAAAGTTCATTGAATTTTTTAAACCATGAACGTATTTGGCGACGAATATAAACGTCCATGATTTTTTGTCCTGTAAATACCTGTAACTGATGCGTAATTAAAGCGGAAGGCACATCAGAGTGATAGCAGCCATAGCGATTATCTGAAATAATACAATCTATTTGATGTCGGGCTACAATAGCTTTTGTCAATTCATGTTCTGCTTTGATCGTCCGAAGCATACCCGGGCCATATCGCAGCATATTGATGGGCATATACGTGTAATCATATTTGATATTGTAACCCGGCAGCTCTAAAACCGTCTGATCGGGCAATTCTCTTCTCAACATGGCCAATGCTTCACCATCGGAAGCACATATCACCGTGTGGTTGAATTGCAAGTAGGATTTTATTAGCGGCAAGGACCGTGAAGCATGACCAAGCCCCCAATTAAGTACAGGAAAAAAGATGTTCACTTAAAATCTATTGTTGTGCTCTAAAGAAAATGGTATTCTGATGACAATATTGCATGTATTTCGCTAAAAAAAAAGAATTACCGATAAACAGGCAATTATGTTGGATGAATCAGCTGATGATCATTAGGAAAATTTGGGTTTCCAGGTAAGTACAATGAGATTTGATCTTGACTTTGCATCTTCCGCCACAAGGCCACTAAAGTGTTCATCTACCGTTTCGTGAAAAAGTTTTAACCATTGATCAAAATGATCTTCTGTTAAAGGTGTCTTTTGATGAAGATTTTGATGCACAGCCATCGGATTGCCGGCGTAGGTGTCCTTCCCTAAAAGTAAAAATTCCCAGAAAGCATACATCTTCGGTAGGTGATGTTCCCAGTTTACATTGGCGACATCATTAAATATATAACCTATAGTTTCATCCGCTTTTACTTTCTCATAAAACGAGTTGATGAGCGTCTTTATATCATCTGAAGTTGAAATATCTGTTGTCATAGCAAGATCCGAATCGAAAGATTTTAGATGATCAATGGGCAAAAGGTTGATCGTGTAAAGTTGATGCCCGGCAAAAACAAATTCGCACAGGATGAATACTTCTTAATCTGAGCACTTAGCCTGCGCCCTTTAATAAATTTCGTAATTCGTAATTCTTATTTTGCTCCATGCTCCATGCTCCATGCTCCATGCTCCATGCCCTATGCCCCATGCCCTATGCCCCATGCCCCATGCCCCATGCCCTATGCCCCATGCCCTATGCCCCATGCTCCATGCTCCATGCCCCATGCTCCATGTTCCATGCCTTAAGCTTAGCGAAACCCTATTTAATACAATCGAATCTCATCTTTGTTTTTATCGAAAAACTTATACTCATTCAGTGCAAATTCAGGATTGGAAGAAATTTTCAACCATCGTTGTTTTTTGAACCAACGTTTCCACTGGAAATTTGGAAAACCTTGCATCAGGAAGGCATAGATGTAGGGATGCACTTCAAGTCTCAAACTCGTTTTTGGACGACTTTGTTCAATATATTCGAGATCTCTTACGATATCATCGGTCAAGAGGATTGTAGGATTAACTTTTCCTGTCCCCATGCAGGTGTAACATATTTCTGCCGTATCAATTTTCACCTCCGGTCTCACACGCT
>JAHEAR010000032.1 GCA_024642665.1 Bacteroidota bacterium
AAAATAAAATATGATATTCGCCTGCCTTCAAATGAGTAAATACAAAGGATCCATCATCGAGGGTATAACCTGCTTTAACCATAGTTGAATCTGTCGAGTCAAATAGTGTTACCGTGGCAAATGTAACCGGATACTCATTTTCATCGAATACATTTCCGGAGATCGCTGTTTCTGCAGTTTGAGCAAAAACTCCTGAAACGGAAACAAAGAGTAATGGTGCAAGAAATAGTAGTAGTTTCTTCATTTTGTAATCGCTTTATTTTCATGAAAGACGACATACAAGAGGGTTAGGTTGCTCCATACATTTGACTTTCGACCAATAGGAAGATTTCAAGGATAAGCACAATCATTTCATAGAGTGATACGTGCATAGGAATTGGTGAGAATGTCCAAAATATTCTTTTCGTTCAGATAGCAGCCGGCGAATGGTCTATTTAGTTTTACTTTTACATGATGCGATTCACGGGTTATTCACAGATTCGAAATGCTATGTACCTGACAGGTATAATGTTATGTCTGTTGCCCTTGGGTATTTCAGGTCAGCATGACACTATTCTGATGCTTGATCCAATAGAAGTTACGGCCAGGCGAATCAAACTGACGGATGTGGGTAAGCACACAGAAACTATTGACAGTCAGATACTTACCATGCGTCAATATAATAATGTTGCAGAAGTCCTTGCCTTTCAGACGCCTTTATATATTCGTAGTTATGGGATGGGCACGCTGGCCACGCTTGGGATCAGAGGAGCCAGTGCTGTCCACACGCAGTTTTTGTGGAACGGTATTCCGCTTCGTAATCCTATGCTTGGACTATTGGACATAGCGCTGATCCCTTCGTTTTTTACGGATGATATTTCGATTCATTATGGTGGTCATGGTGCTGCTTTTGGTTCAGGAGCGATTGGTGGACTTGTTTCTCTTACTAACAAACCCATATCAGAAACAAGTCGCATGGAAGTTCACTTATCTGCCGGTAGCTGGGGATCTTATTTAGGGGAGGTGAAATTTGATTATGGCACACAGAAGCTTCGATTTTCTACTCGCTTATTTTTTCAGGAAGCAGAAAATAATTATCGTTATCGGTTAAACAAAGATCAACCTGAAAAGAATCAGATTCATCATCACCTGAAAAACCTTGGATTACTTCAAGAAGTTTCCTGGGCTATAAATGCTAATGAAAGTCTGACAGCAAGGTTGTGGCTTCAAAATACAGATCGACAGATACCTCCGACATCGACTCAGTCTTACAGCAAGGCAGCTCAGCAGGATAAAACGTTGCGGACTTCATTACAATGGAGTAGAAATGGAGAAAAAGTTGACTGGCAGGTGAAGACAGCCATATTGGATGAAGATATTGATTTTCAGGATTCGGTTATTTTATTGTATACCAATAATCATTTTCGCACCTGGTTGACAGAAGTGGAGACGTCAGTTCAATTGAATCCTCGGTTAAATGTCACCGGTGGAATCTTTGCTGAATATGTTAATGCAAAATCAGCCAACTATAAGGCAGGTGTAAGCAGAAATCAATACGGTGGATTTGCTTCATTCAGTTATTTACTTGAAGACTGGGCTTTTCGTTTTCAGATGCGAGAGGAATTCACGGATCGTCAGTGGTCTCCATTGTTAGTTGATTTTTCAACCGAATGGTCCGGTATCAGAAATTTCACCGTCAAAGGAAGTCTCTCGAGAAATTACAGAATTCCTACGCTGAACGATCTGTATTGGAGGCCTGGAGGAAATCCAGAGCTTGCTCCGGAAGAAGGGTGGACATTTGAAAGTGGTATTCATTTTCAATCGGGAAAAGGCAAGTGGGATTTTAATGCTTCCGCTACAGGTTTCATCAGGTCAATTAATGATTGGATCATGTGGCTTCCGCCCGGACAGGGAGGAAGAAATTTCTGGAGTCCAATCAACATCATTCAAGTCAACAGTACAGGATCCGAATTCAGGAGTGGAATAGCCTACATGGCTGAAAAATGGATCATTAATTTCAGCCTTGGATTGGACCTGACCTGGTCTCAATTTGCTGATGATCTGCCTGAATTTATGATTGAAGAGGGCGATCAGGTCTTCTATGTTCCGGTACATAACGTAGTCTCCGGAATAAGCCTTGGGAAGCAGCATTGGTCTGCTTATTATAATCACCATTGGTTTGGGGCATCAAATGGTATCAGTGAGTCGGTTTCTTCCGGTAATATCGGTTCTGTGGGATTATCTTACGGACCTGTAAGACCTTCCGCTGTCTGGTCTGTATATTTGCAGGCAGACAATGTTTGGAACACGCCCTATAGGTTGATTGAAAGAAGACCTATGCCGGGCAGAAGTATTAAGATGGGACTAAGATTTGTGATTTCCTGATCAGTTTTATCCAGTTAGTCCTACGAAGTCAAAATCAGATGTACAGCCTATTTAATAATTTCTATTAAGATGAAAAAATTTCAGCCGATTAAAATTCTGACCATTGTATCAGCCTTTCTGATGTGTCATAATGGAAGTGCACAGATTGTTGCTGATTTTGAAGAATACAATCTAAGCGCAGGGGAGTATCTCAATGATGCTTCGCCGTCTTCTGCTTTTCAAAGTGGAGCCATTGAGTTGACCAACTACTATGATGCTGATTTTAATTTTTGGAGTGGATGGGCCATCTCTGCAGATACCAATACGACCACCCCTGGTTTTTTAAATCAGTTTAGTGCTATTCCCGGAAAGGGCGCATTAAATTCAACGACGTATAGCGTTGGATATATTTTTGATCCTATAGTTGTGCGATTACAACCCCAGGCAATTGGGAAACCAATGATCGGAATGTACATCACAAATAGTACGTATACCTATCTGAGCATGCGTGATGGCGACCCTTTTGCAAAGAAGTTTGGAGGTGAGACCGGTGAAGATCCCGACTTTTTGTTCATTACATTTAAGAAGTATTATGAGGGTGTGCTTAGTACAGATAGTATCAATGTCTATCTGGCTGATTATCGATTTGCTGATTCAGGCAAGGATTATCTTCTTTCGGATTGGACGTATGTTGATTTGACTGAATTCGGGCCGATGGATTCTTTGTCCATGCAGATGACGTCCAGTGATAATGGTGCGTTTGGCATGAATACGCCTTCTTATGTATGTATGGATCATGTCACCACTGACAATCTCCAGTTATTCGAAATCATTGCCGATGAGGATAGCAATTTGCAGGTAGGACCCAATCCTGTCTCTGACAGGTTGTTTATTGGTGTAAAAAAAGAAGGACTTTGTACAGCAGTGAATCTGCAGGGTCAGGTCATTTGGTTCAAACACCTTAACGTGGGGAATCATGAAATTCAGGTGTCCAATTGGCCTAAAGGGGTATATGTCATCAGTCAAAACGGGGAGATAGGGAAGAAGATCAGTGTTCAGTAAGATTTCCAGATGTGGGATATTTGGCTGAATTTTTATTCAAATAGCTGCCTCTTACTAATACCCTGTGTTGGGTATTAGATAATCTGCGATAAAATTCATATTGCTATAGATCTGTGCATTTTCCAAAAG
Organism: Bacteroidota bacterium; assembly: GCA_024642665.1. Lineage (GTDB taxonomy): Bacteria > Bacteroidota > Bacteroidia > Chitinophagales > Saprospiraceae > Opimibacter. Next base: position 3,535 of record JAHEAR010000032.1, read on the forward strand.
CACTCCATTTTGTGATTCGGTTCATCCCTTATTTTAGTCGAATCAGTCATGTTTTATCTACCAAAGAGTCAGGAATCCTTCGAGCCTTCGAAGATTGCTATTAATTTGTGGGCAATGAAGACGAGATTTTATCCGGTATGGATTGCCCTGAGTATTCTTCTGGTCTCCTGGAAGCCGTGTCAGTCATTTCTTTGGGAGGCTATGGAGGGTAGGGTACACATACAATCTGATGCTCCTTTGGAAATCATCAAGGCGGACAGTGATGCCATGCAAGGGATAATTGATCCTGCGAAAAAATCCTTCGCTTTTTCCGTTCGGATTAATAGTTTTCAGGGCTTTAATAGTCAGATTCAACGGACACATTTTCTCGAGAATTATATGGAAGAAAAGAAATTTCCGACCGCCACATTTGAAGGAAAGTTTATTGAGGACATTCCCTTTGAGATGCCTGGTACATATGCTGTAAGAGCAAAAGGTAATCTCAATATTCATGGAATCACACGGGAAAGAATTATTAAGGGAGAACTCCTGATTACGGAACATAATGCGACAGTTAAGGCAAATTTCTTTGTACCGGTTTCGGATCATGGGATCAATATTCCTAAAATTGTAAATCAGAAAATTGCAGAAGAAATAGCAGTGACTATAGAAATCCCCTTTACCATCAAAAGCATGCCATGATTCGATTGCTGACCTGTGTCTTGAGTAGTTTTTTTTTGCTTACGCTTCGTGCTCAGGAACCTAATTTTATGCAGCATGATTTGGGAGATTTTATTACCGGAGGCACCATCAATGCTATTGTTCAGGATCATCAATGCATGATTTGGCTCGGAACAGACAAAGGACTGGCCAGATATGATGGTACAGATACCCATCAGGTATTGATTAATGATTCCATTGCCAATTTTAGCGTCAGCGCACTTTTTGAAGATCAGGATTTAAGGATTTGGATTGGGACCACCACCGGAAGAATTTTCTTAATGGATGAAGCAAGACAAATTCAGGAATTTGAAACCGAAGAAGGAAGTCCGCGAATGCCTGTAACAGCGATTCATCAGGATACTAAAGGGTATATGTGGTTTGCAACGTATGGTGAAGGGGTCTATGTATATGCCAATAACAGGTTATTTAATTTCAACGAAGAAGACGGGATCAGTGGCGAGGATGTTTATGCCATGGATTGTACCACCGATGGAGCGATGTGGCTTGGCACGGATAATGGTATTTCCATTTGCACATTCAACGAGGAAAAAAAAATGATCAAAACACTTGGACTGGATGATGGTTTGCCGGATCAAATCGTCACCTCCCTGAAGGCAGATGATGAAGGAAATATGTGGATAGGTACTTTCGAATTCGGAGTTGTATTTTATGATCATCTGACCCAAAAAATTGATCGGTTATTTGATGTCAATGGTCTTGATGAAGTTACTGCCATGACTATTTTTGATGGGCATGAATTGTGGATTGGCTCCCGCAGCAGTGGCGTCTGGCGATATACGCCGGATATGCCATTTGCCGAACAACTCAGTAGTTTGAGTCAACCCAAACCCGGAAAGGTTACCGGCATGCTGACAGATGTGGAGGGGAGTATATGGGTTTGCATGGAGGGAGGACGTTTGATTTCAGGATTTCGGCCATTTGAATCTATTCATTTGGACATTCCGGAGATTCAGGCTATTTTTTGTGATTCCCGGGAGAATGTTTGGATAGGCACGAAAGGAGGGTTGTTTCGCCTGGAAGAAAGTCCGGATTCACCTTCTAAAGCTATTCGGATACTTCCGCACCTGGCACTCAATATTACCAATATGATTGAGGATAATTTTGGACACCTCTGGATTGGGACCCTGGATAATGGTTTATACGTGTTGGATCCATCCTCCGGTGAGGTGAAATTAGTTGGATCTATGATAGGCAATGGTGGTAATACCATTATGTCCATGGCAATATCGAAAGAGAAGATATGGATTGCTACACTAGAGGGCGTTGCTACCTATCCGGCGAATATTGATATTTATAAAAATGGCGCTCGAAAGTTTAGTTTGTTAAATGATCCATGGCAATCAAATCTTCATTTTGTATTTCAGGTTTTTGTCGATCGGCAGGATAGAATCTGGTTTGCTTCAGATGGCAATGGTGTATTTAGAATTGAAGGGGATCAAGCAATTCATTTTACCGGAGATAGCCTGGTACGTTTAAGAACAGTGTATTCGATATGCGAAGATCTTCGAGGTGTTTTTTGGCTTAATACACCTGATCAGGGCCTTATTGAATTTGACGGGGAGCATTATATCCCGTTAGGGCTTAATGATGGCCTTGGAAGTTTGAACATAGCCGGTATTAATACGGTAAGGTCCGGAGATATACTCATCACGAGTGAAAGTGGAATGACCATTCTGGAACCTCAGCGAAGACATGTGATGAATTATAATGAAGAAATAGGTGTTAGAGCTTTTGAACCGGGATTGAACGCCAATAGCACATCAGGCAATGGTCATATCTATAGCTGTGGTAGAAATGAAGTGTATAAATATTATTCCCCAACGCATAAATTAAGCATTCATCCCAGAACCCAAATAACATCTGTTATTGTTTTTGATAAGCGAGTAGATTTTTCAAATCAACATCACTTTTCCTATAGTCAAAATTATTTTTCTTTTAATTATGTTGGCTTATGGTATACGTCTCCTGCCATCGTGAAATATCTGTACAAACTGGATGGATATGACAGGCAATGGAAAGAGTCAAAGGATAATGTGGCATCTTACTCTAATTTGACACCGGGTAATTATACCTTTTCCGTCAAAGCGTCTGAAAATAATTCCTTTTTGGATGAACCCATTGCCACCTATTCCTTTTCAATTGCAAAACCGATTTGGCAGGAAATATGGTTTATCGGCCTGATTATTTTGGCAGGTATTGCCGGCTTTTATTGGCTGCTAAGGTCGAGAGAACAAAAATCAGCCAGACAAGCATTGTTGAGAAAAGACATGATTGAATCACAGTTGACAGCATTAAAGGCGCAGATCAATCCTCATTTTTTATTCAATAGCTTTAATACATTGATCACTATCATTGACGAAAATCCAATGAAGCCGGAGTTGGCCGTAAAGTATGTTGAAAAACTTTCAGATTTCTATAGAAGCATCCTGCAGTATCGCGAGCATGAAACGATAACATTGGAAGAAGAATGGGAGTTGGTTAATAATTATGTGTATTTGTTAAAAGAGCGGTATGGAGACAATCTCAGACTTCACATGGATGGCCCATTAAAAGATAGTTTTATTTTGCCTTTGACGCTGCAAATGTTAGTGGAAAATGCTGTGAAGCATAATGTGATTACTACGCAGTATCCCTTAGATCTGTTTATTACTATTGAAGATGGAGAGTACGTTACGGTGAGAAATACCCTGAAGCCTAAGACAAAACCTGAGACCTCCACGCAGTTTGGTCTGCATACCATTGCCAGTCGTTATCAGCTGTTATGTGATAAACAGGTGATAGTCAAAAAAAATCACAACACCTTTCTGGTTAAGATACCCATCATCAAAAAGTCAGCATAATGAAAGTATTAATCATCGAAGATGAACAGGCGGCTGTTCGCCGATTGCAAAAACTCTTAGTGGATATCAATGCAGAAATGGATATGGTGGCTGCATTAAGTAGCATTGAAATGGCTGTCGAGTGGTTGACTGTTAATCCGGCACCAGATGTTATTCTTATGGATATTCATCTGGCGGATGGTTCCAGTTTTGATATTTTCCAGATGGTAAAGATTGATGCACCGGTTATTTTTGTGACGGCATATGATGAGTATGCTTTAAAGGCGTTTAAAGTCAATGCCATTGATTATCTGCTCAAACCAATTAAGAAAGAGGAGTTAGCCAATGCGCTTAAGAAAGTATCTATTGGAAAAAATGAGAAGACAGAGGAAGGAGGTCTCGTTCAAAAGCTGACAGAAGCCGGATTTATTAAAAAGTCCAGACGTATCCTGGTAAAGATGGGGCAATCTATTAAAATGATTGATCTCAATCGGGTAGCATATTTCTACTCAAGAGATAAGATTAGTTTTGCAGTCCTGCCTGAAGGCAAAAGATATCCTCTTGACCAAAGCTTAGATCATATAGAACAAATGATCGATCCAGAACGATTTTTTAGAATCAACCGGCAGTTTATTGTAAATATTGATTGCATAGATGAGATGATTGCGTATTCAAAATCGAGAGTAAAACTCAAGTTATTGCCCGCCACGGATGAAGAGGCCATAGTCAGTAAAGAGCGCTCCCCGGAGTTTAAAAAGTGGCTCATAGGGGTTAATTAGGGAATGGCAATCAAAATTTCCTGGTTGTCAAGGTCTGTTTCCAATTAAATGGTTTCGTTACAGCTTTAAAGGCTTTTCTTTTAGTTTTCGAATGATTTGTACCTATTTCGGAGTAGGATTTCCTATTTTTAGTGGAGTGTCATCAGTCAAAACGATCCCTCTATATGAAAGTATTAATTATTGAAGACGAAGAAAAAGCCGTAAAATCTCTAAAAAAGGGGTTGAATGAGAACCAAATTGAAGTCGATTTTGCAATGGACGGGATTGCCGGATGCCAATTGGCAGAATCCAATGAGTATGATGTTATTATTTCTGATATCGTAGTACCCGGTATGAATGGATTTGAGATTGCCAGACATATCCGTTCGAATGAAGTCCATACACCTTTCCTTTTTCTAACTGCGTTAAGTTCTACTGATGATAAGGTTTTGGGTCTTGAAGTAGGTGGGGATGACTATATGACAAAGCCTTATGAATTTAAAGAGTTACTGGCTCGCCTCAAAGCACTTTCCAGAAGAGGAAAAGAAACTACACCGGTGGTCTCAATGCTTAGTTATTCCTGCTTCAATATGGATCTTCTGAAAAAGGAGGTTCGCAGAAGTGGTGCAAAGATTGAGCTCACTCCAAAAGAATTTGCCTTGATGGAATATTTTATCAGACATCAGGGCAGAACCATTTCAAAAGCTGAAATAGCAGAAAAAGTTTGGGATATTGATTTCGAAACTAGTTCGAATGTGGTAGAAGTCTATGTCAATTACCTCAGAAATAAAGTAGACAAACCCTTTGAAAATAAATTGATTCGAACGGTTTTCGGGCAGGGTTATATGTTAAAGGATGAACAATTATAATCATCGGAACTTCCATCAAAAGTAAAATAGTCTAGTATGCAAATAAGAGCGCGGCTCACCTTGCAATTTTTAATGATCGTAGCCGGGATACTACTCGCTGTGCTGTTTATCATCAAGTATCAATTTAAACAGAACCTCGAGCAGGAATATATAAAGCGCTTACGCTGGAATGCCTATATGATTTCGGAAATGGTGATTGGCAATATGACCAGCGCGGAAGATATTTCTTTGGAATATCCACTGGATCTCACGGGTCCTTTGACCGGCTATTATCCGGAGAATGTGTCTATATATAATATGGATGGCAAGTTGCTCTATATTCATGATAAGGCAATGGATACGATTACTGGATTTCCTGTTTATAAAACGATTGAGGTAGGTGAATATCAATTTTCGCATGGAAAATTTATGGCACTGGGCGTCGTATTTAAAAATGATGCGGGCAATCCATTTGTCATCGTTGTGGAGTCCTTTTTTGACCGGGTATACATGGCCAATCTGACCCAGATATTAAGCTTTGTGTTCCTCGTTTCGATATCCATTGTAGCCTTGGGCGGATGGATTTTCGCCCGGCAGGCCTTAGCGCCCGTTAGCCGCATTATGAATCAGGTGGATGCGCTGTTGCCTACAGATATGAGCCAACGACTAAAGCCAAATAATCAATACGATGAGTTGTCAAGATTGGTTATTACATTCAATAAGCTATTGGATCGAATTCAACAAGTTTTCAAGGTGCAGAAGATGTTCGTTTCTAATGTAAGCCATGAATTAAAGAATCCATTAAATATTATTATCTCCCAGGCAGAAATTGCACTGGACAAGGAACGAAGCCCGGAAGAATACAGAGCCACACTAGAGTCGATACTGGTAGATGTCAAGGAGCTTAACGAAACCGGAGATCGACTGATGCAATTGGCCCGCATTAGTGCAGAAGAGTCCAATATTAGCTTTAAACCTTTGCGCATTGATGAGGTCATCTGGGAAGTCAAAGAACAATTGTTATTCAATCATCCGGATTATAAAATAAATTTTGAAGTTGGGAATCTTCCGGAGGAGGAGGAGGATTTATTTGTCCAGGGCAACGAACATTTGATTAAAACTGCTCTTGTCAATCTGATGGATAATGGCTGTAAATTTAGCATGGATAAAAAAGTAAGGGTCAAGTTGACTTTCTCAAAGGAGGCAGAAACTATCGTCGAAGTATCAGACAACGGGCCCGGAATTCCGGAGGAGGAACTGGCAATGATTTTTAATGCGTTCTATCGAAGTGCAAGAACGTCATCTGTGCGTGGATCGGGAATTGGACTATCACTCGTAGAAAGTATTTTGAAGCTGCATGGTGTCCATCTGGCGATTCGCAGTAAAGTAGGAGAGGGCACTTCTTTTGTATTAAAATTTCCAAAAAGTATCCCCGCTACATAATCAGTTGTATGGGAATTGTGATGGATTAGCTTATGATGACAAATAAAATGGCCAGGCAAGCGGGAACAGTCTGAACGAAGAGTATCTTTTTATCAGCAGATAATGCGCCATAGACTCCGGCAAAGGCCACGCAAATAAGAAAAAACAATCGCACATTATCCTGCCAAAAAAGGTCAGAAATAAAAAAGGACCATATTAATCCGGCTGCAAGAAACCCATTGTATAAACCTTGATTGGCCGCCAACACTTTGGTAGGTTCAAAAAGCTCCTGAGGCAAGGATTTAAACACTTTCCTTCCTTGCGTAGTCCATGCAAACATTTCGAGCCAAAGGATATACAGATGAATAATGGCGACCAGTGAAATGAGAATGTTTGTGATCAGGGGCATAAGCGTTTATTTATTCGTTAGCAGGATTTGTAATATCATCAGATAATTGTTCGGTATCAGCATTTTCATCTGGATTGTCATCTGCTGATAGCATCAATGAGGAAGGTAGTTTTGTAGACTTAACCCCTAGTTGTTTTAATTTTTGAATTTTAGAAATAATATTTCCTCGACCATCTCTTAACTGGCTGACTGCTTTGAAATAGGATTCCTGAGATTTTGTTAAATGTTTCCCGATGTCCTCTACGGAGGATACAAATCCAACAAATTTATCGTAGAGTTTTGCTCCTTCGCTGGCTATTTCCTGTGCGTTTTTACTTTGGAATTCTCTTTGCCAGAGATCAGCTATGATTTTCAGGACAGCGATCAGATTGGTGGGACTGATCAACAAAATGCGTCTGGTGTAAGCGTACGCCCAAAGTTCCGGATCTGATTGAATGGCCAATGAATAGGCAGGTTCAATCGGAATAAACATAATAACAAAATCGAGGGAGGTATTGAGTTCGTCATATTTTTTACTGCTAAGTTGGTCAATATGCTGGCTGATTGCACGCAGATGATTAGCTATTTCAATATCCTGGGCTTCTTTTGAATCGGATTCAGAATGTCTCAAATAGGCATTCAATGAAACTTTTGAGTCAATAATGATAACACGTTCATCCGGCAATTTGACCATGATATCCGGCCGGAGGTTATTGCCTTGCTCATCTTTGATGTTTCCCTGAACAAAATATTCCCGATCTCTGGCCAGGCCGGATAATTCTAGAATACGCTCCAGAATAGTTTCTCCCCAATCACCTTGTTTTTTGGCCTGCCCTTTTAAGGCAGAGGCCAGGTTGTTAGCCTCCTGACTAATCTTCTGCGTATTTTCAATAAGATCCTTTACTTTTTCTTCCAGAGAAAATCGTTGCTTGGATTCTTTATCATAGGTTTCTTCCACCTTCTTTTTAAACGTATCTATATTCTCATTTAGCGGTTTTAGTAGTGCCTCAATATTTGTTTTATTGGTTTCGGTAAATTTTCCTGATTTCTCTTCAAATATTTGTTGAGCTATTTTTTCAAATTGTAATTGGGCTGTTTTCTGCATCGTTTCAAAATCGACCTTCTGCGTGGCAAGTTTCTCATTCAGGGCAGCATTGATAGCTTCCAGTTGAGAAATTCTTTTTTGTGTCAGTTGATTTTCGTTTTGTAATTGCTTATTGGATTCAAGCTGGTCCTTTAATTGTTGATTTATTTCTTTAAACCTGGATTCATTGGCTACCAGCGTTGCTTCCAGCGTAGCATTTAAAGAACGTATGCCGGAGACCATTACCTCGTATTCAGCTGATTTGGTTTTAAAGGATTCAGCGACCTCAAGTTGATTTTTATGCCGCTCTTCGATGATTTTAAGATTAGCGGAAAGTTCATTTAATTTTTCTGCTTGTGCATCAAACACAGATCGCTCCACTGATCGGGATTTAGTGAGCAGGTGCAGAAAGATATAGGCTAATACAAAGCCAACAAGGGTACCAATAGCGATTGGGAGTAAGTCCATAAAGTAAAAATCCGATTTTTTGTGATAATCAATCTGCCTTTTTGTGGCATTGATTGCATGATCCTCTATTTAATAACAGGATGATATCATTTTAACTCATTGATAAAAGATTTATTGCAGGTATGAAGTTGATAGCAAATAATAGTTTGGTATAAAGTAAAATCAAATCGCTTGATTTACCTTCGTAAGGATTAAAAAGAATCATGAAAGAAAACCAATACAAACAGGCACTTCAAAGTGCCCTTCGATTAGCACTCGATTTTCTGGATCGTCTGGATGAAGATCCGGTGGATGTATCCTTGTCCTATGAGGAGTTGAAATCGCTATGGCAGTGGGAATTACCCACAGAAGGTATGAAGCCTGAAGCAGTGGTGGAAGAAGTCAATCTATCGGCAAGACCGGGACTGAAGCTTAATCAATCCGGTCGTTTCTTCTCCTGGGTGATCGGCGGATCTCATCCTTCAGCTGTGGCGGTGGACTGGCTTACAGCAGTTTGGGATCAAAATGCAGGATTATATGCAGGGACCCCTTCCAGTAGTATCGTGGAAGAGATTGCGGGTAGTTGGCTAAAACAACTCCTTCACCTTCCTGAGAAAGCAAGCTTTGCTTTTGTGACCGGTTGCCAGATGGCCAATTTTGTCTGCATAAATGTAGCCCGGAATCACTTATTTCGGCAGGTTGGATGGGATTTTGAAACACATGGTTTTTATGGTGCTCCCAAAATGAGGGTCATTTGTGGGGATGCAAAGCACAATACCATCACCAGGGCCTTGCGTATGCTGGGCTTTGGAAGTGAAGCAGTGGTGAATATTCCCACGGATGAAAAAGGAACAATCAGCGTAGATGCGCTACGCCAGGAATTTGTTCGGGATAGCACATCCCCAACGATGGTTTTATTACAAGCGGGAGAAATTCATACGGGCGCTTTTGATGATTTTAAATCGATTATTCCAATAGCCCATCAGCATAATGCATGGGTACACATCGATGGGGCTTTTGGTTTATGGGCTAACGCGAACCCGAAGTATGCGCATTACCTGGAGGGTGCTGAAGATGCTGATTCCTGGGCCACGGACGGACACAAATGGCTGAACGTACCTTATGATAGTGGATTTGCTTTTACAGCCCATCCTTCCTCGCATTTTCAGGCGATGACGAACAATGCGGATTATCTTTCTTACAATGAACAGGCAAGAGATCAGTATAATTGGAATCCTGAATTGTCAAGAAGGGCTAGAGGATTTACTACCTATGCGACCATTAAGGAATTGGGAGTAAGAGGTATAGCTGATTTAGTAGACCGATGCTGTGTTCATGCAAGTGCTATTGTAGAAGGTATTGGAGCCTTGCCAAATGCTTTGATTTTGTCTCATCCAATAATTAATCAGGGGCTGCTTAGATTTGTTCATCCGAATACACCGGAAGATGAATTGTCCAATGACATTTTCACATTAGCCGTTATTGAAGCCATTAATAAGACGGGTGAAGCTTTATTTCAGCCCTCAACGTTTAAAGGAAGAAAATGTATGCGGGTTTCCGTCAGTGGCTGGCGCACTTCGGATGATGATGTCCATCGTACAATAGCGGCTGCAAGATTGGCGATTGAGAAGGTCGGCAGGCAAGTAAATGAAAAAAATTAGTTTTTCAAAAAATCTAAACGTATGTTGCTGTGAAGTAGTTATTTCTTTTTGGGGCAATGCTTACATTTCTTCTTGCCTGGTTTTTTATATTTCTTACAGCACTTTTTCTTTGAGCATTGGATGAAAATCAGGTTGTTTTCTTGACCATAATACAGTTGCCATTCAAAAGGTTTGGCATTCCCAAATGGAGGGCAAGCGGTTAAATGCTCAGCCATAGGAGCAATGGCGATAAAAATACTGTTTTCCATTTACTTTAAAGATAAATAGATCGTATAACATGAAGTTACTACTATGCCTAGACCTACTAAAAGCATCAGGTGTTTTGGACGAATCAATTTAATAAGATAGGGACCGATAGGAGCTGCCAAAACACCGCCGATAATTAATCCCACGATGGTTTTCCATCCCTCCATTCCAACGAAAAATAAAAACACACCTGTGCTGAAAAAGGCAACGAAAAATTCGGCGGTATTAACCGTGCCTATAGCGATTTGGGGTGATTTGCCTCTTTGAATGATATTGGAAGTGACAATGGGTCCCCAACCGCCACCTCCAATGGAATCTAACAATCCACCAATAAAGCCAAGAGGTGTCAGGTGTTTTAGAGAGTCTTTCAATTCGAGTTTGCGGAAACTCTTGATGATGATAACAATCCCAAGGATGAGCAGATAGCCTGCAATAATTGGTTTGATAATATCTCCATCGAATACATTAGAGAGTAGAAATGCTCCGATGATGGCACCTATAATACCCGGGATAGCAAGTTGAATAAAAAGTTTTTTGTCAACATTTTTCAAATAAATATGAGACAAGCCGGTGACCCCGGTGGTAAATACCTCCGCCGTATGCACACTGGCGGAAGCAATGGCAGGGCTGACCCCAAGGTTTAGTAAAAAGGTGGAACAACTTACGCCATACGCCATGCCTAAAGTCCCGTCAATAATTTGAGCTACAAAACCAATAAGGAAAAACAAAAAGAATTCGGTATCAATGGAAAAAGACTGGTCTGTATGCGCACTAAAGAACAACCATGCCATCCATCCGATAAGCAAAAGTTTTAAAGCAAGTATGATGTGTGATAAATATTCGAACTTTAGTGGAATCATGAAGTAGAAAGATGGCTTTTGTGTTTAGCGAAAAGTTGATCTGGGTTAAAGATCCGCAAGATCAGATTATTTTCTGGCCGTTTTTATCATGAATGAGAATTTCTGTCATGTAGTCAAAGTATGGGCGCATAGCTTCGAAGGTGCGAACCACCTCCTTCTGAAAATCAGAATCAAGAACTTCATTATCCTTAAATGATCGCATAACAGTAAATGATTTTTTGCGAATCAGATCTATGTCCGGATGGTTTTTATCAAATCCGGATGGGGCTGTTTTTACCTCCTCTCCTAGGAGCTCCCCAAAAAGGTCCTTAAATTTCTTTGTAGAAATGATTTTGCGAATAGGTGTTGCATCAAAAGCAAACTCTTCTCGAATGCGCTTCAGGTCTTCCGGACTTGGTGCCCAGAATCCCCCGCCGGCAAAGCTTCCACCAGGCTGAATATGCAAATAATATCCACCTCTCCGCAACGCAGAAGCTCTTGTAAAGTGAATCCCCAGATTGTTTTTATAAGGCGACTTGTCTTTGGAAAACCTTACATCTCGATAGATTCTGAACACTCTCGCATCTTCAATAACATCCTTTTTGTTCAACCCGCTTTGTATAGCCTTTGCAACGTCCTTCATATTATTTTGAGCAAGGACATAAAGATCTTTGTGATGCTGAAACCAGTCTCTATCGTTATTTTTTTCAAGATCTTTCAGAAACTTTAATGTCGTTTTGTCAATGGACATGAGAAATTCATTTATGCGATTGAATTTTTGTAGAACGCTTCAATCCGTTATAATAAAATAAACTTGGCTTGTTTGCAAATGATGTCTTCCCCTATTTTGGGATGGTGTCAATTTTCCCGGAAGCATTTAATCTGATGATTATATCTTCATACGTGCGTGGATCGATGACAGTGTGTGGTTTGCCGTCAAGGAGCATATCCGGATCCGTAATGGCTAGGAAGTTTTTGCAATAATCACTTAACGAATAATTGGTGATGATGACCTGTACAGTACTTTCATATGTCTCCGGATTAAATACTTCAATAGTATCTATGACAGTGACAGAGTCTCTCTCTAATGGTGATATTTTTTGCTGTGCTTTGTACCTTTCCATTTCCCGTTCATAGCCGGGGGGGGATATCTGGCCGGTGGCACCAGCGCTTAAAAAAAGAAGGCCAAGAAGCAGGCTCAGTCTCTGTAGCAGGACTGGGTAAAAATTTAGGGAAGTATTCATGTTCTAAAATTACCTCAAATTATCAGAATGGTAAAGGCTTTTGTATACTGATTGTCGGTTGAATCTGCCGAATTCGTTATTTGCTTAAAGGGATTGGCCGTTTTTGTTCATCAATAGCGACCAATGAGAAAGTTCCGGTAATGGCTTTTGTACGGTGTTCGGAATACATTTCTTCAACAAAGATGTCCACTGTCACCTTGAGACTTGTATTTCCCACATGACGTATACGTCCCACAAGTTCAATAATTGTTCCGGCCGGAATTGGGTTGGTAAAATCAATTTTATCACTACTCACAGTTACCATTTTTTGACGACTGAACCTGGTGGCGGCAATGAAGGCAACTTCGTCCATCAGATGCATTGCGGTTCCGCCAAATAGTGTATCATAATGATTTGTAGTATTCGGAAACACCGCTTTAAAAATCCTTGTCTCCGCAGCGGCCATTCGTTGTTCGAGAGTCATGTTAGTTATGATTTTAATGGTAAACGGTTATTGTTTTGTATTGTTGTCAGATAAGAAGTCGCTCGATTAGGAAGTAAGGTATTATTCGTCAAAAATCTTTTGAGACAATTTGGTGCATTATTTTTTTTAAGGGGAAGACTTATGTCATGTAGTATATTGTGCCTTCTAATTATATTTTTTAAAATAGATTGACTTCCAATGCCATTTATCAATTATAACCATCTTCCCCATCTAACGTTGATGGATGATATTCACGGTTCTTTCATACATTCTGATCATCTTTCGGTGGGGTATATCACCTTTGAAGAAGGAGCCCGATTGCCGGAACATGCACACGTTCATGAACAATGGTCACATGTCATTGAAGGTGAACTGTCTTTTGTTTTGGATGGGAAAATGCAGTTGATGACGAAAGGAATGAGTGTTCATATTCCCTCAAATGTTCCACATAGTGCCGAAGCAATTTCGAGATGCGTGGTGATCGATACTTTCCTGCCGGTTAGAGAGGACTTTAAGCATCTTGAGGCCTTCAAGTAATTTTATGTTTTTTACAGCAATTTTTGAATCATTATTGACAATAATATTTAATAAAATATTGTTTATCAGTTTATAAGATATTTAGATGTCCAATAAAAAATGGCATTAAAATCGACCCAAAACAGCCAAAATCAGTGTGCCACACCTAGGTGTGGCACACTGATTTTTAAAAGGTATCGAATTACAAAATATATGCGCTTAAAATCCTCAAATTAGGTTAACTGATCACCAAAAAACGGGCTCGAAATGAACCACCATTTTATTCCATTACGAAAAGGAAAGTCTGGGCCAAATTCGATAAAGTCTCCAGGAAGATATGATAGCTATTCCAAGAGAAATGCTCATGTGGGTAAACTCCCCATAAATCCAGTATCCAATACCAAATAGAAAGCCATAGACCATCAGGCAACCAATCAGCATAGCAGCCACTTCATTGAGCATGCCTGAAGATTCTTTAGCTTGAGGAATGCTATCAACGGATGCCCGTCGAAGCCAGGTATTCCAACCGGTATTGTGTGGCCTGACTTTGGTGTAAAATTTTTCCAGGACCTGATCAGATTCGGGTTTGGTCAGAAAAGTTACCAGCAGCCAGCCAATCGTGGTGATTAATACACCTATGACTAATTTCTCATGGGCCAATAGATCGCCCTTATATATAATTTCAAAATAGATGGCTACTATAAAACTAATGGCCATGCCCGAAATCTCGGACCATGCATTGATTCTGTACCAAAACCATCGAAGAATAAATATCAGTCCTGTACCGGCGCCAATCTGAAGAAGTATATTAAAAGCTTGAAGAGCATTTGTCAGTTGGGTAGCCACTAATGCTGCGAAAACCATCAATACCAGGGTAGTCCAGCGGGCGATATTGACAAGCTTTTTATCACTTGCATCGGGCTCGATAAAGCGACCATAAAAGTCATTGATGATATAGGAGGAGCCCCAGTTTAAATGGGTAGCGATGGTAGACATAAAAGCAGCTATTAATGCAGCTACGACCAACCCCATTAAGCCCACGGGAAGAAAAGAAAGCATCGCTGGAAAGGCAAGATCATCTTTGATAATGGCCGGGTCTACACCTGGAAAGTGAAGAGCAATATCAGCAGTTGTCGGAAAGACAATGATCGAACATAATGCAATGATAATCCAGGGCCAAGGCCTTAAAGCATAATGGGCAACATTAAAAAGCAGAGTAGCGCCCATGGCGTGCTTTTCGTTTTTTGCGGCCAACATGCGTTGTGCTATATAACCTCCTCCCCCTGGTTCAGCTCCAGGATACCAGCTACTCCACCATTGCACAGCCAAAGGAATTAAAAATATAGGAATCCATGAAGAAGGCTTGCTCCAGTCAGGAAACACTGACATGACATTTTGTATTTGCGGTTGAGCAAGGAGTTCCGAAAGACCACCTATTTCTGGCCGGTTTACAAGAAATATAGCAGCGGCTACCATGCCCCCCATTGCCAATCCAAATTGAAAAAAATCAGTCAGAAGCACACCCTTGAAACCTCCTACCATCGTATAGGCTACGGTGATGATGCTTGATATCACCAAGGTTTGCCAGGGATCCAATCCCAGTAATACATTACCAATTTTGATAGCGGCCAGGCAAACCGTGGCCATTATCATGACATTAAAAAACAAGCCCAAATAGATCGCCCGAAATCCCCTGAGAAAGGAGGCAGGTCTTCCGCCATACCGTATTTCATAAAACTCAAGATCTGTGAGTATGCCTGTACGCCGCCAAAGTTTCGCATAAATAAAGACGGTCATCATGCCTGTCAACAAGAAAGCCCACCAAACCCAATTACCACCAACGCCATTCGTGCGCACAATATCGGCGACCAGGTTGGGTGTGTCTGCTGAAAAGGTCGTGGCCACCATGGAGACACCTAGCAACCACCAAGGCATATTGCGACCACTTAAAAAAAACTCAGCAACACTGCTTCCGGATTTTCGGGCAACGAGGATGCCAATTAAGAGCGTAGCCACAAAATAAATCCCAATGATACCCCAATCAAGCGCTTGTAATGCCATAAAAATCGTTTTGGTTTGATGTATGAATGGCAAAAGATCGACATTTTTAAAGACTTTTCAGGTTTGCCGGGAATGATTCAAAAAACCTCGGTCAGCATCTATTGAACCTACGCTCGGATTGCATACCTTCGCGTCATGTTTACGATCAATTATAAATTAAAATTTGCTGCCATCATTTTGGGAGTAGTAGGTGGATTAATCCTCATTTTCACTATGGGATTTTGGTACGGATTCCCTTTCCTGTTAGTCGGCCTTGGGTTTCTGGTTTCCTATTTATTACTGGGTACCGTCCAGTCAGCTGCAGTGCTGTTGGAGAAAATGGAGTTTGCCGCTGCCGAAGATAGACTTCGTTGGACACTAAAGCCAGGGTGGTTGTACGTAACCAATCGCGCCTTTTATTATATCATGAAAGGTAGTATCGCTTCCAATCTAAATCGACCGGATGAGGCAGAAGGTTATTTCGAGCAAGCTAAAGAGCTAAAACTACCTTCTGATAATGAACGTGCACTGATCTATTTGCAATTAGCAAATATTAAAGCCAACCAAGGGAAGTGGCCACAGGCTAAGAGTTATTTTCATCATTTGAAGAAGCTTAATGTCACTGAAGGACCACTGAAAGAGCAAATCAAGCAGTTTGAAAAAGCCCTTAACCAAAGCGGAAATGCAGTCCATCTGCGCTCCGGTCAATCCATGCAAGCTGGTGGAAAACGTCGCAGACCTAAGATGAGATAATTGTAAGACATTGATAGTTAGTGGATTGTGCTGCAGGGTGCCTCCCGTCATAATCTGGTAAATATTGATCGTATCCTCTTCAATTTTATATAAATAGTGTTATCTTTGCGCTCCATTTTTAATAAAAAAGTTCTTTAGGAGATGGATGTACTGGCACCCTATCGGATTCCGGCAGCTATTTTGAAAAGTGATTCGGCAACCTATGATTGGGTGTTAAATCAAGACTTTTTGGCCCTTTTTGATGAAGTTCATGAAGGTATTAAAGGTCAGTTTGCAGTAAAAATGGATCTGTTCCGTGATGCCGGAGTGGTTACACTAATGTTTTCCGTAACCGGAATAGTGGACACCATTTGTGATCGATGCATGGCTTCAATAGAGATGCCCATCGATGCAGCATACGAACTGTTGGTCAATTTTGGCGATCCGGAGGATAGTACTGATGAAGTTTTGTTTATCCATCATGATACGCAAAAACTGGATTTAGGAAAGCATATTTATGATTTTATACTGCTTTCCGTACCAATCAGCCAGCGGATTCCCGGATGTGAAGAAATGGAGAATGCGCCATGCGATACGTCCGTACTGACATATTTGAAAGAGAACAAAATAGAAGCGCTTCCCAAACAAGAGGATAAAGGATCCATCTGGGACGATTTGAAAAATGTAATGGACAATTAATTTGACGTGATAGCATAGTACCGATTTTATAAGGTGCGAAAGCGGGCACATCAACACTGAATAATATTAAACAATTAGCCACCGGCTATAAACTGATTAACAATGGCACATCCTAAGAGTCGTATTTCCAAGCAACGAAAGCACAAACGCCGTACACATTATAAAGCTACCGCTCCGCATATAGCGATATGCAAAGAGACTGGCGAGCCACACGTTTGGCATAAAGCGTATGAGCATAACGGACACCTTTATTACAAAGGTCAAATGCTTGTGAAGACACCGGGACTGGAGGATTAATCCCCGGTCAATTGGCATAAATTTATTGCTGAGGCTCCCCGGTCATTGTTGATCAGGGAGCCTTCGCTGTTTTATCTAACCAACTTATTTCATCCGTTAAAATAATTCCCAATTGAAAAAGGCAATCCTTACCAATCATGCACCGGCCCCCATTGGTCCCTATAGCCAGGCCGTGCAGGCTGGTGGCGTATTATACATTTCCGGTCAGATCGCCCTTGACCCTATCACCGGTGAGTTGATCATGGACAATATTGAAGCAGAAACCCACCAGGTCCTGAAAAATCTGGGCGCAATTTTAGAACACGCCGGACTGTCATTCGACAATGTGGTGAGTTGCTCAGTTTTTGTAAAAGATATCCATTTATTCAGTCGCATCAATGAGGTATATGCCCAATATTTTAATGTTGAGGTTCCACCGGCCAGAGCATTAGTACAAGTCAGCGCACTTCCAAAATTTGTTAATATTGAAATCTCAGCTATCGCACAGGTATAAATTCTAACATCACTATGTCCACCAATACACCAGTAAATAAAAAGCAAGTTTTTTCCGGAATGCAGCCGACCGGAAACCTGCATTTAGGAAGATATTTTGGAGCCATCCAGAATTGGGTGCATCTCCAGGATAAATACAGATGTATTTATTGCGTGGTAGATTATCATGCCATGACCATGCCTTTTGAACCAAAAGACCTCAGACAAAGAGTCTGGAATCTTGTTTTTGATGCGTTGGCAGTGGGTGTCAAACCGGAAAATCTTTTTATTCAATCGATGGTTCCTGAACACACTGAACTGGCCTGGATATTTAATTGCGTAAGCTCTTACGGTGATGTCAGCAGAATGTCACAGTTCAAGGATAAAAGTCAACAAGTCAACGCCAAAACAAAGGATGCGTTTATTTCAACCGGCCTTTTTGCATATCCGGTGCTGCAGGCGGCAGATATTTTGATTTATAAAGCGGATTTCGTGCCTGTTGGAAATGATCAGGATCAACATTTGGAGTTGACAAGAAATATCGCCCATCGGTTCAATCAGATCGTAGGGGAAGAATATTTTGTCCTTCCTGAAACACTATACACCTCCTTTCCCAAAGTGCTGTCAACCGCAGATCCGGCAAAAAAAATGAGTGCCTCGCTGGGTCCTAAACATAATATAAGTGTGTTCTCCGATCCGGATGTCATTCGCAAGCAAATTAAAAGCGCTGTGACAGATTCCGGCGATACACCTGCAGGAAAGGTGAGTCCGGGAGTGGAAAATTTGTTTTCTATTTTGGAGGCCTCCGGTGGTCATCCTGATTTAATCTCTTTTCGTGAGCAAGCGCTCGCAGGTACTCTGCAGTACGGAAAACTTAAAGAAACCGTAGCCGATGTTGTCATCTATTTGACCGAACCTTTCAGACAAAATCGTTTGGAAATTATTGAGAAGAAAAGTAGTTACGAAGAACAAATAGCTTCATCCTCTGAGGTGATTAGAAAAACCGCCACTAAGACCTTACATGAAGTAAAGAATCTTGTCGGGTTGATGAACGTATATTCATGATGATCAAATCATTTATTTAACTGCGTATGAAAATCATTTGTGTTGGAAGAAATTATGTGGCGCATGCTGAAGAATTGGGAAATCAGGTCCCTGATTCACCGATGCTGTTTATGAAACCACCAACAGCTATCCTAAACGATAACAAACCATTGTATTACCCCGATTTTACCAATGATTTGCATTATGAAGTCGAATTGGTCCTGAAGATTTGTAAAAATGGAAGACATGTGCAACCGGAGTTTGCAGATTCCTATTATCAGTCCATAGGATTGGGTATTGATTTTACGGCTAGAGATTTACAACAAAAATGTAAGGAAAAAGGCCATCCATGGGAAATCGCTAAAGGGTGGGATTTTAGTGCTCCTTTGAGCGATGAGTTTATAGACATTAAAGAACTTCCGGACCCAAAGTCCATAAAGTTTGGATTGTCACTCAATGAGAAAGTTGTTCAGCAAGGAGATAGTGCATTGATGATCTACAGTTTTAATGACATCATTTGTTATGCCTCCAGGTTTTTTAAATTGCAAAATGGTGATTACATTTTTACAGGAACGCCGGCCGGTGTTGGACCTGTCAAAAGGGGGGATATGCTGACAGGGCATTTAGAAGGCAGGAAAATGCTGACCTGCGAGATAAAATAAGGTCAAAACCCCGGTGGAAGGAAATTGACTTCCATAGGTTCTTATATCCCGTTTTTACCTTTGGTATATAGCCCCTTCAATCATTTAAATTCCTATTTTTGCGCCTCCAAACGAGGAAACGATTCTTTACTAATCCTTCCTCCGCAGATTATAATTTATCACCTTTCACCATTAATAAATAGTTACATGCCTTATTTATTCACCTCAGAATCAGTCTCTGAAGGACATCCGGATAAGATTGCTGATCAGATTTCAGATGCCATCGTCGACCATTTTATTGCTTTTGACCCGCAGTCAAAGGTGGCTTGCGAAACGTTAGTGACCACCGGACAAGTAGTTTTGGCTGGAGAAGTAAACTCAAAAACCTATTTAGATCTGCCGGGTATAGCACGTGAGGTCATTAATAAAATAGGCTACAATAAAAGCGAGTATATGTTTGATGGCAGTTCTTGTGGAATTCTTTCCTCCATTCATGAGCAATCATCAGATATCAATCAAGGAGTGGACAGGCAGAAAAAGGAAGATCAGGGCGCAGGTGATCAGGGTATGATGTTCGGTTATGCCACCAACGAAACAGAAAATTACATGCCTCTTGCACTGGATTTGGCGCACCGCATATTAATAGAACTGGCCGCTATTCGCAAAGATGGTAAGTTGATGACCTACCTCCGCCCGGATGCAAAATCACAGGTGACCATTGAATATAGCGATGACAATAAACCAAGTAGAATAGATACGATTGTTGTCAGTACACAGCATGATGAATTTGAACTTCCTAAAAACGGAAGCCCGGCCGCAAAACAAACAGCACAAAAAGCCATGCAGGCACGAATCAAAGATGATATCGTGAATATCGTAATCCCTCGGGTCAAGAAGAAACTGAAAGCGTCTACGAAAAAATTGTTTGATCAGGGCATTAACTACCATGTCAATCCAACAGGAAAT
Organism: Bacteroidota bacterium; assembly: GCA_024642665.1. Taxonomy (GTDB): domain Bacteria; phylum Bacteroidota; class Bacteroidia; order Chitinophagales; family Saprospiraceae; genus Opimibacter. Next base: position 23,883 of record JAHEAR010000032.1, read on the forward strand.
TTTGTGATAGGCGGACCCCATGGGGACGCCGGTCTTACCGGCAGAAAAATCATCGTTGATACGTATGGAGGAAAAGGCGCACACGGTGGTGGTGCATTTTCCGGAAAGGATCCAAGTAAAGTAGACCGTTCGGCAGCCTATGCTACACGTCATATCGCCAAAAACCTGGTTGCTGCAGGGGTGTGTGATGAAGTACTGGTGCAGGTTTCTTATGCCATTGGGGTAGCCGAACCAACCAATATCTATGTTAATACCTATGGTACCGCACATGTAGGTTTAAATGATTCTCAGATCGCAAATAAGATCAAAAGCATTTTTCCCATGCGTCCTTACGATATCGAAACCAGACTGAAACTCAGAAAACCGATTTACAGCGAAACCGCTTCCTATGGACATATGGGCAGAATACCAGAAAAGAAGGAAAGAACATTTGTCGACGGTAGCGGTAAAACAAAAACAATCAAGTTTGAAACATTCACATGGGAGAAACTGGATAAAGTAAAAGAAGTAAAAAAGGCCTTTAATCTAAAATAAGCAGGATGTGTTTCTTTTCCGGAAGCTAATCCGCATCTAATCGACCTGGAAAATATGTCAAAGAATGGAACTCAAGCCGGCTTTGCACAGCGGCACATCGGTACCTACGAGCCGGTAGAATTGAAGGAAATGCTGGAGGTGATTAAAGTCAATAGCCTCGATCAGTTAATGGATGAAACGATTCCGGATTCCATCCGCCTTCGCCAAAAACTCAATATTCCGCATGCACTTAGTGAACAGGAATATTTGAGACATATCCAGCAGATTGCCTCCATGAATAAGGTGTTCAAGTCCTATATCGGTCTTGGTTATTATGGAACGCATACCCCATCCGTGATTAGAAGAAATATCTTTGAAAATCCGGGTTGGTATACACAGTACACACCGTACCAGGCAGAGATATCTCAGGGGCGTCTGGAAGCCTTGCTGAATTTCCAGACAATGGTTAGCGATTTGACCGGCCTCCCCATAGCCAATGCATCTTTGCTGGATGAAGGAACAGCTGCCGCAGAAGCCATGACAATGCTGTACAATGTTTCGGCCAAGAAATCCAAATCAGGTGATGGTCATGCGAATTATTTTTTTGTAGATCAAAATATTTTCCCACAAACTATACAGGTGCTTCAATCACGGGCAGAGCCAATTGGTATTCAGCTGATCATCGGTGATTGGCAAACATGGGTACCGGATGAAGAATGCTTTGGTGTCATCCTTCAATACCCGGATTCAAAAGGAATAGTCAATGACTACAATGGTAAGGTGGCTGAATGGCAAGAGGCAGGTATCAAAGTAGCCGTCATCAGTGACCTGATGGCCCTGACGCTTTTAACACCACCGGGAGAATGGGGAGCAGATGTTGTAGTTGGCAACTCGCAGCGATTTGGTGTTCCGATCGGATATGGAGGACCACACGCTGCTTTTTTTGCAACAAAAGAATCGTATAAGCGAAATATTCCTGGTCGCATTATTGGGGTCTCGGTTGACCGGAAAGGTAACCGTGCGCTTAGAATGGCTTTGCAGACCAGAGAGCAGCATATCAAGCGAGAGAAGGCGACTTCAAATATCTGTACTGCTCAGGCCCTGCTGGCGATCATGGCAGGCATGTATGCTGTATATCATGGTCCTGACAATCTAAAAGCAATTGCACAGAATATTCACGGCAAGGCAGCCGCAGTTCATCATCACCTCTCCAACTTAGGGCATAAACCGGTCAGTGGCTCCTTTTTTGATTCGTTGACGATTAGTTTTTCGACAGACCAGATGAGTGCCATTCGCACAGAAGCCGAGAAACATAAAATCAATTTTCTGTATACAGCAAGTGATGTGCGTTTAAGCATTGATGAGACTGTGTCTGATGAAGATTTGACAGCGATTTGTAATGTATTTTCGACTGCACTTGGAAAGCCAGTGTCCGATAGAGTACATGGACAAAATGAAATGATGATTTCGGATGCTTTGCTGAGAAAAGACACTTATCTGACACATCCTGTTTTCAGCATGTATAGGACTGAAACTGAAATGATGCGCTATATTAAATCATTGGAGAATAAGGATCTTTCTTTGATGCACGCCATGATCCCTTTGGGTTCTTGCACAATGAAACTTAATGCGGCATCTGAAATGTTCCCGGTGAGTTACCCTGAGTTTTCAACACTGCATCCTTTTGTTCCAAAGGATCAGGCAGCCGGATACTACAAGGTGTTTGAAGAATTGTCTTCCTACCTGAATGATATCACCGGAATGAAAGCCTGCTCTTTGCAACCTAATTCCGGCGCACAAGGCGAACTCACCGGTTTGCTGACGATGCGCGCATATCACCTGGCCAATGGGGATACAAATCGAAATATTGTACTGATTCCCGAATCAGCGCATGGCACCAACCCCGCCAGCGCAGTTATGGCCGGTATGAAAGTGGTCGTGACTAAATGCGATGCGCGAGGAAATATAGATATAGAGAATATGAAAATGCATGCAGAAACGCATGCAGCCAATTTGGCCGGCGTGATGGTTACTTATCCATCAACCTATGGTGTTTTTGAAACGACCATTAAGGAGCTTTGCAAAATGATTCATCAGAATGGAGGCTTGGTCTATATGGATGGAGCAAATATGAACGCACAGGTAGGCCTGACCAGTCCGGGATCTATCGGTGCCGATGTCTGCCATCTTAATTTGCATAAAACTTTTGCCATCCCCCATGGTGGTGGCGGTCCCGGTATGGGACCAATTTGCGTGAACGAAAAACTTGCACCCTTTTTACCCGGACACACGTTTGCTAAAGTAGGCGGGGAGAAGGCTATAGATGCCGTAAACAGTGCCCCTTGGGGTTCCGCAAGCATTCTGCTCATTTCCTATGGTTATATCAGAATGCTCGGAGCAGAAGGCACTACCGCTTCCACCGTACACGCGATTTTGGGATCCAATTATATCAAAAGCAGACTTGAATCCAGTTATGATATTCTCTACACCGGAGAAGCAGGCCGTACAGCACATGAACTGATTATAGACCTTCGACCATTTAAGTCCGCTGGAATTTCTGCGGAGGATGTTGCCAAAAGATTAATTGATTACGGCTTCCATGCACCAACATTGTCTTTTCCGGTGCCCGGAACGATAATGATTGAACCTACGGAAAGTGAATCAAAAGCAGAATTAGATTTGTTTTGCGATGCTTTAATTCAGATTCGAAAAGAGATAGATGATGTGGCAGCAGGCGTTGCAGAAGCAAACAATAATGTGTTAACCAATGCACCACATACGCTTGGTGATCTTACTTCGGATAAGTGGCCTTACCCATATTCCAGACAAATAGCAGCATACCCGCTACCTGAATTAATGCATCGCCATAAGTTCTGGGCTTCTGTCGCCCGGGTTGATAATGCCTTTGGTGATCGTAATTTGGTTTGTACTTGTCCACCAATTGAATTATATTCTTCGACTGAAACAGAAGCGATTTGATAGTTGTCACCGGTGCGTTAGGATTTATTGCGAGTGGATTCGTAAGTTATCTCAATCAATTGGGGTACACCGATGTGGTCGTAGTGGATGATTTTTATAAATGGCAGAAGGAGAAGAATCTCAAGATGAAGAAAATCCACGATTGGGTTCATCGCGATTTATTCCTCTCGTATTTTGAAAAAACAGCTTCTCAAGTTGATGTCGTTTTTCACCTTGGTGCCCGAACAGATACCGTGAGTGAAGACATCGCAGTTTTTGATAAACTCAATCTCGAATATTCCAAAGAAATTTGGCGCATTTGCACCGCTCACGCCATTCCTTTAGTGTATGCTTCAAGTGCTGCTACCTACGGCGATGGCGCTTTCGGTTTTAGTGATGCACATGAATTAGTCGATCAGTATATTCCCCTCAATGCCTACGCTCGTTCAAAGCATCAGTTTGATCAGTGGGTATTGAAACAAAAAGACACACCACCCAATTGGTACGGTCTTAAATTTTTTAATGTCTATGGGCCGAATGAATATCATAAAGCCCGAATGGCTTCGGTGATTTTTCACGCATGGCATCAGATAGGGGATACCGGGAAATTAAAGTTGTTTAAATCGCATCGACCCGATTATAAAGATGGAGGACAAATACGAGATTTTATTTATGTGAAAGATGTCCTGCAAATGGTGTGGGATGTATTTGATCACAAACCCCCATCAGGACTGTATAACGTAGGCACCGGGCTGGCCAGAACATTTGAAAGTCTGGGGAGTGCCACTTTTCACGCATTGAACAAACAGACGGCCATTGAGTACATAGAGATGCCGGAAGATCTTCGGGAGAAGTATCAGTATTTCACAGAAGCAAATATGTCCAAATGGAAAGCTGCAGGACTGCCATTGCCGGCAACTTCATTGGAAGATGGAGTGAAAGATTATGTGCAGCAATATCTTAATGCAGGTGCTTATCTCTAGGATGTAGTTATTCGAATGTAGGATCAGTAGGTCGCAGTCCCTGATAATAAATCAGATACCATCCATCATCTAATTTCGCAAATCGCCGTTTCATATAAAGATTGGTCCCTTTCATTTGAATCCAGTGCTCTATGATTCGCTCATTGACCACCAGATACCAGTGATCAAAATTACCTCCCGGATCCGTAAATCGATTATGCTTTTGCCAATTATCTTTTTGCCAGAAATACCGCTCAGGTACTATAGTATCATTGCTTCCGGTAGTGGCAGGCAACCCCTCAAGAGGAAAGATGATATGCTTCATTTGATAGGCCGAATCTGCATGGAATTGGTCAAAGAAGGCTACAAAATCATCCGGCAACGTGTCGACCTCCGACTGGTCGTTTACCTCCTGATCAGAAGTTTTTATTTTCTGACCACAACTGCTGATGTAAATCGGAAGCAAGACCATGGCGCTCAAGGCAATATACCCAGACCACGTCCGGAAGCAATTTGAATTTAATATCATAAGTCAAATGTATGTCTTCAAAAATGATTTCCCCCAATGCACTTTGATTTTCAAGATTTATTTCGGAGATGAAAAGATGTTCGCGAAATCCCAGTTTTCTCTTTCCATAAGCTTTGTACAAACATTCCTTGGCACCCCAAAGCATATGCAGGTAAGGCAGATCATCTTCTGCGTTTTGGATAAAGAGAACATCATCAGGGGTTAAAAATCGGTCTGCGATCCGTCGTACAGTATCAGAATATATCTGAACATCCACACCGCAAGGAAAGTCACTAATCATCGCACCACACCAAAGTGCACTATGGCTGATCGAAATATGTTTGTCAACGCCAAGTAGATAAGGCTTACCCAAAGGATCATATAAGCATTGAGGCCGGTCAGGCCGGTCCGCAATGAGGTATAGCAGATCCCGGCTGGCCACCCATTCACTTTGTTTTCTGGGGGAAAGACTTTTGAGGATGGTGAATTCCTCTTCATTAAAATTGCGTCGCTCAAGATCAACCTTACCCCCATGCTGGCCGATAGCCACCACGGATTTTTGATAGATAATTTTTTCCAGAATTTTCACCGGGACAAAACTAATCATCTCTGTTCAACATCTTGCTATGACTATTAGCATTCCATGTTCTGACGGATGGAAAGACCTGCTACCATCTGTTTTGTTACATTTGCTTTTTTTATAGCCATACTGGAAATGATTTTAACGGACACACAGATTCTGGATGCCATCGAAAATGGCGATATAGTGATTACACCTTTTGACAAGGCCGGCCTTGGAACAAACTCGTATGATGTGCATTTGGCCGCTTATCTGGCCGTCTATGAAGACGATGTCCTGGACGCCAAAGCGCACAATAAAATCAGGCATTTTGATATTGGTCCGGAAGGCTTTGTGATTCAACCCGGAGAACTTTATCTGGGCGTTACGGAAGAGTATACGGAGACGCATTGTGCAGTGCCTTTTCTCGAAGGTAAATCAAGTGTTGGTCGCCTTGGCATTGATATCCATGCGACTGCAGGAAAAGGGGATGTTGGCTATTGCAATACATGGACCCTTGAAATTTCTTGTGTCAAACCGGTCCGAATTTATGCCGGAATGCCTATCGGGCAGCTGATTTATTTTCAGGTAGAAGGCGCAATTGAAAATCTCTACAATAGCAAGCCCGGAGCCAAATACAATCAACGATCAGATCGTCCCACCGAAAGTATGATGTGGAAAAATAAATTTTAATGATCGCTTCGTAAATAATGCGGAGATAAGTTGTTTTTTATTGCTTGTAGGTTTCGTTCCATGCATTCATACCACCGACTAAGTTGACTGTGTTTTCGATTTTAAATTGCGTCTCAAGAAGTTTTTGAGCTAAGCTGCTTCGACTCCCTGACTGGCAATATAAGACCAGATCAACATCTCCTAATGCTTTTAATTCGTCGACCCGAAAAGGTAGTTCTGTCACGGGGATATTAATCCCGCCAATATTAAATTCATCATGTTCATGCGGTTCCCGCACATCTATTAATGTAGGAGATTCGCCGGATTCTATTTGCTGGCGCAAATCAATAATCGTAATATTTTTCATAATGAGGACATTAATATGTTAAAAACAATCGTCAGGCCTTATACGGCTGATCGAAACATGCACAGGGGAGTCCATTTTGATCATACTGCCCGAAGCCAAAGGCTCCTGGCTAATGATGTAGGCTGAGTTTCTGTCTGTGATACTATCCAGTTCCTTAACACTTCCCAATTTTAAATTAATATTTTCAAGAAGAAAAAGTGCTTCTTCCAGCGTCTTACAGCTTAGATCAGGTACTTCCACATCACCACCGGTTTTAGCAGAAATTACAAAGTCCAGGTAATCTCCTTTTTCAATTTGTATTTCATTGTTTCTTCCCTTAGCACTGGTGATAATTTCCCCCTTATAGAGTACGCTAAGGATTTGTCCGGGGTCGCCCGGATCGAATTTAGTATCAACAATTCGGGATTTAATTTGAAAATGATCGGAAAGTTCCTGCTTCTTGCGTTCGTAACTTTTTCCATACATTTCCGGAAGTCTGCCGGAAATAATTTTATCCTTCCCGCGCTTGGTAATAGTCACATAGATCATGCGGTTTGATTTTACTAAAGAGGAAGGTATTGGATTCTGCTTTAGAATGATTCCACCGGGTCGCCCCAGGATATGCAAGGAGTCCTGAATGCTCATGCGAAATTTTCTTTTGGTGGCATCAGCCAGAGCATCATCATACTTGTATCCGGTATAATCGGGCATCGCTAATTCCTCCCCATGATGGGTATAAACTTTTAACCAAAGGAAAGAGGCCAGCAGGCAGATACCCAGAAACACAAGAATCGCAAGTATCGTTTTTCGGAAATCCATGCTCTTAATATAGATTAAAAGATTCCCTTCTTCTTTCTCTGTCATTTTTAGTACTGCGATTTTGTAAGTTGTAAAAGTAGGAAAAGTATAGCTGAAGCAAAGGGCAATTGAAACGGCATGGAATGAATTTTTCATCCCCGGATGGTTTGTCCTTTGTCACCTGAAAAGACGTTCAAAAGGTTCCCTTTATTTTATTTGAATAGAAATTGAGGGTGGATTTTAAGTTTTACTCGAAATCCAGATCTTCAAAGTGCTTTGAATCTTGATTTTTTCGCATATAAACGTGGTATGAAAATTGCTTTTAATGTAATCTAAGAATGACTACTCCAAACGCAAATTATATTTCAATCTTTATTGCTGATGACCACAGGTTATATGTGGAAGCACTAAGCATTGCCCTTGAAAATTACCCTTTGATGCAAATCCGCACCATAGGAACAGCAGCTGACGGAGAAGATTTGCTGGCCAATTTCCCTAAAGATTTGCCAGATATCCTTCTATTGGATTTGAATATGCCGGTGATGAATGGGTTGGAAGTTATTCCCTTGCTCAAAAAGAAATATCCCCGGTTACGCATTATGATCGTCACGAACTACAGCGACGCAAAATTTGTTCGTGAATGTCTTCAGGTGCATTCAGTTTCAGGATATTTTCTTAAAACGAGCGGTCTTGATGAGCTTATAAAAGCCTTGCAGGAAGTCATGCTGGGCAATCTGTATATGAGCAAAGGCCTGCAGTTGTATCCAAAAGAAAATGGAGATGAAAATGAAGTTGATGTTTTTGATGAAACATTCCTCGCCAAATACAATCTCACAAAAAGAGAATTGGAAATCCTGGGATTAATAGCCCAGGCAAAAAGCAATGCCCAAATCGCCGATCATCTTTTTATTAGCCCTCAGACAGTAGGCGCCCACAGAAAGAATATCATGCGAAAACTGAATATCTCCTCTACCGCAGGCCTCGTTCGCTTTGCCATCGAAAACTTAGCAGGCTGATCCAGGTTGCAAAAACTTGGCCAATTTTAGCTTAAATGCTTGGAAATTGAATATTTAAGTTACTTTTGGGTACCCTCCACTGTATTTTATGGACTTGTTTAATTACATTTAGATCGGATATACCACCGATGCTGAGTGTTACTTTAATGATGTGCGATGAACAATAGTTAATACTTAATAATCCCTTTATATACTATGAAACCAAGCCTTACCCTTTTCCTTTCCCTCCTGTTTACTTTGTTGATTACCAGGCCTTTAGGGGCTAGCGTTGACTGCTATTATGACTATATCGCACCTGTCGCGATTTGTGATGGCCATACAACCGTGGCGCTATCCAATGATGGCACCGCCAGGCTCTATGCCATAGACATTGATGATGGTTCCTATGATAATTGTCATATTGAATCGTACCAGGCACGTAGAATGACACAAGGATGGTGTCCTCCGGGCATCGCTGACGATACACAATTCAGACCTTATGTAGAATTCTGCTGCGAAGATGTAGGCCAAACTCTTTGGGTGGTGCTCCGTGTCACCGATGGTCACGGTAATTACAACGAATGTATGGCTGAGGTAACTATTCAGGATAATACCTCTCCACAAATGATTTGCCCTCCAAATATCACCGTAAGCTGTGGTTTTTGGTTTGGTCCGGATGCACTCAACAACCCCTACAACAGGACTTTTGGAACTGTTGCTGTGAATGGTGCTCCACGTTTACCCATCATCATTAACGACCCGGGAAATACCTATTACAATCAACCCCACAACTGGGGCATTGATGGTACCGTAGGCGGTAGTTACTGCGGCGGTGGTAATAACGTGTGGATCACAATACCTGAAGTAATCGACTATAGAAACTCATGTGGTGTGGGTATCATAAAAAGAAAGTTTTATGTAGAGACGAATAATTGGTCCGATTGGTGCTATCAGACAATCACCGTAAAAGATTATACGAGTGATAATTACAACATCCATTGGCCCTATGATTATGTTGCTGATGCTTGTCTTTATACACCGGAAGATGTGGATCCCGAGGATCTGCAACCTCCTTATGATAAGCCAACCATTGGTGGAGGATCTCAGAATGGTTGCGGCCTGATTGGTTATGCCCATGATGATCTGGTGTTTACCTTTTCTGATGGCGCCTGCAAAAAGATTTTAAGAGAATGGACGGTCATTGATTGGTGTAAATACCAACCTAACAACCCATGGAGCCCTGGGATATGGAAACACACCCAGGTTATAAAACTAATGAATGCGGTACCCCCGCAGTTTGTGAATGGCTGCTATGATATGGAAGTACCAGGGTACTTACCATATTGTAAAGGACGATATTTCGAGCAACCTCCGGTAGTCGATGATTGCACGGAGACAGAGCATTTGCAGTGGGATTATAAGATTGACCTTTGGAATGATGGTTCCTATGATATTAGTCATGCCGGAAAAGGACAGCCGACCGCGGATGAAGTACTTCCATATGGATGGCATAAAATCCTCTGGAATGTTTCTGATGCATGTGGAAACTATAAGACCTGCAGTTATAAATTGCATGTGTATGATGCGAAAGCTCCAACACCGGTTTGTTTATATGGTCTTTCTACTGTAGTGATGCCAATTGGCGGCATGGTGACCATCTGGGCAAAAGATTTTAATGCTTCCAGCTATGATAATTGCACTGCCAATTATAAACTTAGATATTCATTCTCATCCAATCCTTACGAAACATCAAGAACCTTTACCTGCGATGACCTCGGTACGGTTCCGGTACAAATTTGGGTACATGACGAATATGGCAATTCGGATTATTGCACCACCTTTATTATCATTAATGATAATGAGGACGCTTGTGTAGGCATGCATGGTATACAAGGGCTCGTGAGCACTTTTACGGATGTACCGGTTCCTCAGGCAGCAGCGGCAGTGTATAAAATTATGCCGGATCAATCGCTTGAAGAGGATGATTCGCATTCCAATTCTGATGCAACAGGTCACTTTTTACTTGGATTTGGTACGACACAATACGACCGAATGGTGATGTTGTCCAGAGAAGGCAAAAAGCTTGAGGGAATTTCAACGTTAGACCTGATTGCACTTCAAGCCCATCTCAGCGGAGAAACTCCGATTACTGAACCGTACAAGCTTTATGCGGCAGACTTGGATGGCAATGGAAGAGTAGGGGCAAATGATTTGAGTCTTTTGAAAAAAGCGCTTTTGGGTGCATTTAAGCTATCATCTTTCAGAGGTAATTTATCCTGGGTATTCTTTGGTGATCCATGTGATCCGGATTCGCCATTAGATCTTTTTGATAATGTTTGCCATAATGGGGTAGAAGTTGATCACACCGGAAGTTTTCCTGTCGTGATGTCCTTTAAAGCATTGAAAATGGGTGATATCAATGGCGACATGGTTAATATGGCGTGGAATCTTACCCCACGGACTTCTTCTGCCATGCAAATAGCGGTTAGAGAGAATGATAACTCAATGGATTTTATTCTCCTTTCTGATGCAAAAGTATATGGTATGCAGCTATCACTTAATGGTACCGGACTAGAGATTACTGCCGGAACACTACCGGTTCAGCAAGCTAATCTAGGCAATGACGTTGATGGCTTTACAAATCTTAGCTGGGGACAGACAGATCCGATGGCAGTGAAGGCGGGTGATGTGCTTTTCACCATAGAAAACCTTGATCAGCATATTGGTCTTGAGAGTATGCTTGTGAATGATGAAGAGTCTCTGTACCCTGAGATTTATACGGAAGGACTTGATAACGAGCTTATTAAGCTAGTTCCTTTTGTGGAAACGTCTTCTCAGGTTTCATTTGAAACCAAATTATCCCCAAATCCATTTTCAGATTATACTACCCTGGATGTAATTATTCCTGCTGGAGAAGAGTTTTACGTGACCATTCACAATATGAAAGGGCAGGAACTCTATAACCGCAAATATGTATCCTATACCAATAAATCTGAAATTGTCATTGGTGATGACGTCATAGCTATCCCGGGAATCTACTACTATAAGGTAGTTTCTGCCATGGGTGAGCTATCCGGTAAATTTATTCGCCAGTAATTAGGATTAGGACCGGGGGGGCTCGAATTTTGGAGCCTTCGTACACTACCGAATTAAGTAAACAAAATATATAATCAGCAAAAGGCTCTGGAAATCCCAGGGCCTTTTTTATTAAGTGACTGATTTTGAGCAGTTTGAAGTTGATACCTTCATTCTTAAAGGCGCTATAAGTAAAGCTGAAATGAATAGCGGTTTGGTATTTTGCAGAAAATGTTCACTTTTGTAAAGCAATTAACGCTTGCTCCCAACTATTTCCTTCTCCCTCTATATTGAAATCAGAACTATGGTATAGTTTTAGTAATTAAAACTTTCCTTAGTTAATGCGCTGTGGCATATATAATATTGCTATTACTATTACTATATTTGTCCTTGATTTGCTTAAGATTAAGTTTTTTGAACAGAATAAAGCTATTACTAATGGGTAAATCCATATTTGGTATCATCATTGCCCTGTTTGCCTGCCTTAGCGCAAGAGCCGAACAGCCCACCTTTAATATCAGTAGCACTGATGCTACTCCCGGTGAAATCATTGAAGTGAATTTTGAAGTGGATAATTTCATAGATATTATCAGTGTTCAATATTCAGTCAATTGGAATCCCGCGGTTCTGGAGTTTAAGTCACTCAAGAATTTCAATGCGAATGTGCCTGGTTTATCTCCATCCGTTTTTGGGACACCACAGGTTCTTTTGGATCAGGGTAAATTTACCTTGGCCTGGATAGAGAGTTCCATCACCCCTATCACTATTCCAAATGGATCCTTGTTTTATACTGTAGAATTTGAAGTTATAGGCACAGAATGTCAGAGTTCAAATGTTTCCATTACCGATGACCCGTTAGAAATAGAGGTCGCAGAAGTTGGCGAAGTACCGGTAGGATTGATTACCAATAATGGATCAGTAAATATTCCCGGAACCGGCTGCGCTGAAGATATTCAGTTTATTGGAAATTCAGTCGTTGGTGATTGCGGAGGTAATGCTTGTATCAAATTTACAGTTCAAAATTTTCAAACGGTGGGTGCCATGGAGTTTTCATTGGTATATGATCCGGCAGTCTTACAATTTGATCAGTTTAAAAACTTTGCCCCTTTAACCGGCTTTGGTACAGGGAATACAAATTTACTTTTACCTGGTGTGCTACGGGTCCTTTGGTTTGATAGTAATGTTGAAAATGACACCTTACCCGATGGAACCACATTGTTTGAAATATGCTTTGATATCATAGGATCAGGTGGACAGTCAAGTGAGATTATGTTTGGTGATAATCCATTGCCGGCTATCACAGATATAGATGGCAACCCACATGTAGTAGACTTAACTCCCGCCACCATCACAGCGCAATGTCAACTTGAGGGGTTTGCACTGCTGGCTGATAGTATGTGTACTATGCCGGGCGATATCGTTTGTTTTAATGTGACAGTAAATGATTTTGATGATATCATCGCCCTTCAATTCAGTATGAACTGGAACCCTAATGTTTTCATTTTTGATCATGTCGAAGGATTTGGCATTCCCGGACTGGATGAGTCCGGATTTGGTACACCTGATTTTCCAGATGTAGATGAAGGCGAATTGACAGTGAGTTGGATTGATTTAAGTCTTGATGGTGTTACGGTACCTGATTTTTCAACCATTTTCAGGGTTTGTTTGAAAGCGGTCGGAAGTTCAGGATCCACTACTGCGATTTCTTTTTCTGGAAATCCTCTTGATATAGAAATTGCTACGCTTGATAGTACACTTGCCTACACATTAATACCCGGCTTCGGTGAAGTTAATGCTAACTGTGATGATTGCTTGCTATCATATACGCTTTCCTCCACTACCCCAAGCTGCCCGAGAGAATGTGATGCTGCGATTAATCTTAATGTTCTTCCTTGTCCTACAGATACACCTACGTTCATTTGGAGTAACGGAGCAACTACACAAAATCTGGTTGATCTCTGCGCAGGAGTGTACACAGTGACTATAACACTGGGTTCGCAGGTTGTAATTGCTACCGAAACTATTCTGGATCCTATAGCCATGTCTGTTGCCGGTACCATAACAGACCCAAACCCTCCCGGTACATTAACAGGAGCAGTAGATATTACAGTGACGGGTGGCTGCACACCTTATTCATATCTATGGAGTAATGGAGCAACAACGGAAGATTTAAGTGGTGTAGGACCTGGTATTTTTTATGTAACAGTGACAGATTGTAAAGGCTGTACTTTTATTCCGGATGCTTATGTCGTAGGCGCAGAATTGATATTGGCTGTTAAAAATGTCACTTGTTTTGGAGGAAATGATGGTATGATCAATTTATCTGTTGCCTTTGGCAATGGACCATACTCCTATATGTGGAACACGAATCCGGTGCAAGTGACAAAAGATATTTCTAATCTTGTGGCCGGTAATTATTGTGTAACTGTAACTGACGGAAGTGGAAGTACAAGAGATACTTGTGTCACTGTTTCCCAACCTGTCGAGATAGTGCTTACAGCATCCATTACAAATGATGTTAATGAAAATTGTATGGGGGCTATTGACCTTAATGTAGTTGGAGGAGTGATGCCTTATACGTATGTCTGGTCTAATGGCAAAACCATGCAGGATATTACCGGATTATGTCCGGGAGAATATTGCGTGACAGTGACAGATGGACAAGGGTGCCAAACAGAAACTTGTTTTTCAATATTTGCAGGCGACTTCGGGGTATCCTTAATGGCCATGCAGTACGGAGATTTTCAAGTGAGTTGCAGTGGTGCCTGCGATGGAGAAATTTCAGCTGTTGTCTTTGGTAGTGGTAACGCTACCTACTTGTGGTCCACTGGAGATACAACACCGGAAATTTCAGGTTTGTGTGCTGGAGTTTATTCTGTAACAGTAACAGATGATATGCAAAGAACAGCTTCTGCAACAATTGAATTAGTTGGTGCTAATCCATTTGCATTGGCTTATGTTTCAACGAGCCCTTCAGATTTTACATCCAGTGACGGTTCCATTTCAGTCATTGTAAATGGTGGCATTCCGCCTTATACTTATGCTTGGTCTGGTCCGGCTACCGGCAATACACCTGGGCTGGTTAATGTGCCGGCAGGAACTTACACCATTATGATTACTGATGCGAATGGTTGTAAGATTACAGATACAGAACAGTTACTTCCTGATCTTGATGTGCCATGTAATACCGCGATCTCGGTCATTACGCCAAACAGTGATGGAAAGAATGATTTCTTTATCATCTCTTGCGTGTTGGATTTTGAAAATAAACTTTCCATATACAATCGTTACGGTGGTTTAGTCTATGAGACTAAGAACTATCAGAATGATTGGAATGGAGTCAATAACAATAATGAACCTGTTCCGGATGGTGGATATTTGTGGGTTCTGCAGGTAACTCGAAATGATGGTTCGTTAGCCATTTTCCGAGGGACTGTCAATCTGCTTAGGAGTGCCGACTAATTTATTCTTTTGTTCAATCTTGATGACCCATGTATTCTATAAATAGAGCGACTATCATGAAACAGCCAGTTTATAATTTTATTACAAGTCTTGCTTTTGGAATTATTTTTTTCCTTGGAACTTCAAACGGTCTTTTTGCACAGCAAGCCGGTTATTTCAACCACTCCTATTTGCAACCTGTTTTGTTCAACGCAGGAGCAACCGGTTTTCAAGGAGATCACCAAATTCTTGCCGGATACAGACAGCAGTATTCCAGCTTTCCCGGAGCACCAAAGACTTTTACAGCCTTGTATCAAGGATCCTTTGCGGACAACCTGGGCGTGGGAATTCAATTTTTAACGGATAAGGTAGGTGTTGGGCAAACAAACTATGGCCAGTTAAACTTTGCCTATAAATTAGACCTCAATGATGTCATGTTGGGTATTGGTATTTCTGCCGGGGTAGAATCGTTTAAGATTACGGATATTCGTGATGACCAGTTAGTCGACCCAACAGATGTTTTGCTCAATGAAGGACAAGATGGGTATATGTTGTTTAATGGTGCTATTGGTCTTTATGGAGAGGTTAAAGAGAAATTGTTTTTTGGTGTTTCCTTTCCAGACCTTATCAAAGAAAGGTTAACGAATATATCAGGCAATATTAATGTTCCTGATCTTAATGCATTTTCATATGCCTTTTTGTTAGGCTATCGATTTGATATTAACAACTATGATTTCGTAGTGGAACCTTCGGTTACCGTGAAAGATCTTAGATATAGTCCATTCCTTATTGACCTCAACTTAAAACTATCCTTTCTGGATGAGCAGCTTGTTGGTGGAATTGGATACGGGTTGGGCGACTATAGTCGTGCATCATTACTCCTTGGCACCAGGATCAATGACTTGAGAATATACTATTCTTATGATGTGGGCATTGGTGAATTCCAGGATTATAGCAACGGGTCGCACGAAATAACAATGGTCTACCGTTTTCCTCCAAAGTCTTCTTCTACAGCCACAGTTGAAGAATAGTTTCTTCTGACCAGGGGCCTTAACAAGGACCTCAATTAACAGGATCGCCATTTCCCCTGTTTCCCTTTTGCTGATGTTTTGGCTTGTTTGGAGCAATATCTTTTACGATCAAATTTGGCACCTGTACTGGTGACTTTTGACTGGTTTTTTCGTTCGATTTTGGACATTTCTAGATGATTTGCAGTATACTTATTGTATTGTGGTATTTACATATTCAATATAAAAATGACCTGTAAACCACTAAAAACCAATCACTGACCCATAAAGAAAAAAAATAATTGGATCAATAACAACAGATTACATTAATAAAGTATTTGTAATGCCTTGATAAATAGTCATTATAAGTATTGACTATTACTATAATGTAATAATTACCCTGTATCGGGTATAACCCCGCAATAGCCTTATCATATCTTTGTCAAGTGTAGTAAGTCTTTTCATGCTTTTGGCATGCTTTTTGGCTTATTATACAAGATTGAATCGGAGGATTGATAATGAATTGATTATCATCCTGAACCAACCGAATAGAATGAAGAGCTTAAATGCCATTATCGTCCTGATAATTGGCTTTGGTACACTTCTGTATCTGTTTTGTTGTTTCAAGGATGTGTCAAAGATTTTATTTTCTCCATTTGAATAGTGCAAGTGAATTATAAAATCAATTGAACATAAATTTTCTTAAACCAAAACTTAATCTCATGAAAAAAGCATTTTCAAATTTAAAGGGAGTTGCTGCCAAGAGCATAGGGCTACTTCCTTTTGTACTTGCTTTTGTATTTGTCACAGCGATGACGACGGATATGAACGCACAGTCTACGGTGACTTACCAGACCCAAACACCTGGTGGACAAC
>JAHEAR010000008.1:0-43952 GCA_024642665.1 Bacteroidota bacterium
ATTGATATCGTATGCCCATCCCTAATACCTCTTGTGCCGGCAGATACAATATGTGAAAATGATATTACCATTTTTGAAATTGAAGATCTGGATATTGGATTAGTGACGTATAATTGGAACTTTGGTAGTGGTTCAGAACCTGCTACAGGAAGTGGGCTAGGGCCGCATGAAGTAAGTTATATATCAACCAATGAAAACCAGGAAGGGGGTGCAATTGTCGAACTTACCATTGGAAAGGCGGGATGTCCCGATACCACTGCTGAGGTGAGTATTATTCAGGTGAATGAATACCCGGATGCATCAATTGATGCAGATACAGATATTGGATGTTATTTCACGGAAAGAGTATTTCAACCATTACAACCTGAGATACCCGGAGCAGATTATGCTTGGAATTTCGGCATTGGAGCTGTACCCCAAACAGCTTCGGGATATGGACCACACGACGTTTATTATCAAATCTCCGGAAGTAAAACAGTATCACTAGTGATTCACCCAAATGAAGCCGGAGCCCAATGTCCCGATAGTTCAACGGTTACTTTCAATATCATAAACTGTCCTTCCAATATTGTAGGTTCAGTTAAATCAACGACAAATGAGCCCATAGCAGATGTCAACATAAGACTCTACGTGGATAACAATACGGATGGAATAGCGGATAATAATAGTGCTGTGAGAAGCGTATACACGGCAGAGGATGGTGGTTATTCGATGGCCTCCCTGACACCGGGAAATTATGTGATTGTCGAAACACAGCCTAGTGGATGGAATTCATTTGATGATGGGGATGATACCCCTGACAATGATATTGTGGACAATATTGATTCGCTGGATAATCTGATTCCGGTTTCTTTGGTACCGTTAGAAGTTGACCAGGTAAATACATTTACGGAAATTGCCATTCAGGGTATGATTGCAGGCTATGTTTTTGTGGATATGGATGAAGATCAGGTGCCGGATGATGGGGAAGGGCTGTCCAGCATAGCCGTAAGCCTGTTTCATGATGCGAATACAGATGGCATTGCTGATGATAACATCCCAATCGAAACGCAATTCACAACATCAGATGGAAGTTATATTTTTCCGAATGTACTTGTTGGAAATTATGTAATCGCAGAAACCCAACCTGAGGGATATGTTTCAGTCATTGATATTGATGTGAGTAGTGATGGTGATGCGGTGCCTAATACCAATATGATGAATGATACCATTCCTGTAAGTATTACGAATGGCGAATTAGATTTTGGTAATTATTTTATCGATGCGGACTCTTGCGGGATTATCGTTACAAACACCAATGATGAAGGCGCCGGTTCCTTACGTCATGCCATTGAATGTGCGTCTTCAGGGGATACCATTACATTCCATGCATCCCTGGCAGGTGCGACCATTGAGATCAATTCATCCCGAATATTATTAGAGAAGGATTTGGTGGTGTATTCTACCTTATCTCCACGCGTAAATTTATCTTCCCACATCAACGGCTTTTTCGACATCACATCAGGAACAACAGTCGAATTCAGGCAACTCAATATCATCAGTGGATTGACCGGAAATCTCGGTGCTGCATTTAAAAATATTGGTATCCTGAAACTCAATGACGTAAATGTCATTAGAAATGCGTTGTTGCCTCCCGAAGACTATTTGATTTATAATTCACCAATGAGTGAATTGATTCTTATCGGAGACTGTCTGCTTGAGGCTGACTAAAGACCGCCTCTGATTTTGAAAGTTCCCTTAGGTTAGCGTTTACTTTATTTTCGGAATCCATCAAATCATTGATACTTACTTTGTCGAGTAGTGTATCCATATTGAACTGTAAGATGGTCCATAATGAACGCAAGGAACAATCAATAGAATTGGTACAGAGAGAGGCGGCTCCGGCATGCTGACTGCAAAACGATTCGTCATAAATGGCCCCGCCCATGGCACGCAATACCTTACTGACTTTTATTTCATGGGTTGGTTTAGCAAGTACATACCCACCTTTATGCCCTCGTATACTGGAGATAAACCCAGCCAATCGCAGGGAACGTGTCATTTTAGCAGCATATGCCTGAGATATATTCTCGAGCTCACTGATTTGAGATAAGCTTAGTCCTTCCTCAGGATGAGCGCGCGCTATCTGTAGTAATATTCTTAAACCATATTCGTCCTGTGCGGAAATTTTCATGCTTATTAATTTAGAACATATCTAGTGCCATGCGAGCCACATCACTCATCCGCTCTTTACTCCAGGCAGGATTCCAGACAAGGGTGAGTTCCACATCATTAACAAAAGGTAACGCAAGAAGTCTTTCCTGCACTTCCATCGGTAGGCTTTCTGCCACCGGACAAGCAGGTGAAGTAAGAGTCATCGTGACTGTCACCTTGCCTTCATTATTAATCTCCAGACTATAGATTAATCCAAGTTCCCATATATCAACAGGAATTTCAGGATCATAAACTTCTTTAATGGTATTGATCATAGCCTCCTGATGCGAGCCCGGCTCTATGACAGGAGCATCATTGTCCTGCGCCGGAAGATGCTTCGCATATGACTTGATATGTTGAATCATACTCACCAGACCATTTGATCGGGTAGGAGACAAATGTGCCTTTAGGCCAATCTTATCTATAAAATATAAATCAGCATTGTACACGTCAGCAAGTTTTTGCCCGTGAAGCACCCTGATTAATAAAGCGATGATGCCTTTTGTGATGACTGTATCGCTATCTGCAGAAAGGTAAAGTCTGTCATCGCTTACCTCCGCATGTAACCAGACTTTAGATTGACATCCTTTCACCAGGTGAAATTCCGTTTTATATTTTGGATCAAATGGTGGAAGCGCTTTCCCCAGATCTATTACGTATTCATACTTGTCTGTCCAATCTGTGAAATGAGAGAACTCGTCAACAATCTCTTCCTGATTCATGGCAATATTTTGAATAGACATTTCCATCAGGACAAAATTTTAATGGCTTTATGCGTCGCACGGACAAGCGCATCAATTTCCTCAAACGTGTTATAGGCAGCAAATGAAGCACGTACTGTTCCGGGAATATTAAATCGGTCCATCAGGGGTTGCGTACAATGGTGTCCCGTTCTGACCTCTACCCCTTGTTGATCCAGCATCGTCCCAATGTCATACGGATGCAGTCCATCTATAATAAATGAATAGACAGAAGCTTTATGCGAAGCCGTGCCAATCGTTTGTACTCCCGGAATCGCTTCCATCGCAGAAGTACATGTCGTTAGCAGGTTTTGTTCATGAAGCATCAAATCATCGGGACCTATAGAATCGATATAATCACATGCGGCTGCAAGACCAATAGCTCCGGCTATATCCGGCGTGCCGGCTTCATATTTAAAGGGAATTGTATTATACGTTGTGCCCGACCATTTCACTTCTTTGATCATTTCACCACCGCCATGCCATGGTGGAAGCATCTCTAATAATGCAGCTTTCCCATACAGTATACCCATGCCGGTAGGTCCGTACATTTTGTGACTGGAGAAAGCATAAAAATCAACATCCAGTTTTTGTACATCGATCTTAAGATGCGGGGTGGCTTGTGCGCCATCAAGCATCACTGGAACGCCCTTATCATGGGCCAGTTGTATGATGTCCTCAATTGGATTGATTGTTCCTAAGGCATTGCTGATATGTGTAACAGCTATTATTTTTGTTTTTGGTGTTATATTATTTTTCAACCATTGCAAGTCAAGCGTGCCATCATCAAAAATGGGAATAACCTTAATGGAAGCTCCTCGTGCGTTGCATACGATTTGCCAAGGAACGATATTGCTATGATGCTCCATTTCGGAGAGGATCACTTCATCGCCCTCATGGAATTGGGATAGACCGAACGTATAGGCGATCAGATTGATGGACTCTGTAGCCCCTCTGGTGAATATGACTTCGCGATCGGAGGGCGCACCGATAAATTTTGCAATCCGATGTCGGCCGGATTCAAAAAGATCAGTGGCTTCCTGACTTAAGGTATGCACGCCACGATGCACATTGGCATGGGAATGATGGTAATACGAATTCATAGCCTCCAACACCTGGATTGGTTTCTGGCTGGAGGCAGCATTATCTAAATAGACTAAAGGACTACCATTGACCGTTCTGGATAAGATCGGAAAATCTTTTCTGATGGTGTGTACATCAAAGTTTGCCATAGTAGATCCAATTGATTTGTCTATCATAGGTCCAGCGACATTTTTGTACGGATATAATCACGCAATGGTTCAATTGGAAGTGTGTCGATCACTTCAGAAAGAAAGGCTGATTTAAGCATATGTTTTGCAGCTTCTTTTTTGATACCGCGAGACATCAGATAAAAAAGTGATTTCTCATCCATCTGACCAATGGTAGCGCCATGACTGCATTTAACATCGTCTGCATAGATTTCCAACTGAGGTTTGCTATTCATGCGGGCATTAGCAGACAAAACTAAAGAATCGTTTTGTTGAAAAGCATTTGTCTTTTGCGCATCCTGGTGCACATATACTTTGCCATTAAAAGCTCCGGAGGCCTGATCGTCGATAATGCCTTTGTATAATTCGTGACTTTCACAGTGTGGTACCTTGTGATTGATTTTAGTCTGATGATCCACAGATTGCTTCTGTGTGGCCAGATAAGCTGCCTGTAAAGAAGAGTAGGTGTTACTCGCTTCTAATTCAACATCAATATTATTCCTGATCGTTTGACCTCCAAAATCGAAAGCATAGGTTTCAAATCTGCTGTCTCTGTGCTGTGAAGCGGCAAGTTTATAAATTAAGGTTTGTGTTTTGGGGAGATTTTGCCATCGATAGTGTCGGATCATTGCATTATTAGCAATGTAGAGATAGGCGGAAGCATTGATCAGTCCGGCCATGGAAGAGGTTGACGCATTGGTATTAGCTTCGAACCTTTCAATTAAAGAAATATTACTTCCTTCCCGGGCATAAATAAAGTAGAGTGGGTGAGAGAAAGAAGTTTCCGCATCATCATGAATGATTTGAATTTCGATAGGTTTATCCAATTTGAAATTCTTTGGTACATCAATAGCAAAGCCGCCTGCCTGAAAAGCAAAGTTTAAAAACTCAAATGCTTTATTGGAAGAAGGGAGATCCTGTTGAATTAATTTATTAAATTCAGAAACTAAGGGTTCTTCTTCCAGCATCTCTTTAAAAGAAATCAAACGGATACCTGAATCTTTCAGCGCCGGATCGATCTGATCCCAAAGGAGCTGACCATTGGAAATAATTAGGGTATAGGTTTCAAGACCTTCAATCTCTTCGACCCCTACCTGAGGATTCAAGCCGGCTAACTTATATTCCGGAGCGATTAGATTTTGTACGATCGTGTATTTCCAGTCTTCATGTTTCCTGTTTGGAAACTGGAATTGCCTGAGCGATTCAAAAGATGACTTTTGGAATTTATGTAATGCACTGCCGGCTTTACCATTAAGGCTGGATTCAAATGCATGAAACACCTTTGAAAGGTGATTGATTACTTTTTCTTGTTCGGCCATTAACGTAAAAATATTAGGCGGTAATTGTGTTGGTCTCTTTTATCCAGTCGTAGCCTTCTGCTTCCAGCTTTTCTGCCAGTTGCTTATCTCCTGAGGCTACGATCTTACCATTAGAAAGTACATGGACAAAATCAGGAACAATATAATTAAGCAGGCGCTGGTAATGGGTTACTACAATAAAAGCTCGTTCTTCGGATTTCAATTGATTGACGCCTTCAGCTACAATGCGCAGTGCATCGATATCAAGCCCTGAATCTGTTTCATCCAGGATGGACAAACTGGGTTCAAGTAAGGACATTTGAAGTATTTCATTCCTCTTTTTCTCCCCACCACTAAAGCCATCGTTTAAGGATCGCTTTAGCAGGTTTTTATCCATTTCAATGGAGGCCATTTTTCCCTGGATGTATTTTAGCATTTCAAGCGCATTGAGTTCGGGTTGACCCTGATGCACGCGTTTCGCATTGATGATGCTTTTCAGAAAATTCGAATTACTCACCCCTGGAATCTCCACTGGGTATTGAAAGGCCAGAAAGATTCCTTCCAAAGCTCTTTCATTTACATCGAGTTCTAAAAGGTCTTGTCCTTTATAGGTGATGGAGCCGGCGTCTATCGTATATTCTTCACGACCGGCAAGTACATTGGCTAAGGTGCTTTTTCCGGAACCATTTGGTCCCATGAGCGCATGTACTTCTCCATTGAAAACGGTTAGATTTAATCCTTTCAAAATAGGCTCCCCGTTGATGGAAACGTGTAAGTCTGTTATTTTTAATAATGGTTCCATATTATTTTACATGTTACTTTAAATTATCCAACACTTCCTTCCAGGCTAATCGCCAATAGTTTTTGTGCTTCTACTGCAAACTCCATAGGGAGTTCATTAAATACTTCTTTGCAATAGCCATTGACGATCATGTTGATGGCATCTTCTTCACTGAGTCCTCTTTGTTTGCAATAGAAGAGTTGATCTTCACCAATTTTTGAGGTGGTCGCTTCATGTTCTACACGCGCGCTTGGATTGTCCACTTCGAGGTACGGAAATGTATGTGCTCCGCAACGGTCCCCCATCAGCAAAGAATCACATTGTGAAAAATTCTGTGCACCATCTGCACGTTTTCCAATTTTCACCAAACCTCTGTAAGAATTATTACTTCTTCCGGCTGAAATACCCTTTGAAATAATGGTGCTTTTGGTATTCTTTCCTAAATGGACCATTTTCGTACCGGTATCAGCCTGTTGATGATTATTAGTTACTGCCACAGAATAGAATTCGCCAACAGATTCATCACCTTTAAGGATACAGCTTGGATACTTCCAGGTAATGGCAGAACCGGTTTCCACCTGGGTCCACGATATTTTTGATTTATAACCTGCGCACATTCCGCGCTTTGTCACGAAGTTGTAGATACCGCCGACACCTTCTTTATTGCCAGGATACCAATTTTGAACGGTAGAGTATTTGACACTGGCCTCTTCTTTGGCATAGATCTCTACCACTGCGGCATGCAACTGATTCTCGTCGCGCATTGGAGCGGTACATCCTTCGAGGTAACTTACTGAGCTTCCTTTTTCGGCCACGATCAGGGTACGCTCAAACTGGCCGGTATTGGCTGCATTGATTCTGAAATACGTGGATAACTCCATCGGGCATTTGACTCCCTCCGGAATGTAGCAAAATGAACCATCACTAAATACAGCAGAGTTTAGGGCGGCAAAGAAATTGTCCTTTGCAGGGACTACGCTGCCTAAGTATTGTCTGACTAATTCGGGATGGCTGTGTACTGCTTCACTGAATGAAGAAAAGACAATGCCTAATTCAGCTAATTCTTTTTTAAAGGTAGTAGCAACCGATACACTATCGACCACCGCATCTACAGCAACCCCTGCAAGGACTTTGCGTTCTTCGAGTGGAACGCCAAGTTTATCAAACATGGCTAACAATTCGGGATCCGCTTCATCAAGGGAATTGAGTTTCTTCTTTGGTGCTGCAAAGTATATGACGTCCTGATAATTGATGGGCGGGTACTTCACATTTGGCCAGGTAGGTTCTTCCAGCGTAAGCCAGTGGCGAAAAGCATCAAGCCTCCACTCCAGGAGCCATTCCGGTTCATTTTTCTTGGCACTTATCGCCCTAACGGTGTCTTCAGATAATCCCTTTGGAAAGGTATCCATATCCAGTTCGGTCGACCAGCCATATTTATACTCGGATTGCGTGTGGCCCTCCAAGGTTTGCATGCTATCACTCATAGATATTCAGATTGCGGCGCAAAGTTCGTCATTCTGTTACAAAAAAGTATACTATGATAATACAAATTTGACCTCGATATGTTTAAAGGAGGTACGGGAGAAGATTGTGAAAAGTTCGTTTATTCGTAAATAATTGCTTGACAATAGATTATGGCAAGGAAAGGGCAGTTATTTGGATGGGCTTTAGCTGAAATAATTTCATTTTCCCGGCGATGAAAATCTCGATTTTCCGGTGAGAAGTGGATGTTTTCGGTTATCATGGCAAATTTCCTCTTGAATCAAAAGAGGATACTTTAACCTAATGGAAATGTGGCCATACCAAATTAGGAAGTTAAGGTGTTATATACCAGTATAATTTAATAGGTAAAAATTTTAATTATAGAATTCTATATATTAGAAATTTACATATATTTACGCCACGACTATGGCACTATCCGGGATTACAAAGCGATTTTTAGAATGTCTTGAACAGCTAACCCTTGATCGAAAGGTGCGATCAAAGCGACATTTTGCTTTGTCATTAGGGTATCACGCACAAGGCATTTCTGAAATGGTTGCCGGGCGACGTGATGTGCCGTTGGAGCTGGTTGAAAAGGCTATTTTAACGTATCGTTTTAATCCTGTCTTTCTTTTCACCGGTCATGGTAATCATTTTTCCAATCCGATAGAAGATGATGGGCTTCGACTGCGAAATCTTTCTATTGTAACGGACGATAAAGGAGAAGAACGAATCGTGCATGTACCTTATCCTGCGCAAGCCGGTTATGGACGACTATTGGATGATCCCATTTTTATTTCTGATCTTCCATCTTACCAGCTGCCGGATCCTCAGTTTCGATCAGGCACTTATCGATCCTTTGAGATCGCCGGAACCTCTATGGAGCCTACGTTTATGCCAAATGATATTGTCATTGCAGCTTTTATCGAACCTCGGTTTTGGGAACAAGCTATAAAGAGTAGTCAGATATACATTATCGTGACGAAGAAGGATGTGGTCATAAAACGGATTGTCAATCATATAAAAGCAAGTAAATCCATTGAATGTTGTTCTGATAATGCGGCCTATGATCCTTACACGCTTGAAGCAGACGAAATACTGGAAGTTTGGAAAGCGCGAGTAAAACTCACCAGTCATATTGATGCGCCTTCCCCAAGAGTTAATTCCAAAGAGATCAGCGAACAGCTTCAGGCCCAGCAAAAAATGTTGGAAAATCTTCATCTTCGATTGTCGGAAGTAAAAATTTCCTAAATAGCAGCTTTACACCTTTACTTAATTGGCTTTCATCCAATAGGCCAGGTTAGTTAATTAAATGTAAATTTACTACATGAAAATTAATGGAACCGTGGTTCACCTGACCATAGAAGATGGGGCATATGGTATTGTAGATGAAGCTGGTAAAAAGTACCTGCCGATTAATATGCCTGTTCAGCTTAAACGAGATGGTGCCAAAGTAACCATTCGTTATCGTCCTGCCGACGTTGTTTCTGCGATGATGTGGGGGCAACCTATTCACATTTATTCTTTTGAGACTATCTAAATGTTTTTCTCAATGATTCGGTTCAACAGACATTTTTTTCTCTATAAATATTTAGGCTGGTCATTTACCCTGGGTTTACTTTTTGTATTTCCATCTGTAATGATTTTTGCGCAAATGCCTGATGGATTTATTCGTGAGCAATTGGCCACAGGACTCAACCCAACTTCCATGGTGGTTGCTCCGGATGGTAGAATATTTATAACAGAAAAGCATGGCGCCATTCGCATCGTCAGAGATGGCCGGTTATTGGAAGATCCATTTCTCATGTTGGAAGTGGATGATTCAAATGAGCGGGGCCTCGGGCATATGGTATTGCATCCAAATTTTGACCAGAACAATTATTACTATGTATTTTACTCAGTTCCGGGTGACCGACATAACAGAATAAGTCGTTTTACTGCTAATGGCGATCATACCATTCCAGGGAGTGAACTAGTTCTTTTAGATCTCGATGTATTGGCTACTGATATACATAATGGTGGAGATATGCTCTTTGGTTTTGATGGTTACCTCTATGTGAGCACGGGGGAAGGCGGAGAGAACTGGAAATCTAAGGACTTGTCATCAACAAATGGCAAGGTGCTGCGCATTGATGATGAAGGAAAGCCGGTCCCGGATAATCCCTGGGCTGCCTTGCCTGATGGTCGAAGTGCTCTTGTCTATGCTTATGGTTTCAGGAATCCATTTACGATGACGAGCAATCCAATCACCGGCGAAATATTTGCAAATGATGTTGGCGGGAATAATTATGAAGAAATCAATAAAGTAGAGTATGGCAGCTTTTATGGTTGGCCTACGCTGGAAGGAAAACGAACGAACCAAATTGTTCCAGATGAGTATAAGGATCCTGTTTTTACCTATGGTCATTATAATAATTATTGTGCCGTTGTAGGGGCCACTTTTTATGAACCTGAGATGCAGCAATTTCCTGAAAAATATCTGGGTAGATATTTTTACAGTGATTATTGTACCGGACAAATTCGCACGCTGGATGTGAGTACGGGTCAGGACAAAGGATCATTTATCAGTGATGGTGATCGGATAGTGGATCTTGATGTGACCAGTGATGGCAGTTTGCTATATCTGGAGCGAAAAGGATTAGGGGATGGGTCACCTGAGGATAATACCGGTTCAAATGATGGCGTTTTGTGGAAGGTGACCTATACGGGAAGTGGCGCGCCTTTTATTTCTAATCAACCGCAATCTGTGCTGAGTGCTATTGGGGAGGATGCGCATTTTTCGGTAGCAGCTTCCGGTGCTGTGCCATTAGTGTACGAATGGATTATTAATGACGAGATATCACCGGAAAATAATACGCCGAATCTTGATTTCCTGAATGTAACGCTTGATCAGGATTCAACAATGATCAAAGTGGAAATCAGTAATCCTGAAGGAACTCAAATTTCTGAAGAAGTATTATTGCGCGTGACTGACAATCATCGACCGGAACCTTCAATACTCCTGCCTGTGGAGGGTGCCACCTACCGGGGAGGACAATCAATTCAGTTTGCCGGGCAGGCGATGGATTTCGAAGATGGAATGCTTTCTGTCGATAGATTAAGTTGGAAAATAGATTTTCATCATGGCATGCACGCACATCCGGGATTGTCCTGGACCAGTGGGATAGCCGGCGGAGAGTGGGTAATTCCATCATTAGGGGAAACGTCAGAGGATGTTTGGTACAGATTTTATTTGAAAGCCACAGATAGTAAAGGCTTTTCAAAAGTTAGTTTCAGAGACATCTATCCTGAAAAAGGGAGTATTCAAGTCAACTCCGATCCACAGGGATTGCTGATTAATCTGGATGGTGCCGCAAAGCGAGCGCCTTATCGTATTGAAGGTGTACAACAAATCAATCGATTTGTTACGCCACCGGCCAAACAAATATTGGGAGATAGCATTTTCTTTTTTAATCATTGGGAAGATGGCTCAACGGTCCCCAACAGAGTAGTCAAAACCTCCTCTAATGAACAAGTACTGATAGGGACATTCGACGGTATCAGAAAGGGTAGAGGATATGGTCTGACTGCTTCGTACTACGATAATATTTTCTTTGATGGCGAACCAATAGCTGTGGCAATCGATTCTGTTATTGATAATCAATACCATTTGAATTCTCCTTATCCGGGGGTACCGGAAGAAGGGTTTGGGATACGCTGGAATGGATACATTCAGCCCTATAATTCCGGTGTTTATACGTTTACTTTATTTGCAGATGATGGGATTTTTGTTGAACTAAACGGGACAGTCATTGTAGACAACTGGACCGGTGGCGTGCACCATGAAGAAGGATCAATTTATCTTGAAAAAGGACAACTGTATCCGATTGTCATGAAGCTATATGATGAAGCCTGGGGATCACAGATTCGGCTGCGATGGTCTTCGGAAGATTTTCCTGAAGAGATTATTCCTTCCTCTCAACTCTATCCGGCAGATGTTTTAGCCGGCCCTACTGCTCTTGGCGTTCTTGTTATGAAAACATTAGCTGCGAATGAATTAATGCTTTCCTTGATCACTGATAAAGAAGTCACTTATGAAATGAGTATTTTTTCAGTGGATGGCCGAATCATTCATCTGCCGGATGCTTTCCTCTCGCCTGGAAAAAATATATTGCCTATTGATGTTCGGCAGTTGGCTTCGGGGTTGTATTATTTACGAACAACCAACAAAGCTGATGGCGCAAAATCTACAGTGCCTTTTGTGATTGCACAATAAGTTAAAACGCACTTATGTTGGAATCACTAAAACAGATTTTTGCTTTTCATGGTACCAAGCGGCGAAATGAGCGATGGTGAGATTAGTCTGTTCCATTTCATTGAAAAAATCATTCAGATATTTATTCACAAAATTAGTGTCAAAATGACCTGATCTGAAATCCGGATGATTGACTGCAAACTTTCCAAACGTCAATGTTGTATCCACCCCTTCTACTTCATAAGAGGCAATGGCAGAAATCATTTTTTCAATTGCTTCCGATCGTGTAGGGGCATGGACAATCAGTTTTGAAATCATCGGATCATAATGAATGGGTATTTCCATGCCTTGTGTATATCCATCATCGACACGGACTCCATCCCCTTCAGGCAGTGAGTATTTTATTAAAGTTCCGGTGGACGGGATAAATCCATTTTTGGCGTTTTCAGCATACACTCGCAATTCAATTGCATGGCCGTTGATGCGCAAATCATCCTGAACAATATTTAGTGGGTGGCCTTCTGCGACACGAATTTGTAATTCTACAAGATCAAGGCCGGTGATCATTTCCGTCACGGGATGTTCAACCTGCAGACGCGTATTCATCTCCAGAAAATAGTGACGACCATTTTCATCCACAAGAAATTCAACAGTCCCGGCTCCGGAGTAATCACACGATTGGGCAACCTTAATGGCGTCCCTACCCATCTCCGCCCGCTTTTCAGGGGTCAATAAGGAAGAAGGAGCTTCTTCCACTACTTTCTGATGTCTGCGTTGAATGGAACATTCTCTTTCAAATAGGTGAAAGCAATTTCCGTGGTTGTCTGCGATTACTTGTATTTCAATGTGCCGTGGTGAAGTCACATACTTTTCAATAAAAACGGATCCGTCTCCAAAGGAGGCTAAAGCTTCGCTCATCGCGCGTTCGACCTGTGCTTTGAGCTCTTCTGCTTTTTCCACGATCCGCATCCCTTTTCCACCACCGCCGGCGGCTGCTTTAATCAGGAGTGGATAGCCGATTTCTTTGGCGATTACCAGAGCTTCGTTGATATCCGTTAGAGCTGTATCGGTACCGGGTACCATGGGAATATTAAAATCTTTGGCAGCTTCTTTGGCAGAGAGTTTATTGCCCATCATTTGGATGCTTCTGGTCGAAGGGCCAATAAAGATGAGTCCTGCTTTTTCAACGGCTTCAGCAAAATGATCATTTTCACTCAGAAAGCCATAACCGGGGTGGATAGCATCAGCGCCACTATCGATTGCGGCCTGTATGATTTTATCCATATGTAAATAAGACTCTCTTGAAGGAGGAGCACCCAGACATACGGCTTGCCCAGCCATCAGGACATGCGGACTTCGCCGGTCGGCTTCTGAATAAACAGCAACAGTTTCAATGCCCAGTGAATGACAGCTGTGCATGATTCTGACAGCAATCTCACTTCGATTGGCCACCAGTATTTTTTTTATCGGTCGAATCATTGGTGCAATTTAGAGTTTCTCTGCCAAAAGGAGAAAGATTAGGGTTGTTATTGACAGATACTTTGAAAGCTGAAGGAGAGGACAGGAAGAGCAAACTGCCTGTAACTCTTTCCATGATTCAATTTCAATTCTCCTTAAATAGGCTTACATTAGTCGCGATCATGAATTATATGGAGAAGCAGTCGAAAATATTATGGAAACCAACGCAGGAAGATATAGCATCATCCAGATTAAGCGAATATCGGAAATGGTTGCAGGAGCATTTTAGCGTATCCACGCCGGATTATGAAACTTTATGGCAATGGTCTGTTGACAATCCGGAAATGTTCTGGTCCTCTGTTGCTTCATTTTTTAAGGTGAGGTTTCATACGGATTACAATTCCATTCTTTCAGGCGGTGAAATGCCGAATGCGATTTGGTTTGAAGGTAGCACTTTAAATTATGCAGAGCACATATACAGGGGCATGAAAGCCCAGGAGACAGCTATTCTTTTTGCCAATGAAAGAGAAAGCGTACAATCGATTTCCGTTGATGCGATGTGGCAGGAAGTTGCAAGGCTACGCAGGTATTTCCAATCGCATGGTGTCGTCAGTGGTGACCGGGTAGCCGGATACCTTCCCAATATTCCTGAAGCCACCTATGCCTTTCTTGCTGCTTGTTCACTGGGGGCGGTATGGTCTTGTTGTTCGCAGGATTTCGGAGTGAGTAGTGTGGTCGATCGCTTTGCGCAAATTGAACCAAAAGTGTTTATAGCTGCGGATGGGTACTATTATAATGGGAAAATTCATGGGCGTGAAAATGAAATTCGTGCCATTCAGGAAGGCCTTCCCGGATTGAAGGACACTTTGATCATAAATTATACTGGTCTAGCAAAGGATTTTAAACTTGAGCGTGTCACCTATTGTGATCATTTAGGGGAAGGAGTGTCAGGACAACCGAAATTTGATGCTGTTCCGTTTGGACATCCGTTGTGGATATTATATTCATCCGGGACGACCGGTGTTCCTAAAGCGATTACACATTCGCATGGCGGATGCTTGCTGGAGCATTTGAAATACCTTGCCTTTCACAATGATGTCCATGCGGGGGAGCGTTTTTTCTGGTATACCACCACCGGATGGATGATGTGGAATTTTCTTCAGGGGTCCATGCTTTTGGGAGCTACGATTGTCCTGTATGATGGTAGTCCCGGTTATCCAGATTTAGAACGGCTGTGGGCGCTTTCCGAAGAGTTATCCATCAATCATTTTGGCACTAGTGCACCATATCTCGTGGCCTGCATGAAAGGTGGAATCCGTCCGGGTAGTTCGCACGATTTGAAAGCTTTGCGTAGTATCGGTTCTACAGGTTCGCCATTACCTGAAGAAGCCTTTGATTGGGTGTATAAAGAAATACACGACAGTATCTGGCTATGCTCAATGAGTGGAGGCACGGATGTATGTACTGCTTTTGTAGGTGGTGTGATTGAGAAAAATGTTTTAGCAGGTGAGATACAGGCCAGAGCGCTGGGATGTGCGCTTTATGCTTTTAATGATCAACTGCAACCCGTCGTGGAAGCGCTTGGCGAAATGGTGATTACCACACCGATGCCTTCCATGCCTATCTATTTCTGGAATGATCCGGATAAAGAAAAATATCACAGCAGTTATTTTGAAAATATTCCCGGGGTATGGCGTCATGGAGATTGGGTTAAAATCACAGCAAGTGGCGGTGTGATCATATATGGTCGTTCGGATGCGACACTCAATCGGCAAGGGGTGCGAATAGGGACAGCGGAAATATATCGGGTGCTCAATGAAATTCAGGAGATTGAGGATGGATTAATAGTCAATCTGGAACTTGACGGAGGAAGACATTATATGCCTTTATTTGTTAAACTTGGATTGGAACAGAAACTTGATCAGGATTTAGTGAAAATCATCGTTAGTGCGCTTAAAACTAAATGTTCTCCAAGGCATGTACCGGATGATATCATCCAGGTGGCAGATATTCCCTACACGATTAGCGGTAAGAAAATGGAGGCCCCGGTCAAAAAAATATTGATGGGCATGGCCACCGGCAAAACACTAAGTAAGGATGCGATGCGCAATCCTGATTCGTTGGACTTTTTTGAAAAATTCAAAATACCGAAATAAGCATTTTAACGATTATTTATCCCTGCATTCTCCCTTTCAGAATAGCACCCCAATACATTCTGGGTAAGATTTGTTTTTTTAGAAAAAACATGCTCCATCGTTCCTTGCTTTGATCAAACGGGAAGGTTTCCATGGGCTCGTTGTTGTAATCAAATTCTGCCAGTATGAGTTTTCCGTAGCCGCTTACAATCGGGCAGGAGGTATATCCGGTATATATTTTATAAGGATTTTTGTTTTGCATTAACGCCATTAGGTTTGCCACTAGCGTAGGTGTCTGTTTGCGAATGGCTGCCCCTGTTTTAGAAGTTGGTAAACTGGATGCATCGCCAAGTCCAAATATATTTGGGTATTTGTTGTGTTGCAGGGTGCCTTTATCGACATCTACCCATCCATTTTCATTGGCCAGCGGACTATTTCGGATAAAGTCCGGAGGTCCCTGGGGTGGGGTTACATGGATAAAGTCATAATCGACCCATGTTTCCTGCCCTTGATGTTCACTGTTCAGGCTGACAAATTTTGCTTTTTTATTAGGACCATCAATCTCCACTAAATTCTCAAAAAAGTGAGTTTTAATATGATACCGATCAATTAGTTTGTTGAGTGATCTGGCGTATTTTTCAACACCGAAAAGTTTAGTTCCTCCGCTCCAAAATTCAATTTCTGTTTTATCCTGCAGGTGATGCTTTCGTATATAATCGGATGCCAGATACATGATTTTTTGCGGAGCTCCTCCACATTTGACAGGGGTATTTGGACTGTGAAAAATCATTTTTCCGCCTTTGAAATTTTTGATACAATCAAATGTATAAGGCGCATAGGTGAAGCTATAATTAGAACTGACGCCATTTTTGCCAATAGATTCAGGAAGTCCTTTGATGGCACTCCAGTTGATTTGGATGCCCGGACATACGACCAGGTAATCATAGGTGTAAGTGTTATTTTCCCTGGTAGTTACGGCATTATTTTCAGGCTTGAAAGTGTCTGCATATTCCTGAAGCCAGGTGGCGCCTTTAGGAATAAAGTCCTTTTCATTGCGTTCAGTTTTTCGTATATCAAAGATGCCACCTCCTACTAATGTCCATGCAGGTTGGTAATAGTGCTTAGCACTGGGTTCAATGATGCCTACTGAAAGATTGGGTTTTTTAAGTAGCAATAAGGCTGCGGTGGATAAGCCTGCATTGCCACCACCAATCACCAGGACTTCGAAGTGTCTGTTCATAATCTTTTGATAAATTGATCTGTTTTACCAAAAGTATGGGTATCTAAGAGCAGAGCAGGTGACTTAAGTTACAATTCATGAAGATATTGATCATGAGGTAGTCAGCTTCGGCATAGCCTATGCGCCGGAAAGGGAATGGTAACGAATTTATCCTGAATAATCAGTAATAAATCTCCAATTACTTATTCATTTTTAGCCAGGGGGATGTCCCATTTGTCTTTGGCCACTAATTTTGGTGTTTCCGGATCACCTTCATAAGCAGGGGTCATAATAGCTACTCCATTTTCATTAAAGACATCCAGAATATTTTGGTGAAGCAATGAATAAATTTTAGGTAGATGGATCTCATCCAAGCAGTATGCATTAATTTCATAGGTAACGGCAAAATCACCTAATGATTTTTTATGGACAAATGGTTCGGGCTCTTTCATCAGGCCCTCTGTTCGATGCGCTGCAAGTTTTAGCATGGCATCCACCTGACGCCAGGGGGTGTCATATCCTATGCCCACCGTGGTATGAATAATCAGATCGTGTTTTTTTGCTCTCAGTGAATAATTGACTAAACTACTACCCAGCATGATGGAATTTGGAATGACAATTTCTTCATTTTTTCTGGAGCGTAATCTGGTGACCATTGAGGTATGGGATTCGACAAAGCCTTCGTATTCATTTACTTTAACAAAATCACCTTGTTTAAAGGCACCTTGATAGGTCATGGAATAACCGGCAACAATATTGGCAATAAACGAAGAGGAGCCAAGGGAAAAAACAATCCCCAGAAAAACTGAAATACCTTGGAAGGCTGCGGTGTCGGACCCGGGGATGTAAGGAAAAGCGATTACTAATGCGAATACGGCAACAAATAACCTTACGATCTTAAATGTCTGCATTGCCCAATCAGCATCAAATCCGTTGATAAGAATCGAACCCTTGCTTATTTCAAGGAAAACTAATCGTATAAATCGCAACAGGTATTTAGTCGCAAACCATACCAGAAGGAGTACGATTAAGTTTGGAAGATGATTGATGAATCCCTTTCCGAAAGCATTTAATGGATCAAGAATCGTTTTTAACAATTCGACTGACACAGATTTTGTCCAGGGGAAAAGTCCCAGAAAGTAATTTAGAAATCCTATGCATATAAACGCTATTATCGCAGTTCTGATAATCTTATAAAACAAATGAAATGCATGAAACAGTTTGTTGGACTGAATCAGATTAAAGGAGGATTTTTCAAGTTGATGTACACGTGATGCCATCTTTCGCTTAAACACTTCATTCAGTCGTTTAAACAAAAAGTTGAAGGTGATTAAAACAATAAAAAGAATGCCTAAAGCCATAAATCCCTTGATGATACTAGCCTTAATCATAGGCGCACTTCGCATATGTCTGTAAGCTCTGATACTATCACTTAGACTTGATTGGATCACCTCGGCAAAAATTTCTTTAGTAATTCCTTCGGCCTCGCCATCCGCATCAAATACGCTCATGACATATTCCTTACCTACGAATATCTTTATTCTGCCTTCCTCCTCATTGACCAGATTGACATTGTCAGGTGAAATAGTATAGTTCTTTGCTATCTCATAGATTCTGTTTTCAATGGTTTTTGCCCTCCGTAAAGCAGGATAGTTTAAAACACCTCTTACATAAAACAGGTGATTACCATCTATGGTGACCGGTGCCAGCGTTAGCATTTCATCCCGAGGAGAGGAATCCACTTCGTGTTGGGCCTGGGTAGCTCCGGTCACGGGGATGAGTAGGAGAGTAAATAAGAAGTATTTCAGTAACCGGTAGGTAGACGCTGGGCTCATACTGTCGTTAAATGTCATAGAGGTCAGATAGCTAATTCATTTTCTGCGTACCTAAAGGTAAGCTGGAAAAAGGAAGTAAACTTCTTATTGGACAAGATCTTTACAATTCCTGAGCACAGAATGGCAGGTTTATGCTCCTTTTAGATATTTTGGAGCCTTTCCAATATCATCCCCACCGGCGTCGTTTAGAAAGAATATCGGAATTTAACATTAAATTTTATTATAATTTATAACTTATTCATAACTTTGTGGTTATGTTCAAATTCTGGGTTTGTTGCGCCCTGGATATTTTACTTAAAGGATAGAAAATGAGAAATCGGAAATGATCAAAGAAATAAGACTTATTTCAGAATGGCTGAAGTGTCCGGGTAAGTATTGGATGGTCTTAGTGCTGCTCGGCTCAGGAATGATGGCCAGTAGTCAGCAAACCGTTCTCCAGCGTGATGCCAGAAAAGATTTCTCGAATCTGGTTAAAGAATATGAGCAGGGACTTTTTGGTCGTTGTGTTCGATCAGCTGAAAAGTATATTGCCCGGTATCATGAAAACACTTACGATCAGCTGGTACTGGAAGCTGAATTGTATAAACTAAAAGCCGGTCTTCGTCTCGAGAGCCCGGGAATGCTCAATACCATCTTAGCATTTTCCACGAAGTATAAACCTGAAGCGGTTTCGGACCAGGCGATTATGATTCTGGGCGAACATGCCTATGAAAATAAAGAATACGAAAAAGCGATTGAGTATCTGGGATTAGTGGACGGCCGAGCGCTTTCACCGGAAGATAAATCAGCCTTAAACTTCAAACTTGGGTATGTTCTTTTTATCCGGAAGGATTTTGATCGTGCTGCCACCTATTTTAAATACAATTTAGAAGTCAGAGATAAATACTACTATCCGTCCAACTACTACTATGGGATGACTCAGTATTTTAAGGAAAATTATACCGGAGCCATAAAAAGTTTTGAACGGGTGTCGGCTTCCTCTTTTTATAAGGACTACATTCCGTATTATATCACACAGATTTATTTCAGCACTAAAGAGTATAACAAAGTGATTGGTTATGGAAACCAGGCGCTTAGTAACGAAACTGTTCTTAATAAAACTGAAATCCGACAATTAATCGGGCAGGCACTTTTTGAAACCGGGGATTATGCTGCAGCTATTCCTCATTTGGCTTATGTTGAAGCGAATACGGACAAACTCCGTACCGATGATTTCTATCAGTTGGGTATGGCCTATTACTTTTCTAAACAATATACGGAGGCTATACCTGTCCTCCTGCAGATACGTAATGAAGCCGGAGAAAAAGGACACTATGCTAATTACTTTATAGCCCAGTGTTATTTGCGCACAGGCGATAATGTTTCTGCACGCAATAGTTTGATGAAGGCTTCTCAACGGGAAGAGGTGCCTTCCATCGCGACTGAATCGACCTTTCATTATGGAAGACTTTGTGCCGAAGCAGGAGATGATGCAGAAGCTATTCGCGTTTTGCAAACCATTCCTTCCACTAGCCCGGTGTATAACCAGGCCCATGAAACGATGGCTGGAATTCTTACCAATACAAGTGATTATAGTCTGGCGATTCAGGAACTGGAAGCGATGGGTGTTTTGTCTCCTGTATTAAAAGGAGCTTATCAAAAGGTATGCTTATACAGAGCAGAACAGTTGATTCAGGAAGGCCATACGTCGGAGGCCGGCGGACTGCTGGATAAATCACTCACGCAGCCAATGGATAAAACAATTGAGGCCAGAGCCTATTTCTGGAAAGGGCAATTAGCCCATCTCAGTGGCAAATACGAGGAGAGTATAAAATGGTTTGACAAGTATTTTTTTATTGCGTTACAGGCCACCAAACTGCCTTTTAATCAAAGCATCCCAATTGCTTATTATTCGCAAGGGTATAACTATCTACGCCGTGACAATTTTCAGGAAGCACAAAAGACATTTGAACGCGCCGTCAGTGGTCTTGAACAGGCTAACTCCATGGCAGAAGAAAGCAAACTCAAAAATCAGGTATACGCGGATGCTGTTTTGCGCGCAGGCGATTGTGCCTTTAAACTGAATCAGTATGACCAAGCGACAAAATATTATTTGATTGCGATATCAAACAATTATATCGGAAGTGATTATGCGAAGTATCAGGTCGCACTGATTAAAGGCTTGCAAAATCTTCGGGGAGAGAAAATCAGATTACTTGAAAAACTGGTGGCGGAAAACCCTGAATCAAGTTGGGCGGATGATGCTTTATTTCAGGCAGGAAATACGTATCACGAGGATAAACAAATCGAGAAGGCGATTCAATCCTACGAGAAAATTGTTTCAGATTACAGCGATCATAGTCCTTTACTTTTGCCGGCATTACTTCGACTTGGCGTGGTGACGTATAATAATAATGAATACGAAAGATCACTCAAATACTATAAGCAGGTATTTAACTATAATCCTGATCCGGAATCTTCCAAAGAAGCAATTGCAGCCATTCAGGAAATCTATGTTAACGTACTCGAGGATCCGGAAGCGTTTTTTGACTTTGCCGAAGGTGTGCCCGGGTTTAATGTCACCGGATCTGAAAAGGATTCGATTCTGTATTCGGCAGCTGAAAATTTCTATGCTGTGGCAGAATACCAAAAAGCGGTCGCCTCTTTTGGAAAGTATATTCAAGCGTATCCGGAGGGCGTGTATAGTTTAAAAGCAAAATATCTTCGCGCGGAATGTCTGGTGCTGGTTAAAGATTATGCAGCAGCACTGGCGGCTTTTGAGTTGGTCATACAAGTTGGACAAAGTGTTTATTATTCGCCTTCCTTATACAAAGCTGCTCTGATCGCGTACAATGATACACACGCATGGAGCAAGGCCTATAGTTATTATACAAGTTATATTCCGTTAGCGGATAGCGAAGACAAAAGTTTTGAAGCTCAACTTGGGGCTCTGCGAAGTGCTTATAAAATGGAAGATGCTCAAAAGGTGTATGCTGCCGGTGAGGCTGTTTTAATGCATCAAAGAGCAACGGATGATTACAGCGCATTGGCTCATTATGATATCGCAAAGATGGCGTATGGTGAGGGCAATTATGAGAAAGCACTTTCGTCTTTCAATGCAGTCATCCGCGTCAATAGTGCTGATCTTGGGGCAGAATCCCGATATTATATTGCCTCTATTTATGAAGAAAAAGGAGAGCATGAATTGGCGGCCAAACTTGCCGAAGAATCCGCGAGAGCAAATGTTGGCTATCCTGTATGGGTAGCAAAGTCCCTTCTGTTACTCTCCGATATACAGTTTGCCTCCGGTGATCTCCTCAATGCCCGTGCTATTCTGGAGGCTATCATTGAAAACTTTCAGGGTAACCAGGAGATCATGACAGAAGCCAATCAGAAATTAGCGCGTGTGAAGGTTGAGGAAGAACGCGTAAGTCGAATTAAGCCACAGAGTGGTGAGACGCTGGAGTTGCAACCTAATCCAAAAGAAGATTAATCCACAGAAATGAAAGCAATCATCGGTTTTATATTATTATTTAGTGTTGTTTCGCTGCATGCTCAGAATGATTTGCCGGAAGAACAGATTGAAGTGATTAAGGGCTTTGAAGTGAGACTGGCCAATTCAAGTATGATCAAAATTGTGCCTCAGCCGATTGTTGTGGATTCAAGTGTCCGGCATTATGAGTATAAGCTTTTAGCACCTTCCCCGTCTATTGATTATCTCGCTCCTGAGATTAAGCCATTGGCTATACAAGCCGAGAAAAAGCCGACCTCATATCCGTTTTATGCCAAAGCAGGCTATGGAAGTCCTAATTCACTATTAGGGGCGATTTCATACGATCATGTGGGGAGTGAGGACTTTCAGTGGGGAATTGATTTAAGACACCTTAGTGCAAATAATAAGAAAATTCCATTGCAGAAATTTTCAGATACGGAAGGTCGAATCAATGCGGCGTACCAATTAAACGAGAAGGTGGCTATCAGTGGTTATTTGAACGGACACTTTGAAAAAGTGTATTTCTATGGAGCTGAGAATATACCACCGAATGAGGAGTCTCTGAAACGGGCATTTAATCGCTTTGATGGATATGTTGAAATAGCCCAGGTACATGCCCCGGAAACCAGTTTTAATTTTAAGGGATTTCTGCAATACCTGACGGATAAAGATGATTTGGGATCTTCAGAATCCGGATTTAAATTGGGTGGCGAACTGGGTTCGGCAATTGGCGCAGAGGAATTTCCAATAGGACTTCAATTATTGATTGATTATTCTAACCTGGAACATACAGGCAGTTATGCTCTCAATAATGCGTTACTTCAACCCTACTTTGATTACTCACTGGGTTCCTTTAAATTTCATTTGAGTGCCATTGCTTTACTCAATAAACAGGCCAATGCATTTCTTCCTGATGTTGCCATATCCTATTTTATGTCCAACGCAAGGCTTACGGTGGAGGCGGGTTGGAAAGGCGATGTATTAAAAAATAATTTTCACTTTCTGTCAGACTATAATCCTTATGTAGAGACCAGACTGGACAGCTTAACCAATTTGGTCAGCAGAAACATATACCTCAAATTAAAAGGTGCGACCGGTTCGTTTTCTTATGAAGTTTCAGGAAATTATACTTCGTTTAGCGGAATGTCTTTTTTCCTTCAGAACAAATTTGAGCCTTATGAATTTGACGTAATTTATGATGATGGGCATTATTTTGGTGCATCAGCCTCTGTGCGTATGGAGTTGTTAAAGCATGTTGATTTGAGAGCACAATTTTATCATCGCTTTTACTCCCTGGATACGGAAGCGAAGCCCTGGCACAGGCCCTCTTCGGAGGTGACGGGTCAACTGACGTATGATGGAGGAGGAGACAAGTATCATGTATCTATCCTGACCGGCTTTAGAAATGGATTGCCCTACAGAACAGTGGGGGGAACAGAAGCAACCCTTAAGCCAATGATTGATTTTAATATCCATGGGGATTATTATTTCACTCGTGGGGTAGGTGCATTTATTGAGTTAAATAATCTTGCCGGAAATAAAAGTGAGCGATGGGCGGGCTACCCTGGTTTTGGTTTTAATGCTAAAGTCGGAGTGATGGTTCGCTTGTGAATTCAAAAAGGGTGATTACCTTCAAGTCATGAAATTTGGATTGATAGGAGATCAGGTGAGTCATTCTTTTTCAAAGGACTACTTTACCGCAAAATTTGCAGCCTCCGGATTGGATAATTTCTCCTACGAACTTCTTTCCGTACCGAAGATTGAGCATATTTCAGACATTCTCAGACAGGATTTTTTTGGCCTGAACGTAACCAAGCCTTATAAATCTGCCGTGATGCAATATCTCAATCAAATAGATACAGATGCCTTTGCGATTGGAGCAGTGAATACACTTGTGCGGACCGACCGATTTTCTTGGAAAGGATTCAATACAGATTATATTGGGTTTGAGCAATCATTGCTTACCTGGGTTTCAATTTATGATTTACCAAAAAAGGCCTTGATTTTAGGTTCCGGAGGAGCCTCTAAAGCCGTCAACCATGTTCTGTCAGGACTCGGAGTGGAAGTAGGTATCGTTTCTTCTGGAGATCACGGGGATTATACATATGATAATTTGACGGAAGATTTGGTCAGATCGCATCATTTGATCATCAATACTACACCGTTGGGAATGGTGCCAAAGACAGCTGAGTATCCCCCCATTCCTTTTAATTTACTGACAAGTAAACACTGGGTGTATGATCTGGTGTACAATCCGGCGAATACGTTATTTTTGACCCTAAGTCAGCAAGCGGGAGCCAGGGTAAAAAGTGGACTTGAAATGCTATACTTGCAGGCTGATTACGCATGGTCAATATGGAAATCGTATGGTAAATTCTGATCCTAAAGCTTCGTCCCACACGCCGGTAGCCGACTTTAGTAACACGGAGATCGCTTTCTCCCATAAATCTGATGCAGCACTGAGGCAAACCTCCTGGTTGTTTCGAATGATGAACAAATCCTGGTTGGTCAGCACCGGCGGGTCATTCGGGTTATGGTTGAATTCTTCGGGAATACGAATTTTTGATTCCCTGATTCGGTCGACCATATTCAAGCAATTTTGTGGGGGTATTAATCTGGA
This sequence comes from Bacteroidota bacterium, assembly GCA_024642665.1. Classification (GTDB taxonomy): domain Bacteria; phylum Bacteroidota; class Bacteroidia; order Chitinophagales; family Saprospiraceae; genus Opimibacter. The sequence continues at coordinate 24,718 of JAHEAR010000008.1, forward strand.
AGATTCAACTTTAGCCATTCAGCATTTGGCTGAATTAAATACCATGACGGTGTTGGATTTTGGGGCGGAAGGCAAGGTCAGGGAAATTGATTTTGACAATACCCTGAAAGAAAATCTCAGGGCTATAGCTTATGCTTCAACGAATCCTTCGGTGCCGGTGATCTCTTCTAAAGTGACAGCACTGGCCTCCAATGATATTCTAAAAAAGTTTCAGTTAGGACAATTAAAAACTGTTCAGGAAAAAGAAGCTTTTCAACGGGTCGAAGAACGATTGGATAAGCTTTGTCATGCCGCATGGGAGAGTGGGGTGGCTGTCTTTATTGACGCGGAGGAAACGTGGATGCAAGAGACCATAGATTATCTGGTTCTTACATTGATGGAAAAATATAATAAGGAAAGAATTGTCGTGTATCATACCTATCAGATGTACCGAAAGGATAAATTGGAAAGTCTGAAAGCGGATCATATGAGTGCCAGGGACAAGGGATACATTCTCGGTGCTAAGATTGTTCGAGGTGCGTATATGGAGAAGGAAAGAGAACGGGCGAAAGAAATGAAATATCCGTCCCCGATACAAAATTCGAAAGCGGATACGGATCGTGATTTTGATGCTGCCATAGCATATTGTGTCGACCACTATGAGGAGATTGCTTCCTGTAATGCCTCGCACAATATGAAGAGTAATCTTATTCAGGCTGAGCTGATTGCATCAAAAGGATTGCCGAGAGATCATCGCCATTTGAATTTTTGCCAACTGTATGGGATGAGTGATCATATAACCTTTAATCTCGCAGCTGCGGGTTACAATGTTGCAAAATACCTTCCATATGGCCCGGTCAAAGAAGTTTTGCCATACCTGATCAGACGTGCCAGGGAGAATTCAGCCGTGACCGGTGAGATGAGTCGGGAACTTGGCCTCATTGTTGCAGAGATGACCCGCAGAGGTATGAAATAAATTTTATCTTCACCATTCAAACTAAACGTTATAAAATGAAGTATTTACTTACACTATCTATTGTATTTACCCTCGCTGTAGCAGGACACTCTCAGTGGTGGTTTGATGCCGGTGTTTCCGGAGCCTGGGGATCTACAGGCTTGATTGATGACAATGTCTTTGATCATGGCTCGTATAAGCAGAAGCTGAGTTCCGGTACCGCTTTTGGAGGTCGGTTAGGCATCAACTATGGATATCATGTTGGATTGATTGTGGAATATGGTGGCGCCACTTCCAAGCAGCAGTATAATTACAGCGGAGAATCTCCCTTTAATACCTTTCAGTGGAAGCATAATAACCTGACGACCATGTTCCGGTATTCAGGGAATGGAGCTTATGTCGAGTTTGGTGCGCAGTTTTCGTCTGTGAAGGATGTTGAGCTTGAAAATGTTGTTTGGCCCGTTGCTAATGTTACAGAAAAATTCTCAGACAACTATACTTCCGGTGTTTTTGGATTCGGTTCCTATCTGATGGGAAGTGAACTTCTGACGGTAAATTTAGGTGTCAGGGTTTACTGGGCATTTAACGATGCGGTGAATGAGACAGGAAAAGCGGAGTATTATCCAATTGTAACCAGTGTACCCAATGTTCAGCCGGGCACCTGGGATCCATCTGTAAAAACCCATGCTGCAGCCGCTATGTTGCGATTGGAGATTAACTATGCCTTTGGACATTTTGCTAAAGAAGGTTGTCATGACCGATGGAAGTTGATTTTGTTTCAATAGGATTTGGATTATAGACCTGAGATTTTTCGATACACGATCTTTTGACACGCGACGTGCGGCTGATCTTCTAATCTTCTAATCTTTAATCGTATAAAAAAAAGACCTGAGATTTTCAGACCTGAGACGTATGGCACGAGAAGAGTGATGCCGATAGGTCAAAAGTGAGTGATAGAAATCTTTAACTGTAAAATATGGAGCACAGCGATTGAATTCGCTGTGCTCTTTTTCTTTTAGGCTTTGTCTCCTATGGATTAAAATGAAAAATGCAGTATAACGCTATTTTGTCTCAGTAAGGTGAGGCTATTTTTTAGCAGCTATTTTTGCTTTGACTAGCTCCACATTCTTTTTATAAAGTTCAGTATCACCATTGCCGTATTTCTCAGAGAGGTCAACAGCCTTTTGATAATTTTCCAATGATGCCTTCAATTGATCATTAGTCATTAAGGCTTCTGCATAGCTATCATATGTATTCGGGGAATTGGGAAAGAGTAGCGTATTCGCACGAAAAATATATTCGGCAATTTTAGGTTTTTGCTGCTCCATCAAATAATCATACCCAAGCATATTGATACTGGATTCATCCATGATACCCGCTTCTATGCAGGAATCAAGACTATTGTAAACAGATGCCTCTGATAGGTCAGGTGTGTCTTGATTCAAATGACGGTACAATCCCAAATAGATTTTTGTCTTGCGTTCTCTTGTTTCATTTCTGTAGACTTCTGCGGCATTCTTTGCCAGCAGATGAGCATGTCCAAAGCTTTCTTCTGCACTTGACGGAATATCCGGAATCACCCCGGTGCCTTCCCAATTTGTATTTGTTACGGGATTAATAGCCATTCCCATAGGCATGATAACTCTTAGTTTTTCATTCAGGTTCATCGACTGTCCCGGATTAGCACCACCACCTGTTGTCTGACCTATAAGTGTCGCGCGTTTTTGCGTCTGCATATTGTATGAAAACTCTTCCGCACCGGAGAAAGTTTTTTCACTGGTTAAGACATAAAGTGGTACATCCGGCATCTTTGTTCCACCTACGGTTTCCAATGTCCAGAATTCATGCAATTCATCTCCCCTTCGAAAGTAAAGTGTATTGAGCAGGATATGTTGATTAAAAAAATAACTGCACAAGTACTGGACCATAGCAGGGCTTCCACCTGAGTTTTTTCGGAGGTCTATGATTATGGCATCTGATTGAGATAGCAACTTCATATACGCGTCTGTTATATCCTTGCCTTCATCCATCCCGGCGAAACTTCTTAAATCAAGATACCCCACATTGCCTTCCAACATCTCCACTGTATTGAATCCGGCGTTTGATTCTCTTAGGCGTATATTTCTTTCGAGGCGCTCCTCCAGGACTTTTTCGGGTGTATTGACCGTCGCGACATAAGGAGGTACCAATAATACCCTCATATGTTTGTCGTGATTGATGGATTGCACTGAAGTGGTCAATGCTTCAGCAAAAGATTCGGTATCCGCGAAAACATCATAATAGTTTTCTTCCCATTGCTTGAGGAGATGCGATGAAGTAGATTTTGCTACATCAGGAAACACATAAAATTCATTAATGAGCTCAGCGAGTTGATGTATAGTTTGCGCTTTAAATTCTTTATTGAGTTTCTGTTCCTGTGTTTTTCCAGAAGAGGTGTTGAAAAGTAGGATCGCTGAAAAGAATAAAAGTTGTAAGGTGGTCTTCATGATCAGTCATTTGATGAAGACTAAAAATAGATTAAAACTATTCGTAAGGATCGTAAGGAAACGTTAAGACTTTAGGAATTGTTGATTGGGATATGTTTAAAGAGGTAGTATTAATCTTTTTTAATAAGCTTCCAACGTCGATGACTCCACAACCATAGTGAAGGAGACTGGTTAATGGAATGCTCAAGTGCATTCGCATATTTATCAATGATACCCTGACTGTTTGTTCGATCCGGATGAAGTTCAATGGGGATAAACTCAATCTCATAGAATCCTCGTTTTATTTTTCGATAGGAAGGGAAAAGGACTATCTGATTTAGTTTTTTGGCGATCCTGTCGGTGCCCACTAGAAATGCAGTTTCCTGATTCAAAAATTTGACCCAATGTTTTGATGCCTGATTCATCGGACTTTGGTCGCCAACAATATAAGTCATGGTGAGGAGATTCTCCTGTTGAAATTTGACCATGCTTTTATAGCCTTGTCTGGATTCTATACAACGCACACCAAATCGGCTACGGGTCAGTTGCATAAAATGATCAAAATAACCGCTCGCCATTTTCTGATAGAAAGAAACGGCCTGATAGGGCATAAATAATGGTAAAAAGCCCAGCCATTCCCAGTTGCCGTAATGGGCGGTGTAGAGAATAATACTTTTTTCCTGTTGATATAATTCCTGTACCAGTGCCATATTTTTTATCCGAAATCTGCGGGCAACGGCGCTTTTGCTGATCGTCAGCACTTTAATGGACTCAAAGGCGATGTCGCAAAAGTGTTTGTAAAACCCTTTTTCAATGGTTAAAATTTCCTCCGGAGATTTGTCAGGAAATGCATTCGTCAGATTTGTGCGCACGACTTTTTTCCTGTATCCAAAAACGCGATAAAGGAAAAAGTACATAAGATCGGAAACCAGGTAAAGCCCGGCGAATGGCACGATGGAGAGTATATAGAAAGGAATAAATTTTATGTAAGCTCCTATGTTAAATTTATTCATATTGCTTTGCGCATCATTGTTAATGGTGGCCGCCACCGGAATACGTCATTGCTTCGCCTTTACCAAAACTATAACTAAATCCTAAGGTAAACAATTGACCCCGTTTTGAAAAACTGTACACGTAGTAGGTAGGCTGTTCAACATAATTTTCACGTTTACGGGAAGCAAATACATCTCGAACCCCAAGATTTATAACGCCTTTTCCATTCCAGATTTTCTTTCGCAGACCAAAATCCAGGGAAGCAAAACCGGAAACAGATCCTTGTACTGTTTTATAACCGGATTCGTATTCGGGGGTCAATTCCAGAACGATATCCAGCGGCAAATTGAACGTCGTCGTGAATTCTGTGGACCACTGCGTGCCGGTAAAATCAAAGTTCTGATTTTCATATTCACCATCACGGGCAAAGACACCGAAATTGAACTCACCGGTGAGCGTAAACCAATCTGCGATGGTATACTTGCCGTTCAATTCAATCCCTGTTTTATTCCGAGTGCCTATATTGACAGGGGTAGTGACACTAATGTCATCCTTAAAAAAAGTGACTTGCTCGACCACATTGGTCGTGTGTAAGTAATACATACTAGCATTTAAAGAGCCTTTTTCCAGGATATGTATACCGGTCAATTCGTATGAATCAGAATACTCAGGTTCCAAATTTGGATTTCCTGTTCGTATATTATAATTATTCTGGATATTCAGGAATGGGTTGAGATCCCAAAGCCTGGGACGAGAAATGCGCCGACTATACCCGATTTGAAATGAAAGTCGATTCGTTGCTTTATAAGAAGTGTGAAAGGAAGGGAACAGGTCCGTATAGCGCTGAAAGTTTTCTTCATTACTAATGGTTAACAATGTAGTTAAATCGGTTTTTTCGACCCGTAATCCTGCTTTTAAACCCCATTTTTCGCCTTCATAAGATCCGGTGCCATATACAGCTAGCACCTTTTGGTTGTACTTGAAATTATTTGTAAGGGTCGTATCCGGTACCCATATATTTCCTTCCTGATTAAATAAAGCATAATCACTTCCAACATCATTAATGCCAAACTGTGCGCCGGTTTCGATCGTAACCTTTTGTGAAATCGGATTCGTATAGTCCAGTTTGTAGGTATAATCCGCCTGATAATAATCCGTATTCGTCAGTTGGTTCGGATCTGTCTCAGGACCAATCGTGTAGGTGTTTACAAACTCAGATGTGCCATCTTTTCCGAAAAATTTTCCTAACCCATTAAAGAGAAGTACATGATCTTCGTTATTTCGAAATTGCTTCTTGTATTGAAGGTCATATTGCCATTTGGGATTGTTAGCATCCGTTGTTTCCATGCGTTCGTATTGGGCATACAGCGCATTGTTGCTGTCATACAATTCAAAAGCCGTATTGGAAGGATTTTTCTCAATTTCATAGGCATAATTACCGGAAAGGGTAAGGATATTATAATCATTAAAGTAATAGTCTGTGCCAAGGGTGATATTATAAAATTGTTCATTTCGACCGCCGGAACCATTGCTGAAGACGCTGGTGTTCTGAATTAAATCCCTGTTTTCTGTATTACTGTAATTCGGTCGGGAGCGATATCCGGCGCCAAATTGTGAAAAGACATTAAATCGTTCTGTTCTGTAATTGATACTGGCACCTGCACTGTGGTTATTAGGTGACCCTGTATTAATAGAGGCAGAACCATTCAGTCCTTTCTTCTCTTCTTTCTTTAGGATAATGTTGATGATGCCGGAGGTGCCTTCTGCCTCATATTTCGCAGAAGGATTTGTGATGACTTCAATACTTTCCATCATATCAGCCGTGATAGAATTCAATGCTTTGCCTTGTTGATCGGCGATAATTGAAGGCTTACCATTAATGAGAATTTGTACCCCTCCATTACCGCGCAGCGTAACAGCACCTTCAATATCCACATGAACAGAGGGTACCCGGTTAAGTACATCCAACGCCCCCATTCCGCTGCTGCCGATATCTTCGCCAACATTAAAAATGCGCTTATCCAACTTAAACTCGACGGTTGATTTTTTGGCGATGATAGGTATTTCATCTAGTAATTGTGTGCTTTGGTTCACTCGAATCACACCAAGATTGATGGTTTCCCCGGTTGACAGCGGGGGATAAATGGTTTTAAGTTCATAGCCAATAAAACTGACTTCAATCACCAGAGAGGTGGTGTCTGTGGTCAGTGAAAAAAAACCGTTTTGATCTGCTGCAGTTCCGGCTAAAACTTTTGAAGTTGCAGCAGATTTTGCCATGACAATGGCATATGGAATCGGCTGATTATTGGACGCATCCAATATCGTTCCGGTGACCACAATTTGGCCGGATTGTGCCACCATAGGGCAGATCCCTGTCAGCCACAATAGGATGGTATAGAGTGTGTGTTTCAATCGATTGATTTAAGCGCTAATCTTTTATTATCCAAGGAGGTACAAATCCTGAAACAGAACAAATATTTCAGGCTGAACATGCCATTTTAACATCCCAAAGTTATAATGACCTCAACATATCAAAGGTAGAATGGTTTTGTCATTCCGGTAAATCTTTAGCATTAGGTATGACAAGGCCTTTAAAAATGGTAAAAAACTGGAAAACAGGGAATATTACCTTCTCCATACCAGGTCGGGAATGTTGGCATTTGGGGAGATCAGTTCTGCGACCCGGAGATTGTGCACCACACTTTGCAGCATTTTATTACTCACCCATCCATGCGTGGCCCATTCGGTAGCGTGATACCAGTTTTCCACATCATTTATTTTTTGACCATATCGTTGGGCGACGAGGGAGATACTGTCTTTTGCCACCATAAAATTGTAGCAACTCTCATGGATCGCGTCTAACATATGGATAATCGCTTCAGGTGCATGATCCAGAATTGCATCTCTGGCGGCAATCATGAAGCATGGCCAGGGAGTTACAAATTCTCCAATTCGTCTTAACTGACCAGTATCCACATAGGGCTTCGTCGTATATTTTTCCCAATAAAATACATCCGCAAGTAAATTCTCCAGAGCGGCAAGCGCTCCATTAAGATTTCCAATGACATGAAACTGGTCTTTGCTGATCTCTTTTCCTTGAACTGTTGCGTCCACCAGAGCCATCAAATGTGATCCGGAGCCAAAACGACTGATAGCATATTTTTTGTCATACACGTCGTTGTGGTGTTGAAGGGTGTTATTTGCGCCGGTGTGTATCCCCCAAATCAGTGGTGTATTGATATAGCCGGAAATGATTTTACAAGCGTTGCCATCAACCATATCTTTGATAATTCCTTCGGTCAGCAGAATGCATGCATCCACTTCTCCATTTCTAAGTGCAGTGGTCATTTGACCGGTGCCTCCGTTATATTCTATCCATTCGACGTTTACTCCGTGGTTTTCAAACAGACCATTTTCAATGGCCAGATGAATGGGTAAGTTGAAATGTTCCGGAACACCGCCTAATCGTATGGTTATCATGAAGAATTTGTTGTTTGTGTTAAATGATAGTGATGTGATATTAAAAAATCATTTCAATGGATTGGCATTAAATGGATAAACAATTATATCGGTTATGGCTATCTATCATTTTACCTGACTATAGGGTCATGCTTCTTAACCTGAGTGAATTCGCAATCACTGAAACAGAACTAAAACTCATGGCTGCTGCAGCAATCATTGGAGACAAAAGGATGCCGAAAAATGGGTACAAAGCACCTGCTGCAACAGCGATGCCAAGCACGTTGTAGACAAATGCAAAGAACAGGTTTTCCTTGATATTGCGCATGACCTTTTCACTTAAGGACTTTGCCTTTACAATTCCTTGTAAATCACCTTTTAAGAGTACGATTTTGCCACTTTCAATCGCTACATCTGTTCCGGTTCCCATGGCAATACCAATATCGGATTGTACCAATGCAGGCGCATCGTTTATTCCATCACCGGCCATCGCGACTATCTTTCCTTCCGCTTGTAATTCTTTGATTACTTCCAGTTTGTCCTGCGGCAGACACTCCGCTTTAAAATGGGTTAAATTTAGTTCACTGGCAACAGCCTGTGCTGTATTGTGATTATCGCCGGTCAGCATGTATACCATGATCCCTTTTTCCACTAAGGTTTGTATTGCTTCTTTGCTGGTTTGTTTGATGGCATCTGAGATGATCAGAAATCCCTCAAGTTTATTGTCTATGGCCAGGTATGAAACGGTCTTTCCAAGTTTTTGCTGTGTTTCAACAGTGTCTCTTTTTTGATCTTGAATGACAATGTCATTAGCTGATAATAATTTGTCATTACCGATTAGTATAGATTTTTGTCCGGAGGTTCCTATGACTCCTTTTCCTGACACGGATTCAAAATTACCGGCCTTTTCAAACGCTATATGATTCTTTTTTGCTTTTTGTACGATTGCTTCGGCAAGCGGATGTTCGCTGAGGAGGTTGAGGGATGCGGCATAAGCTAATAACTCATTTTCTGTATAACTTCCCAAGGAAACGACTTTCTCCAGCGATGGCTTTCCTTCTGTAATGGTGCCTGTTTTGTCGGTAATCAGGACATTGACCTGATTCATTTTTTCCAATGCTTCTGCATTTTTGATGAGGACACCGTTTTGTGCTCCCTTTCCTACACCGACCATCACGGACATCGGCGTAGCCAATCCCAAAGCACAGGGACACGCGATGATCACAACGGCCAGTGCATTGACAAAAGCGTAGACCATTGAGGGCTGTGGTCCATACAAGTACCAAACAAAGAAGGTGATAATGGCGATGAGGATGACAGCGGGGACAAAATATTTGGAGAAGGTATCGGCCATTTTCTGTATCGGTGCTTTTGAACGACTGGCTTCATTGACCATTTTGACGATCTGGGCTAAAAGGGTTTCGCTCCCTACCTTTTCTGCGAGCATCGTGAAGGTTCGATTTCCATTGATGGTCCCTGCACTGACCTGATCGCCTTCTTTTTTGTCTACGGGGATGGGTTCACCGGTAATCATGGACTCGTCGATGCTACTATTGCCTTCGTCAATTTTTCCATCGACAGGAATTTTTTCACCGGGTTTTACGCGCAGTAAATCACCCACTCGGATGTCATGCATAGATATTCTGCTTTCGACTTTTCCAATGATAATCGTCGCTTCTGTGGGGGACAATTTTATTAATTCCTTAATTGACTGGCTGGTCTGGCCGTGCGCTCTGGCTTCCAGTAATTGCCCTAGCAAGACAAGCGTCAATATAACAGTGACGGCTTCAAAATATTGAAATACACTGCCGTCAGCATTTTTGAATTGCTCCGGAAAAACATCCGGAAAGAGTAGAGCGATCACACTGAATATGAATGCTGCTCCTGAGCCAAGCCCGATCAGACTAAACATGTTAAGGTTGAAGCTCTTGAAGGACATCCATGCGTTTTCAAAGAACATCCAACACGCATAAAAAACGACCGGCAAGGATAAGGTAAACTGCAACCAATTCCTTACACCCACCGATATGTATTCATTGACAGGGTTGTTTGGAATCATTTCTCCCATCGAGATGATGAAAATGGGTATGGTGAACAACAGTGCAACCTTGAATTTTTTAAGTAACCGGTGGTAGGTATCATCTTCCTCCGAAACGGGGTCAACGGGTACCAGGTTCATGCCACAGATTGGACAATTGCCCGGGTTGTTTTGTTTGATCTCCGGGTGCATGGGGCAGGTGTATTCATCGCCCGATGGGGGTGTCACATTTTCCTTGACTAAGTGCATCCCGCAAACAGGACAATTACCGGCTTGCTCATAAGTTTTGTCCCCTTCACAATGCATAGGGCAATAGTAAATGCCCTTCGTTTTATTTTTGCTGGTCATTTACAAGGATCGCTGAGTATTGGTCAGAAGTATCTATTAATAACCTATAGAATACTAAAGTAGTTCAAAAAAGCTTCAGTACAAAAGAATCATTTTTTCAGGACTTTAGTACTCACTGACCTGATCAACAGCAAAGCCTCTGGTCGCTTCACCATCCTTTAACTTGTATGAGATTTGTCTTGTTTTTCCTGTTGGCTTTCCATTCTTATAAATTGGAAATCGCTGCACAAGGGAGGTTTCTACAATAGCGAATTTGTCGTGGCCTTCATATCCCGGTTTAAGTTCTTTGTTTTCGAGTACCGGAGGGAAGTAAATGAAGCTCATTGATTTTTTAGAATTGGTTGTAAAGCCATACACATACCCAAAGGCATTTGCATCTTTCGTTTGGGTATAAACCAGCACATCCGGAGATCCATCAGAATTCAAATCTTCAATTTCAGCATCCATAACTTCACCGTTAATTTCTATAGTTACAGGGTCATTGCTAACAGACAGGCCAAAAGGCGACATAGTGAGTGTGTTTTTACTGTTGTTTTCAATGGCGCTGATATTAAACCCAATTCCCTGCAACATCAGGATTTTGTTAAATGAAGTTTTGTCAATTTGCGCAGTATCCAGATCGCCATCAATTTTCTGATAGGTGTCCGCTACCGTTGCGCCACCTGAACAGTAGAATGCTAAAATCCCATCGTATTCCGGTAATTCAGGTTTTATGGTTAGGGTGCCGTTTTCAAAAATGTATAAGATTGTCTTATCATCTTCCATGGATTGGTAAGTGTTTTCATTGACCTTTGTGAGGGTAGCATCAAAAGTACAGGTAGGTTTTTTTTTGTCTGCACGGGAGCGGACTAGTATTTTCAGATTGTTGTTTTCTTCATTTGTAACTGCCACGGATATCCAATCATACCCTTCATTTCTCTTGTCATAATCGACAGAAACATAGTTGCCGGTCAAATTTAATGTTGAAGGTGCTTCTTCCTGAACACCGGTTTCGGATTCCTGTGATTCGGAAGACTCTGCATTGCTTTTACATGCGGCTAATGAAAGGATCAAAAATCCTAACAGGAATAGTATATATCTCATAATAAATAGTACATGAATAAATTACATTAAAAGAACTTTGCTAAGTATGGCAATAATCAAAATAAGTGGTCATTTCTGACATCAACGTTGTCAAATCAATCCTACTACATATTTACGTTGTAAGTTGGCGCAGGGTTTTTGCCTAAGCGAGGATCTCTATCCAGGATTTTCACGTTGTCCAGTGTAGCGTTATCCCAGGAAATACTCTTACAAATTTGCGTTGAGGCATTATACCAAACTTCCATAGTTTTTCCGGGGGAGACATCATGGATCCAATACGTAGCAATACAACCTTGTTTACGAAGGGGTGCTCTTGCGTTTTCAATAGCTACCGAGGTGACATCTGCCACTCCGTCCCGATAGTTCAACCAGACTTTTCTGGCCGCTCTTACCCCATTGATGCATTTCTTTTCCTTGCCAGGCTCAATTGTTTCTATTAGATGATCGCCTTCCTTGGAAAAAGTGAAATCAATGCACTCGTTTTTATTCTCATTATACCAGCGTTGATCTTTGCCGAAAAGGCTGGAATGGGCTATCTCAAAGCCCATGGCAAGTAGCTTTGCATGTCCCTGCTCTAAAGGTAGACCAATAAGGCCGTCAAGATCTTTTGAGGCATTATTTTGACTAAAGGCGGGGAGAACATAGCTGATGGCTAAGAGTATAAATATTTTCGGAATAAGATTTTTTATGATGAATAAGTTAAGTGGTTATAGATGACTCTTTAGAAATATGAAACTAATTTTATTTATAAAAGGCTAGTTGCGTTTGTAGATCGACTGACCTTCTTTAATGGTCTCCACTACTTGAATATCCTTAATCTTTCCAGGGTCAACTGATAATGGGTTCTGATCCAGAATGACCAGGTCAGCTAATTTTCCTTTTTCCAGGCTCCCCTTTGTATCTTCTTCAAAATACTGATAGGCAGCATTGATTGTTATGGCTTGAAGAGCCTGATAAGGTGAAATGCATTCTTCTTTTCCAATGACTTCTCCATTTCTTGAGGTTCTGTTGACGGCCGTCCAGAGGACCATCATTTGATCTATGGGTGCAACATTAAAGTCTGTGTGGTTAGTTGGTTTTAATCCTTTGGTTATTGCCGTTTTCATTGGACTGATAAAGGATGCTTGTGTTAACCCTCTGTTTTTTATATGCGCATCGGCAAAGAAAAAAGTGTGTTCGGTATAGAAAGAAGGAATCATTTTATATTCGACATATTTATCCAATTGATCTTCACGAACAAACTGTGAGTGAATGATGGTAGTTCTCCGGTCTTCGGTAGGGGAGTCCCCACTGGCGTATTCATGGGCCTGAATACACATGTCAATAGCGCCATCGCCATTGGCATGAAATGTAGATTGCACTCCTTTGTCGTACACTTTTTTAAGCATAGCATTGACTTGCTCCTGAGAGAAAGTTGATTCTCCGAACCATTCTTTTTCTCCTGCGGGCCCACCGGTAAGATAGGGCGTTGTGAATAATGCCGTTCTTCCTTGAGGTGAGCCATCAATAGTGATTTTTATACCTCCTAGTTTGAAGTGGTGATTATACTGACCGAAATCTTCCGAACGATATAATTTAAATATCGTATCGAATTCGGTAATAAAAGGATAGGATACCACATCAATAAATAATTCATTTTCGTCCGCTCCTTTCTGCAGTATTTCAACATCTCCCAGATGGGAGGCTCCTTCCTGCGCAGTGGTGATCCCGGCTGCAGCATATATCATCTGTCCTTCCCGGAGTTGTCGTTTGAGTTGATCTTCGGTTGGTTTCGGTAACTGTGCAAATATGGGAAGGAAAGCGGTTTCCATGATTAAGCCATAAGGCTCCTGAGTTCCCGGTTTTCTGACAATAATCCCACCGGGAGGAGTTTTTGTCTCCTTTGAAATCCCAAATTGCTCCATCGCTTTAGAATTGAGTACAGCCCCATGTAAGGATACATGCAAAACCATTACCGGATTGTTCGGAAAGGTCTGGTCCAAATCATCACGGTTCAATAATTCACCTTCCGGCATAACGGTATCATCATAACCATACCCCATAATTAATTTTCCGTCAGGTATATTCTTTTCATTTTTCAGCTTTGTTAGAGCAATCAACACACCTTCAACATCATTTGCATTGCCAACAGGAGAGGGGGAACAATTTGCCTGATCGCTCATACTCAATGAATTAATAAAGTGGCTGTGAGGATCTATAAAACCGGGTAGGAGTGTTTTTCCTTTAAGGTCAATCATCTGGTGACCGGCACCTGCTGCTTTCATTGCCTCCCCGGCATCTCCCACAAATACTATTTTGCCATCTTTGATAACCAGGGCTTCCGCATATTGAAGAGTGTCACCTGCCATGGTAATGATACTTCCACCGTAATAAACGTTGGCAGGAAGAGTTGATTCGTTGGTATCGCTATTTCGGCATGAGCCGAATATGGCGCCAAGGATTAAAAATAGAGTACTTGCTGTTTTCATAGTATAAAATTTCTGAATATGGAGATAATTACTAAATACAAAACTGGTCAGTATTGTTCATCAAAGCTGATGTTTTATAAGGGTAATTTGGTTTGAATTGTACTTCAGGGTAAAGCATGATAAGATTACCGTTGCACGACGATTTTTTCTGATAGTATACTTTTCCCATGTTCTGAAATTACTAATAAGTAGATGCCTTCCGAAAGGGTGGATACATCTAAGTTAATATCCTGCTGAACATCAGCATTTTGCTGCAATACCAGGCGGTTAAGTGCGTCATACAAATAGATATCAAGTTGGTGTCGGCGCACATAATCACTCTTCAGCATAACGCTATTTGCAGCCGGATTTGGATACACCATAAAATTTGAAAACGTTCCATCAATCTGGCTGTTGCCGACAGTCAGACATTCCGGGTAGTTGTCACAATGACACATAAGGCTCATTTCGTCTTCAGTAAAAGGAATGATTGGATTGTTTACATCCAAATTGTCGGGATGTGAAGCAGTTCGATCATCACATTCGAGAAGATTGTCTTCATAGTAGTTTGTCATGCGATAATACACACCATTATCACAATCTCCTGAATTGTTATATACAATCACATCGCCTCCCACTTCAATATTACCATGAAGTTTATAATTGCTCACTTTGGCTCGCATAACGATCGATGCATTATCCCAAAGTATATTATTTTCAGAAAAAGCCTGCCCTCGAACAATGGCATCATCAGTCATGGTGCCGCCGAGCATAAAAGCATTTTCAAATACATAGGCGTTTCCACTAATATTTGCATCCTTTACCAAGGCGGTATTATCAATACGAGCATTTCCTGTAAGGGTTGAATTGCCCAACACCATTGCATGTGGGCCTACATAAACTGATGTACTTACAGAGGCAGAATTTTCAACCCAACCCCCACCATTTGAATGAGGGCTACCAATCCCTTTTAATTGATTTCTGAACAAATCAGCGTCCTGAAAACCTTCCGGGAAACCACCACTTATCGTTAATTCATAAGGGTATCGAAAATGTTTAGGATAGCCTTTCCAGGTATCGTTTGTTGGATTCGTGGTGATGTCGTCCGTAGGGGCACCCATAACCACCAGATACATAAATGCTTCATCCGGATTAAGTTCAAAACCTAGTTCCATCTCAGCCTGATCATAGGTGTCGCTATAGCGACTAATCGTGCCATCCGGATAGGCGGCCACAAAACCATAACGCCAACCGGCATGATCATTTACTTCAAGGTGCCCTTTGAATTTCATAAGGACGGCGCAACTGTCATTGTCCGGATGGATAGGAATAATATTGTAAGCATATTCTTCAGGCGCCAATTCCATTGGAACAGAATAGCGTGTCGGGACCAATATATCTTGTCTCAAAATGGTATAGGTCGCCTGAACGGAGGGTAGCCAATACATTAAGTCATTTTTACGATATTGGCGAAAGTAAGTGCCGATATTATTGTATGTAAAATCATAAGTTGCCATGCGCCGGGCATATTCAAAAAGCTTGTTATTGAATTCGTCTTGTGTGATACCTGACAGTCGTTTATAAGTTTCCAGAGGATATTCCTCGCTAAGCGATTCGCGCCACAATCGATTGATGATATCTATTCCATCGGCTTCCATAATAGCCATGAGCAACGGATAGTTTTCATACGTATTTTTCCAGTCACCCCATGTTTCAATATGATAGACATCCATTCCCCAGGCTGAAACATCCTGAGGATAAAGCAGGTTTCGCATAAAGTTGGCATGTGTTTCCCAAAATATACCTGCATGATTCCAAACGGTTCCCAGCCCATGGGCAGCACGATAATCGATCACACATTGGGCTTGTAATGAGTGGATGAGTTCATGTGCCGCAACATGTCCATCTTTGATCGCCAATGGGTGAACCCAGAATGCGCCTATTACGCCATCAACATCTCCTCCAAACGCCCAACCTGTTGCGCCTGAGGGACCGAATGTATTTAACATGATGACAGGTATTTTATACTGATGGAGATTAGTGCCCGGGATGTCCTGAGCAAACCCCAAATCTTCAAAGGCGGAGTAAATTCGTTCTAAGGTATCCAATACCGCTAGTGGGTTGAAAACTAAGTCGGGGTTGGAAGCGACTAAAGGATCCAGGCCTACGGAGTCTCCCCAAATAATGGTAAAATTCTCGCTTTCACTTGTTTTGCTCCAGGTAAACTGGCTACCATCCACCGTCAAAGGATCTTGTATGTAGGCAGGTATATACACTTCCTTTTGTGCAGATACCAGCTGGATCCAAAGGCAAAAGAAGAAAAACAAATATTTCATGATTCGGCAGGAGATTTACAATGTGTATTTCTAGAATGTGGGCCGTAGTAAGAAGCAAAAATGACAGAATGCTGCTTATTTGGGAAATAAGAAAACAATTACAGCCCTGAAACCAAAATCTGCTTTGCTGCCGTCCGGGGCTGCCAGATTAAATCTGGGCCCGACAGCTAATTGGACTTTTTGTTTACCCAAACTTGTAACACCACTGAGGACCGGATTTAACCAGACAGTGGTGGTGCTTGCTTCCCAGTTTTGGGTGATTTCAAAGTTGGCGCCTAACCCGGCTCCGCTCTTCCAGTTATAGGTATAAAATGGCTGAAAGAATAACTGGTTTACATCCCCTCGATTTTCATCACCGGCAATACTCCATATCTGGTTGGCCAAAGCTCCAACTGTACTACCTTTTGATTGATATAATGCAACGACAGTTGGTCCGATACCAAATTTTTTAGTGCTGAGAAATTCATTTGTGCCATCAGGTACCAGAAATACAGGCCCGGCACCCCAGGTCAGACCACCTTTTGAGTTGGAAGGGCTTATAAATGCACTGACCACAGCATCTCCCAGACCGGATTCATGGGTATCGGCACCTGTAACATTGTATTGTGCAATGATGGGCTGTACCCACCGGGCGATTAGATTTAAGTTGTCAGATAGCCGTATCGGAAGGACAGGTTGAATGTTAAGTGTATTTCTTGTCCCGTTATGCGTGCCAATACCGATATCGGTATTATTCTGGAAGGGTACACTAATCAGGCTGGCTATTGGATTCGATAATTTTTTTGCGAGTTCAGCAGCATCTGATTCGGCAGCTTCCTGGGCATTCCCCACTTGGGCAAAACCAAGGAGTACAATAGTTAGCACTGTCCAAAAAGAGTATTGATGTTTCATGTTTTGCATTTCTTAGGTGAGTTTAATTAAAGAGATATAAGTAAACTAAGTAATTATTTTATCATTTTGTTTTTATCACAAAGTATCATTTGCCATGTAAAGGGCTTTGATTAAAGCATTTCCATTTTTATCGATGGCTACATTAACTTCTAAATCTGTGATCTGCCGTTCAATTATTTTACCGGTTCCCTGTCGAACAAAATAGGTTTCAATGCCATATTTAGCATTGAGCATATTGTCATGAGAACTTATTACTGTCCCTTTCATAAACAGCCCCTTGTCAAACTTTTCCTTCGATATTTCTATAGGTTCGGCATACATGCCACTGGTATCGAGTTTCAAATAAAATTGCGCACCTTTTTCAAAAGTATCTGCCACCATCATCAACGAATCCAGATGAATCCTGCTTATGCCATATCTCAAAACTACATAATCGCCTCTGAATAAATCCCGCGGGTCAACAGGCACTGTTTTCAGTAGGACTTCTGTCCCGGTTTGTAAGGTGTATTGTTTATAGCCAATAAAGCCCAGCAGGATCAAACACCAAATTCCAATAATTCCGATAACGAGTTTTTTATTAACCATTTGTTTCCATTATCGGATGGGCATCATTCATTCGGTCTCTGATTTTTCTTCGTTTCTTTTCGAAGAAGATGGAACCGGTCAGGAGTGCTATACCGAAAACCAACCAGGTGATCCCATTGTCCAACAGGTTAGAGAAAATATCGAAGAATTTAAAGATTAGAAAAAAGAAGGTGCTGAAGGATGCGATATTGACGAGTTTCATATCCCTGCGATTGTATCCTATGCGGAACAGGACAACGATCAAACCAATAAAAAGAAAGTTAAAGAGTAGCCAAAAGAGTATGTAATTAAATTCATATCCCAGTGATATGTTTAAGGCGAAAATAGATGTCAGCACAATCAGGGCTATAATATTCTCCCATTTGTTTGTCGTAGATTTTGAAGGGTTGAGCAATAGATTAATGATCAGCATAGCTGCTATGATACCATACATCAGACCAATCTCTAGTGGATAGGTGGTAATCTCTTGACCTATTTCTCCAAGTCCTGTATAAGCCAGTCGAAATGTCAGCACAAATAATATGCAAAGGACCAGGAAAATACCAATTAGCCGGTAAGTCCGGGCCACTTTTTTAAATTGGTCAAGAAAGTAGTGAAGGCTGCCAATAGCAAATAATAGGATTCCAAATGTCTGGTAAAAAAACAGGGTTAACACGACATCTTTATCTTCAAAGTTGTCAAAATCTTTAATGATGATTGCGTTGAACCAGGCACAGAATATCGTACAACACAGGAAGGTGAGGATATTCGATTGGAAAATATAAACAAGTGGTAAAACGCCAATTAGCCAAATAAAGAGAAGATAGGAGGCATTTGATTCAACATTATAGATCTGAGCGATGAGAAAGATACTTGAACCAAAAAGAAGAGCACCTAAAAGCAGGAGGGAATGGCCGGTTTTGGGAAAAGTCTTTTTATGAAATCCTATTTCATAGCCGATATAAATTAATCCAAACGTGGCGCCAAGCAATACAATGATTTTGAGGATGTCAGGCATGCCATCCCAATTGGAAGCAACAATCCAAATGATGCCGATACCAAGAAAAATAGAACCCAGGATAGAAATGACAGATAGAAATCTTCCGCTGCTTTTTTCCTTGTAGGTCTCCGAATTTTCGGCAAGCATCATTTTAGCCTGCTCCTCAGAAATCTTTCCTTCAGCCAGCCATTTGTTTATTTGCTTATCATCCATAGTTTTTCGGGTTTGCTTAGTAAGATGGAAAGGGGTATCGTTTTAATTGAAAAGCCGGACGTTTTCCTTACCAATTTAGCACTTTTCCTGACTATGGGATTATATTTATTAAGGTCTTAACCCCATCCATTTTTAGTTTGCCCTTGATGATGCGCTGAAGGGTATCCGGGGCACGTATCAGAAAGGATTATTTTAGTGGTGGTACCTTTAGGTACAAATTTTGCCCTGTCCTGATTCACCCGTTTCTTCCAAGTGTGTGGTTATTTGTGCGGTATTACTGAGTTTTCTGGGTGGTATGGCAGCACCTTTATTTCCTTTTAAAAGGGAGACTTATATTCCGGGTTATTCAAAAATGTTTGATCTGTTAAGGTCTTCAGAAAATTGATCAGATCTTCTTTGTCCTGAGCAGACAGAAACAAACCGGTATTTTTAGTATTTAAAATCGCAGGATCAACGGTTGCCGA
>JAHEAR010000008.1:44052-117842 GCA_024642665.1 Bacteroidota bacterium
GGAAGCATTTCTACGCCAATCGAGAATCGGGTAGAGTCCGAAAAACCATCCGGCTGCCGGTGGCAACTTGCACATGATTGGGAACCGTCCTTTGAAAGCATAGTTTCATAAAACAGCATTTTACCCAGCAGTACGCCTTGCTGTGTAAGTGGATTATCTTCCGGTAGATCAGGTACAGGTAGTGCGCCAATATTTAAAACGTAAGGGGTCTCATCAAGCATGACCACATCCTTTGGTTGATCATCATCTTTATTGCATGCTATCACAAATGAAAGGCTAATGAGGAGAATGGCGATGAGTTTTAAATGAGACATGTGCTTAAGATTAGTTATAACTTAAATAATGGGTTGGTGATAAATGTCTCATCCGTTAATGATTTTAAAAATTGAATGAGATCATTTTTTTCGGATTCAGACAATGTCAAGGGTTGAATAAGTGCGCTTTTGTGCGGATGATTTTTTCCTCCGGAGACATAGTGATCGATGACCTCCTCAAGCGTTTGTATAGAGCCATCGTGCATATATGGAGAAGTCAATTCAATATTCCTCAATCCCGGAACCTTGAAAAGGGCTCTGTCAGATTCCAGTCCCGTTAATCTAAATCGCCCATCATCAGGATACACAGTATACAAACCGTTATTTTCAAAGGCATAATTTGTAAAATTAAAACCCTGGTGACACTTCGAACAGTTCGTACGGGCACTAAAAAACAAATCCATGCCGCGAAGGGCAGCAGGGGCCATAGCGAAAGCGTTGTGACCGTTTAAATAAGCATCATAAGGACTGTTTCCACTTAACAATGTCCGCTCAAAGCATGCCAAGGCACGGGTAATCACGAAAGGATCTACCACGCGATCATAAGCCTCTTTGGCCATCAGGATATACGTAGAATCAGTACTTAACCGTTCAGCGATCAGTACGATATTGAAATCAAATTCATTATGCTCCTGAACCGGCACAAGAATTTGCATTTCTAAGGTTGGAACACCTCCCTCACGTGTAAAGTAAGGATGATAGGCTACATTAGCCAGAGATGGTGCATTTCGCGTTCCAAGGCGGCCGCCTACGCCGAGGCTAAAAGCAATATTATCACTAAAAGCAAAGGCAGGTTGATGGCAGGAAGCACAACTTATTGAACTATCCAGTGAAAGGGCTTTATCAAAAAACAACTTTTTGCCTAAGTCCCATCTAGCCTTTGTAAATTCATTTCCCTCCGGAAAATTAATGTCAGGAAAACCTTCAGGAATTTCTCCTAAAGCAGGAATATGCAGTGGCGCTTCACTTTGTTCCTTCTGACAAGCGACAAAAATGAGTAAACAAAAGAAAAAGCAAAACCACTTCATTATTGCTACTGCACAATCAATTTTTTAGTAATGACCGGATGTCCATTTTTGATTAATTGAACAAAATATAATCCGGAATCACGAATGCTAAGATCCACTTTAGCGGAGCCATTCACGTGGTCAATAAATCGGATTTCTTTGCCAAGTAGATCAGTTACCGTTACTGAATAGGCTAAATTTCCGGAAGCCTCCAGCGCAATGGTCGTGTTTCCAATGGTTGGATTAGGAAAAACTTCAAACTTGCTGACTTCACTAAAATCAATCGTGGCCGTGCTTGCAGGAGAGGCCGTAAAAACATAGTCATTGAAATTTTCAAGACATTTCTGAGCTGCGCCAAAATCACCATGAACAATAAGTCCGGAGGTAACATTTATATCCTCCAGTGCTCTGGCGTAGTCAGCATCCAGATTGATCATGATTTCATTATTATCGGCAACTTCATTAAGCATGATTTCGGTAGTGAAATAATTGTTATCTCCCAAGCCATGTAATTGAAATTGTTGATTGAAATTAGGGCCACCTACACCTTCAAATGCCACAAACCGATATCCTGCAGCCCAGCCCCAATGCATGGAAGGAAATGAAGGTGCTAATGGATGTGTGGAAGGATAAATCGCCGGATCAAGATGATTGTGACCCTGATCTACGCCAATCTGAAGCTTAATAGCTTCAACCGTATTGATATTATTATTACCAAAATCAACCAGGGTAGATTCGTCAGCATTCACTAATACCCACATCTTATCGAAAATGGTCTCATTTCCACCATCATGCACAATGGTAATTTCTGAAATATAATATTGTAATCGCGTGACTTTAAAATCATTGTCAATATTGTTTTTTGCAGCCATTTGCATCGCAAAATCTTCATCCCCTAATTTATGATGAATGGTAAGCTTGATATTGTTTTGGGCAAAGAGACCTGTGCTAAAAAATAATACCGCCATTAAATTGAGTAATAATCTTTTCATTTCAATTGTTTTGATTTAGTAAGAAACTTGAGGAATGATATTAAATGATCATTCTACTGAAACATACGATGCGTATACCCTAAGGTTCAAAATTACAATTTTTTCGATTAAAAATCTTGTAAAATGACTCTGAATGGTAAGCAAGATGCTTTTGTTGCAATATAATTAAACGGTATTTGATTGATTTGTCTCAAATCATCTGATTCCTGACATACCCCCATCTACATGGAGAACTTGCCCTGTCATCCAGGAGGATTGGTTCGAAAGCAAAAAGGAAGCCATCGAAGCAATATCCTCAGGCAAACCGATTCTTTTTAGGGGGTGTCTTGTTGCATTGGCGGCTATTTTTTCTTCTGTGGATAATAAATTCGCTGCAAGGGGCGTATGGGTCAAAGAAGGGGCTATGGCATTTACCCTGATGTTTGGCGCCCATTCAGCCGCAAGTGATCGCACCAACCCTTCAATAGCTCCTTTAGAGCAGGCCACTTGCGTATGAAAATTGAATCCAAATTGAACGGCAACGGTAGAAAACAAAACGACTGATGCATTTTCTGCAGCTTTTAACCTCGAGGTTACTGCCTGCAACACCTTAATCGCACCTATTACCTGAAGCGCAAAATCTTCCTGAAAAGCTTCTGGTTTTATTCTTGAAAAAGGCTTCAGGGCAATGCTTCCCGGGCAGTAGGCCATACCGTCTATATGTTCAGGAAGAAATGCCAAATCGATGGTTTCATCAAGGACATTAAGCGGCGAATAGATTATGTTCGTCCCTTCATTGTTTTTGGGATGTGTATGATAGGTAGCATACACCCGATGACCGGATTGTGCTAATTGATGAGTCAGAGCGTTTCCTATGCCGGAAGATCCGCCAATGATTAGGTAATTCTTCAAAGGATGCAGGCTTTAGAGTGAATGATGTCATAGTAAACGCATGACTTGATCGTAGGTTTAAATCGCCTGCATTATTATTTGTTCAACACCTAAAACATTTTAATTTCACTTTTTTGAAGAATCATCAGGCTATGCTGATCATAAAAGTAATATGTATGGTTACCGATCAAGATTTCTGTGGATTGTTTTTGTTCCCATCTTCATTGCATACAATCCTAGTATGGGACCAATAGACAGCAGCGCATAAATGCCATTTGAAGGAGTTGCTGCGATCATGACATTTATCAACTGGATAGATATGATCGTGATAGAGAATCCTATGCAATTCACAATGGTCAGTGCGGTTCCTTTTAATTCCGGCGGTGCATTTTGAGCCACTAGTGTTGAAAAAAGAGGAGAGTCGGCAATGACGACAGTTCCCCAAAACAGTAGGAAAATAAGGAAAGCCATTTCCGATAGGCTATTGATCATCCAGGGTAACAGGATGCAGCAAATACATGAAAGGAGTAGCGCGATGAATGCGGTTTTTTTTGTTCCAACTTTTTGTGCCAGAAATCCGCCCATAACACAGGCTAATCCTCCAATACCGATGATCAGAAAAGACCATAAAGGAATATTAAAGACAGCTGTTGGATGAATAAGGTTATAGGTTTTTAAGAGGACAGGAACAAAAGCCCAAAAGGCATATAATTCCCACATGTGACCAAAGTAGCCGAACGAAACTGAACGAAATTCACGATTCTGAAATACACGAAAGAAAGCTGACAGATTTGCTTTTTGACCCGGCTTACGAAATGGTCCATCCGGTACCATCGTAATGATCATCAGGCCACCTGATAAAGCAAGTGCTGAAGTTGCGATAAGTACAAATTTCCAGGAGACACTATCCAGCATATCTTTTAGTAGATGAGGAAAAGCTGTTCCAATGACAAGTGCGCCGACTAAAAATCCAAGCGATTTATTTAATCCTTTTTCAAAATAGTCAGCCGCTATTTTCATCCCTATGGGATAAACACCTGCCAGGAAAAACCCGGTCAAAAAACGAATTAGCAAAATGGTGACAAAACTATTGCCGCTCCAAACAACACATAGGTTGAAAAGCGATCCAAGTACAGCACTTACAAAGAAAATCTTTGATGGTGAAAAGCGGTCAGCAATGGTGAGAATAGCAAATAATAAAGTGCCTGAAATAAATCCAAACTGAACGGCCGACGTTAAATGTCCCAATGCACTTTCCGGAAGATGATAACTAATGATCAGTTCATTGAGCACGCCATTCCCGGCAAACCAAAGCGAGGTGCAGCAGAATTGTGCCAGAACAATAACCGTAAGTATTTTCGTATTTCTGTCCACCTTTCATTTTTGGGTGTATACTTTATCCCCGTTGATTAACAGGAAGGATAAGAATTACTGAAAGATAGGACATATAAATTGTTTAATAGTAACCAGATTATGGGGGAATGCATTCGCCAACAGCATTGCACTGACCTCCATCTCCACAGTCCGTAAATTCCGGCAAATAATACCATTGCTCCTGACTAAATTGAACATTGCAAATCTGACACGGAAAGCCGGGATTTTCCTCCCCATCTGCATAGCATTGTCCTGCAATGTAACAATAGCCTTCCTCAATAATAATGGAGCAAAATCCGTTTTCACATAGATTAATGGTGCATGGAAGTCCATCATCGCATGTGATCCCACAGGCACCACAATTATTAGGATCTGACATGAAGTTAAAATTTTCATCCGTCTGGCCATCACAATCATTATCAATGTTGTCACATAATTCGGTGGCTCCTGGATGAATACCACTGTTCTCATCATCACAATCAATGCCATTCAAAACATAACCAGGTATAGGATTGCAAGACAAAACCGAAACAGCAGGATTGCCGTAACCATCCGTGTCTGCATCCTGATAGTAGGTGGCAGCATCTACTATACCCGGATCGTCAATGTCCACCAAGCCATTGCAATCATTATCCTCTTCATCACAAATTTCATTTGCCGCAGGATTGATATCAGAGTTTGAATCATTACAATCTAAATTATTGTCAACATAACCGGGAGGAGGATCACAAGCTATTGTACTTACATCAGGATTGCCATATCCATCATTATCAGCATCTTCATAGTAAGTGATACCATCTGTCAAACCCGGATCGTCAATGTCCACCAAGCCATTGCAATCATTATCAATACCATCACATACTTCACTAGCAGCAGGATTGATATTGGAATTTGAATCATCACAGTCATCGTTGTTACTCACATAGCCTGCCGGAACAGGACATTCCATTATTTCATTCAGCGGATCACCATATCCATCACCATCTGCGTCAAGCCATGAAATGGGTATGCCCATGATGTCAGGATCATCTGCATCAATCAGACCATCGCAATCATTGTCGATCCCATCACAAATTTCTTCTGCGCCGGGATGAATAGCGGGATCAGAATCATCGCAATCATCATTGTTGCTGACAAAAAACTCAGGAGGATTTGGAGAATAGATGACATTGAATGGATACCCATAGCCATCACCATCTTCATCGGCCCAATAAAACTGATAAGCACCTTCTTCAAGCAAAGCACACCACTGGATTCCATTGAAATAGTGAAACTGGTGTGCCGTCGTATCGTAGATCACCATGCCTTCGACCGGATTTGGGATGTTGTCGGTAGTTGTTCGGGGGAGTAGCACAGCCTTGTCAATAGAAGATACATCAAGAATGGCACCCTGTGCCGGAGCATTGCCGGTGTTGTTTATTCCTACACCTTGGGCAAAAACAAGCGATGACTGAAAGAAAAGGGTTGCCATCAGAAATAAGCCGGGAAAGCGTTTCATATGGACGGGTTTTTTGTGATGGAATGCCGTTCAATATAGCAAATAATCCACAAAAAGCCATTTTAGGTCAGACAAAACTGTCCAAATGAAACTTCGTTGCGCCCGTTCGCTTCTGAATTTAAGTGAGGGACTATTTATAATCACTCGTTAACATAGTAAATAGCATGAATAAAATCACCAGAATCCAGGGGCCGAATCCAAGAAGGAGCGCAAGCTTTTGATTGTTTTTTGCAATGGAGATATAAAATGCACCAAATCCCATTGTCAGCAGCAATAGGGCCATCACCAATGTTGCCCCTTTGCCATACTTACTTGATTGAAGGATGTTCAGCACATTGAGTAAAAAATAAAAGCCAAAATAGAGATTGATGGAGGACAGCAACCAGATAAAATATTTCATATGCTTCTTTTTGGATTAGATGATTAATCCAATGTAAGCTATGAAGAATTTGAGACTCTTTAAGCGTGAATAATTCGCGATCCAATATTTTTAATACACTCATTCAAATCGGACAGAAGTCATTGATAATGATCCTCCAACCGGCTGGTCATTAAAAATGGTAGTTTCATCTTTCTTGTCTTTCAATGCTAATGTGTAAAGCAGGGGCAGGTAATGCTCAGGCGTGGGAATGGCCAAATCAAATGGTTTGCCCTGAAGTCGATAATCAATCAAATTTTGAAAATTTCCGCTTAGAATATTTGATTTCATTTTTTGACTGGCTTCAATGGCCCAATCATAGGCATATGGATCACCATTGAGTTTGTTCCAGGCTACCATACCAAGGTTGTGAACCATATTGCCACTGCCAACAATTAAGATACCTTTTTGTCGAAGAACTGATAGTTCCTGTGCCAGGTCAAAATGGTATTGTGCCGGCTTCGAATAATCAAGACTCATCTGTATGATGGGAATATCAGCATTAGGGTAGAGGTGTTTGATGACGCTCCATGCCCCGTGGTCCAACCCCCATTTTTCATCCAGCCCTATGGTAGTCTTTTTGACTAGTTCCCTGGTCTCTTTAGCCAGAGCAGGACTTCCGGGAGCCGGATATTGGACATCGAAAAGGGCTTGTGGGAAACCGCCAAAATCATGAATTGTCCTCGGATGTTCCATCGCCGTTACATAGGTGCCATTCGTTTCCCAATGCGCAGAAATACAAAGGATGGCCGTTGGCTTTTGAAGTTCACGGCCTACTTTTCTAAATCCTAGGACAAATTCATTTTCTTCAATAGCATTCATTGGACTACCATGACCAAGAAAAAGAACAGGCATCTTTTCGGTGGCACTTAAAGCATTGGAAAGTTGGCCTAACGCTTTTAATTCCATCGATTTTTTCATGAGTGGCAGTAAGGCTAATGATTTTGTAAAATGCAGTCGTTTCACAGCTTGTCAGTTTTTTCTTTCTTCCGGTACAGGTTTAATTTATATACCGTCAGCAAAACTTTGCTTTGTGGTTTTGAAAGGTAATCAATTACATGTGGAATTATTTGTTTAACAATACTTCGTCCAGATTTTCCAATGCCATTGTCAATCCTTCTTTAAAGCCCATGGCAATAATTTTTTCAAGGTCTGCCAGACTTTCATAGATGGCTACTATCTTAACAAGCGTGCTGTCAGACTGTTCAGTGAAGGTATTGGTCCATTGTGTTCTGGGCATTGCCTCAATGACGATTCCATGTTCATTACAAAACGCATCAAGTCCTGAATAGGTTTTCTTTGGGTCTATTTTTATGTAATCGTTCTTGCAATAATGCTTTTGATTTTCCGGGCTAATCATGTAGTACAGCCAGGTGCCGCCTTCTCTGAAGTCCATTGACTGCGTGACCGCTTTATAAGGTTTAGGTGCCCACCATTGGTCAAGTATTTCCGGGTTGGTCCAGGCGTCCCAAACGATATCCAGATGAGCGGCAAATTCACGCTCGACGTGTACTGTATTGTCGTCTTTGTTGATGGTAAAATTGAATAAAAGATTGTTTTTCATTGCGTAGATTGGTTTAATATGTTTAGAAGATATATGAAGCTTTATTTGTTGTCTTTTTTGAGTTTAGCTAAATAGCTATCCAAGTTGTCAAACCTGCTTTCCCATAGTTGCCGTAATTGATCTATCCAAAGGTCTACCTCTTTCATTTTTTCGATTTTTAGTTGATAATATATCTCGCGACCCTGTTGATTAGCTTCGATGAGTTCACATTCGTTCAGGATCTGGATATGTTTGGAAATAGTGGGCCGTGCCACTTCAAAATTACTAGCGATGGCGCCTGCTGTCATCGTTTGTGTGGCGAGTAATACCAGGATGGATCGTCTGGTCGGGTCGGATATGGCCTGAAAGATGTCGCGTCGTAACTTCATTATGTAGCTATTTGGCTACAAATATATATGAAGTCATTTGGCTACGCAAATAATCAGGAGATTTTTTTTGAAAAAACCTAAATAAAGAATTTGCTGGAGGGGTCATAAGATTCAATGCAAGAAGCATTGAAATAAAAAAGCCGGAAACGTTTTGCCGTTTTGTAAATGGCACGCTTCCGGCTCTTCTAATTTGTTCGGTTACATCTATGCTGTAAGAACAGACTTAATGTGACATCATGATTCTTTTTGCTTCCGCTTCCAGATTGACATAAGGAGTGCCTTCAACAGTAACACCTACACCAAAAATAGTGCCTCCGTGAAATTCGCCTGGAGATTGATAAAGTTCACTGACCGCATCACCGCTATCATAGCCTATACAAAGTCCGTCGCCGGAAAGCGTGAATTTGGCGGGTTGTGTTTTCATCGGACCTTCGGCAACAACCTTATCATCAATGTAAAGTTTCATCTGTCCTAATGATTCGCCATGTTCGCCGGCATTTTCACGAATGAATTCCATTCCAACGGTGTATTTTCCTGGTTTCAGGTCCTCTTTTGAAGTATAAACCTGTTCCGGTTTTATCCCAAGGAAATTGTAGACATAGTAAAGTTTATGATTCTTTATGAATAAAGCATGACCACCAAATCGTGAGCCGTGGGCAAAGATGACACCGCTTGCACTGGTCTCAGTAATTTCAATATTGGCGAGAATTTTGTAATTTCTTCCGCGGACATTGACAGCTACTCCTTCAGGTACGGGTGATGTATTGGGGTAATAAATGTATCGGTCACTTTTCTTTTCCTGTGAGGGACGTTCTTGTCCCAGCACCTCAGCCGCACTGCGATCATCGAGTGGCAACACTTTGTTTATTTCTGCCTGGTGAAACCATTCATCCACTAATTCTTTTAGTTTTTCAGGATTTTCTTCTGCCAGGTTTTTGGTTTCAGAACGATCCGCATCCACGTTATACAATTCCCATTTATCTTCATCAAAATGGCTTTTGCCACTAATAGGCGAATGGACGGCAGCGGCCTTCCAACCATCTTTCCAGATACCTCTTGTCCCTAACATCGCATAATACTGAACTTTCTTCTGGGTAGGATCATTAGGCTTGGCATCAAAGGTATAGGTCATGGAAACTCCGGAGAGTGGCGTTTGCTTAACGCCATTATATACTTCAGGCATTTCGAGACCACATGCTTCCAAAAGGGTAGGGACAATATCTACTGAATGGTGATATTGATTTCTGATTTCACCTCTTGCTTTAATTCCTTTTGGCCATGAGATCACGAGTGGATCATTGGTTCCGCCTGCATATTGACTGTATCGTTTAAACATTTTAAAAGGAGCGGAAAATGCTGCTGCCCATCCGGTAGGAAAATGGTTGTAGGTGTCGGGGCCTCCAAGCACTTCAAGATATTTCATATTTTCTGCTAACTCATCGGGATATCCATTAAAGAATTTATTTTCATTGACGGATCCGTTGGGACTCCCTTCACCTGAAGCACCGTTATCGGCTGCATAAAGTACAATGGTGTTCTCTAATTGTCCGGTTTGTTCAAGGTAATCTATAATCCTTCCAATTTGAACATCCGTATACTCAGAAAATCCTGCATATACTTCTGCCATTCGTGAAAATAGTTTCTTCTCATCTGCGTTCAATTCCTCCCATGGGCGCACATAATCTCCAGGATTAGCCATGTCTTCCGGCATTGGATTAAATCCTGCCATTTCTGTATCCTCCGGCAGGATTCCTCTTTCTTTCATTCGTGTGACTACCCATTTTCGGTAAGCATCGTACCCATCATCAAACTTGCCTTTATATTTTTCGATGTATTCTTTAGGGGCATGATGTGGTGCATGATTGGCCCCGGGATTAAACCACATATAAAATGGTTTTGACGGGTTTGTAGAATTTTTGTCACGCAGCATTTGAATAGCTTTATCCGCTAAGTCCTTGGATAAGTGATAACCTTCTTCCGGTGTAGCCGGTGCTTCAATGAAATGATTATCTTCTACAAGATCCGGATACCAGTTATTAGTTTCTCCTCCGAGGAATCCATAAAAGCGATCCCATCCGTTTTGTGTCGGCCATTCACTCCGACTACCTCCCGGGGCAACATCTTGTTCAGGGACATTATGATTTTTTCCTATCCAGAAAGTACTGTAGCCGTTGTCTCTAAGTATTTGCGCAAAAGGAACACAATCAGGCGGTACTCGTCCATTGGCTCCGGGGTAGCCTGAAGCAGCTTCTGTGATAGCAGCCATTCCATTTAAGTGATGATTTCTTCCGGTCAGAATAGTTGAGCGAGTAGGAGAGCACAAGGCAGTCGTATGCCATTGTGTATAAGTTAATCCATTCGCTGCAAGTTTGTCCAAGGTCGGCATGTGTATGGCACCCCCATAAGGAGACCATGCACCTAACCCTGTATCATCATATAGAATAAACAGGATATTGGGCGCA
The DNA here is from genome assembly GCA_024642665.1 of Bacteroidota bacterium. Lineage (GTDB taxonomy): Bacteria > Bacteroidota > Bacteroidia > Chitinophagales > Saprospiraceae > Opimibacter. The sequence continues at coordinate 54,920 of JAHEAR010000008.1, forward strand.
CCTTCAGGTGCAGATTTTGGTGTATAAGGGGTCCAGTCTTCTTTCGAATCTCGAATGTCCAGAGCAATTTTCCCTTTGAATCCGGAAGCATCAGATTGCTGCTCGGCTGGTTTTTCAGCGGGCTGGCATCCCCCAAGTGCAAAAAGTAAAAATAAGGCACTGAATAACCTGATGGTATTTTTTAATTCAATTTTTTTCATTGTTATCATTTCTGTATTTAAATAATTATAAAAATTATCCCACTGGGAATTGGTTTTTTGTGGTTAATATTCTTCCGGGGACTTTCAGCATAAAAATACAAAGGTTCTCCAGAATCAATAGAACGCAGTTATAGGTTTATCTTTCCTTCTTAACGATAGGCAATGAAAGGTATCTGACAGGTGCATTATAGTTGCCTAATCAACTATGTAAAGCCTTGATTATGAGTGCAATGAAATAAAACTAACTACCATAAGCCTGACCAGAACAACAGGAATATTCTATTGTGTGATCATTTTGAGTGGATTATTCAGTGGATTTAGAGCTTTTTCTTTTTTGTAATTCGTTTTCATATTCTGTTTAAAGATTTGGGTTGTACACTCAGAAAGGAGACCAGAATATATTTATAGTGGCGCATTAAGCGTATGATGGATAAGGTATTCCATAAGTTTTGCTCCTTCATTCAGAACACTGCCACCCGTTGGATCCTGAGATAATACACCTATTCCTCCTTCGCCGAAATATAATTGGTTGCGCACTAAAAACGTAAGACGTGCATTTCCCTGCTTTGGGTAAGGCAAACGTTCACCATCCCACGCACCTATCTGTGAAACAACATTTTGGCTGGCGGCGAAGAGCGCATGAATAAGTTCGGTCGATTCTTTTGTTTGCGTTTCCCAAATAATAACCTTGCCTGTATAATTAATATACCTGGCAGTACCATCCGAATAGGCAGCAAGAACATCCAATCCTTCAGGCAGACTTACTTCAATAATAACACCCAATAAGTTATTACTGTCCGACAGTTTTCTGAGTTGATGATATGCCAGGATTTTGATTCGTGATTCGGTGTGGTCATCATTGATCAGTTCGAATAGCTGTTCATCTGTTGAAGGGGATATGAGGAGCTCCCAGGGGTGTTTCGTTTTGTCCGCAAGGGTGGAAGAATAATATTCAATGTCATCACAGAAAAGAAGTTCATAAAGCCGGTTTGTAGCTTCATCCTGATAAGGTTTGCCAGCATGTTGATGAAGGATTCCGAGGTATACCATGATAGTAATTTGAAACTGGAGATGGTGTTGAAAATCAGACCAAACCACTTTGCAAAGGCTCAATTACTTTAAGGGGTTTTGCCAGCCTTTCAAAAAACTAAATATAGTATTTATTAGGTGGATTCAATAGCTTGGGTTGTACATCATATCTGCGATAAATTGTTTAAGATCTTTCGGTAGTTCCTTTCCGGCAAGGCCCAGATCGTATGCTTGTTGAGCGACTTCTACAGCAATTTGTAAAGAAACATTTCGGATATCATGCAGAGGTGGATAAAGTGTTCCATCCTCAATCGATTGATCACTAACTAGCAGAGCCAAAGTTTTGGCAGCCGTCAGAAAAAGTTCGTCAGTGATTTTGGTGGCGCAACAAGCCACCGCACCAAGACCGATTCCCGGAAAGATATAGGCATTGTTGCCCTGACCCGACCGGAATGTTTTGCCATTGTAAGTCACAGGCTCGAATGGACTGCCACTGGCAAAAACAGCTTTTCCTTTGCTCCAGCGATATGCCTCTTCTGCCGTGCACTCTGCTCTGTCTGTGGGGTTGGAAAGCGCAAAGATGACGGGTTGCTCATTGATAGCACACATGGTTTCTATGACTTCCCTGGTGAAAGTGCCCGCAGCTCCTGTGGCCCCAATCAGAATATGCGGCTTGACTAAATGAATGACTTCCATCAAACTCAACTTCGGTTCATGATGGGTATAAGTGAGGTTTGGGTCCATTTTGTCTACCCGTTCTGAGGTGATCAGGCCTTTAGAGTCCACAAACCGAAGTCTGCTGTAAGCCTCTTTTTCAGTGAGTCCTTCCAGCTGAAGAGCGGAAGCCATCAAATCAGCAATTCCGGTCGATGCTGAACCGGCGCCTAAAAACATGATTCGCAAATCAGCTAAGGCGTGTCCGGTTATTCTGCAAGAAGCATAGATACCTGCCAGTACAACGGCGGCAGTCCCCTGAATATCATCGTTAAAACATAAACTACGATTTCTGTATTTTTTTAACAAAGCATAAGCATTAGGGGTCTGGAAGTCCTCAAATTGAATTAATGCATTTGGGAATTTTTGCTGTACCGCTAAAATGAATTCCTCCATCAAATCAAAATAGGCCTGACCCGCTAATCGCTGATGTGGATAGCCCAAATAGAGCGAGTCTTCCAAATACTCCTGGTTGTTCGTGCCCACATCAAACATGACCGGCAGGCATTGATGCGGGTGAATTCCTGCACAGGCAGTGTATAATGTTAATTTGCCGATTGGAATTCCCATTCCATTGGCCCCCAGATCACCGAGGCCAAGGATGCGCTGTCCGTCCGTGATGACGATGACACGGATATCGGTTTGCGGCCAGTTATCCAGGAGCCTACTGATCTCCCCTTTATCTTCAGGGGTGATAAATAATCCTTTCGTTTGTCTGAAAATGTGCGAGAATTCTTTGCAGGCCTGTCCAACCGTAGGGGTATAGATGATAGGCATTAATTCCTTTATGTGATGAATCACAGCACTGTAGAATAATCTTTCATTACGGTCTTGCAAGGCATTCAAAAACACATAACGTTCAAGGTTTGAATCCTTTCGTCTGATATTTTCCATCACCCGCTGGATTTGCGTTTTCTGAGTGGTGATGGCATACGGGAGTAATCCTCTCAGACCCAGCTGTTCACGTTCTTCTCTGTTGAATGACGTGGATTTATTCAATGCTCTGTCATTCAGGACTGCGCGTCCTTTTTTTGTCTGTTCCATATGTACTGATGACTCAGTGTTTATTTTAGCCTGATGGATTAAATCAAATTTGAATGTAGTGATTTGGAGCTATACCGCATGGCGTAATGATTTCCTCGTACTTAGCAAGATGGACTTTTTTCTGTCGTGTTTTCATGAATGAACTTACGCAGATGATGGATTGTATTGCATTTGAATTGAACGAGTGCTAAAGCAGATAAGGTAATACTAATGCCGGATTTGAATATTCAAAGATTCTGTTTTCAAAGGATAAGATGAAAAGGATTCCGGGGAGCAGACCTTTTCGGAATAAATCTATTGGATAGTAAAATTACAACATTTCCGGTTTTAAGGTTTAATTAAAGCAAGACTTTAACAGGATCAAAGAATCTTCGGGAGAAAGAGGAGGAATAAAACAGGCAATGGAAAAAGCCCGCTCGTTAGTTTATTGAAGTAGTCTTCCTACGGGTAGTTTTGTAATACGCAATTGTTCTGGCCATTGCTTCCTCTTCTGAATATTTTGGAGCATAATTTAAATCGATTTTAGCTTTATCTGCGGAAAAGGTAAAATCGGAACATGTATACGTAACAGCAAATCGGGTGAATTTTGGATTGATCTTCACAATGGGTGAAATCAGAAAAGCAAAAAATTCAGTCAATCCACCAATGCTGTAAGCAAGCCATCCCGGCAGCCAAAGATTTTTCGGCCATATGTTATACCCGGCCCCGATCACCACGCGGTCAAAAAATTTAAAGAAGTTAGTGCCTGGGCCATCAGTGATGAAATAGGCATTTCCGGCAACCACGGATGGTTGATGGATTAGCGCTTTAGCAGCAAGCAGATGGGCATAGGCCATATTGCGAACATAAACGTGCTGGCACAAGGATTTGCCATTCCCTAAACGAACATAGAATCCTTGTTTAGCCATGTCTATCAATGAATCAATATGGTAAGGATCTCCTTCGCCATATACGTCGGATGGTCGAAGAACGCATGTTTTCAATCGATCACTGTTGGCCTTTTTGACCAGTATTTCAGCGTGTTGTTTGCTTTCACAATAAGCATTGATAGGTTTTTGGGGATATGGAGCGGATTCATCAATATCCACTAATGACTTCCCGGTGAAGACAGCATCCAGCGAACTTGTATAGACCAGATAAGGTACCTTGTTTTCGATGCATGCCTTAATGACATTTTCTGTTCCACCGAGATTGATATCAAGGACTTCTTCGGGTCTGGTTGAGCCCCAGTCCACGATGGCGGCTGAATGGATGACAACATCCACACCGTTGCACGCTTTGCTTAGAAGTTCCTTATCGCGAATGTCTCCCTGGATAAAGCGGAGGCTTTCAGATTGCATTTGGTAACGCGGCAATTTCATATCAACCACTCGAAGATGAAAATCCTTTGTGTTTTTGTTATCCTCCAATAATTCATCGACAATCGCCGTCCCTAAAAATCCTGATCCTCCGGTCACTAAATAGATCATATCTGTATAAGTAGGTTCATAAGGGTGAAAAGATTAGCGATGGGTGAGATTCTCAGATTAATTTCGGGTTTGATAGAGCAAATATATTCCCAAGCCAAATATCAATGGAACAGGAGCCGCGTGTCGCAAAGAGGAGATCCAGCCAATGGAAGAGCTGAAGACTATAAAGTCAGTCAGTGGTACGATGGAGCCAATCAGCATGACTATTCCAAGTGCTCTGATTTGATTAGAAATGGCCAGCATTGTGATCATCAGCCCAATGGATAATTGCCGGATACCCATAGCCAGCGCCATAGGCTCCTTGAGTAGGTCGATCTCTGTGATGTCAAATAAAGTGGCTGCTGCATTGGGGAATCCTAAAATCATCATCCCGGATACAATTAGAAATATACCAGGGAATAAACATAAGGATCTTGCGCGATTAATATTTTTAGTAGTTGCCATTATTAATGATATACGATGATTAATGCGGATACCGATTCATTTTACTTTTAGAATCCATGAGTTTTATATATGCCTCTCCATTTGACCTGCAACATAATTAATATTCCAAAACTATATGGTACTATGTTATAGATGGCTCATTGCATGATGAAGTAGCATTTTTTCTGTGTATGTTTTTTTTGGCGCATTTAACGGAAGATTAAGCGCTCCTGTTATTCATTTGAACAGCCAAATAATTTCCTGCTATTGATATAGAATTAACTCAATACCGATCATTCAAAGGTCGGTCTAATTAGTAGTCCGGAATGGCAAAAATTCGCAGAAGGCCGAATTTTTCACGGTTGCAGTTCACCTGTCATCCTTGTAAACCTTACAATTATGCATCATTTCCGACTTGGTCGGTTCTTTTACGTCCATATTTATTTTGGGATGAGTAACTTTGGCTCCTGTAAAGCAATTCATTCATTATTTCTTGAAAAAAGTTGTTGGCATAGTACTCTTAGCATTTCTGGCCATCCCGTTTTTGGGGACCTATGGTTGGCTGAGATTACAACGCAACACGATCAGGCGCCAGGTAAAGGAGATGATCATTACCGGGATGGACGAGGAAACACTAACCTTGTTTAAGTTTACGGAAAGTGAGTTGGAGACGGACGTGCGATGGGTGCATCATCAGGAGTTTCGATACAAGGATCAGATGTTTGATGTAGTCAAAAGACAAGAAATTGACGGATTACATTATTTGTGGTGCTGGCCGGATGAGAAGGAGTCTCAAATTTCTAATCAACTGGATGCTCTTGTGGCATATGCCTTGGGGAATAATCCACAGCAAAGAGAGCGGACAAACCGTTTGAGCAATTTTCTAACGAATCTGTTTTACACTTCCCCTAAGCCTTTAGTTGCCCTGCTTTATCCCGAAAAGTTACTTCCGGATACTAGTGGTCATTTTAGATACATATCGCTTTTACTATCCCCGCCTGTACCACCTCCTGAGATGAGTTAGCATTTGTTAACGATCAACTAAGCAGCCTTTAGACAAGGGTTGCATTATCTATTTACATAGTGCAAAAGAATCATCATGAAGCGATGCATTGCCTTTGGGTGGTGGATGATAATATGCGTATACGCCTATGCACAGACAGCCGCTGACAGCCTTCGTCATCACGAAGCGGTTCCACTGGGAGAAGTGGTGATCTCTGCGTACACGGACGGTGTCAGCAAAGAAGCTGTGCTGAATATAACATCACTGCCTTTAAAGCAAATAGAACAGGGAGGATCATTTAATCTTACGGATGCCCTTGCCAAATTGCCCGGCATCAGTCAATTGAGTACAGGGATTGGTATTTCCAAACCTGTGATCCGTGGCTTATACGGCAGTCGTATTTTGGTGGTATTCTCGGGACTGCGATTTGACAACCAGCAATGGCAGGATGAACATGGTATGGGACTTTCTGACCTTGGCATTTCCAGAACGGAAGTGATCAAAGGCCCCTTGTCATTATTATACGGCACAGAGGCAGTTGGCGGTGTGATCAATATTCTGGAGGAGAAAATTCCTTCAGAAGGATTGCAGGAAACGGATGCTGGAATGGCGTTTCATTCAAATACATTAGGCGGAACTTTACAGGCCGGGATTAAAGCGAACTATGGTGATCGGTGGTATCGTATTCGAATCGGCATGGACAGTCATGCGGATTATTCGGATGGTCATAAGGAAAGAGTGTTGAACAGTAGGTTCAATGGTTATTACCTGAAATCAACGTATGGTTTCACAAAGAAAAACTGGCATAGTGAAAACTATTACGATTTTTCCTACAATCATTTTGGATTCGTGTTCAATGATTTGATCCATTTTTTTGCGCCGGATGCCCGATGGACCAGACAGATGAATGGACCGCACCACATTGTGATGCTAAACATCCTTTCATCGGTCAACACCATTCAACTGGCGAATTCCATTTTGAAATTGAATGCAGGAATTCAATCCAATTATCGCGCAGAAAATGAAGGAGGCGGAGACTTGAGCCTGGTGATGCATTTACTGACCGGACAATATGCTCTGAAGTGGAGTAAACAGCTTTCGCCTAAGTCCTTACTGGTCTTAACCAATAGTTCGAGTCTCGAGAGCAATACAAACTATGGGAAGCGAAAGATTATTCCTGATGCGTGGTCGTATGAAAGCAATTTGTCCGCGTATATGGAGCATCGTCTGGGTCCGTTCATTCTTGAGTATGGTGTCGGTGGCGGACTGCGCTTTATTAAAACCCTTCTGACACAGCATGTCAATACAGAAGAAAAGGAGATTGACCCTTTTCGTCAGACAAGATTCTTTGGCAATGGATTGCTGGGAGTCAGCTATAATCCTTCAGACGATTGGAATTTCAAAGTCAATGGTGCAACGGGTGTACGTGCCCCGAATCTGGCTGAACTTTCTTCTAATGGATTACATGAAGGTATCTATGTGTATGAAATTGGTGATCCAGATTTGAAGAATGAACAAAATCTGAATGTGGAGTTAAGTATGGATTATTCAGGGGATTGGTTTCAGTTTGGGGTAGCAGGTTTCTATAACTATTTTTTTAGTTACCTCTATCTTCAGCCGACCATGGAAGAATGGTTTGGGTTTCCGGTGGCTCGATTCAGTCAGGACAAGGCTGCCTTATATGGTGGTGAAGTGACTATTGGTTTTACTCCACTTTTTACAAGCGGATGGCGTATCGCTGCCGCTTATTCCGGGATGGTGGGGAAATTGGCTAATGGTAATTACCTTCCATACATTCCAGCGCAAAAGATAAGACCGGAAATTCGGTATGATGCTCCTTCACGGAAAAATGGGCGCACCTTGTATGGTTTTGTTAACATGGAACTAGTGATGCAGCAGACACAGGTGCATACCGCGGAAACGATTACACCTTCGTATAACTTGTTGAATGCCGGTATTGGTTTCACATTTCAGTCAGGCGGGTTGGGGTATGATATTAATCTGGCAGCAAACAATATACTGAACGAAGCTTATTACGATCATCTTTCTCGATTTAAAACGTTCGATTTACTCAATATCGGGCGAGATATTTCTATTCATTTCAAAATTAATTTACTAAAACAATTAAAAACATATAGCAATGCATACAGCAATTAAAACCTTATTAATGTTAAGTTTATTTACACTCGCATTTGCTTCCTGCAACAAAGATGAGGATGATGAGATGGATGAGCTTCATATTGAATTTAAAGTGGGAGGTAATTATACGTCGACTAATATGACGCTGCCGAAAGCGAGTACCGGAATTATAGGGATTGAAGCAGAAACTAAAAAGCCTCAGGATCCGATCATCAGTTTTAATATCTCTCTATCGATCAGTGGGGGAACGCCTACGACAGTATATAATGAAAGTAATCTGAATGCAGAATTTTATGATTATGATTATGTATTTGTGATCGGTAGTATTTCAGGAGATATATATACTTACACATTTACGATCACCAATAAAGATGGTTTGACAGAGCAGGAATCGCTCACGGTGACTATTCAGTAGAATTAAATTACAGATAAAAAGGGGCTAAGCGAAATCGTTGTGCCCCTTTTTTATTAAATAATTAATCGTACGCCACCAAGCTCTTCTACTTTGTATGGGAAGCGATCGCCCGGAGACCCAATAAACATAAAGTTGATAGGAATATTCCATTCTTTCGATAATTTATTAATGAGTTCGGGTCCAAAAAAGTCATCGATTTCGATAAAATCAATTTTGATCATCGGGTATTCTCTGTCCACTACATTAATATCATTTCGAAATTGTTCGGTAATCAGGGCGCCGTTTTTGATGGCGGTGACGACTTTTAATTTTTTAGTGTGTTCATTTCCCTGAATATAAAGCAACACTTTGTTCAAGGTGGCGACATCATCATTTTTGGTGAAGTAGACAAACTCCTGTGAATTTATTTCATTTATAATAAAAAGTATTTTCTTGTCAGTTTGCAAGACAAGTCGACGGAATGGGTCAAAAATAGAATGGATAAATGTTAACAAAAACTTGAGTAATACTGTCCTCTGAAGCATGATGGCTATAAACAGAATCGACGGGATGAAATATTCCAGAAATACGGAGATGTTACTTTGGGCTCCTTCATCAGGTTCCATCATCAGATTGCCTGTCAACGCTACTATAACTGCAACGATAGCGATGAAGATGGTAGATGAGGTTGCTCTTTCCGGTCGCGGAAGTTTGTTGCGCTTTACTTTAAGCAGGATATTGCCTATGCCAAATAATACCATGACAGATAAAAATGATATTGTGTAAACGCCTGCCAAGAGTTTTACCTCCCCATTTGTGATCAGTAAGACAGAAATGGTGAGTAACAGAAAAGTCAGAATAATGCGATAAGAACTTCCCCGACGGTTTTTCTTTAAAAAATATTGAGGTAGTATTCTGTCAAGTGCCATGCGTTCCAGCAATCCTGACACCCCTACAAAGCTGGTCAGTACAGCCCCGCTGAGTACTAAAAAGGCATCAATACTAATTAGGTGAGCCAACCAATCTCCCCCTACATGTGAGGCCATTTCAACTAACAGGGTGTTCTGATATAGATCACTTTGAAGTACCGGGAGTGTGAAGAGAGCCAGTGCAAATATGGCTGCTAAAGGATTAATAATACTGACGACAATCCACATGTTTTTAAGTGTTTTGGGAAAAACGCCTTTTTCCTGCTCTTCAACAAAATTGGCAGAACTTTCAAATCCAGAAACACCTAGCATGGAAGCCGCGAAACCAAGAAAAATTGCATTGGATATACTTCCTCCAGTAACGGGAAAGTACCAATTTTCGATAAATAGACCGACGCCATTTTTCATCAGAAAGAAAACAATCACGCCACTTAAAATGAGGAAAGAGGATAAATGGAAAATGAAAATGCCTATAGCTACTTTGGATGATTCAGACACACCACCAATGGTCAGTGTGGCAAAAACACCTAGCAATATAATTGTCGAAGGGATGATCGGTACAATAGGAATCAAGTGATGCATATAATGAATAGCTTCATTGGCAGAGATGACGGCGGTAGCCATGTAAGACAGTAATGTAAGTGTGGCCGCGTAAGAGGCTACCGATTTGCTGGTTGTATTCAGTAAGGCATTATAGGCTCCTCCGTTTAAGGGTAAAGCTCCTACCACCTCTCCATAAATTTTTCTAAACAGAAAAAGGACCAACGATACGATCAGTAACGTAATCCAGGCGTATTGTCCGGCAAAGGCTATAGCCAAGGCTGATACATATAATACGGATGAACTGATGTCGTTTCCACAAATGGCTGTGGAGGCTAGTACGGATAGTTTTTTACCTTCTTTCATTAATCAATAACCTGTTCTTTAATCATTCTGTGTATTGAATGTAATTCTTCTTTGGACCATACACTTTTTAATCACAGGTGGTCAGACCTTTATTCACAATTATTAAGGTATGCATAATTTTTAAACGTAGCATTTTAATGGACTTGCTCCAAAAAAAACATAAACTTACATACTATTTGTAGCTTAAGGATGGGTGTCTGATGCCATTATCTTTCTGTTCACAAACAATCTTTCGTTACCAGTAATTGCTTTGTTCTTTAAATTCTTTTTTGCCGGAGAAGAAAGGGATTATGGCCGCTCCAATTCCCTGCAAAATTGGTTTTTCAGGAGTTAGCGGCAGGTAAGAGGATGCGGAATAGAGTTCCATTTCCTTCTATGGTTTCCACCTTTAGTTCGCCACCATGCGCTTTGATTATATCATAGCTTAAGGAAAGTCCAAGACCAGTGCCGGAGCCGGCAGGTTTGGTCGTGAAGAAGGGTTGGAAGATTTTATTTTTAATTTGATCTGCTATGCCATTCCCATTGTCCGCGATGGATATTTCAACTTGGGGATGATCTTCGTCAATTAAATAATTTGTACTGACGACTACTTCCGGTTGATAGGCTGGTGTTCCGGTTTTACTTTTTTCATGAACGGCATAAAATGCATTATTGATCAGATTGAGAATGACTCTTCCAATATCCTGAGCAATGACATTGATCAAGGGCAGGGCAGGGTCTTTTATAAATTTATAATCAGTAGTAAAGCTCTTGTCCTTGGCGCGAATACCATGAAAGGAGAGTTTTAGAAATTCAGCGGCAAGTACATTGAGATCCGTTGGGACTTTTTCCCCGGAGTTTAATCTGCTGTGTTCCAGCATACCCTTTACGATGGCATCTGCTCGTCTGCCGTGATGATTTATCTTTTTTAAATTTTCCCTAAGGTCGTTTGAAATGGCTTTAGCTTCTTCGAATGATCCTTTGTCTATCTCTTCATTCATTTCGTCAATGAGTTCCGTACTGAGGTCAGAGAAGTTGTTGACAAAATTGAGTGGATTCTGAATCTCATGCGCGATACCTGCTGTCAATTCACCGAGACTAGCCATTTTCTCAGAATGAATAAGTTGGGTCTGTGTAGCCTTAAGGTGTTCCAGTGAGACTTTCAGTTCATTGGTTCGCTCGACCACCGTTCTTTCCAACTTTTCATTTTCAAGCTTTAATTCATTAGCATGCCAGCTGTCCTCATCTCCCTCATGTCCTTGTGGGGTAGAACCATGCCAATGCGCGACGATCCACTTGCCCGATTTGTATTCTATGACAGTCGTTAAACGCAGCAAAAGGGAAATATCGTTGCCATCGGCTTTCATTTGGAAAAGGATCTCTTCCACAAACAAGTGGACATCTCCATTGGCGAGCGCTTTGCTGTAGACAGGCATTTCTGTCATCTTCATAGCAAGATCGACCGATTGGTCTCGCTGCATTTGGAGTAGTTCATTAAAAGAGGCTATCGATACGATTTTTTCATCAACATGCGTGCCGTAGCCCATGATGGAATCATCAATGTAATCGGTTGACTTTTCGATGGGGAAGTCATAAAAGCACAGCTGTTTAAAATTATGATATGCCAGCAATAAATTTTCTTGTTTTTTCAAGTCCATAGCATTAAGAAATTGCTTTATTCAACGTTTTAATCATTTGATGACCCGGGCGATGGGGGGTAAAAAGGTATGGAAGATATATCGTTTTTGCTTTAATGGACTAATGGATAAGCTGTAAATCTTTGAAGGAACATATGATTTGAAACATTGGTACGGGGTCTTTAAGTGATGATTATTGCCATGGAGTTAAATATTGTTAAAGGTTGTGCCATTTGACGGTCGGTTGAAGAATTAATTTAGGTATACAGCACCCACATAAAGTCTTCCTATTTGATTCGGAATTCAATATTCTCTTCATAAATAGGTTGTAGAGCGTATTCAAAATTCCATTAGGAATTCTGTAAGATTAGTTTTAGCATCAACCTGCAATTTTTTTCGCAATCGATAGCGGCTGGCATCGATTCCGCGATGTGAAACATTTGCCAATACAGCGATTTCTTTGGTGGAGAGATTCATTCGCAGATAGGCACACAATTTTAAATCTCTGGTGGTAAGACTGTCATATTTTGCTTTCAATTTGGTAAAGAAATCTTCATTGACTTCATTGAAATGAAACACAAGATTATTCCAATGATCGTCGAGATCGCCATCACGTTCGACCCGTTGAACCATTTTCCGAATTTGGGAGGATGTTTTTTCATCGCTGCAGCTATTACAGATTTCAGCAAGCCGTTCCTTGATCTCTTCCATGGTTTCATTTTTTTGGAGGAGATGCATGGCAGAGGTTATTAATTCTCTTTTCTTATGCTCCAATTGTTCAGCAATACGTTCGTTTTCCAGCTTTTCAATGGCGCTCTTCGATTCACTTACAGTTTGTTCGACTTCTTCTTCCAGTCGAATGATTTTTCTTCGATTAAAATAGAACAAAAATATAATGGCAATCAGGGCCAGGAAGGCATAGACGAGCCAGGCAATCAAAGAGCGATGCCAGGGGGGTAAAATTTCGAATCGATATTCTGTACTTCCAAAAACCTGATGGTTTGTGGTGGTCGCTTCAACCAAAAAAGTATATTTTCCGGGATCAAGTCTTGTATACTCTTTCATGTGTTGACTGGACCATTCAGACCATTCACCGTCGAAGTTTTTTAGTTTATACCGATAGAGCATATCTTCTTCGTAGCTAAATGCGGATGTTCCGAATCGAAACTGAACAGTATTATCCAATGAGGGCAGAATTGTCCTGGTACCCTCGGGTTGCGAAGCCAGTACGTTTTCTCCATCATAAAAAACGCCGTTATAAAATGTACTGTCATGCCTTCCGGTGGACCGGACTTCATGCATCAAAACAAGGATAGACGTATCTGCCTGCGTGTCCAGATAGGGATCGTAATGGATAAAGCCATCTGTCGATGCGATATAAACATTGTGTTCGTCATAGGGATAAATGAATTCCCATCCGGTATGCATCTTTTCCTTTAATCGCGGAAATACCTTTTTCTTAATGGTGCGTTCAAGCCCGATATCCTCTACCATCAGGATGCCCACTTCTTCATTAGTAATAAACCAAATATTTTTATGGCCATCTTCGAATAGCCTCCGAACTTTTACATTATTGCCAAAAACATCGTTCAACGGGGCGTAGGGTACAAAGCGATTCATCTCTTCATCAAATTCAAACACCCCTTGTTCAGGACAAAAAAGCACTTTATTTCTTATGCTGAATACGTGGTTGTGCAAATAAGAAGGGAGTCCCTTTTCTGTTCCAAATAATGAATCATGCCATTCCCCACCATTATTTTGAGACAAGCGATAAACGCCCCGATACGGATGCGCCATCCAAATAACACCTTGTCCGTTCTGCACGATAAATCGACTGGATTCATTCATTTCTGATACCTGTTCGCCAATGACAAATCGTCCGTTTTCAAGCGTGCCACTCCTGATTCCATTATAAGTGCCCAGAAAATAGGAGTTATTGGCGGTGAGATCTTTTTGCATTAACCAGACACCGTTATTGCTGTAAAATGGGCGAGCGATTCCGTCGTGAACCTGAAAAGCACCGTTCTGATGACACAAGATTAATTGCTCATCCAAGATATTAAGGCCCCATACCTGACCTTTACTTCCGAGTACAGCATTATAGTGGTCCAGCTCCTCAATATTTCTGTCTCCGCTAATCAAATCGGAATAATACAAACCATTATTAGTGCCAAAATAAATACGGTCGTGCAAAATAGCCGCGGTATATCCTATACCATCCAATTGTCCGTCGGGCTTTAGATAGGTAAAAGGGGAATTGGTTTGAATGAAATTGATTCCCTTAGTTGTTCCAACCCAAACATTCTGGTCCTTACTGACCAGAATACTCATGACATTATTGTTCAACAATCCGTTTTCTGTGTGTATGTGATGCTTGATATGTAAGGAATCGTCTAAAATGACGAGGCCGCCAAAGTTTGTACCTATGATTACATCCCCATTAGCAAAACCGTTTACTTTGGTGATGACATTTTCTTTGAGAAACGCACTCCATTTGCCGTCCAGCGGACTGATCGATCCATCCTGATAAAAGTAAAGTCCCTGACGCTCAGTGGCAATGATATGTCCGTTTAGATAGGGCACGCTGCCAAGGACAAGGGTATTCACTAATAGTTGTGTTCCGGGAATCTCTTGAAATTCAGTCCCATTGAATTTGTAAAGCAATCCACTATTTGCCTGTCCTATGATTTGGCCATCGATGATATTAAAGAACTGAAAGGTAAAAGTGTCATAAACGGTACAAGCCTCATCCTTTATCACGTAAATCCTTCCCAATGACCTGAAGGCAATTTCATCCTGCTCAATACGAATATCCCAGACATCATCAAAATTCTTATAGGGTGCTTGAATGGACTCCTTTAGCGACCGATATTGCCAATTGCCTATGGGATCCGGCTCGAAAAGTCCAATTGCATTCTGCCCTCCACAATAGATCAGGCCATTTTTGTTTGTTTCAACTGATCGAACGATGGTGCGGTTGGGTAGCGGAGCCAGCTTCCAATTGATTCCATCAAACATTAACATTCCATCGTTATTGGCAAAATACAGTACCTCCCTATTATCCTGTGTGATATCCCAATTCTGCATTGAAGCACCATATTGCGAGGGCATGAAGGATACGATTCTGGGTATGCCACCATGATTCTGTGCAGCTAAATCTCCACAGAATAAGCAAAGCATAAGTATTGGCAGAATTTGATTCATCCTGACAGGAAAATAAACTCGATTTTTGAAATGAGTAGTTAAATAGTAGGAATTGAGTATTATTTTAATGACAAATTACTATTAGTGAGTAGTCAAATCTACAAATTGTATAGGATATCTGTTGTAAATTTAAGACGACCTAATGAAGAGATGTTGATTCAGATTAGTTCTTCACCATCTTGAGACCTGGGCTTCCAATTTGTTTTCGAAAATAGGATGAAGTTTTATTCAAATTCTTAAACCACTCCCGAATGATAGGTAGTTACCGCTTTCCTATAACTGTTCTGCTTGTGTTTTTTGTGACAGCATTGAACGCGCAGTATATCACCGTTTCCGGCAGAATCACCGATTCCGGGGACAATTCGCCCCTGATTGGGGTAAATATTCTTGAAAAGGACAATCCTGCAAATGGGACAATTTCCGATTATGATGGTAACTATACTATAAGCTGTCCGGCCAATGCAACCATATCCTTTTCTTATGTTGGGTATTTGCCAAAGGTATTTTCCACTGATGCTTCGGACATGAACCTTGATTTGACCCTCGATCTTGATATCGAGATTTTGGATGAATTGGTCGTAGTCGGTTACAGCACCAAGCGGAAAAGTGCAATAAATTATGCTGTTTCTACAGTGAATGCAGAGGAAATAGGTCTGACCCAAAGTTTAAGAATTGAACAGGCCCTTCAAGGCAGAGCCTCCGGAGTGCAGATTACCCAGAGTTCTGGATCTCCAGGAAATGGCCTTTCGGTGATAGTGCGTGGGGCAGGAACTCCTTTGAATAGCAACCCCCTTTATATTGTCGATGGAATCTGGGTAGATGGGATAGACTATCTGAATCCGAGTGATATTCAATCCATAAGTATATTGAAAGATGCAGCATCGGTGGCCATTTATGGTGCATCAGGAGCGAATGGGGTAGTTATAATCACAACGAAAGAAGGGACGCTTAACTCAAAGGCAAAAATAAGTCTTGATGCCTATTATGGTGTGCAGACAGTCGCCAAAACGCTCGATCTATTAAATGGTGAGCAATATGCCACCCTTTTGCTTGAGGCGGATCCAAAAAATCCATTCGACCTGAATGATCCGCTTACCTATGGAAATGGTACAGACTGGCAAAATGAGTTGTTTCAAAATGCTCCGATTGAGAGTTACCAATTTAATATTACAGGAGGGGGTGCCAAGACGACCTATGGTATGTCCGGTGGGTATTTTAATCAGGAAGGTATTATTGGAAAAAAGAAATCAGCCTTCGATCGCTATAACGCTCAGTTTAAAGCCACGACACAGGCTTCAAAAGCATTCAGTTTTCAGGCCAATGCCAATTTTACGCATACTTCAAGAAATGCGCTACCGGAAAATAATGAATTCTCTTCTCCGGTTGCATTTGCGCTTAATATTGATCCTTTAACTGCACCATATAAAGATGATGGCACATTCAATTACTCCAAAATAGTAACCGGTGATATCAAAAACCCACTTAATCGGGTGGCAACAACTTTTGATACGTGGGAGAGTGACCGGATTATCGGTTTGTTCGCCCCGCAAATTGAATTCATAGAGGGTCTGAAACTCAAATCAAGTATTTCGGGAGACCTTAATAATGCCCGGCAGTTTATGTTTGGCCCTTCTTACAATCTTGATTCCACTGGTATCTATGTGCACGAACGCGTGGATCAGAATTTTGTAGCGAAAAATAATTATCGTTGGTTTAATGTCTTATGGGAAAACATATTGAGTTATGATACGGAAATTAGGGGTGGTCATAACATTGCGCTCCTGGTTGGTAGTTCATATCGCAACAGAAATTTTGAACAGACAGGAGTAGGTCTTGCAGACCTTCCGACGAATGATCCGGATAAGGCATTTATCGTGGCTCAGAATATTACAGAGGACAATAAGGATACGCGAAATATATTCGAAGTTCGCAGCCAATCTACCTTGCTTTCCTATTTTGGAATGGTCAATTACGATTATTTGGGTAAGTATTTCTTTTCTGCCTCTTTTCGACGGGATGGCTCCTCCAGGTTTGGCGAGAATAATAAGTTTGCCAACTTTCCAGCTTTTTCTACCGGCTGGATTGTTACCAAGGATTATTCACTTGGCGAAAATTGGAACTACCTCAAAGTTCGATTTTCATGGGGACAGAATGGTAATGAAGCCAGCCTTGGCGACTATGGATTTACAACGATTATCAATCCTGTTCGCTACATCTTTGGTGATGATCAGACGATTGTGAGTGGCGGTGCTCCTGTCACACCTCCGAATAGCGACCTGAAATGGGAGGTGAGTTCACAAACGAATGTGGGTGTTGATCTGGGCTTCTTTAAAGACAAACTCTCTTTGACTGCAGATTATTTTTATAAGAAGACCAGTGACTTACTTATTCCTGCAACGATCTTAGCAACTGCCGGATCCGGCATTGATGATATTTCTCCACCTTTTCGCAATGTGGGCAGTATGTCGAACAAAGGATTTGAATTAGCTGTAGGATATAAGACTACATTCCGAAAGGAATTTCGGTTTGCTGTAAATGTGAACGGTACTTATATTAAAAATAAGGTCACAGATCTCGGTGCTGCAACTGCTCCATTTTCTTCCGGGTATAATCAGGGATTGGGAGGTACAACGACTCGAATGGAAGTAGGCAAACCGTTGGGATATTTCTATGGCTATCAAACCATGGGTATCTTCCAGAATATCTTTGAAGTAGAGGAATATGTGGATGATGATGGTAATCAGATTCAGCCAAATGCCAAACCAGGTGATTTCCGGTTTGCCGATCTGAATAATGATGGCAAAATCACAGATGCTGACCAGACGGAACTGGGCAATCCATATCCTGACTTTTTCTTTGGAATCAGTACTTCGATGGAATGGAAGGGTTTTGATCTCAACTTGTTTTTTTATGGCTCTGTCGGCAATGAAATTGTAAATGCCACCACGCGCTATGATGTTCGGGTATCTAATCTGCCTGCCAATCGATTTAATCGATGGACACCTAACAATCCTTCCAATGAAGAGCCCAGAGTCAGCCTTACGGACCGTAATGGCAATTTCAGATTCTCTGATTACATGGTAGAAAATGGTTCATACTTCAAATTAAAGACGATTCAGATTGGGTATACATTACCGAGCAGTCTCACAAAAAAATATTCCGTGGAGCGAATGCGTTTTTATTTTTCGATTCAAAATGCCTTTACCATCACCGGTTACTCCGGTCTTGATCCTGAAATCGGAAAGCAGAATGCATTTGATAACTCGATTTCCTCTACCCTTAATTATGGTGTTGACCGTGGGCTCTACCCACAGTCCAGACAATTCATTTGTGGAATTAATGTAGACTTCTGATATGACAACCAGGATAAGACCCATGACGTTTAAAAAAGTGATAACCATGAAGAATTTTGCTTTAGTGATCTGTACCGCATTGCTGATGGTTTCTTGTAATAAGAATCTGGATAAACTACCGGTGATTGGCGAACTGGATACAAACTTTTACCAAAATGAGCAGGATGCTCTTTCGGCACTTACAGCAGCATATGATCCACTTCAATACAACTATACGACCATTGTCTATCATTTCAGATGGTTCTTTGGGGATTTTCCTTCTGATGATGCCATCAAAGGGGGCTCCGGTCAGACCGATCAACCGCAACTAGAGGAAATTGCCACCTATTTTGCAACTCCGTCAAATATTCATTTGAATGCAGATTGGACGGCAAAGTATATCGGGATCTACCGTGCAAATATTGTGCTTGAAAAAGTCCCTGAAATTCCACAGAGCGAGATCAATGAGGACATCCGGCAGCGCATTCTGGCGGAAGCGAAGTTTCTTCGGGCCTATTATTATTTCGATTTAGTAACGATGTATGGTGGTGTGCCACTCATCACAAAAGTATTATCACCCAGTGAATACAACCAGCCGCGTGCAAGTGCCAATGCGATTTGGACACTGATTGAGCAGGATCTGACCGAAGCTGCTGAAGTGCTACCCGAAAAAAGTGAATATAGTGCTTCAGATATCGGACGTGCTACAAAAGGGGCGGCATTAGGTTTGTTGACGAAGGCTTATATCTATCAATCAGATTGGGTGAGTGCGCAGAAGACGGCAGAAGATTTGATCAATAGTGGTGAATATTCGCTTGGGGCGGATTTTGATGAGATATTTGTCAAAGACGGAGAGAATGGACCCGGATCTATTTTTGAAATACAACGCTCGCCATTAGGTGGCGGCTATTGGGGAAGTGTCAACGGTTCCAATGAAGGCAACCTAACCAATATCTATCAAATTGCCCGTGGACAATTCGGCGGATTTGGATTTAATATTCCTCAGCAAAGCCTCGTGGATGAATTTGAAACGGGTGATCCCAGACTCAGTAGTACCGTATTTAGAGTTGGGGACACCATGGGGGATCGGGGTGTTTTTACGAAAGCAGCCACAGGCTTTGATCATGATTATTATGCAAAAAAATATTTCGTCAGCAGAAGTGAACACGAAGAAATTAACATAGGGGATCCATTGATGAACGGGGAGTCCAATGATCGCATCTTGAGATATGCTGATCTGTTGCTCATGCATGCCGAAGCGGCTTACCATAATGGGCAGGAAGGTGTCGCACGAACTTCCCTTAATGCTGTTCGTGAAAGAGCAAGACGAAATGCTAATCCAGGTATTCTCCCTGATGTAAATGCTTCCGGACAGCAATTATTGGACGCGATTTATCACGAAAGAAGAGTAGAACTCGCGTTGGAAGGTTTGCGCTTTTTTGATGTAGTCAGGCAAGGCCGAGGACCGGAAGTATTCGGTCCACTGGGATTCATCGCAGGCAAACATGAGGTTTTTCCAATTCCTCAACAACAGATATCATTAAGTAATGGAACGCTAACACAAAATCCAAATTATTAATAAATTATCATTTACAAACAACTAAAATTTTTATTCATGAGAAAATTATTCTATTTACTCAGCCTTGTTTTATTGCCTATGCTGGTGATGACGACATCATGCAAAAAGGATGATCCAGTCGAGCCGGAAGATGTGAAATCACGTTTCACGGCAATGCAAGATGTCAATGATCCACTTACCTGGACATTTACAAATGCTTCTTTAAATGCAGTGTCATATGCCTGGACTTTTGGTGACGGAGGTACGGATACGGCGGAGAGTCCGACGCATACATATGCTGCCGATGGTACGTATACAGTGACACTGATTGCTACCGGTGCAGGGGGTGCCACAAACACTTCCAGCAAAGATATCACAGTGGTTGACCCTAATGTAGAGTTGAAGAAACTTACGGGCGAAACTTCCAAAACATGGAAATTGCTTCGGACAATAAATCCTGCAACCGGCGAATTTCCAATCTCCGTGGGACCTGCTGACAGATCTCAGATTTGGTTTGCTTTAGGTCTTCAGGCGCCAATTGCTTCACGGCCTTGCCTCATGGAAGAAGAATATATATTCAGTTTTAACGGCAATTATGAATATCGACTTAAGGACAATATGGTTTGGGCAGAAGCGGGTGTATGGCCTGCTGCTATCCAGGAGACATGTGTTGATGCTACCGTTCCTGCTAATATGGTGAATGTGGATGGTGCTGATATCAGCGCCTGGGGTGCAGGTATGTTTTCATTTGATTTTGATGTAGCCGCAGGAACGTTGACATTGAATGGTCTGGGTGCTCATGTGGGAAGCTCAAAAGTAGGGACAGATGCTGAGTATACAACACCTCAGTTAGGGGTCACTTATAAGGTTGTAAGTCTGGAGACGGATGGTCCAGTAGATATGATGGTTCTCGAGACAGATATTCCACAACCGGGTTACTGGCAATTCAGACTGGTTGCTTATGATGATCCGAATGATGAGCCAGATTTGCCAATGGAAGTTGTGGCTGATTTTTCAGCGGCGGTTAATGGCAGGGATGTTTCATTCACGAATAGTTCACTTAATGCAACTTCATATTCATGGGATTTTGGGGACGGAGGAACTTCTACAGAAGCCAGCCCGATGCATACATACGCTACAGATGGATTGTTTGATGTGACGCTTACTTCAATGGGTACTGGTGGATCAAATATGACTACACAAACCTTCCTGATTTGTACCAATAATACGTTTACAGCTTCTGACTTGAATGGTAATGGAACTAAGACATGGAAACTGTATCCGGGTGCAGGCGCATTAAAGGTTGGACCTTGCAAAGGTTGTGGAGAAGGGGGTAATTGGTTTGCAACCAGTAAAGATGATGTTAATACGCGAAGCTGCACTTTCGACGACACGTATACTTTTGATAATGCGGGTAATTTTACTTACGTGACAAACGGAGATATATGGGGCGAAGCATACATGGGCTTACCGGATGGTGCCTGTGCTACAACGAATGCATTGACAGGAGGCGCTACCGCCTGGGGAGATGGTAATCATACGTTTACTTTTACCGAAGGAAATCCATCCTCCATTACGGTGACCGGAACTGGTGCTTTCATCGCCCTTCCTAAAGCCTTTAATGGTGGTGAATATTCAACACCAAATCCGGTTGCTAATGGTTCTGTAACGTATGAGGTTTTGTGTTACCTGAACGATGGTAACAGGGAAATAGTGGTGATCACCCTTGATATTAGTGCGGGTCAAACGGGTGGAGCGTTTTGGACATTTACCCTGCAAGCAGAATAAATTTTGACAATTTTGTTGTTATTGTAATGTATTCCCCCGACTCTTATAAGTTGGGTCGGGGGAATTATTAAACATTGCTTCTCACTTTCTAAGCTTAGAAATGATTTGCTTGAATATTAGTTCCTCCGGAAAAAATTTGCACATGAATAGCATAAAATACCTCATTCTATCATTATTGGTCATCCTGGTATCTCTTTCCTGTAAGGATGACGTGGTTTCTCCATTAAATGTGGGGGATCAAAGATTAGTGGTATATAATCTTTCATTCGACGAACTCGATGAAACACATGATGTGATTTATTATATTCGGATGATGGGGGAGATTCCGGCAACCAGTCCGGTGGACTATCGCACAATCGACGGTACGGCGATTGCGGGAATTGATTATGAAGCTGCAGCAGGACAAGTCACCTTTGAAACAGGGGAGACCATCAAGGATATTAACATATCCATTATTGGCGATCTCATAGAAGAAACTGAAAAATCATTTACCATCGAATTTACCAGTCCTTTTGGTGACTTTGCCAAAGCAAATGTTAAAATCATAATTAACGATGACGATGGAGATATTAATAATGGAGAATTAATGATTCCCTTGCATGGGTATGTGACGCCTGAATCTTATCCGGGCATGAGTCTTGTCTGGCAAGACGAATTTAAACAAGGAGCGATTGATGGCTCCAGTTGGTCGTTTGATACCGGCACAGGATGTCCCAATCTATGTGGTTGGGGAAATAATGAATTGCAATATTATCAAACGGATAATTTGTCAATGCATGATGACGATTTTCTCGTGATCGAAGCGCGTCGCCAGGTAGGTGGTTCGAATGATTATACCTCCGCCCGAATTTCTACAAAAGGTAAACGGGCATTTCAATATGGTCGTGTAGATATAAGAGCAGCCATGCCAAAAGGAAAAGGTATCTGGCCCGCTTTATGGATGCTGGGAAGCAATATTGATACCAATCCCTGGCCATCCTGTGGTGAAATTGATATTATGGAATCGAGAGGGGATCAGCCTGGCCGTGCATATGGCACTGTTCATTATGGTGCAAGTTTTGATGAGCGGATGTTTAATGGGTCCACAAAAGAATTATCCTCCGGCGATGAATTCAATAAAGAATTTCATGTATTTTCTTTGATTTGGGAGGAAGACCTTGTGCAGATTTTATTGGACGATGTAGTCTATCACACTTTTTCACCAAGCAATACCGGTGGCCAACCTTACCCGTTTAACCAACCTTTTTATTTTCTATTTAGTGTAGCCGTTGGTGGGGACTTTCCTGGAAGCCCTGACGCCAGTACAGTTTTCCCGCAGTACATGATTGTAGATTACATACGCGTATTCCAGTAGGTTTATAATTGAATAACAAAACAGAATTTTACTAAGGTGTCATGGATCTATAAGAAGTAAAAATTGATCCTGTCGAATCAATCGTTTATGTGCCATCAACCTGAACTCCCGGTATTTTGATCCTGATACGAAACATAATCCTATTGGCTCTTTTTTCCCAATGTGTACATTCGAATTTTACAGGGGCGACTCAAGTGTCTGTTATCAAAAGTTTGGACGGTATGAAGCTGGTGGTGAATGGAAATGATTTTATGATCTGTGGCATGAACTGGGATTATTATCCAATCGGTACGAATTATGCCTATCGATTATGGGATCAGTCGGACGATTTTATTATCGCCGCGCTGGAACGTGAAATGGTATTATTGGGTGGTATAGGGGTTAATGCGATCCGCCTGCATTCGGATGTGCCGCCAAAATGGATTACGTATATCTACACGAAGTATGGCATATACACCATGCTCAACCACACCTTTGGGCGTTATGGGTTGACGATCAATGATTCCTTTATCAACCACACCGATTATGCCGATTTTCACCATAGGGAGTTTCTCCTTTCCGGAGTAAAACAAATGGCAGAAGTGTATAAGGATACACCCGGGTTATTGCTCTACCTGCTGGGTAACGAGAACAACTATGGGCTATTTTGGGAAGGCGCAGAAACGGAAAATTTGCCTGTGGCAGACAGCCTTGCCGAAATCCGCGCCCGACCACTTTACACATTGTTCAACGAGGCATCCATTGCCATAAAAACTATTGATCGGTCTCACCCGATTGCCATATGTAATGGGGACCTCCAGTTTCTGGACATTATTGCGGAGGAGTGCGGTGAGGTTGATATTCTTGGTACCAATATGTATCGCGGCGTGTCCTTTGAAGATGTAGCTAGGCATGATGATCCTTTTCTAAAAGTTAAAGACAATCTCAACATGCCTCTTCTTTTTACTGAATTAGGCGCTGATGCGTTTGATGCCATCACCAAAAAGGAAGACCAGTTAGCGCAAGCTTATTATGTGCTGGGTAATTGGAAGGAGATATATGAGCATGCAGACGGTTTAGGGAATGCCGGTAATGCTATAGGAGGATTTACCTTCCAGTTTAGTGACGGTTGGTGGAAATTTGATCAAACAAAAAACCTCGACATACACGATGAACATGCCAGTTGGCGTAACGGGGGCTATCAGTTTGACTTTGTTGAAGGAGAAAATAACATGAATGAAGAATGGTTCGGCATATGTGCAAAAGGAGAAACAGATCAAAAGGGACATTACTTATTATATCCGCGCACATCCTTCCATGTTCTGAAGGATATTCATTCATTCAATCCGTATGCTGAAACGGTGACCCTGCCCTCCATCGATGAATATTTTTCAGGTATTCGCTTAGCGTATGACCTGCCAAAATCAATTCCGCAATGATGGCGACAGATAATTCAAATAACAGGATTGATGGCATATGGATTGGAAATGATAAATTCTATAAGATATCTAATGTTGATGTGCTCCGGCCATTCTTTATGAATATCGTCAGTGCCGGAAATCACTGGTTTTTTATTAGCAGCAATGGTGGCTTAAGCGTAGGGCGGAAGAATGCTGATGTTGCTCTTTTCCCATACTACACGGATGATAAAATTACGGAATCAGCTGAGATCACCGGTAGTAAAACCATTATTCGACTTCGTACGTCAGAAAAGTTATTTGTCTGGGAACCGTTTTCTGAAAGGTGGGAAGGTAAATATAGAATCACCAGGAACCTGTACAAGAGTATTTATGGAAATAAAATACTCTTCGAGGAGATCAACCATGAACTGGAATTGACGTTCAGGTATTGTTGGACGACCAGTGATTTATTCGGTTTTGTCAAGAGCGCATCCATTACCAATCATTCAAAAGGAGATATACGGCTATCGGTATTAGACGGTCTTCAAAACATTATTCCATATGGTATTGGAAGTAATTTGCAAAATCAATTCAGTAATCTTGTGGATGCTTATAAGCGAAGTGAACTGATCATAGATTCCGGGCTTGGAATTTTTGCTTTAAGTGCTATCATAGCTGATAGGGCTGAACCTAGTGAAGCTTTGAAAGCGAATGTTGTCTGGTCATATGGTTTGCCGGAATCAAAGCACTTACTTTCTTCTATTCAATTAAAAAGTTTCAGGAGCGGAAATCCTATCCATGAAGAGGTGGATATCAAAGGTGAAAAAGGAGCTTATTTCATTTGCGCAGAATTCCTGCTTCAGTGCAATGAAAATAAAGAATGGGTAATGGTAGCTGAGGTTGAACAGAATCAATCCGCTATTGCGGCTATATCGCAACGAATAAAAAATGATACGGATCTTGAGAAACAGGTCAGGGAAGACATCGAGGCGGGCACCAGACGTTTAATTGAAATTGTTGCCGGATCCGACGGTTTGCAACTTACTTCTGATCATCCGGTGGATTCCAGACATTTCGCTAATACTCTTTTCAATATAATGCGGGGGGGGATTTTTGATTTTAATTATCGGATTGAGAAATGGGATTTTACTAAATTCATTTCAACGGCCAATATATTAGTATTTCAAAAATTTAAGGCTCAGCTGGATGCGCTCCCCGATGCGTTTTCATTGATGGAGCTAAAGAAGTTAGCGGCACAGAGTGAAGTTGGTGCTTTCAGCCGTTTATGCATGGAATACTTGCCCTTAAAATTCAGCAGACGTCATGGCGATCCCAGCAGGCCCTGGAATAGATTTTTCATCAATACAAAGAGTGATGATGGATCAAAACTTCTTGCCTACGAAGGAAACTGGCGAGACATTTTTCAAAACTGGGAGGCCCTGGCACATGCTTATCCTGAGTTTATAGAAAGTATGATCTATAAATTTGTCAACGCCTCTACGTTTGATGGGTACAATCCTTACCGGGTGACGAAAGACGGATTTGATTGGGAAACGATTGAACCTGACAATCCCTGGTCTTATATTGGGTACTGGGGGGATCATCAGGTGATTTATTTGTTAAAGTTTCTTGAGTTTTTTGAGAAGCATTATCCCGGCAAACTGGCAAGATATTTAGATAGAGAGGAATTCGTTTATGCCAATGTTCCTTATAAAATCAAAGCGTATAGGGATATTCTTGAGAACCCGAAAGACACTATTTATTTTGATGTTGAGGCCGATAAATTAATCCGCAGGCAAATGGAAGTTAAAGGTTCCGATGCGGCGTTGATTTACACGGAAGATGGATCAATTTATACCGTCAATTTTGTTGAGAAGCTTCTGGCACTTGTGCTGAGTAAGCTATCCAATTTTATCCCCGGTGGAGGTATTTGGATGAATACCCAACGTCCGGAATGGAATGATGCAAATAATGCCTTGGTGGGCAATGGTGTATCAATGGTGACACTCTGTTATTTAAGGCGTTTCATGGTCTTTTTCAGAAGGGTGCTTATAGCGGCAGATAATGAGAGATTTAGGGTTTCTAACGAACTCATTGTTGCTTACAAGCGAATCAGAGAAACTTTCGAACAGTACGAAGATATTTTATCTAAGGAGATTGGTGATAAGGAACGCAAGTCCATATTAGATCATTTGGGGCAAGCGGCAAGTGATTACAGGCAGCATATTTATAAACAGGGCTTTTGGGGTGAAAAAAGGACAATATCCAGAGAGGGGCTAATTCATTTTATGGATGTCAGTTTGAAATTTTTGGATCACACTATCCGATCAAACGAAAGACAGGACAATTTATTCCATGCTTATAACCTGATGACTTTTGAAAATGGAGACAGCATTTCTGTTTCTCGTCTGAGTGAAATGCTGGAAGGGCAAGTGGCGGTATTAAGTTCGGGGTATTTGGCGTCATCAAAAGTTCTTGATGTGCTGGATGCCTTAAAACGCAGTGCGCTGTATCGCAAGGATCAGGAGAGTTATATGCTTTATCCAAATAAGGAATTGCCCGGCTTCAGCGAGAAAAATAATATTAGCCGGGAAACGATTGCCAAATCGACTTTACTTCAGCAAATGGTAGAAAGCGAAAATGTAAAAATTATCGAAAAGGATGTTAATGGCATGTATCACTTCAATGGGGATTTCAAAAATGCCGGTGACCTGAATGCGGCCTTGGATTTGTTGTCTCAAAGTCGATATGGTTCACTGGTTAATGCAGAAAGAATGCTAGTGCTGCAAATCTTTGAAGAAGTATTTAATCACAAAGCTTTTACCGGACGGTCAGGCACTTTTTTTGGGTATGAGGGGCTCGGATCGATATACTGGCACATGGTATCTAAGCTGCGACTTGCAGTACAAGAGTGTTGCTTTGTGGCGATAGAGCGGAAGGAAAGCCCGCAGACGATTGACCGATTGATGAAGCATTATTTTGAGATCAGAGAAGGTATCGGTGTGCACAAAACACCTGCCATTTACGGCGCCTTTCCCACCGATCCATATTCACATACACCGGCAGGCAAGGGTGCCCAGCAGCCTGGTATGACAGGTCAGGTAAAAGAGGATATACTGTGCAGATTTGGTGAATTGGGAGTTTTTGTGAAAGCAGGTCAATTGTCTTTCAATCCTTTTTTACTGCGTAAGAATGAATTTTTGAAAGAGCCTACGTTGTTTCACTTTGTCAATGTTCTGGATCATCATGATCAGATGGAATTGGAAGAAGGAAGTATTGGCTTTACTTATTGTCAGGTTCCCATTGTATACAAGATTGCATTAGAGCATAGCTTGGAAGTCCGGCAAAATAACGCAACTACGGTCCGTTTTTCATCATCAGTCCTTGATGTAGAAACGACACAACAGGTGTTCCAAAGAACGGGAAGGATAGAATGCATTATTGTTAATGTCAATGAATCGGAATTGCAATAGGATGCGTCATTCATTAATAAACATATGGTTGCTTGGTCTGGTGATGTTAACGCTTGTTGCATCCTGTAAAGGGCAGGATGATATAAAAGTTAATCGCCCTGAATTAATGAATAAGGAGATGACAGCTAAAGATATTTTGGGCAATCCAAAATTTCAGGCAATAGCCTATGGCGGTTATCGTGAAATGACTCGTGAAAAACAACCGACCATTGAAGATTTGAAAGAAGATTTAAAAATTCTTCACGCCATGAACATTAAGGTGCTGAAAACTTTTAATGTTGAATTAGCTGAGACATCTAATTTGCTGAAAGCCATAAAATCATTGATGTCTGAAGATAAGACATTTGAAATGTACGTGATGTTGGGTGCATGGATATCATGTGAAAATGCATGGATTCCAGGAGTTGCACCTAATCATGACAAAGAAGATATCAAGGCTAATACCCTGGAAATTGAAAGAGCTATTGAATTAGCCAATCAATATCCTTCCATTGTAAAGGTTATTTCTGTGGGAAATGAGGCGATGGTGCATTGGGCGGAACGCTATTATGTGCAGCCTGATGTGGTTTTATCCTGGGTCAATCATTTGCAGGCGTTAAAGAAGATGGATAAACTACCTCGGGATATCTGGATCACATGTTCGGATAATTTTGATGCATGGGGAGGAGGCGATTCCATTTATCACGTGCCAGCACTTGTGGATTTGATTCGGGCAGTAGATTTTGTGTCCATGCATACTTATCCTTATCATAATACATATTATCAGCCGGATTTTTGGGGAATTCAGGAAAGCGAAGTAGCACTTTCTGATATTCAAAAGATTGAATTGGCGATGCGTCGTGCCGTTGAATTTGCACAGGTGCAATATCAGGCTGTTGCGACTTACATTGAGAAACTCGGCATTGAAAAACCCATTCATATCGGAGAAACAGGGTGGGCTACTATGTCGAATGGAAACTATGGCTCTAACGGGTCCAAGGCCACGGATGAATTTAAGCAAGCACTCTATTACAAATGGGTCAGAGACTGGACCAATGATACAGGTATTACTTGTTTTTATTTTGAAGCATTTAATGAACGTTGGAAAGATGCAGGAAATCAAGGGGGATCAGAGAATCATTTTGGGTTGTTCACCGTCGATGGCAGTGCAAAGTATGTTCTATGGGATCTTGTTGATCAAGGTGTATTTGACGGATTGACGAGAAATGGAAACCCTATTTCAAAAACCTATGAAGGGGATATCGATGCATTGCTGAGGGATGTGGAGATGCCGGCTGTGAAAAATATTATAGCTGCTGACCTTTGAGAAGTAGATTATGCAACAGATAATTTTTTCAATACTAATAGTCTTTATGAGCGCAAGTGGTTGTCATCGCACTGCAAGATTGGATGTGAAGGTTGTTGAAACCTCTGCGGGTGGAAATAAGTTAACACCAGTAGCTGTTTTGTCTTCAGCGAAGCCTGGCATTAGGATTGTTTTACATCCGGAAAAGCAATATCAGACGATTACTGGTTTTGGGGGCTCATTTACTGAGTCATCTGCCAATGTATTAAATCGATTGAGCAAGGAGAATCGGAATAAGATTCTGGAAGCCTATTTTTCAAAAGAAGGCGCTAATTATTCTCTTTGCCGGACGCATATGAATTCCTGTGATTTTTCTTTGGGACATTATTGTTATGCCTCTGTGGAAGATGATATGATGCTTGATCATTTTTCCATCGATGAAGATAAAGATGATCTTATACCCATGATCAAGGATGCGATGAATATTTCTGAAGATGGTTTTCGGATCATCGCTTCGCCCTGGACAGCACCGCCATGGATGAAAGACAATCATGATTGGATGGGAGGAAGATTGCTGCCCGGGTTTTATGACACCTGGGCGATGTTCTATTCTAAGTATGCAGATGCCTACAATTCAGAAGGTATTACTATATGGGGATTTACGGTCGTCAATGAACCACATGGCAACGGTGACAATTGGGAAAGCATGTTGTTTACCCCTGAAGAAATGACAGCATTCGTGCAGCATCATTTAGGTCCAAAGTTGGAAGCAGATGGAAAGAGCGACATGGTTATCCTTGGGTATGATCAGAACAGAGCTGGTTTGAAAGAGTGGGTGGATGTCATGTACAGCGATGATGCTTCTTCGAAGTATTATAGTGGAACGGCCATTCATTGGTATGAAAGTACGTATGAGATTTTCGGGCAGGACTTACAATATGCTCATCAAAAAGCACCGGATAAATATCTGATTCAAACAGAAGGATGTGTGGATTCAGAAGTGCCGAGATGGAAAGATGATTCGTGGTATTGGAGCAAGGAAGCTACGGATTGGGGATGGGACTGGGCTCCTGAGAAAGATAAGTATCTCCATCCGAAGTATGTTCCTGTGTTTCGCTACGCTCGTGATATCATCGGGTGCCTGAATAATTGGGTAGATGGATGGATCGATTGGAATATGGTATTGGATAAACAAGGGGGACCGAATTGGTTTAAGAACTGGTGCGTAGCTCCTGTCATTGTTGATCCGGAAAATGACGAAGTATATTTTACGCCATTGTATTATACAATGGTTCACTTCAGCAAGTTCATGCGACCCGGTGCTAAATCAATCGAGGTCGTCTGTTCAGATAATGATCTCATGGTTGCTGCAGTGCTTAATCCGGATAAAACTATCGCTGCGGTGATATTCAATCCCGGCGAAGAAGCCAAAGATTTTGAAATTGAATTAAATGGACAATCCACAAGGGTGCAAATCAGTGGGCTGGCGATTCAAACGATTGTGATATAACTGTAATTAAATAAAATGTCTAAGCTCAAAATACCGACTCAATATAAAGTCCCGCTAGGACAAAAAGCTGCTTTCGGCGCAGGTCATTTTGTGCTGAACATGCTGCCGGGCGCACTTGGGTTCTTTTCTTTTTTTTTACTGACTGCATTTGGGATGGATCCATTTCTGGCAGGATTGCTGGGAGGGTTGCCGCGTATATGGGATGCGGTGACTGATCCAATCATGGGCTTTATATCTGATAATACAAGATCACGTTGGGGACGCCGGAGGCCTTATATTTTTATGGGTGCGATTTTAAGCGGAATATTCTTTATCCTGTTATGGCAAATAGATGAAACAAATTCACAGACCTATATCTTCTGGTACTTTCTCATCTTTTCGCTGATATTTCTGGTAGGAAATACAATTTTTGCTACACCTTTGGTCGGTCTCGGATATGAAATGACACCTGACTACAATGAAAGGACACACTTAATGGGTTTTGCCAATACGATGGGGCAAATTGCATGGATGCTTGTTCCCTGGTTTTGGGTTATTATAGCCGATCCTGAGATATTTACAACGCAGGCAGATGGTGTGCGCCAAATGTCTTTAGTGGTTGGAGCAGCTTGTATTATACTTGGAATTTTGCCGGCCATATTTTGTCGGGGAATCGATGCCAGCCATATGGATAATTTAGAAAAGTTGTCATTCCGAAATTTAATTTCAAATCTGAAAAAACTTTTTAGTGGGATTGCTCAGGTGGCGAGAAACAAACCATTCATGAAACTGTGTGGTGCCACCTTTTTAATTTTTAATGGATTTCAGGTGGTTGCTGCTTTCAGCGTTTTCATTATTGTATTCTACATGTATAATGGAAGCTATGCTGATGCGGGTACCTGGCCAGCCTGGTTTGGAACATTTACAGCGGTGATTACAGCTTTTATTGTAATTCCGATCGTATTAAAATTGTCAGACAAATATGGAAAGCAAAAGGCCTTTATCATTTCAACCCTGATCTCTGTCATTGGCTACTTACTCAAATGGTGGGGTTTTAGCGTTCCGCTAAATGATCGATTTAATGAAACAGGCTTTGCACAATTACTTAATCAGGGGGTTGCTTCTATTTTTGGATTTCTGGATCCAATACTTGATCAACTGGGTATGTCCTGGTTTAGTATTGATGCCAGCGGAGGTATCCCATGGCTTATATTTGTTCCGATTCCATTTATTGCTTTTGGGCTAGGTGGTTTATTTACGCTCATGATGAGTATGACAGCTGATGTTTGCGATTTGGATGAATTAGAGAATGGTATGCCCCGTAAAGAAGCCACGTATGGTGCGATCTACTGGTGGATGGTTAAGTTAGGGCAAGGATTAGCATTGGCACTTGGAGGATTGGTTCTCAAGTTAGTTGGGTTTATATCAGATGCCCCGACACAAGCGGGTGAAACGATGACGCAATTGAGGATTGCAGATATTGTCATACCGGTTTTTACGGCCCTTTTGGCCATAGTGATTATGTGGAAATATAATTTGACAGAAAAACGATCCAAGGAGATAAAAGATGAATTGGTTAAGCGCAGGGGAGAATTTAAACTATCTTAAATAAATTTACTTTACCCATAATTGGAATTTGTCGGGTATGGCTTGTAGTCAACAAACATGAATTGGAGCATAAATTTAATCTATAAGGAAAGTGTGAATGGGGGAGGTCTATTTAATAAATAGATTTCATAAAGGTATATTTCATGCAACTAGCCAAAAAAATGATTATTGGATAACAATCATCTTTGTGATCACGAAAGCATGATTTATTTCAAAGCGCAATACATGCAAACCGGGATCAACCTTGCTTATGTCAAGGGTGGGCATTGTGTTATAGCCGATCTCAGTTATTTGCCTTTTCCCCTTTACGTCCAAAAGTTTTATCTCTCCTCCGGTAATGGTGTTATCGTTTAGCTGATGGTCAATTCATCATGCGCCGGATTAGGATAAATAGTTACTTCATTTGCCATATCCGGTGAGTTTATTCGGGTAGTCTCCTCCGGAATGGGAAAGGAAAATGGCAAATTGCAATTTGAGAAGGAGTTGTTTGTATTATTTACAATGTGATGTCCTGTGATGGTATTTCCGAGTTTAGCCAAGTCCATAAATTCTTGATAACTATTGACGTGAGTTGGACCTGCAATCCCGGAGAAAAGAAGCTGATTATTTACAAAATCGATGCTGTCATTTTCCGGACAAATGGAAATTATCGGGCCATGTAAGAATTGATGATGTGCTGTTATTAAAAAGTGAATCAGGTCTCCGGTGTTTGGGTTATGGGTAATTAGAATGGAATCAATGGTGAGTGAATCACAAAGCTTATAGGAGGAATTACATAATTCCTGAGCCCTATTCGAATTGATACAGAACAATGAAAGCAGTAAGAAGCATATGATTTTTGCCCGGCATATTCAATAATAAACCAATAGAATGAACATTAGTCAATTTTAGAGCGGATACTCCAGATCAACCAGAAAACCCAGGTGATAGTGGTGATGATCGCTATGACCTGTGGAAACCAGATAGCCAGTATGGCACAAAGCGAATATAGAGTAAAGGCAAAGAAGCCGAATCTCCGATTTTCTTTATAAAATAAAACGGCTTGTTCGTTTTTAGGTAAATGACCTTGCAGCGATGAGGTGGTGAACACTATCCAGCTAGCCGCCTGTAAAGCCAGGGTAATATCATACAGAATAACTGCCGGTGAGGCATGGTTTGTTAAGATATATTCGCCTAACATGGAAGTAGGAAATGGAATGAAGACGACAGTGAGTAGCATAAAGCCATTGGCATAGATAAATGCAGAGGAAGATTTGTTGACCAATTTTAAGCTGACATGATGATTGACCCATGTGATAAAAATAATGATGAAGCTTAAAAGGAAAGCTGTAATTGAGGGGGCAATATGTTTTAACGCAATCCATAACTCCTCAGTAGATTGTATCTGATCCGGGAAAGGAATTTTTATATCAATAATGAGCAAGGTGATCGCAATTGCAAAAACGCCATCGCAAAAAGCTTCTAATCTTGCATTGGGATTTGGTTCGGTCATGAGTTAAAAGTTATATGTGTCAACCAGCATTCAGCTTATGGAAGTGTAAAGCCCTTCATCCAATCCCAATGGGCTTGCGCGCCATAAAGCCAGTGATTCTGCCCATTTGGATAGATATGTCCCATGCCCTTGATGAAGGCCATGTGAAAGTTGTTGATCACGTTCCCATTATTTGGTTTATAGGTGGCAACAACAATTGTATTTGTATCACCGGTGAGTGTGTAGTTTGGGTTAAGATCAAAACTCTTGATGGTTGTTTCCATTGTTATATTAGGCCGTGTACCCGGAGTGCTAAGGACAATGCTAAATGCACTCAATGGAATTTCAGGTCCGGTACCCCCGGGGCCATCATCTTTATTGCCCAGTTGATAGGTGATAGGTAATTGTCTGTTCGGTACAAAGGTAGTGTCAATGCTAAATGCGGAGGCGCTTTCAACAATGGCAGCAATTCTTTCACTCATTTGGATAGAAAGCTTTGCACACATTTGAGCGCCATTAGAAAATCCTATAAAATATATCCGTTTCGTATCAATAGTATATTTCTCCTCTAATTCATCAATGATCTGACCGAGAAATTTCACGTCATCGGGAATTGTTTGATTTGGACAATAACTCCAATCGGAGGCAGGCTGAGAATTCCATTTTGAGGTAGTTTTTTGTTGTCCATCAGTAAAGATGCATTGCACTGAAGAACTAGGAAAAACGGTTAAAATATTTTCCTGTTCACCCAATTCTTTCCATCCGGAATCATTATAAAATTTTTGACCATCCTGACCTGTTCCATGCAGCATGAAGACTACCGGAATTTTTGTTTGTGCATTATAGCTTTGGGGGACGCTCACGATATACGCCCGATTTACGCCGTTGATATTCGTCTGAAAGTCATTTCTGCCATAAGTAATGATCTGCTCATTAGGATTGTCGGATTTGTTGCACCCTGACAAAATAATTAGCAGCATGAATGGGATAAAAATTAGCTTTTTCATTGCAACCAATATTAGCTGTGTAGCAATACCTTTATTATAAACAGGACATATGGATCTTTCGTCTGCCTGAATGTGACACTATTAAAAGTACAAATTATATTAATGAACTCATACTATTGAGGTTGAAAAAAGTATTTGAGCCAAGAAGGTGGTGATGGTTTTAGGAGCTTTCAGTTTTTTTGTCTAGTCAATCGGCTCCCATAGTTCAATTTTATTGCCTTCCGGGTCCAGGATATGGATGAACT
The DNA here is from genome assembly GCA_024642665.1 of Bacteroidota bacterium. GTDB lineage: Bacteria > Bacteroidota > Bacteroidia > Chitinophagales > Saprospiraceae > Opimibacter. Next base: position 89,979 of record JAHEAR010000008.1, read on the forward strand.
TTCCAAAGTCATAAATTTCCATTTGGTCGACAATCGTTACACCGTTTTTTTGCAGTTCCTCCACAAGAACTTCAAGGTTGCTCACTCGGTAATTGATCATAAAGTCTTTGGCGGAAGGTTCAAAGTATTTCGTGGTTTCGGCAAAAGGAGTCCATTGTGTTTGTCCTTGTTTTGTGCTGTCAGCACCTTCATACCATGTAAAGGTAGCCCCATAAGGATTTGCGTTTAACCCTAGATTGTCCTGATACCATGCCGTCAGTTTTTTAGGGTCTTTGGATTTGAAAAAGACGCCTCCTATACCGGTAACTTTTATTTCCGATGATTGGTTTAGGGTTGGAAGTGTAGTGACCGTTTTGAAAGCAAACCCAAGTCCAAAAGTTATGACCAGGGTCAAGGCCGGCAGTATTGAATTTTTCATGGGAATCAGGTTTTTTCTTTTTTGAATTCAAATGGTTAAATGAAAGATTGAAAGGTGCACATGGTTTAGACCATGCGTGATTCTTATCAGTTCATTCTGAAATTTAGTTTTTGTTGGTTAGGCTATCGTGTTCATTTTTGAGCAAATGCTCCTGAATAACATTATTTAGATTGAGAAGCAGCGTTGATGCCCTCTCTGTCAATCCTGGATGTAAGATAGGGCAATCCTTCTGAAAAGCAATTGTCCTTTGTTTGCTGCAATTTCATTTTATAGAGTGCCTTGTATTGGTCCGCTTCTATTGCAGCGGATGGGCATCATTTATAGTTTGGTTGATCCGGTTATTTTCCCGACTTTGCCTTTTAAAATTGAAACAATATGAAAGGTGCACTGTTAATTTCTTTCTTCCTTACGGCGACTGTAATTTTTGGGCAGACGACAAAGCTCAATCTTGCGTCCGATGTATGGCCTCCTTTTACGGACATATCCTCCGAGCGTGCCTTTGCACTTGACTTAGTAAGTGAAGCACTGTCTCGCACTTCTGTTGAGATGTATTCAGAAATTCTTGATTTTGAAGAGGTGATGCAAGGCATCGTCGACAAAACCTTTGATGGAAGTGCCGCATTATGGTACAGTCCGGAACGAGCAGAATTTCTTCTTTACTCTGATCCCTATCTGGAAAACCGTTTAATTCTGGTGGGTAAAAAAGGAAGTAACGTTACGGCACATGCCCTGTCAGCATTAATGGGTAAGAAGATCGGTGTCGTAGAAAGTTATGCATATGGTTCGTTGTTGGATGATATTGGAACCAACGAATTGGTGATGGGGAAAAGCGATCAGCAAAATCTGGAACGATTGTTAAAAGGCGAAGTAGACTATTTTCTGGCCGATGCATTGTTGGTAGAATATCTTTTGGAGTATCAAAGTCAGGAAGCAGATAAATATCTCGAAATAGGATCGGCTACGTTGCTGACTCTTCCACTTTATTTTGCCATCAGAAAAGATATTCCGGATGCTGAAAGGATCATCGAGGCTTTCAATGCAGAGATCATGGCAATGATTGCCGATGGCAGTTACAATCGGATATTGCAACTTAATTGGGTATCCACGGATATAGATGGGGATGGAATTCCTGAACTGGTACTCAACGGCAATAAAGCAGGTCTTGAAGCTCCGTCGAATTCCTATACGGTAAAGTCCAACGCCAGTGCGACTGCTGAAAACTCAAGCAGCTATATGATTGAGGGTAATAAGTATCCAAGCTGGGAATCGGTTCCGAAAAAATATAAAGTCTCGCAAGTTGAAGTCACAGGTGGTAATCCTGCGGGATTTGGGCCTGTATTTAAATTTTAGGCTAAACCTAAATTGTGATCATTCTGATGCTCAAGCAGGTCTTATCATCATAAGATGATTAGTGTTATATACGCGATCATCTGTTGTGCCGGGTTTGCCTATTTATTCAGTAATTCTTCCAACCGTTTCCAAATACCATTGGAATAATTGTGGCAATGCTTAGCACTCTTTTCTTTCCATATCTTTGCGTCATGAATTCAGTATCAAAATATGGTCAAACTGCATTGGTGGCAGGAGCCTCAGAAGGTATAGGAGCCGCTTTCGCTATACATTTTGCAAAGCAAGGCATGAATCTGGTGTTGATTGCACGCCGACCCGATCCGCTGGAAATTTTTGCAAATGAACTCAAAGAAAAGTATAAGATTCAGGTCAATACGATTTCATGCGATTTATCGAAAGCACAGGCTGCACAAATATTGATAGACGAACTAGCGCAAACAGCAATAGATGTTTTGATATATAATGCAGGGCTATCGTATATCGGTGCTTTTGAAGAAAATAGTGAGGCACATCATCAGGAAATTGCATTTACGAATATTGTAACCCCATTGCGCCTGGTGCAACATTTTGGGAAAAAGATGGTAGAGCGCAAGAGAGGTGCAGTGGTACTCATGGGTTCTTTAGCCGGTATGCAGGGTGCAGGCTATTTAACGGCTTATGCTGCCAGTAAGGCATTCAACATCATTCTCGGAGAGAGTTTATGGTATGAATGGAAGGACAAAGGCGTAGATGTGATTGCCTGTATTGCCGGGGCAACTTCCAGCCCTAATTTCATAAACACGAAGCCGGGAAAGGCAGGTTTGATTGAACCTAAAGTGCAAACACCGGAAGAGGTCGTAGAGGAATGTTTCCATCATCTTGGTAAACGACCAAGGATTATTTCAGGAAGAGCCAATCGAATCGCCAGTTTTTTTATGCACCGCATTTTGCCTCGACGGTTGGCGATTAAGATCATGGGCGATACAACGAGAAAAATGTATCGTTTGTAATCACTCCTCCGGATGATCAGTATATTTTCGGAATTATTCGATAAGGTACTTTCCTGATGTATTCCTGCCATAGCAGACCATACTTTTTTGCGCAACGCCTGTCATCATCCATTTGACGTGGAAACAATAAGAGCACATAGTACAACGGGTATAGCCAGGGCCAGGGTAATGTCAGATGTCCGATGGTGATAACGATGCCCGTAGCCATACTGATTTCACCTAAATAATTGATATGTCGACTCAGGCCCCAAAACCCATTTATCAATAGTCTTTTATTGCCATCTGTGATGTATTCCGGCTGAATGCCCAAAAAGCTTTGATCGGGATCTTTCTTGAAAAAGTATTTCTGCATATTGGCGCCGCGTGCAAGGCTCCAGCCTGCAAAAAAAATAACTACGCCTAAGCCAATGAAGAATGGAGAGTATTCGGGATTGGGTAAGTCGGCAGTCGACCAGAAAGGAATACTGTAAAAGAAAGGGTAGAAAGCAATACAACCCCATCCTAACTTAAAGCCCACCTTTTCCGCAAAAAAGTCATAAGTGTATAAATGGACCTCTTCAAAGGTTAAGTAGTCGATGACAAAATAGGTAAGCAATCCAGTGGCTACAAAAAAACCCATGCTTGCGCCTGTTCCAAACAGGATATAGTGATGAGCGGCAAAACTCAAAATGTTAATTTCCAACATAATCGCACCAATTAAATACAGCCACATTTTAGCATCTATTCGGCCGCCCCAAAGTTGTGGATTGTCCAGACGACCCAAATAAAAATCAGCCAAAAAATTATTTTTCACCTTCGGAAAAGGTATCACAATAATCAATGAAAAAATAATGCCAAAGACCACCGCCCCGGCTAAGGCAGGCCAACGAACCAGATAAAACCAATCCCATGAAATGAGCCCGGCATAACATAAGCCGAACCAGGTCGCCACGGTCAGGAGAAGAACAAATAATCCATTTAAACGATAGGTTAGTTTTTCGTTGGAACCTGTTTTGGTTACATAGCCTGTAACCCATCTGCCCGGTACGAAAATGTTTAAAATGAAAATGTACAGGTAGACGATGCCCGGGGCTATAAAACCTAAGAGTTGTTCCATGGGAGTTTGTTTTGGATATAAGTAAAACTACAAAGAATATGGCTTAGGGGCTTCTCTCAGTGTGCAGTCACTGAATATTTAGAAACATACAAGCGTCATTTACGTTGTAAGTCCATCTTTTGGAGATACCTTAATGGTAGTTTTTAGACTTCGTGAGGGACTGGTTCTAATTCATTTCGTCGGGTCCAGAAATAAATAGCAAAGCCAAAAGCAATGATTGGAAGTACGATGCCAAATTCGTCAATAAAATAAGCAGTGTCTCCTGTGTTTTCAGTTAGTGGGGTGAATACACTTTGAATAAACAGATTATGGCTTCCATGGAGGATAACAGCCGTCCAGAGACTGCCGGATTTGATACGATACCACGTATAAATGAAACTTATACTTATCACCAAAACCATAAAACAAGGCAGAGAAAACCAATAAGGTGTGCCGCTGTTATAGTCGGCAAATAACAAAATGGGTAAATGCCAGATTCCCCAAATCAAGCCGGTGATTAATGATGTTGTTGTAAATCCCTGCGTTTTGTATAATTCCGGAGTCAGAAAACCACGCCAGCCAATTTCCTCTCCTAATGCACTGGACATGCTTCTGAAAATTCCAAAGACACTCACCAGAAGTGCATAAATGACAATCGACCAACCATCACCAATAGGTCCAAGGCCAAGAAAATCAGTAATTTTGTGCACGGTAGTTTCATCGTAAAAGCCGCCCAGGCCGAAACTCCATATGATGGCATAGGCGATGGAGGCATATCCCAAGGGAATTAAGTAACTCTGTAACTGATATTTTGTCTTTCCCCATTGCCAGCCAAGATCCGAAATATTTCTTTTTAGAATCTTGTAGGTCAGTAGTGCTGAAATGCCCGGACACCACATAAGTCCCATCACATAATGTCCTGACCCTCCTCCCAATGTACCTGAATGAATAATGAGAAAATAGAAAATGGAACTTAGGGAAAATGTAATCGTCAGAAAAATTCCGATAGCCTTAAGTTGAGAGGGGTTTGATTTTTTCATACGTATTATTTTTATCCGATGTTGAAGGCAACTAAAACTACAATATATACTGCTCACTCAAACAATTATTGTTTAAAATTATATAAACACTTTTAGTCGATTAGAGTTAGTCCGCAGGGTAGTAAGTCCTCGAGGTTCAAACTTGGGGTTACAGCGTCCTTGCACAAGCAGAAGGCCCTCAAAATGAAGTGTGAAGAACAAAATGGCAGGCCCGCCATCGGGAAGCATCGTCACAAGTTGAAGTCTTAAAGTAACCGTTGGGAACACTTGATGGTAAGCTAAAGAGAGAGTATTTGTTCACCGGTAGAATACGGATCAGGATATTTTGTCTTATTAGCTTTTTTTTTATCTTAGGAGAGTAAAAAAACCATAAATATGAAAAAAACACTAGCCTTTTTATTATTGCTTCTGTTTCTGATTCTAGCATGGTTCAGTTGGAGATGGTATAAAGAAACAGTTGTCTGCTGTGCAGAGGAAGTCCCTGTCGTTGCGTATGGACCGCTGATTTTTGACTGTTCTACCGGAGAAGTAATAACCAATGATCTATGGCCGGATAAAAAGCGTGAAATCATAAACGCACGTCCGGAAGGAAAGAAGTTATTACTGGTCGGTCCTTATTTTGGTACTGAACGAGAAGCAGATGGTATTGCCAGAGCGGAAAAAGTAAAATTATTATTTACTGAAATTGCATCAGATGATATTTTTACCGGTGCTCGTTTTGGCGGTGAGTGTGAAGCGACCAAAGTGAACATGCTGCATGAACTGCAATACAAATGGATCACCCGAAATGATGACGTGATCGAGCATTTGGATAAAACCATGGTTTTCTATAAGTATGATTCAGATGCAGAAATTACGAATGAACAGGTCTTGAATTATTTTAGTGAATTGTCTTCATTTTTGAAATCCTCCGGGGATAAAATCATGATTACCGGACATACGGATAGTGACGGAGAAGAGGCCTATAATATGGAACTTGGTATGAGACGTGCTTCTGAGCATAGGGATCACCTGGTGAAATTAGGAGTGGATGTCAGTCAGATCAGTATACAGTCAATGGGTGAAACTATGCCTTTCAAGCCCAACGATACGGAGGAAAACAAAAAAATGAACAGGCGTGTTGAAATACAAATTATTGAATAACCTTAAAATGACAATATCATTATGAAACTACTTTTAATAAACACTACGGCATGTGACGGATCAAATGTATTCTGGTCATGGTTTCTTTGGTTACTTGCAGCCTTTCTGTTAGGACTCCTGTTGGGCTGGTTATTAAAACAAATCTTTGGCGGAAGTCCGGCACCGGAAGTAGATGAGCCAAAACAGGATTTGACAAAAATTGAAGGTATTGGCCCTAAGATTGAAGGATTGCTTAATGCTAAAGGCATTCAAAGTTACCGACAACTTTCAAATGCTTCTCACCGTTTTCTTGAGGCTATGATTACAGAAGCGGGTCCTTCCTTTGCGACCCATAGAGGGATGACCAATACCTGGTCAGCCCAGGCTAAGCTTGCAGAATTAGGTGAGTGGGACGAACTATTAAAATGGCAGGATGTCCTGAAAGGTGGCATGTAAATCTGCTGAACAGTTTTTAAAGCCCTTACTGTTAAGTAAGGGCTTTTTTTTATTGCCTGTGGGGTCTAATTCTATTCTGGAACTACAAAAGGTTTAAGCATGTTTTTGCTCATCGTATTTGGTACTTCAGCAATTAATGCATAATTACCGGGTTCCAGTGTTGCCGTAAAATAACCTGTGTTTCCTACAGGCATATCATTAACTCCACCTAAAAATGTGATAGCATTTGGTGCAGGTTCAATTAATCCTTTTGGATCAGCCCAATTCATCCAATTCTCCAATTCTTTGAGATCAGCATCTTCATCAAGCTTGACCAGATTTATATCATGGCCAACAAAATTTTCATGGACAATTTGATCCTTAAAGAATACGGAGAAGACATGTTTGCCGGCAGCAATGGAATCATTAAAAACAATCCCTTCCGTACTGGAAATGCGTATAGGTATATCAGCGTTTAATGGGTTGTTACCACTATCCTCATTAGTCACGAACAGATCTTTTGTCATACCCATAGAGGTGTGAAACATGCCATTACTCATTTTTACATAGCATTCAATCATGTACTTCCCCGGTTTCAAATGAAGAGTGGTTTCTCCCACTTGATTTGGGGAGAGTAGCCCGGAGCCTCCAACAAACACCACTTCTCCAAACCACTCCGGAAGTTTCGCAAACTCGGCAAAGCCTTCTTCCGTTTTGCCTTCCATGATTAATTTCATGGCACTGTCAAATACCGGCGCAACGAAATTTTCAGCATCTTTCGAAGTTTTTCCCTCCGGATACTTATCCACCAGGAAAAAGTGTGTTTGCGGGGATTTGTTATTGTAACGAAACGTATTCCATCCTGAAGAAATCGTATCAGGCATTTGAAAATCCATTTTTTCAGTTGTTATTACGATGACATTCTCTTTTTCTATTGATTCTTGAGGTTTTTCATTGCTGTCACGTTTACAGGAAAAGATTATTAAAAATCCGGTTGAAATAAGTACCAACAATTGAAAGAGTGTAGTTGTTTTTCTAATGCGAATGAATGGTTTCATGAATTTGATTTTATGTTTGGTAAATAGGTGGCCTTGTCTTGTATGTAATTATACTATTTGTGGATTCCGACAGACACTTCAACGGAATCTAAATATCAAACCTCTTTACAAATAAGATTTACTGTACCGTTGAATATTCGAAAGGACCTTGATAGGACCCCTCTTCACCGGTAAGCGATTGTTCCAGCAATACTGAATTTGCTGTTAAATTTGAGAATCTCAACCAGGCAATGGTAGGTTGTCCCGGTCCTTGTCCTGGAAGGTAATCCACTTTCAGTACAAGATTAGCTTCATCTGTCCATACCCAATAGCCTAAGAAATTGTTCGCGGAAGAATTGCCATCGCTTTGTTCAAAATTTCCATTGGAGAATATGTATATATCCGCATTTGCACTGCCGGAGTACCACCACTTATCCAGTAGTGTAGCTGAACCCGGTATGACATCGCCATCTTTTTTATCACTACAACTAAATAAAGAGAAGAAAGCTACACATAAGAATAGGAAAAGAAGATTGGCAATTTTGTTTTTCATGGTGTTTGATTTTATAGTTATGAATAGGGCGTTCCAAAAATCTGATTGTCAGCTTCTGAATGGACATGGCATTAGCAAGATCAATGTGATGAATCGTTACAATATTCCTTCATTAGTTTAGATCTGAGAAAAAACCTAGTCCTTTTTTCAACGATTGAGAAAAAGATATGTCTTACAGAGAACCAAATAATTTCCTGAAAGGTAAATAAGGGTTTGTTTCACCGCTGCAGTGAATTTGTAAATGGAGGATTTGGCTTCGTGGATTGTAAAAAAAGATGGAAAAACAGAAAAGGGCAACTGCTGGAAGCGATGTGACTTTTCCCGTTCTTCTAACCGCCTTCGTTTAAAGGATAGAAAAAGTACTATGTACAGGTACTAACTTTTTTTCCTGAATTCCTTAATAAAATTAGAAACCTTAATTCTTTTATGGAATTCTTCACTATCATTGCCTTTAGGGTAGGGTGCCACAGGGATTGGTACCTCCAGAAACTTGCACAGAGGCTCCCAGCCTTCCCTTGCTTCACATACCAGTAGCTTGTCAGCAGGGACAGTTCGCTTTACCTCTTCCACCCACTGATTATACAGATTGATCATAAATTCGCGATCATCTTTTTTGCCTTGCATCAATTGGTTAAAAACACTGGTAACGATAACCCCATAAATACGTGGGAAATAACTTAAGTTTTTATTAAACAAGCCGATAAACCTGCACACAGGCATAAAAAACGAAGGAAGAGGTCTCAGGATTGTTTTCGAAGCACTTTCATACCACTTCTCAGCATCCCGGTAGGAAAGTATGATTTTGGCATCCGGATATTGCGCCATGAGTTCTTTGTAATACATCGCAGCAGGGAAATCAACGGCAGATTGATAACCGTCAAAGAGTTTGTCGTAATCGGGTTTTTCGCCACGCATCAGTTGTTCCCAGTAAACAATTCGTTTTCCGTCTTTAAGCAATTCAAACGCATGATAGCATTTGCCAAAGCCAAGTATTTCAAGCGCTTTTTTTAATGACTCAGTGCCTGTTCGTCCCCATCCTGCACCAATAACTTTAAGGGCCATAGGATATTAGTTTATTTATGCATGGGGAGCCGTCTTTATTTTTGACATATACAGTAAAAAGCCGATGCCCAGACAGAGATGAATGGCGAAGGGTGCTGCGACCTGACCAATGGCCAGAAGACCCTGTGATACAATGAAAATGTTAAGGAGTACCATCATGCTCTGAAAGACACCATTGAAAATAAAAATTGACTTTAGCGATTTAGAGTCATGGTCGTTGCGCACTAAAAAGTTTAACACCCCAAAACAAATATTGGCTACGCCCACTTCACGGAGTAGGAAAATGACCATTTGGTCGGATGACATGCCGAAGCCATCAGCCATTTTGTCGGGAAAGAATAAACTAATACCACCGATCAGTATAAAAAGGATGGCTGCAATGAGTAAGAAAGTGGAGCGTTTCATTTGAAAAGAATTTTTAGTTTTTAAATATTAGACCTGCTAAATTTCTTTTGTAACCTAATACGTATTTGACAATCTTCTGTATGGTACTATTGGGTTGACAAACCAATTTTATTAATGATTAATTCTTCGTGATGTAAAACTGAAAATTCCCCGGCGTACCTTCCCGGGGCTGTGGCTTTGCTGGCCCAAAACATCTCCTGCCACTTGTCGCCCTCTCAGCCGATTGGACGATTTCGCGGACAACTAAATCTACGACATTTTTTAATAAATCAACCCCAATAAAGATGGGGTCCCGCTTCATTGAGGGGCAGGAACCGGGAGGAAATGATGATCGGATGACCCCGGTATCCTGATGGGGTCATATTACGCCATTTGGGATAGGGTAGGTTTAACGGACACCTTGTTAGGTAGCCAAAAAAATGGTGATTATTTAAACAGCATTTTCCTTTTGTTTTTACGTGTGTTTATTCCTTGTTTTAAGTATAAACCATTTAATAATAGCATGCAGCGCAAAAAGTATATCAGAATCAGTAATTGCAAAGATAGAATTCGGGAGTCGCTCGATATCCTCTTGCACGATTAATTGTGCATTTCCCTCAATGATCATGCTTCTGACTCAGTCGGAATCAATAATATCCAGCAAGGATTCTATGTTTGATCTTGTTCGGGTGTATCCCCTCTGAATTTATAAAATCTATTATTGATATGAAAATAGTTTGCACAGCATTGCTCCTTGTCCTTTGTTTGAGTGGTCTTGATCTGGACGCTCAGGCTATTTCCATTAATACGGATGGTTCAGCTCCTGATGCCTCTTCGATTATGGATGTGAAATCCACGACGAAAGGAATTTTGATTCCAAGGATGACAACGGAACAACGTGAACTTATTAGTTCGCCGGCCACAGGGTTGTTGGTCTATGATGAAACATTACAAGGCTTTTGGTTTTACAACGGCTCGGATTGGGAAGAGTTGATAAGTGGTTATACCAATTTTCTAAGAGATGCAGATGGGGACACCAGAGTCCAGGTGGAAGAAAGCACGGACGAGGACATCATTCGTTTTGACTTGTCAGGAAGTGAGCGGCTCGTATTGTCTGAGAATGCGTTTGGACGAACAAATCTTGAAATTAAAGACACAACAGCCAATACGTATATGGGGTGGCTGGCTGGCCTTAGTGACTCTTCAGGATTTCATAATGTAGGTGTGGGGTATGCTGCTTTAGTTTTGAATAAACGCGGAGTAAATAATACCGCTATGGGTTCCCAGGCGATGTATGATAATATTTCCGGAAGTTCAAATACCGCTATTGGACGACAGGCGATGCAAAAAGACAGCTCCGGGAGTTTTAATACGGCTGTTGGTCTGGGCAGTTTGTATGCCAATAAGACAGGACACCATAACACAGCCATTGGAATCTTTAGTCTCGATCATAATACGTCAGGAGAAAGTAACAGTGGTTTGGGCCGGGCAACATTGGGGAACAATACCACCGGGAATAATAATTCCGCTGTAGGACGCGATGCCTTGTATCACAATACGATCGGGAATAGAAATGTGGCCATGGGTCACTCGGCATTATTTGAAAATACAGATAGATCTGATCTTGTGGCGATTGGTGATTCTGCACTCTATACCAATGGCGTGGGTGCTACCGAACCAATTGAAGCAACACGTAATACTGCTGTTGGCGCGAAGTCCATGCGTGCTAATACGACAGGAAATCTTAATACCGCCATGGGTGCCTCCAGCCTGACAAGTAATACAACAGGTTTTGGGAATACGGCCATCGGTTCCAGTGCGCTTGGGGATAATACAGATGGCTCATCAAACACCGGAATCGGGACATTGGCGTTAAGCGAAAACCAATCAGGTGTACAAAACACAGCCGTAGGTTATTCTGCCTTATTCTCTAATGTTTCAAGTTATAATACCGCTATTGGTCACTCCACGCTTCTATCCAATACGACCGGTTTCTATAATACGGCATGTGGCTATGGATCACAGACTGATAATGTCAGTGGAACAAACAATAGTTCACTGGGTGCAAATACATTATTCTTTAGTACCGGTAGCGGGAATACAGCACTAGGTAGTGAGGCACTTCTCAACAATACTTCCGGCAACGATAATGTTGCTGTAGGTTATGAAAGCCTTCATAGTAATTTGGATGGAACAGGAAATATTGCTATCGGGCGTAGAGCACTATTAGAAAGTACAGATCGGGATGGGAGTATAGCCATCGGATATGATGCATTAAGAAATAATGGCATAGGGGCAACAGAATTCTACGAGGCTGTAGGGAATATTGCTATTGGAAGTTCAACATTATTAAACAATACAATTGGCTATTACAATACAGCTGTTGGTGCTGATGCAATGAGAAGTAACATTTCAGGTTTTGCAAATTCCTCCTTGGGCATTGAAGCACTTTACAATAATACATCCGGACACTATAATACAGCAGCAGGAAGTAGCGCATTGCATGCAAATACTACCGGAGATGACAACACAGCGCTTGGTTCAAATGCTATGCTCAACAATACCACAGGTGGTCAGAACACCGGACTTGGAGAAAGTTCACTTTATTCAAATACTACCGGCAATAGCAACACGGCCATCGGTGAGGAAGCCTTAAAGGATAATGTAATTGGAGATATGAATGTGGCTCTCGGGCGATTTGCTTTGCTCAATAATGTGGCCAACGATCAGAGTACAGCACTCGGTTACGGGGCGATGCAATATGCTGATGACAGGGCTATCTCGTTGGCAACATACAATACCGCAGTAGGATATCTTGCGCTTAGAGGCAGTACGACTGCTTCCAATAATACCGGTCGCTATAATACTTCGATTGGAAGTGAATCCATGCGGGAAAATGCAAGCGGAGAGTTTAATACATCATTGGGCAGGCAGACTATGTTTTACAATACTGCCGGAAGCGTGAATGTTGCCGTGGGGGAGCAAGCCTTATACAATAATAGGGGAAACAGCAGAACAACAGCACTTGGGTTCAAGGCAATGTACTATGCGGATGATCGGCCCACAGGAAGAGAGACCTATAATACAGCGGTTGGGTATTTTGCGCTCCGTGGGAGTAGTGAGCCTGCCTCAAACACGGGTCGATATAACACAGCCGTGGGAGACGAATCATTAGCCCTGAATACAATTGGAGATCGAAATACCGCAGTTGGTGAGCAGTCGCTTTACAGCAATACTTTTGGGGATAATAATACTGCTATTGGATCTAACGCCTTATTTTCAAACAAGGCCAACAACAGATCAACTGCTGTTGGATTTCAGGCAATGCAATATGCTGATAACCGAACCACCGGTAGGTCAACCTATAATACAGCCTTGGGATATTATGCCCTACGAGGGAGTGTAACAGCTGCGAATAATACAGGTCAATACAATACAGCCATCGGCGATGCCTCGCTTTATGCTAACACATCCGGCTATTCCAATACCGCTGTCGGCTATGAATCAATGAACGTCAATAGCAGCGGTTATGAGAACACGGCTATCGGTCGTCAATGCCTGCGATCAAATACCTCCGGCCATTCCAACACTTCAATCGGGATTTGGTCTATGTATGATAACACGACCGGCTACTCAAACGCCGCCATGGGTAGAGACGCTCTTACAGATAATACCTCCGGCTACGAAAATGTTGCAGTCGGTAGAGATGCGCTTAAATTAAATACTTCAGGCTATCAGAATGTGGGTGTAGGAGTTGGAACCGGTACCAATTCGGCGACCAACCATTATTCTACATTCCTTGGATATGATGCGGACTATACCGTTGGAAACTTCAGCGATGTTTATTATAGCACAGCCATTGGCTACAACTCCCGTGTAACTGCCGATCAGCAAATACGTCTGGGATACAGTTCCACGACCTCCATCGGCGGACAGGTCGGCTGGACGTCGCTATCGGATGGCCGGTACAAGTATGACGTGCAGGAAAATGTCGTCGGGCTGGAATTTATTAAAGCCCTCAGGCCAGTGACGTATAAACTTAACACGGAAGCAATAGCAAGCAAACTAGATGAATCTCCTGATGACAATGTCGTTCAACGTGGTCATCAAAAGGCTGACATGGTCTTGACCGGCTTTATCGCGCAGGAAGTTGAAGAAGCGGCGCAGGCAAATGGATTTGAATTTAGTGGAGTAGATGCTCCGGGAAATGACAGCGACTTGTACGGCTTGCGCTATGCAGAGTTTGTAGTGCCACTGGTCAAAGCGATTCAGGAGCAACAAGTGATGATCGAACAGCTGCAGGCGGAGATTGCCCTGTTGAAGGAAAAATAATTGAGCCTCTTCATCGCTAAGAGAACATAAACCATATGGCGAATTGATCTTTTCCGTTTTTTTTATCATCTTTCAATACCATCGCCTGGGATTCTCCTGCCGAAGTTGCTTATACCATTTGCAGAGAGAATCGGTAAAGAAACTAAAGGGCTCTACTCATTTCCCATTTACCCACAGGTATTCATATTATTTATTGAACCAGTAGGTATAACCCAGTCTTTATTTAAAGTTCCTCCAGCATAGAATCCCTAAGAGATTCAGTCAGGGGATGGAATGCAACCCGTCCTATGGGTTTGCAATAATTAAGTTTATAGCTGACTAGCACTCAAAATTATAATCAGCGCCACATTGGATCCTGCTACTGTCGTTGCGTGTATTGAAAACTCCTTCTTCAGAAGAATCCTCATGTTATTGACAAGCGATTCAGGTCATTCAATAACCCAAAGCCGGCATCCGCTCATCGCCTTTCAGGCAGATCAAATTTATTCCAAAATTTGGTAGCAAGATTCTATTGACCTCGTGACCTAATTAAATATTTGTTTTCACACGGCACACGAGGAGGATATAAGCAAAAACTCAATCCATAGAAACTCATCGGTTTCGTGAAGTTCAAAAGGCTTTCTAACAAAAATTAATTTACTATGAATAAATTTAAGTTGACCCGAATCACACAATTTGCTTGCGTGGTGTTTTGCACATTCCTGTTTAGTCAGGTATTCTCGCAAATTCCTCAGGGAATGAACTACCAGGCCATCGCGCGCAACAATGACGGAAGTATACTGACTGACCAAACTGTCAATATTAGGCTTAGCATTACAGATGGCAATACCGGTCCTATGGTTTACCAGGAAACACAGGATGCCATGACCAATTCATTCGGTTTATTTACACTAACCATTGGCAGCGGCAGTTCAACTTTGGGCTCCTTCTCAACCATTGATTGGGGAGCTATTACCCCATGGCTTCAGGTGGAGATGGATTATTTGGGAGGCAATAATTTCAAACTGATGGGTACCTCACAACTGCAAAGTGTTCCTTATGCATTGTTTGCCGCGAAAAGTGGAGGCGAAAGTGCATGGGACGCCAATGGCAGCAATATATTTTTCAACAATCTGGTCGGTATCGGAACGGATGATCCTGTTTCGCCGCTGAGCATTGAAACAGTCATCAATGAAGTAGGCTTTACCCATTCGACTTCGGAAAACGATATCGTCCTGGGAACGGCTATTTCTGATGTGGCAGGAACCATTGGGACAACTAGTAATCATCCTTTAAGCCTGCTGAGTGGAGGCAACGGTCTTTTGCATTTACTTCCCGATGGCAGAGTAGTGCTGGGAGAAGACGAAGATCCATCCAATATTACAGGAACAAACCAAGTCCGATCGACCCCTTTAATTTCAAAACTATATCTGGAGACGCCAATCAACAGCTCCGGATGGATTCATGTGGCCGGGCCGGATTCGATCATTGTATCGGAAGGCGTTGGTGGCGTATCTGCAGCCATTGGAACAGTCACGAATCATATTTTTCGCCTGAATGCCGGAGGACAAGGTAAGCTGCATATTTGGCCGGATGGTAATGTAATGGTGGGTTCAAACGCCGATGCACCTATCGGAAAATTCACAGTGCACACACCAAATAATAGTATTGGCATTACGCATATCAGTGATGGAGGAATTATTTTAAATACAACGGTTGGCGGTATCTCGGCTGCCATCGGTACAAACTCAAATCATGCCATGCGGATTGTTGCCAACAGCATGGCTGTCATTAATATCGAACCGGATGGAAATGTCGGAATAGGTACAACAAATCCTGCAGGCTACCGACTGGCAGTTAATGGAAAAATCAGGGCAAAGGAGATCGTCGTAGAATCAGGATGGGCTGACCATGTTTTTCATCAGGATTACAAACTAACGCCCTTAACCGAGGTGGAAGCGTATATACAGCAACATCAACATTTACCCAATATCCCATCTTCCGAAGAGATCGAAACAAGCGGTCTGCATGTAGGGGATGTGCAGATGAAAATGATGGAAAAAATCGAAGAACTTACCCTGCATATTATTGCCTTAAATAAGCGAATCGAATCTTTGGAAAACCAAAGTGGACATCAGCAGACCAATAATCAATGATATGAAAACAATTTTCACATGGGTCCTGGTGGCCATGCTCCTTGCCTTAGACTCACTCTCCGGGTGGACCCAGGGATTTGCAAAATCCATACATCCTGAAGATTACAATGGTAATCTATTAGCTTTAAGTAAGCAGATTAATCTGTTTTATGACACCGCAACAGCGGGTAATCGGTCCGGGATTAATCAGTGGAAACGTTGGGAGTGGTTTGCCATGCATCATATCGATGGCAATGGAGTGCTTGTTGACTATACAGCTGCCAATGGTCAATCGATTAAAGAAATGGAAAGAATGGCCACCTCAGGAGACAGGTCACATACCGGCAACTGGACCAATCTTGGTCATTCATCAGTTCCTGGTGCCCTGGCCAGTCAGGGGCGAGTCAATAGTGTTGCTTTCGATCCCGTCAATGCAAATATTATTTATGTTGCCACGGCCGGTGGAGGTATGTGGAAATCTATGAATAATGGGGATAGTTGGGTTAATCTGACCATAGACCTCCCCATTTTGGGTATCGCTGATATCGTCGTTGTGCCCGCGCCAAATAACAATATCTTATACGCGCTTGCCGGTGATCTTTCACTTAGCACAAATGTTTACCCACACCAAAGTATAGGGGTCATTAAATCCTACGATAGTGGGTTGAGTTGGGTGCAAACGAATTATACTGCACTCCACGAACAAAACTTAAGAGGTGCCAAGCTGCTGATGCATCCGGATGATCCAAATATCATTCTTGCTGCCATGTCTGACGGAATTCACATCACAAGAGATGGTGGAAATACCTGGCAATTAGCTGTAGGCGGAAATGTAAATGATATGGAGTTTAAACCGTTCAATCCTGATACGGTGTATTACACGATGATGGTATCAAATAATTTTTCAAAGTTAAACATCAATACGCTTGTTACGCGAAACAAGGCTATCACGACTACGAAGGCCATCGACCGAATGGAAATTGCAGTGACACCGGACAATCCAAATGCCATATATCTTTTAGCGGGTCCCGGCTATGATTTCTTCGGAGGAAATCTTTTTAATGGACTATTTTATTCCAACAACAGCGGTTCCTCATTCACAACAAGAAGTGTGAGTTGCAGCAATAATGATGATCTCTTTAATAGCGCCAGGAATCTATCCTGGTATGCGAATACCATCTATGTCGATCCACAGGAAGAAAACTATGTGATCGTAGGAGGACTCAATCTTTTTAATTCAGTGGACGGCGGTGTAACCCTCAATCAGGTTAGTTTCAATTCAGTGCATAGCGATCAGCATAATATCAAACGCAATCCACTCAATGGTCATCTTTGGTTGTGTAATGACGGTGGCCTTTACCGCAGTACAAACAGTGGTAATACATGGGAAAACAAAAGCAATGGACTCACCATCAGCGAGTATTACAGAATCAGCGGGACAAATAATGCTGAAGATCGTCTGATCGGCGGTACCCAAGACAACGGACAATTCCTGAGAACCTCCACAGGGCAATTTCAACAGGTCTATGGTGGAGATGGAATGGACAACTATTTTAATTCATTCAATAACAGTATTGTTTACGTCAGTTCACAAAATGGTGGTCTTGGCAGGTCTACGACTTTCGGAGCAGGATTTAATAATACGTCATTGCCGAGTCAGGGGAGTGCCTCTGTTTATCCATGGATTACACCTTTTGTTCAGGTACCACCCTTTTACAATACAGGTAATGGACAATGGGAAAATACGGATGTGATTTTGGTCCTTTCATTGGGGGGGGTATTGCGCAGTTTTGATGGTGCTGTGAAATGGGATACCATAGGGCCTGGACCACTTGCTCAAATGGGTGTCTCACCTTCAATGGTTACAGGCAGAGATGCGGGTGGCGTCAACTTATATATTTGCACGGGCGATAAGTTTTGGGTGACCCCTGATGCACTTCTGCCAAATGTAATCTGGTACAACTATTCTCTTCCGGTCACCGCGGGTCTTTTTGTCAGCGCTATGACAGTTAATCCGGCCAATAGAAATGAGGTGTGGATTGTTGTCGCCGGGTATCAGGATGGTGAAAAAGTATTCCGGACATTCAACGCAGGAGTATCCTGGACAAATATGACCAGATCCCTTCCCAACACACCAATGTATTCAATCACCTTTGCAAACAATGCGAATAATCCTTCCGGGGCAGTCTTTGTTGGTTCGGAAATCGGCATATTCTACAGGGATGATGGGCTGGCTGACTGGGTTCCCTTTTCAAATGGCCTGCCTCATGTTCCTGTGACTGATTTGCAAATGAATTATTATAAAAGTGAACTTAAAGCGGCAACCTATGGGCGGGGTATATGGGCTTCAGATACCTATTCAGCTTGTTCTTCCCTTATTCAACTGAATTATAATATCAGTCAGGGACAGTATTCATTTGAATCATCCAATCAAATAATAGCAGATCATTGGATCAATGGGGGGCTTGGGGTCAACGTAAACCTAAAAGCTGCGAATCAGATCAAACTGGAACCCGGATTCTGGATTTTTCCTGCATCAAAAGTTCGGATGACCATTGCGAATTGTGGTTCCGGAGTGACAGGACTGACCTCTCCGGACGAAACGTCTTCTGTTCCACCAAAATAAACAATGCATATTTTTTATATCAAGCACTGTAAATGATCAGAAACATAATCACTATCTCAAATGATCTGCATAAACGGAAATAAAGTGTCATGATTGATTTAAATAGAATTAATAAATGCAATCACAGTCATTTTTAAAACGGAGTAGAAGTCAGATTTTAATTATCCGGTATTGCAGTGGCGCTGAAAAAACTTAAATTGAAATGAATGCAAAAAATAGCATGTTTTACATCGCAATAATCAGGCACTCCCTGAGGTGTATTTGTATTTGTCTGCTATGGTCGATTCTCTTATTTGCCAGGCCGACGGTCATTCTTTCACAAAGTGTTTCCATCAATCTGGATGGCTCACCACCTGATCCAAGTGCCATACTCGATATCAAGAGCCCGGAACAGGGTATCCTCATTCCCAGGACATCTTCAGAATCTCGTATCGCGATATCGAATCCTGCCAATGGGCTTATGTTGTATGATACGATCACAAGTTCCTTTTGGTTTTATAATGGTGCTGAATGGACAGAATTTTCCGCTGGTACTAATGGCTGGTCATTAACCGGAAATACAGATACAGATCCGGACAATAACTTTTTTGGAACGACTGATGAACAACCATTACGCTTACGCCTCAACAATACATGGGCTGGAGCACTCAACGCAGCCACGCAAAATTATTTTCTCGGCGACAGTTCCGGAATGGATATCACCGAAGGGTTAAATAATGTAGCGATCGGATCACGTGCTATGCGCAATACCACCACCGGAAATTTTAACTCGGCCTTTGGCTCTTCCGCTTTGCGTGCTAATACGACCGGCTATGCTAATGCGGCCTTCGGTCATACAGCTTTGGATACAAATACAATCGGTTATGAAAATGCAGCCTTTGGCTACAAAGTATTACAATCAAATGTTTCGGGTTCTTACAACGTTGGTATTGGTTCCAAAGCATTAACCTCAAATGTGTATGGCAGCTATAACACAGCCCTCGGTGCATTGACGCTTTACCACAATACCACAGGAAGTAATAATATTGGCATTGGAACAAGTGCGCTTTTTTGGAATACGACCGGCTGGGATAATGTGGCTGTGGGCATTCTCGCATTAGCTCGAAATATTACTGGTTATAGAAACACAGCTGTGGGAGAAACAACTCTGCAGTACAATGTTTCCGGCTTTCAGAATACAGCCTGTGGACACAGTGCCATGTATTTCAATATTTCAGGAAAGGAAAATGCTGCACTAGGCTATCGTGCACTCTTTTATCATACCATAAATGATTTCAATACGGCCATAGGCGCATATGCCATGCAATGGGATACCAGTGGTGTTTCGAATACGGCTGTCGGCTATGCTTCCTTGTTTCTTAACCGCAATGGAAGATTCAATGTAGCGATTGGTCATGGTGCCCTGTATTCTAATACAGCGGATCATAATACGGCGACCGGCTATGGTGCTCTGGCATTAAATACAATTGGTGGTTATAATACGGCGGTAGGAGATTCAACCCTTTATGCGAATACAACCGGTTCGTACAATACAGCCATCGGCGCGCATGCATTGACTTCCAATGTGGGAGCATCCAGCAATACGGCGATTGGTGTCAATACATTGTTTAAGAATACTTCAGGCTACTGGAATACCGGAAGTGGCGTAAATGCACTTCGCGATAATACTACAGGCTACTGGAATACTGCAACCGGAGTCTACGCACTGGCAAGTAATACAACCGGACATGATAACACGGCCATGGGTCTTCAGTCTTTATATTCCAATATTTCCGGAAACTTTAATACCGCCATGGGTACGGATGCCCTTAAATTGAATACTGCCAGTTACAACACAGCTTATGGAGTACATGCATTATATACGAATACAACGGCCGTTTCGAATACTGCCATCGGAATGGATGCGCTCTACTTTAATAACGGACCTAACAATGTTGCGGTTGGATTGCAGGCTTTGAATAATAATACCAGTGGAGCGAGTAATACCGCTGTAGCCACAAATGCCTTACTAAATTCAACTACCGGAACATCAAACACGGCCATTGGATTTAATGCATTCTCCGGCAATATTACCGGTATGAATAATACTGGATTAGGGGCACAAACAGCGCTAAACGGCTGGACGAATCTGGTCAATGCCACAGCCGTTGGTTATGGCGCCGTGGTAGACGATCATAACAAAGTACGCGTAGGCAATTCATCTGTTTTGTCTATTGGTGGACACGTGGGGTGGACTATCTTTTCCGACGGCCGCTACAAACAACAGGTAAGAGAGGATGTAAAGGGTTTAGACTTTATCCTTCTTCTTCACCCGGTAACGTACCTCATTGATCTGCCCGGAATAAATCGATTTTATCATGTTCCTGAACCTGACCCAACCAATCCGGATTTAGTAAAATGGAATGAACAGAGCCTCGAACATGCGGCCTCCCAAAGAGAAAGTGGATTTATTGCACAGGAAGTAGAACAAGCAGCTATCGAGTCCGGATTTACCTTTAGCGGTGTGGATAAGCCAAGCGGAGAAGACCGATTATATGGTTTGCGATATGATAATTTTGTGGTGCCACTAGTTAAGGCTGTGCAGGAACAACAAGTGATGATTGATGCGCTTTTGAAAACAAACCAGGAATTAATGCGACGAATGGATGCATTAGAGAATCGTAAAAATTAATCATTGGTGGAAAAAAAGGAACCTAATTAACCTATGGTTATAGCTGAAATTAGCAGACGCATTACACTATTATTTATCTAATTAGTAAACGGAGAGATACTATGAATCGAATATGGAGTTTTATGTTTTTGTCTTTGTGTTGTGGTGTTATTTCTGCCCAACAACTCACCCCATTTGTTATATCCTCTACCGGTGGATTTTATGCCAAAGACTTTGGCTTACTAAGCTTTACCGTGGGAGAAATGGCAGCGGTGGAGACCTATCAAACTTCTGAAGGTGTCTTGACACAAGGATTTCAGCAAGCAACAGATTTTGGAACATTTATCATTGAACAATCTATACCCAGGTTGTCATTTCGGATATATCCAAATCCTTCAGGCAATCAATTTAATATATTGACTGATGCTGAAATCAATTTGTTTGTTCATGTAAAAATCAGCGATATGTTAGGGCAAGTTCTAATGCAGTCGGAATATCAGACATCAGGGCTGCGGCATGCTCAGCCATTTCAGATAGCTTTACCATCCGGAATGTATGTCATCACTTTGGATATAATTGAAAGTAACACAAACCGCATACATAATGTTAGCCGCAACCTTCAGATCGTTAATTAAAGTATCCTTGGTCATGTAGATCTATTGGTACCCAGTACCGGTAAGCGGGATTCCAAAAACTTGAAAATATATCCCGACTATTCAGTGCTATAATCTAACTTTAATCCATGCGTCATGTCCTCATCCTTTCCTTCCTGCTTTGGAATACTTATGCGGTAGCGCAACTCAATGGGAAGTATACGTTTCGACATATCGATCAGACAGATGGCCTGTTGCATACCATGATAAGGGGAGTGGGGCAGGACACAAAGGGATTTATCTGGATACTAACGCCAAACGGATTGCAACGGTATGATGGCACCAGATTGATCAATTATCCTGAGGTGATCAATCGGTCCTCCTTCAGTGTCATGCACGACAGTTATTTGTATGTGGATACCCTGGATCAGCAAATTTGGGTGATCAAAGGAGATCGCATGGAAATTCTGGACCTGGCATCCAATACCCTGAAGACCGGAAACCTTGAGGATGTGTTGAAGGAGGATAATCTTCAAAATGCTTCACTCTTTCATCAGGAAAATGGAAATCAGTGGTTTATTGGTGAAAATGGTTTGATCTCAAAAGATATACATAATTCCACCATTATTAGTTCGTTTATTAATGTTAATCCGGCACAGCCCAACCAGGGTTCAATAATTATTAATGATCCAAAGACAGGCAATTATTGGTTCAATAATTTCAACGACCTGTTTATTGCTGATGTGGATACAAGAATGATCGATGCGACATTTGATGCCCAGCCAAAACATCCTTTGTTGAAAAAAATTTTGGCACGGAACCATTCGGATAATCGCTTCCGCTATATGTTGCTCGATAGTGACCGAAATATCTGGATCTCAACATGGACAACGGAATTGTTGCGGTACAATCTTGAAACGGATGAGTTATTCACCTATTCCTTGCGGGATATTTTAAAAAGTGAGTCTGTTTATGAAAAAGAGGACTTGCCCGTACTCATCAATGCGATGATGGAAGATCGGCAAAAGCACATTTGGTTTGCGACAGATTATTGTGGCTTGCTATTGTATGATCGAGACAATGATGGATTTCAATATCTTACTTCGGATGAGCGAATAAGTAATGGATTGCGCTATAATTTTAGCATAGAATCCTTGTTTCAGGATCGGGATGATAATATATGGTTGGGTACAGACCGCGGCATTAATATTTTCAACCCCTACCAAAACCCATTTCAAACGATCCGTCATATTGATGGCAATATAGCCTCCCTGCCAAAACAGAGTATCAATGATGTCATGGAAACAAATCAGGGTGAAATTTGGGTAGCCACCTGGGGAGGAGGTATCTCCGTATATGATAATCATTGGAATTTTATCCGGCAGATACGATTTCCGGGACCTGTCGAATACAACCTGGTCTGGAGTTTTATTCAGCTGGATGATGGTCGCATATGGGCAGGAACGCAACACGGATACATTCATGAATACAATCCAATCACTAAAGCGTTTGTGACCCTCCGGCCGGACGAAGTAGAACATTCCACGATCAGGGTCATGGCAAAGGATCAATTGGGCAATATTTATTTAGGGCTTCAAAATGGGAAAGTAACCGTTTGGGATTCACATGCCAACCAATTTTTTAAGTACAATGATGCCATGCCTCACCAATCGGATATTCGTAAGGGATTGTATGATATGATTATTGATAAAGCTGGCCTTTGCTGGATAGGTGTTGAAGGAGGACTTCAGGAGTTTGATGTGAACCGGCATGCCTTCAAATCCATATATCTTCCCGATTCAACGGAGGGAAATCCATCCATTGCGATTACATGTATTTTAGATTATGGAGATTCGACGCTTCTGGTAGGAACGATTTATCACGGATTGTATTTTTTCAACAAGCATACCAAAGTATTTTCCAGGGATGCTATTCCTGAACGGTTAAAGCACATCTCGGTGTATGGCATCAAAAAGGATCAGTCTGACAATATCTGGTTTACGTCGGATTATAGCCTATATAAATTAGGTGCGGACCTGAAGAGAATCACTCAGTATCCTTTGGCGCATGATGGCATTCAGAGTGCTTTCGAATCGGGTCATTTTTATCCATTGCGCGATGGGCGATGGGTAGCCAGAACGCCTGCAGAATTGATTTGTTTTAATCCGTTGAACTTAACGACGAAGCGTCCGGACAATCAACAAGTAGAAATATGTGGATTCAAATTGTTCAGTGAATACTTGTTTGTCGATTCATTTCTGACTAATGGGATTCCTGTAAGTCTTTCCTATAATCAGAATTTTATTTCGATCGAGTTTAGTGTACTTGATTTTGCCCCATTTGCCGAGGTAAGCTATTATTATCGGTTGAATGGGCTGGAAGAAAATTGGACCTTAACCTCCACCCGAAACTTTGCAGATTATACGGATTTAAAGCCGGGGCACTATGCATTTGAAGTTAAAGCTGATTTGGGAGGGGAAACTTCTTTGCCGGCCTCACTGTCAATTATCATTTCTCCACCGTGGTGGGGAACGCTTGGATTTAGAATTTTGGCTATCCTCTGCATAGGATTACTGATATGGTATTTTTGGAAGAAAAGGATTCTGGCCGTCCGAAAGGCCTCTGAACTAAAGCATCGGATCGCTGAGACTGAAATGATGGCACTGCGTTCGCAAATGAATCCGCATTTTATTTTCAATTGCATCAACAGTATCGATGCGATGATTCAAAGTAATGATAAATACAGGGCTACCGTCTATTTGAATAAATTTGCCAAACTCATTCGAAATGTTTTGGATAGTTCTAAGGAAAACAGGGTGACCCTTTCCAAAGATATGGATACCCTGCAGCTTTATCTGGATCTCGAATTGTTTCGTCACCAACATAGATTTTCAGCCTCCATTCAAGTAGATGGGGAACTGATGCAGGGCGATTATAAGGTGCCGCCATTGATCATTCAGCCTTACGTCGAGAATGCCATTCTTCATGGATTACGGCACAAAGATCAGCATGAAGGCAGGCTGCTGGTAACCGTTAGCAAAGAAGATGATTATATTGTTTATCTAATTGAGGACAATGGAATAGGTCGAAAAAATAAAAATGGCGAATCGGATGGTAGCGTCCAAGGGTACGGCATGCAGATGAGTAAAGATCGTGTGCGCTTATTCAATGAAGAAGAAGGGGCATCAGTTTTCATTACAGATCTTGAGGATAATGGAAAATCATCCGGTACAAGAATTCGCGTAAAATTAAAAATACAGTAATGTTAGAAGCCATAATCATTGATGATGAATTGAATGGACGCATTGCTTTAAGGCAAAAACTTCTTGATTACTGCCCGGACGTCGAAGTGATCGGAGAAGCTGAAAATGGGCATGATGGCATTTTGTTAATCCAAAAGCTGGCACCGCAATTGGTATTTCTGGATATTGAAATGCCGGAAATGAATGGATTTGAAATGTTGATTCAGATTCCGGACAAAAAATTTCACCTGGTCTTCACTACCGCATATGATCATTATGCTATTCAGGCCATTAAGTATTCTGCATTTGATTATTTGTTAAAGCCTATTGATATTGATGAGCTAATCCTTACGGTTCAGAGAATCCTTTTGCCTTCTTCGCAGGAACAGATGACAAAAAAACTTGAAACGCTGGAGCAAAACCTTTTGACAAAACCATTTTTAAATAAAATTGCGATTCCAACCTTTGAAGGATTATTGTTTTTTGATCTCAGTCAGATTATTCGTCTGGAGGCACAAAGTAATTATACTTCTATTTATTTTGATGATCATCCTAAATTACTGGCAAGCCGTACCTTGAAGGAATTTGAAGAAATATTACCCACTGATATTTTTTTTAGATTACATAATTCGCATATCATTAATCTCCATTTTATCAAGCGTTATTTAAAAGGAGATGGGGGGCAAGTTGAAATGAAGTCCGGAGATTACGTCTTTATTTCGCGAAGGAAAAAAGAAGAATTTCTCAAACGTATTGGCAGGTAAATACTACTGCGTAGTGATACGTCGGCTACGAAAATTGCCGTGCTGATCTTTTCAAAAATGCAGGATTCGACTTTTCAGCTGGTAAAAGAATACATAATTAATAGTTTGTTGTCTTTTTTCCATCGAATCCAGCCTGATTTTATCTTTGTCATATGGTCATTATATTCTTCGTCGCAAAAGTCAGGCGTAAAAATTTCAATCCAGTCGCCTTTCATAGATTTCACTTGAAAACAATCCTCCTCATCATACGGGATGGTTTTGGAACTTTCTGTAGGAGCTGTTTTAATGGGCTGGTTTTGGTCAGGGAGCCTGGAAATGGAAAACATATCCTTCAGGAAATGTTCCCAATCCCTGAATTCCGTCAGGTCACTCTTGCGTAACCAATAGGAATCTCCATTTTCATTATTGGTTATTATCCTAAACCAATTATTTTCCAGCCTTGCGCATTTGAACACAAATAAATCGTATTCCAGCCATAAGGCCTCGGGCTTTAACCATTCCGTTTGTTGGTCAATATTTTTTATGTTCCAGCTGTAAATGGTCGGGTCATTGAAAAATTCAATTGATTTTGCAGGGCTATGGTCAGTAGTATCGTTATATAAGTCCAGGACCGTTTTGTCATCAAAGTGGATGAAGACAAACCCCGGACCAGGGTCAGACTGCGCTATACTGGTTGAAGTGATAAAAAGCAAAAGGCTAATGGTATGCAGTTTCATAAGGGGTAGGGTGTTAAGGGATTGTGTTTTAAAAGTAGCAATGATAGATAATTACCAATAGATTTAATGTTGAATTTCAATAGGTCGTAAAAAATTCCTGATATTTACCTTTCTTCAATTCTTCATTAAAATCATTTCCGATTTTCTTTATAATGGCCAGGCTCTCCTCGGATGCAGTTTGATCGAAAGATTTTGTAAAGTGAACATTCTTTAGATTTTCCCAATAGCCAACCGAAAATTGCATATTGCTATATGGAATGTCAAGGTAGATATTGTCGCCTGCCTCGTGAGGTTGAATAGCACTTTGGTCTACAGCTAATGATTTACAAACAAAATCTGCCAGCACATGCCTCATTTCTTCTTTTGCAGGTACGAGGTTGTAAAATGAATCCTTATCGCTAAAACGTCCCTGCCAGAATGGGGGTTCGGGGAGTTCTTTTTTGACTAAAACATAATTTGCATCATTTGTTGTTTGCCATTCAAAAAATGTGTTTATCCAGGTACTGTTAATATCATGCTCATTCTGCATACGTGTGGCCGTTTGATCGAAGGGTACTGCATAAGCTTCGTTATTCTTGTAGTTAAATACCATCAGCGCATAGATGAATTTATCGCCTTCGTATTTGTTGCCGAGGAAGACAATCGCATCTTGATCCGGATAGAAAGCCACGAGGTTCGCTGCGGAATAATCAATATTTTCCCGATAGGTATCAAAATGAAATACGGCCAGGTCCGAAATCCTTAATACGGTGGTTTTATTGATTAACAGATGTTTTCCTCCATCGATAAAGCTACTGGCAGTCGGATCATTTGATACAAATAATTCCAGGTTCGGGCCGGGTTGACCGTTTTCTTTATCAAGCCATTGAATGCTTCCCATGTCAGAAACTTGTTCTTCTAAAGGCGTGATTTTGATAATATTCTTTATTTAGTTTATGGAAATTTCTTTTTTGCATTATCCATAAATCGCTTTAAATATTCAGGAGCTTCAAGACGTATACCAAAAAAAATGTGATAGAATACTTTTGTCTCAAAATTAATCGCTGTTGTATACTCCTGTTTATATTGTGCGCCCGATACATTGGCATACAGCCCGGTATAAAATCTGCTCCCATTGTAACCAATACCTGTTGTGCCATTCCAGCGAAAAATTAAATTGTCTTGATTTGTCTTGATATTCCCGCCAGGCATGCGTGTTGTTAAATGTGTATTTAAATAACCGAAACTCGCCATTAAGCCTAGTGACAGATAAAATTTTTCTTTAGCAACAAATGTATACCGATAACCGGAACCTATATTCGTCTCAAGATTCTTTGATTTTTGAGTATTGGTTCCGGATGATTTATCATTAATGGTATAGTA